>NZ_QLLC01000027.1 GCF_003350205.1 Brevundimonas bullata | reverse complement strand
TCCTCGTCGCTTCAATCCGCTTGTGGGTCAGGCACTTTGTCCACACCACCTAGGCCAGACGACGGCGCGCCGTGCGGGCGTCGTCGGGGAAGCTGACGCTGGTCTCGGCGCAATCCAGCCGCCATAGTTGCGGGACTATGAGACCCGGCCGAGCATTCGGGTCGCTGGCGACAGGGACCTCAGCAACATGCGGTTAAATCAGTATTCGGCCTTTGGCCTCTGCATCCTCGTTCTCATCGTCGGCGTGGCGTTGGCCCTGTATTATCCGTGGCTGTGGTTTGTGCCCGTGATCGCCGGCGCGCTGGTCCTGCTGGGCGTCGTCGACCTGATCCAGCCGCAACACTCGATCCGCCGCAACTATCCGGTCCTGGGCCACGTCCGCTGGTTGGCCGAGATGGTCCGACCGGAAATCCGGCAGTATCTGATTGAGGCCGATCAGGAGGCTGCGCCCTTTTCCCGCAACCAGCGCTCGCTGGTCTATGCCCGGGCCAAGAAGGAAGGTTCGGAACGATCGTTCGGCACCCAGATGGATGTCTATAGCGTCGGCTATGACTTCATGGGCCATTCGATCCGGCCCGCGCCCGCTGCGGACCCCGCCACCTTCCGCATCCTGATCGGCGGCGACCAGTGCGCCCAGCCCTACTTGGGCTCGGTTTTCAACATTTCGGCCATGAGCTTCGGTTCGCTCAGCGCCAACGCCATCCGCGCCCTGAACAAGGGCGCGGCCATGGGCGGGTTCGCCCATGACACGGGAGAGGGCGGCTATAGCCCCTATCACCGCGAAAACGGCGGTGACATCATCTGGGAGCTGGGCAGCGGCTATTTCGGCTGCCGCACGGAGACCGGGGCCTTCGACCCCGAAAGGTTCGCGGCCCAGGCGGCGAACCCCCAGATCAAGATGATCGAAATCAAGCTGAGCCAGGGCGCCAAGCCGGGCCACGGCGGGATACTGCCCGCTCAAAAGGTCAGCGCCGAGATCGCGGCCACGCGCGGCGTGCCCATGGGGCAGGACTGTGTCTCTCCCGCAAGCCACAGCGCCTTTTCGACCCCGCTGCAGATGATGGAATTCATCGCTCGCTTGCGTGAACTGTCGGGCGGCAAGCCGGTGGGCTTCAAGCTGTGCATCGGCCAGCCGTGGGAGTTCATGGGCATCGTCAAGGCCATGCTGGCGACGGGCATCCGTCCCGACTTCATCGTCGTCGACGGCGGCGAGGGCGGCACCGGCGCGGCGCCCGTGGAGTTCACCGACCATCTGGGCACGCCGATGCGCGAGGGTCTGCTGTTCGTCCACAATACGCTCGTCGGCGCCGGCCTGCGCGACCAGATCCGCATCGGCGCGGCCGGCAAGATCACCAGCGCCTTCGACATCGCCAGCGTTCTGGCCATAGGCGCTGACTGGGCCAATGCCGCGCGCGGCTTCATGTTCGCCCTTGGCTGCGTCCAGTCTCTGAGTTGCGGCACCAACCGCTGCCCCACCGGGGTTGCGACCCAGGACCCCCTGCGCCAGCGCGCCCTCGTCGTGCCGGACAAGGCCGAGCGGGTGCACCAGTTCCACCGCACCACCCTGAAGGCCTTGTCGGAAATGCTGGCGGCGGCGGGCATCCGCCACCCCAGCGACCTGCGCCCCCACCATCTGGCGCGTCGCATCAGCCAGACCGAGATCAAGCTGTTTTCACAGCTTCACGTCTTCCTTCGCCCGGGCGAACTCCTGACTGGCGAAGAGGGCCGCAGCTTCTATTCCGAGAGCTGGCGCCTGGCCCGGGCCGACCGTTTCGATCTCGAAGAGCCCGCGACAGCGCGGGTCTAGCAGGGCGGCCCCACGGTTTGCCAATCTACGTTCTTGAACGCCGTCCCAACGGGTTGATTTTGGTCTTGGGCATCGGACCGAAACCGTCCTGGAATTTTTAATGACATAAAAAGCGAAATTTGGCGCAACAAGAAAAGCGAAATTTAACGCAGCCAAAAAAGCGAAATATAAAACGACATTAAAAGCGAAATTTGATACAGCATAAAAAGCGAAAAATAGCGCGTAGCTTGATTCAGCGATCGAAGCGCACGTTTTGGACGAAGGACGCAGACCCCTTGGCCACGCCGCAGGAAAAGCTAGCTGACGCCCTGGAGGCGCTGCACGCGCTTCAGGAGCAGGGGCGAACCGTCATTCGCACGCAGGATCTCACGCGGGTTCAGCGCGAACGTCTCACCAGGCAGGGTTTCATCCGCCCGGTCATCAACGGCTGGTACATTCCGGCTCGTCCAGACGAGACTGTTGGAGAAACCACCGCCTGGTATGCCTCCTACTGGGATTTCGTCAGCGCCTATCTGGAAGACCGCTTTGGAGACGCCTGGTCGCTTTCCCCGGAACAATCCCTGCTGCTGCATGCAGAGCAGTGGAGGGTGCCTGAGCAGCTTCTGGTCCGGTCTCCACGTGGCCGCGGTCAGGTCACGCAGTTCATTCACGGCTCAAGCGTGTACGATCTCCGCTTGCCGGGGGCTCAGGACCGGGACCAGACGGTTCTGAGAAACCTGCGGGTCTACAAGGTGGAGGCGGCGCTCATCGCCGCTGGGCCCGGCGTCTACGCAACCCATCCGACGGAGATGAGGACCGTTCTGGCTGGCCAGCGCGATTTCTCCGCCGTGCTTGAGAGGCTGTTGAACGGGGGGCATTCCGTCATCGCCGGTCGCCTCGCGGGCGCGTGCCGAAATATCGGCCGTGATGGCGAAGCCGTCGAAATTCTCGAAACCATGCGCGCCGCCGGCTATGATGTCAGGGAGACCGATCCCTTTGCCGGACGATTGCCCGGCTTTGTCTATCGCCGTGACGAGCCGCCGGCTTCCCGACGGATCAGGTTGATGTGGCAAACCTTGCGGGACGACATACCCGCGCGTTTTCCGGCGCCTGCCCACCAAGCCGTCGCCCCCAGGGACTATCTCCAGGCGGTGGAGGACCTCTACGTCACCGACGCCTATCATTCGCTCTCGATCGAGGGCTACCGGGTCGATGCGGCCCTGATCGATCGGGTGCGGCGCGGAGACTGGAATCCCGAGTCAAATGATGAAGACCGTCGGCAACGCGACGCTCTGGCGGCAAGGGGCTACCATGACGCCTTCCAGGCGGTGAAAGCCAGCGTCGCGCGGGTGCTGGAGGGCCAGAACGCCGGGCGCATCGCCGATGAGGACCATAGAGGCTGGTATCGCCAACTCTTCGGTCCGAGCGTCACGGCCGGGCTTATTCCTGCCGGCGCGCTCGCCGGTTATCGCAACGGGCCGGTCTATATTCGCGGGTCGCGCCACACGCCGCTGAACCCTGATGCGGTGAGAGACGCCATGGGGACGCTATTCGAACTGCTCGATGAAGAGGCCGAGCCCAGCGTGCGCGTAGTGCTGGGTCATTTCATCTTCGTCTATATTCACCCCTATCTGGACGGGAACGGCCGGATGGGGCGGTTTCTGATGAACCTGATGTTCGCCTCGGGCGGCTATCCGTGGACCGTCATCCCGGTTCAACGGCGTCAGGCCTATATGGCTGCGCTGGAACAGGCGAGCGTCGATCAGAACATCGGCCCCTTCGCCGACTTTCTTGCAGGTCTGATTGGAGAGACGCCGCCCGCCGCTCCGGCATGATAGGTTGCGGGTCGATCATTCCTGAAGGCGTCGGGTCAGGCTGCTCGTTGGGGGAGGGGCTTGCGCGAGCGCGTCACATCTCGAAGTCTCAGCCAGGAGAGCTTGGTGCATTCAGAGGCTGCTTGGCCACTATCTCACCGACTAACACGCTCCATGCTGCCAGCGCTGATCGCTTCTCCGCCATGAAATCATAGAGGGCGTAGGTCGACAGGGTGACGGCGGCGGCTCCGCCCTTTTCGCTCGTGTGATTGAGGATTCGACCGATGACGAAAGGTGAGATCCGCAGGCGTTCGCTCGCCATGCTGGTCGCCGCCGTGCGTCTCAGGTCATGCGGGGTCAGGGCGGGCAACGAAAGAGCGCTTCTCACATCGCGCAGGGCGCGGCTCAATGCGGCGGGCGTCAGGGATTTCTCACGGTCCCAGCGGGCAGGGAAGATAAACTGCGTGGGTTCGTTGACGAGGGTCATGGCCTCCCGAATGAGCGCCACGGCCCCCGGCGACAGCGGCACCAGCGTAGGTCGGCCGTTCTTGGTTCTCGATCCCGGTATGGTCCAGACCGCCTGTTCGAGGTCGACCTCCGCTCGGGTCATGCATGCGACCTCGTGGCGGCGTTGCAGGGTGAGCAGCAGCAGCTTGATCGCAATGCCGACCGGACGGCTGACGTAGACGCGCTGGTTCTTGCGACGTGCGCTTTTCGCGCACGTCAGCGCAGTGGGGTCATCCAAGGCTCGCCAGATCGCGCCGATCTCCGCATCGCGCAATACGCGTTCACGAGGGGACTCGTCACCCAGGGCCGGCACTCTTGCGACAGGGTTCGCGGTTACGGCTTCGGCCTCGAGGATCGCGTAGTTGAACATCTGACGGATCTGGGCGCGGACTCGATTGGAGCTCGTGTCCTGGCCCTTTGTGATCAGCGCGCGCAGGAGCGTCTTGATCGCGGCTGGAGTGACGTCCTCAAGGCGAAGCGACCCCAGGGCCGGCTCTATGTGCTTGGTCCAAAGCCATTTCTCGCCAGCGATCGTGGACGCCCGCTTGCGCTTTCCGCGCGGCTTCCATTCGCCGCGCTCGGTGGCCTCGAAATAGGCGAGGCTGAGGTCCCGAAATGTCTTGATGGTTTGGGAGCGGCGCTCGACCTTCTTGCGGCGCTTCTCTCCTGCGGGATCCACCCCATCCAAGGCCTGAAGGCGAGCTTGAGCGCAGCGTTTTCGGGCATCGGCGAGCGAAAGGTCGGGGTAGAGGCCCAGACTGAAGCGGCGCTCGTCGCCGTCTTCCGTCCGGTAGCGGATCGCCCAGGTTTTTCTCCCCGTCTCGCTGACTCTCAGCATGAGACCCGCGCCAATCGGGTTTTCATCATAGATCTCAATGCGTGCCCTGGCCGGCGCGACGACCGAAGCGACGAACTTGTCTGTCAATCTGACTTTGGGCATCCGACGAGTATGCCAGATTTGTCTGTGTCCCAAAGCGATTTGGGACACATATGGGACACAGAAAGCAGAAGCAGCCTGAACACCCCTGACGATATTTGAATTTGAAAATCTAATAAAAACAGTGAGTAATGGATTCTCGTGAAATGGCCTGAAACCCAATGAAATCAATATTTCGTCTGACTTTTAATCAGAGGGTCCTCGGTTCGAGCCCGAGGGGGCGTACCATCTCCCCTTTTTTCTGAAACGCTGTGCCCGGCTGCGGACGACCGCTGGCCGCCGCTGGGTTCTGTTCAGGCAGTTTCAGGGAGACCGGCCATGGCGCAATCTCCACACCCGCCCGAACCGCACCGAGGTCCATAGAGGCGTGAGTCTTCACCATGGGCGCGGGGCGTGGTCTAAGGCCGGATGCGCCATATCGCCCTTGCCGTTTCCGCCGTCTCCCTTTCGCTTGTCCTGGCTGGATGCAACGCCGGCGCCTCGGCGCGCGGCGGGGTGGAGCAGGTCGGCGCGGGACTGGGTGACGCCGTCACGGCGCCGCTGGATGATCTGAACCTGCGGCGTCAGGAAATCCCGACGGTTCTGCTACAGGCGGAAAGCAATCCCTATGATCTGCGCAATCTGAACCACTGCCGCACCATCGCCGCCGAGATCGCGCGGCTGGACGAGGCCCTGGGGCCGGATACGGATGCGCCGCCGTCGCAGGACGGTTCCTATATGAGCGAGCGGGCGGCGGACGCCGCCGCCGCGGCTGCGCTCGACGCGGTGCGGGATACGGTGACGGACTTCATCCCGGCGCGCAGCTGGGTGCGGCGCCTGACCGGCGCGGACGCCCACAGCAAGCATGTGCAGTCGGCCATTCAGGCGGGGCTGCGCCGTCGCGCCTTCCTGAAGGGCGTAGGGATGCAGCGCAACTGCGCCCCGCCGGCGGCGCCGGCAGGGTTCGTGCCGCGCAGGGGCCGCAACTAGGCCTTGACGTGCCGGGCGCGGAAGTCGCGCCGGAACTGTTCAAACCGACCTTCGCTGATCGCCTCGCGCATGGCTGCCGTCAGGGCCTGGAAGAAGGCGATGTTGTGCCAGCTCAGCAGGATCTTTCCGAGGATTTCGTCGGCCCGGATGAGGTGGTGCAGGTAAGCCTTTGAATAGTCGTTCGACGCAGGGCAGGGCACGCCCATATCCAGCGGGTCCTGATCCTCGGCGAAGCGGGCGTTCTTGATGTTGATGGGCCCGTCCCAGGTCCAGGCCTGACCGTGACGCCCGGCCCGCGTCGGCAGGACGCAGTCGAACATGTCGACGCCGCGATAGACCGCCTCGACCAAGTCGATCGGCTTGCCCACGCCCATCAGATAGCGGGGGCGATCCTTGGGCAGGAACTCGGGGGCGTAGTCCAGGACCTCGCACATGGCTTCATGGCCTTCGCCGACGGCCAGACCGCCGATGGCGTAGCCGTCGAAGCCGATCTCTTGCAGCCGTTCCGAGGATTCCCGGCGCAGGTTCTCATAGGTCGAGCCTTGCTGGATGCCGAACAGGGCCTGAGTGTCGCGCGTGCCGAAGGCGTTCTTGGAGCGTTGCGCCCAGCGGGCCGACAGCTCCATGCCCTGACGGGCGCGCTTTTCCTCGGCGGGCCAGGCGACGCACTCGTCCAGTTGCATGACGATGTCGGAGCCGAGGCGGTCGGCCTGAATCTGGATCGAGCGTTCCGGCGTCAGGACGTGCTTGGACCCGTCGATGTGGCTGGAGAAGGTCACGGCCTCCTCGGTCAGCTTGGAAATGCCCGACAGGCTCATGACCTGGAAGCCGCCCGAGTCGGTCAGGATCGGCTTGTCCCAGCGCATGAAGTTGTGCAGGCCGCCGAGGCGTTCCATCCGCTCCGGGCCGGGGCGCAGCATCAGGTGATAGGTATTGCCCAGCAGGATGTCGGCGCCGGTCTGCTTGACCTGATCCACCGTCATCGCCTTGACCGTGGCGGCGGTGCCGACCGGCATGAAGGCGGGGGTGCGGATGTCGCCGCGCGGGGTCTTCAGCACCCCGGTGCGGGCGCGGCCTTCGGTGGCGTTGATCTGGAAGGGAAAGGGCAACAGTGAACTCCGCTCATCCCGGCGCGCCGGAATTTGTGAGTGCTCAACCACGGAACGGCGCGCCTGTCATCAGGCTTGGATGCGATCCTCCCTTGCTAAGCGGGGGAGGGGGACCATGCGGAGCATGGTGGAGGGGGCGGAACCAGCGTTGCGGCTAAAAATTCTGGCTTTGGTCATGTATCGCGGGGCCGAAGGTGCGTGCAGCCGCCCCCTCCACCGCTACGCGGTCCCCCTCCCCCGCGAACGGGGGAGGATGAAGTGCGGCCTCAGCCCCGCAGGCCTTCCAGCATTTCGGCCCGCAGCAGGTCCTTGGGGCGGCCGAACAGGCGGCAGGTCTCGATCTGCTCGTTGATCGAGGGGGTGAAGACGGTGAAGTCCTCCAGCACGATCGGCACGCGCGTCGAGAAGGTCACGGGAACCCAGTCGCCGCCGGCGCGCACGTCCATGTTGGCCATGACGTCCAGCGGCACCGGCGTGGTCAGGATCTGGCCGAAGACCTGTGAACGGAACAGGCCCTCGCCCGGATCAGGCGTGACTTCGCCGTGCAGGGCCTCGATCAGACGACGCGCGTCGCGCGGGCTGCACAGGACGTCGATGTCGGGCGCGCGCCAGTCGCGCAGGCCCCACAGCACCATGGCCGCGCCGCCGAAGATCCACCACGGGTCCTGCATCTCGCCCGCCGCCGAGGCGAGGATGTCGAGCGAGGCGGCGAAATCATCGGGCAGGTCGTCGGTCATGCGTCCTTCCTGAACAGCAGGCTCCCGTCGCCATAGGAATAGAAACGATAGCCGCTGTCGATGGCGTGAGCATAGGCGGCGCGCATGGTCTCCAGCCCGGCGAAGGCGCTGACCAGCATGAACAGGGTCGACTTCGGCAGGTGGAAGTTGGTCATCAGCACGTCGCAGGCGCGGAAGCGGTAGCCGGGGGTGATGAAGATGGCCGTGTCGCCGTGGAAGGGCTGGACCACGCCGGCCTCGGTCGTGGCGCTTTCCAGCAGGCGTAAGCTGGTGGTGCCGACGCAGACGATGTGCCCGCCGGCGGCGCGCACGGCGTTCAGGGCGGCGGCAGTCTCGGGCGAGACCTCGCCCCACTCGGAGTGCATCCTGTGGTCCGCGGTGTCGTCGGCCTTGACCGGCAGGAAGGTGCCGGCGCCGACGTGCAGGGTCACGGCGTGGGTGCTGACGCCGCGTGCGCGGATGGCGTCCAGCAGGGCGGGGGTGAAGTGCAGGCCCGCCGTCGGGGCGGCGACCGAGCCGTCGTAGGTCGCAAAGACCGTCTGATAGTCTGATCGGTCGCGGTCGTCCTCCGGCCGCTTGGCCGCGATATAGGGGGGCAGGGGCATGACCCCGACGTCGCGGATGGCGTCGTCCAGCGCAGGACCGGCGAGGTCGAAGCGCAGGGTGATCAGGCCGTCCTCGTCCTTGGCTTCGACGGTGGCGTCCAGACGCCCCAGTTCGCAAGCAGCGTCGTTGGTACGGCCAAAACGGATGCGGTCGCCCGGCTTGATGCGCTTGCCGGGCTTCATGAAGGCGGACCAGACGTCGGGGGCGTCGCGGTGGTGCAGGGTGGCCTCGACCTCGACGGTCAGGGTCTCGCCTTCCGGCCCCCCGACCACGGGATTGGGCCGCTGACGCACGCCCGACAGGCGCGCGGGGATGACGCGTGTGTCGTTGAACACCAGGGCGTCGCCCGGTTGCAGGAAGTCCGGCAGGTCGCGGATGATCCGGTCGTCCAGCGCGCCGTCCCTGACCACCAGCAGGCGCGCGGAATCGCGCGGCTCGGCGGGGCGCAGCGCGATGCAGTCATCGGGCAGGTCGAAGTCGAAATCTGAGGTCAGCATGAGGTGGGGCAAAGGCCATGCCCGCGCCGCCGGGTCAAGGCGCACGGCGGTTGGCCACGCGGCATGAAGCGTCTATCTGAGCCTCAGTTCGCATGAGGAAGACGACATGGCCGATCGCTATCTGGACGACCTGACGGTCGGCGAAAGCTGGGAAGGCGCGCCCTTCACCATCACTGAGGGCGAGATCATCGCCTTCGCCGAGCAGTTCGACCCCCAGCCCATGCACATTGATCGCGCCGCCGCCGCCCAGGGCCGGTTCGGCGGCCTGATCGCCAGCGGCTGGCACGTCGCCTCGCGGGTGATGCGGGAATATGTCGACGCCGCCTATTTCGGCGCCACGCCGATGCTGGGCCTCAGCATCGACGATCTGCGCTGGCTGCGCCCGGTGCGTCCCGGCGACACGCTGACGGCGCGACGCGAGATCCTGGCCGTCACCCCGTCGCAGAGCCGCCCCGACCGGGGTACGGTCAAGACCAAGACCTGGGTCCGCAACCAGGACGGCGACCTGGTCATGACCTTCGAGAACCTGATGCAACTCCCCAAGGACGCCTCGGCGCGGCTCTAGGCGGCGTCCGGGCGCAGGAACAGGGCCATGCCGATGGAGGCGGGCGCCGTGGGCTGGAAGCCGTACTGAGCATAGAGGCGGTGGGCCTCGCCGTCCGCGATCAGGCTGATGTAGGCCTCGGCCGGGACGGTGGCGCGCAGGTGCTCGACCAGCGCCGCCATGACGGCCTTGCCAAGACCCCGGCCCTGATGGGCGGGATCGACGGCGATGTCGACGATCTGGAAGAACAGGCCCCCGTCACCGATCACCCGGCCCATGCCGACCGCTTCGCCCGCCAGATTTTCGATCACCACGGCGAAAACGGTGTTGGGCAGGCCGACCGCAGCGGCTTCGGCGCTGCGCGGGGTCAGGCCCGAGATCGCCCTCAGGCGACGATAGTCGTCGATAGCTGGCGTGCGGGCGACAAGGCGGTAGTCGGGGCTCATGTCACCCTTGCTAACCGATGATCCAGCCGCCTGACAGGGGGATCAAAAGTTGACGTGATGCTGCGGAGCCTTCAAAGCCCGTGGATGCTTCAGAACCTTGAAACCCTGTCCCGTGAGGCCCGTTCGTGGCCGTTTGAGCAAGCGCGCAACCTGCTGGCCCACGTGCTCAAGAAACGGCTGTCGGATGCGGAGCGCGATGCGGCCAAGCTGCTGATCGACGCGGGCAAGGCGGATGAGGCTCTGGCGACCTTTGAGGCGCTGAACGCGCCGGTGATCCTGGAGACGGGTTACGGTCCGTCGGGTCTGCCGCACATGGGCACCTTCGGCGAGGTCGCGCGCACGACCATGGTGCGCAACGCCTTCCGCGCCCTGACCGGCGACCACTGGCGCACGCGCCTGATCGCCTTCAGCGACGATATGGACGGTCTGCGCAAGGTGCCGGAGGGCGTGCCGAACCCGGAGATGCTGCGCGAAGACCTGCACCTGCCGCTGACCAAGGTGCGCGATCCGTTCGGCACGCACGACAGCTTCGGCGCGCACAACAACGCCCGTCTGCGCGCCTTCCTCGACAGCTTCGGCTTCGACTACGAGTTCATGTCCTCGACCGAGACCTATCGGTCAGGCCGGTTCGACGCGACCCTGCTGACCCTGCTGGAACGCTTCGACAAGGTCATGGGCATCATGCTGCCCACCCTGGGCGAGGAGCGTCGCGCCACCTATTCGCCCTTCCTGCCGATCAGCCCGATCACCGGCCATGTGCTGCAGGTGCCGACGCTGGAGCGCAACGTCGAGCGCGGGACCATTGTCTTTGACGACCCGGCGGGCGGCCGCACCGAGGTCCCCGTCACCGGCGGCCATGTGAAGCTGCAGTGGAAGCCCGACTGGGCCATGCGCTGGACCGCGCTGGACGTCGATTACGAGATGTCGGGCAAGGACCTGATCGAGAGCGTGCGCGAGAGCGGCAAGATCTGTCGCGCCCTGGGCGGCACGCCGCCGGAAGGCTTCAACTACGAGCTCTTCCTCGACGTCGAAGGCAAGAAGATCTCCAAGTCCAAGGGCAATGGCCTGACGATGGACGAGTGGCTGCGCTACGGCACGCCCGAGAGCCTGAGCTGGTACATGTTTCAGTCGCCGAAGTCGGCCAAGAGCCTGCATTTCAACGTCATTCCGCGCGCGACGGACGACTATCTGTCCTTCATCGAGCAGTACAAGACGCAGGAACCGGCCAAGCAGATCGACAACGCCGTGTGGCACATCCATTCGGGCCAGCCGCCCGAGAGCGCCTCGCCGGTGTCCTTCGCCCTGCTGCTGAACCTGGTCGGCGTGGCCAACGCCTCCAGCAAGGACCAGCTGTGGGCCTATTTCGCCAAATACCTGCCGGACGCCACGCCCGAGAACGAGCCGGTGCTGGACCGTCTGATGGGCTATGCGCTGAACTACTACGAGGACTTCGTGAAGCCCTCGAAGACCTATCGCCTGCCCGACGACAAGGAGAAGGCGGCGCTGCTGGACCTGGCGGAACGTCTGAAGGCCCTGCCGGCCGATACGACCGACGGCGAGATCATTCAGGGCGAGGTCTATGCCGTGGGCAAGGCGCATGAGTTCGAGCCGCTGCGGGCTTGGTTCCAGGCGCTGTACGAGGTGCTGCTGGGCGCCTCGCAAGGGCCGCGCTTCGGGTCGTTCGCGGCCATCTATGGTCTGCCCCAGACCATCGCCCTGATCGAAGCGGGCGCGAACGGCGAGTTGGTCGCCTAAGCAGCGTCGTTGAGGGCGGTGCTTCCTGCGGTCCCGGATAACGGTTTAGCCGTTTCCGGGATGACGGGGTTAGCGGGCCTCAAGTAGCCCGAAGGGCGGTAGGCCCAGCATCATGGCCTCAAGTAGCGCGAAGCGCGGTAGGCCCCAAGAAAGATGAACCGAATATAACGGTGAGGCCGGGGGAGCCTTCAGCTTCGCTGGCGCATTGTCCTCCTCACGATAGTCGATGACAGGAGAGAGACATGTCGAAGTTCTTCAAAACGGGCCTTGCCGCCACCGCAATGTTCGCCGCTCTGGGTTCGGCCGCCGTGCCGATGACCGCCAGCGCCATGCCTCAAGCCAACGGCGTCACCAACTGCGACGCCCCGGGCGGTCGCCAGCAAGCGGGCGCCGCGATCGGCGCCCTGCTGGGCGGCCTGGCCGGCAGCCAGGTGTCCAAGAATGAGCGCGCCCTCGGCGCCGTGGTCGGCGCGGGCGCCGGCGCCGCCGCCGGTTCCTATATCGGCTGCAACCAGCAGCGCGCGCGTTCGGCCAACCAGGCCGCCGCCAACTCGTACCGCGCCACGTCGAACCTGCGCATCCGCACGGGTCCGGGCGCCAACTATCGCCAGACCGGCAGCCTGTCCGCCGGCCAGCCCTTCACCGCTGTGGGCTCGCAGGGTGAGTGGGTTCAGATCGCCGGCGGCGGCTGGGTGAACGCCCGCTACGTCGCGCAGAACTAAGGGCTTTCAAGCCTGAATCTGATGAGGGCCGCCCCGGTGGGGCGGCCCTTTTTCGTTGGGCGCCTTACTGACTGACCCACAGGATTCGGGCCATCCACAGGATGTCGCGGCGGGGCAGCGCGCGTGGCGGATAGGCGGGATTGATCGAAGCCAGGGTCACTTCGCGGGCGTTCAGGGCGGCGATTTCCTTGGCCAGGGTCTCGCCTCCGGTGGTGCGGACCACGACGCGGTCGCCCTTGCGCACTTCGGTCGCCTCGCGGTCGACGATGACCTTGTCGCCTTCGCGATAGAGGGGCGTCATTGAATCGCCGGCGATCTGCAGACTCAACAGGCTGTCCTTCACGCGCGGCAGGTCGGTCTGCTCCCAGCCCTCGGCCAGAGGCAATCCGGCGTCGTCGAAGAAGCCGTCAGCCCCGGCCTGGGCCATGCCGAGCAGGGGAATCGCTCTGGGTTCGGGCGGCGCATCGTCAGCCAAGGCCGCAAAGGCGCCGAGGGAAATCCCGGTCGCAGCAAGAACCTGCATCAGGCTTTCGGTCGATGGCCAGCGCGGTCGGGGCGGCTCGCCGGGGCCAAAGCGCTTTGACCGATTGAAGCTGGTCGCGTCCAGGCCCGCGCGGCGCGCCAGACCGGAGGGCGACGTGCCTTCGCGCTGCGCCAGGGCGTCGAGGGCCTTCCAGAGCTTGGCGTGGGAAAGGGGCACGGGCGTTCTCGAAGCGGCGACGCCGGCAGTTTAGCGCGAGGCAGTAGGAATATCTACCTAGTCTATATCGGCGCCTATGGCGCGGCGCTCTTGCCAGGCCCAGAAGGTGCCGACCGCGATGGCCAGCATGATGCCGTAACCGGCCATGTTGACCACGGTGTAGAAGGCCGAGATCGGGGGGCTGAGTTTCATCATGACCATGATGTGGCTGGTGACGGTCAGAAGTTGCAGCGCGCAGGCCCAGACCGGCCAGGACCGGGGGGCCTTCCAGACCATGGCGCTGAAGATGATCAGCATCACGACGTCGAGGACGAAAACGCCCCACTGCACGCCGAAGGGGCTGCCCGAGGTCTGAAGCAACAGGGACGCGAACCAGCCTATCATATAGGCTCCGGCGCCGATGCGTTCCGGTTCGCCGCCCTTGAGCAGGGCAAAGAGGCCGACCATGACCATAAAGCCAGCGCCGACATAGGCAGCCATAGTTTCGAACAAGAAGCGCCCCCACTGTCATTTATGACAATGGGGGCGATCATAACCTAGTCTAATCCAGAACCGGAGAGCCGATCCTAAAGGTTACGGGAATTTCACGCGACGCGCAGGTGGTCGCCCTTGTGAGTCATCGGGCGGTTGTCCCATTGGTCGGGCTTGTTCAGCGGGCCCACGGCATAGGTGCCGTAGCCGAGGCGGCGATGATCTTTTTGCAGTTCGGCGTGGCAGGCGACGACGGCGTCGCGGGCGGTGCTGAGCGCCATGATGGCTTCGATGGCCTTGGCCTGCGAGGCCGCGCCCGACACCGGCGAGATCGACAGGGCGGCGCGGGCGCCGATCATCGACTGAACCAGGGTGGTGGCGTGGGTGATGGCGTCATCCACCGCTTTTTCGGTGGCGTAAAGATCGCCGGCGACGCCGGCGATGACTTCTGTGCGGTCCATGACTTTACCCCTCAATAAAGAAACACGTTCATTTCTTAACGCGTATTAAGGGTGTTTGGTAGGGTTTTGTTTACCAAAGGTTATATTTCAACCTTTGGCTGCGCAATCTGCTACCCTAGGTCTCGTCGCCTTCGTCGCCGCTGAGCAGGAAGTGGGCGGTCAATGCGGCGATGGGCTGGTCGCGTCCCTGCTGCCAGGCTTCGGCGGTCACGTGGGCGACGCGCCGACCCGCCTTGTTGATGCGGGCCTGGGCGAAGACGTCGCTTGGCCGACCCGAGCGCAGATAGGCCACGGTGACATTGATCGGGCGGGGCAGACGCAGGCGCGGATAGCTCAGCGACACCTGGGCCACCGCCGTCATCTCCAGCAGGGCGGCGGTCGATCCGCCGTGCAGAGCGGGCAGCATGGGGTTGCCGATCAGATGGTCGGCGAAGGGCATGACCACGGTCAGTTCATCTCCGTTCAACTGCGTCTTCAGGCCGAGGAAGCGGGCGTAGGGCAGGCTGTCCAGCAGGGGGGCGGTCATGCGGCGTCTCCGGCATGGGTCTTGGCGCGCAGGTTGGCCCCGGCGCGGTGATCGCCCTCTGCGCTGATGACATAGGCGGACTGGGCGGCGGCGACGGGATCGGCGGGATCGTCCTCGAAGGCCCAGGCGCGGACGAAGCCGATGCTGCGCGTCAGCCGATAGCAGCGCGCCTCGGCGATCAGGTCCCGGCCTGGGATGGCGGCGCGCATATAGTCGACGCGCAGGTCCAGGGTGGCGATCGGCTGATAGGCCTTCAGCCCGACCCAGACCGCAAGGCCGCCGACGTGGTCTAGAAGGGTAGTGACCAGCCCGCCGGCCAGGACGCCGGTTTCGGGGTCGCCGACCAGATCCTGGCGATAGGGAAGGCGGAGGCGGACACGGTCGCCGTCGAGGCCCTCGTATTGGAAGCCCAAGGCATGGGTATGGGCCGCCCCGGAGGCGAGCTGAGGGAGTAGGGTGGTCAGGAACTGGTCCGTCATCGAGACGCCTTTGGCTGGGCTGTCTACGGTCGTGCGGATCGCGACAGCATCTGCCTTGGTGGCCTGTGGCCCGGGGTCTTGTCCAGTCGCGCGGGGCCGATCAGGTCTTGCAATGACGGATCAGGCGGCGGGGCGCTTGCGTGCGGCAGGGGTGTCCGCGCCTTTGGACGCTTCGGACGCGAGGGCGGCGTTCATGGCCATGCGCAGCCGCTCCGGCTTGATCGGCTTTTCGACGACGGCGGCCATGCCGACAGCCAGATAGTGCCTGGCGTCTTCGGGATCGGCGTTGGCGGTCAGGGCCACGATGGGGATGTTGCGGCTGTCGCCGGGCAGGGCGCGAATGGCCTGCGTCGCCTGAACCCCGTCCAGGCGCGGCATCTTGATGTCCATCAGGATCAGATCGAACGAGCGGACCTGAACAGCCTCCAGCGCTTCCTGACCGTCCTCGACGGTTTCCGAGGTGCAGCCGAACATTTCACACAGAGCCTGGGCCACGACGCGGTTGGTGGCGTTGTCGTCCGCGATCAGGACGTGCGGGCGGGCCTGCAGGTCCAGTTCGTTCAGGGTGGAGACATTGGACGGCGCCTCCTGTTCCAGGATGGCGCGCGGCGCGGACAGATCGAAGGCGAAGGTGGCGCCGCGACCGATGTTATTTTCGACCCATATCCGGCCGTCCATCTGCTCGACCAGGTGGCGGCTGATCGACAGGCCCAGGCCCGCGCCGTCGGGGCCGGCTCCATGGTCGAAGACCTGGTCGATGCGGGCGGGGTCGACGCCGGGGCCGTCGTCGCGAACGCGGGCCTCCAGACGGACCTGATCGCCGATGACGACGGCCTTCAGGCTGGCTTCCACCATGCCGTTACGGGCGAATTTCAAGGCGTGGCCGATCAGGTTGTTGAACACCTGGCTCAGTCGCGCGCTGTCCAGAACGCCGGCCAGTTCCGTGTCGCCTTCATAGCCGACCATCAGGGTGACGCCGTCCTGGGCGGCGCGGGGCGCCCACAGGGTCTGGACCTGGTCCATCACGGCGCGCAGCGGCGTCGGGGCCGGTTTCAGCTCCAGTTCGCCGGCCTGGGCGCGGGCCAGGTCGAGGGCGTCCTGCAGGGTTTCGAGCAGGGTTTCGGATGAGTCGATGATCGTCTGGACATGGGCCAGAGCGGCCTCGTTCAGTGGTTGGCGGCGCAGCAACTCGGCCACCGCGAGGACCCCGTTCATCGGCGTGCGCAGTTCGCGGCTCATCAAGCCCATGAACTGGCTCTTGGCGTGGGCGGCGGCAGCGGCCTGAACCTCGGCGTCGCTGAGCGCGCGCACCTGTTCGGCCAGATCGCGGTTCTGCTGACGCTGGATGGCGTTGACGGCGCGCAGCAGCGACACCGCCGTCCCGACGCCGCGATAGGCGCCGTTCCGCGTGACGATGAAGCCGCGCATCAGGGCGCCGGGGCCGCTTTTCAGGATGATGTCGGAAAAGGCGTCGATGCGGACCCCGGCCTCGACCACGGCGGGCTCATTGTCCATCACGTGGGTGATTTCGCGCGCGCTATACAGGCTCTGGCCCAGCGGTCCAGCCAGCTTCATCAGGAAGTCGCTGCGTTCGATCAGACCCAGAGGGCGTTCGCCGTCGACCACCGGGATGACCAGGGTGTCCGGCTCGCGCTCGAAGCGCGCAAAGACCTCGCTCGCCATAGTGACCGCAGTCACCGGCTCTACGCGCTCAGTCAGCACTTCGATCGTCGGCATACGGCCGGCACTCCAATATGGATTTTTACACTTGATGAGAACGCTTTGCGAAAGGGTTAAGGACGAACGGAATTTGCTCAAACTGATGAAAAGGGTCTGCGGTCGTGTTTTGCGGCCCGGCGCGGACTGGCGTATAGGGGAGCTCTGATCCGATCTTTCCCTGTTCCTTTTGGATGCGCGCGGCCCTTGGCCGACCGCAGGTTCGTCATGAGCGTTACGTCGCAAGCTTCTGAAACCTCTGCTCTTGTCCTGTTTTCGGGCGGGCAGGACAGCGCCACCTGTCTGGCCTGGGCGCTGGAGCGGTATGACCGGGTCGAGACCATCGGCTTCGACTACGGCCAGCGCCACGCGGTCGAGATGCAGGCGCGCCAGACCGTGCGGTCGGAAATGGTGAACGTCCTGCCGCAATGGGCCGACCGGCTGGGGCCGGATCACGTGGTCGATCTGACCGGCTTCGGGGCCATCGGTGAGACGGCCATGACCACGGATCGCGCCATCGAGGCCGACGCGCGCGGCCTGCCCAACACCTTCGTGCCGGGACGCAACCTGATCTTTCTGGTCGCGGCGGCGGCGCTGGCGGATCGCCGGGGGCTGGAGGTTCTGGTCGGCGGCATGTGCGAGACCGACTTCTCGGGCTATCCCGACTGCCGCAACGACACCATCCAGGCCATGAGCCAGGCCCTGACCCTGGGCCTGGCCAAACCGTCGCCGATCGAGACGCCGCTGATGTTCCTGACCAAGGCCGAGACCTGGGCCCTGGCCGAACGGATCGGCGGGGCGGCGCTGGTGGAGATGATCGTGGAGGCCAGCCACACCTGCTACCTGGGCGACCGGACGCACCGCCATGCTTGGGGTTATGGCTGTGGAGCCTGCCCGGCCTGCGAACTGCGCGCGGCGGGCTACGGCGAATGGGCGGCGCGCGCGTGACCTATTCGGCCAAGGAAGTCTTCCTGACGGTGCAGGGCGAGGGCGGTCAGGCCGGGCGGCCCGCCGTCTTCCTGCGCTTTGCCGGCTGCAACCTGTGGAGCGGGCTGGAGCGGGATCGCGCGACTGCCGTCTGCAGCTTCTGCGACACAGACTTTGTCGGCGTGAACGGCGACGGCGGCGGCAAGTTCAAGACCCCCGACCTGATGGCCGACCATGTCGCCGGGATGTGGCGGGGCCGCGAGGGCGATCCCAGACTGGTGGTCTGCACCGGCGGCGAGCCGCTGATGCAGCTGGACGCGCCGCTGATCGAGGCCCTGCACGCGCGCGGGTTCGAGGTCGCCATCGAGAGCAACGGCACCCTGGCTGCGCCCGAAGGGATCGACTGGATCTGCATCAGCCCCAAGGCCGACGCCCCCGTGGTCCAGACCTGGGGGCAGGAGCTGAAGCTGGTCTATCCGCAAGCCCTGGCCATGCCTGAGCGGTTCGAGGGCCTCGATTTCGAGCGTTTCTGGCTGCAACCCATGGATGGCCCCGACCAGGCCGCCAACACCGCCGCCGCCATCGAATACTGCCTGACCCACCCGCAATGGCGGCTGAGCGTCCAGACGCACAAGTATATCGGGGTGCGGTAGGGCGAGAAGCGGACCGCTGACCGTCCGTTAGGGTTGGAAAGGGATCTTGGACCTGGGCGCCGTTAACGTGGGCGCAGGCGGCGAGCCAAAACCCTGTCGCATTTCTTCAAGACGCCGCTGCTGCATAGACCGTATGCATTTCCCGTAGTCGAGGAAATGCATGATGAAATTGCGGTACACCATATTCTATGTCGATGATGTCGCGGCCAGTGTCGACTTCTATAAATCGGCATTCGGCCTGGACCTTCGCATGGTCCATGGGGAGGGTGACTACGCGGAACTGGACACCGGGACGACGAGCCTTTCCTTCTGTTCCCGCAAGCTCATGGATCAACTGGGCAAGCGGACCGGAACCCCGGAGGTGGATGCGCCTGTGTTCGAGATCGCCTTCGAGACCGATGACGTGGAGGGCGCTTTTAAAAGAGCGGTGACAAATGGCGCCCGTCCGATCAGCGCACCTGAAGAGATGCCTTGGGGCCAAACCGTCAGCTATGTCGCGGACATCAATGGCTACATGGTCGAGATCTGCAGCCCTGTCAGTCCGCCCTAGGCGTAGCCGCTCTGCGACAGGGCCGCATTCAATTGTGCATCCTGCCTGATGCTCGATGGCGCACATCCAAACCATCGACGCATCTCACGGCTTAAGTGCGCCTGATCCGAGAAGCCGTTCTCGTAGGCGACCGTCGCCATGTCGTGCGTACTGAAAAGAGATTTTGCGGCACGTCGCGCGCGCGCCAATTGCCGCCAGAAGACCGGGCTTCTGCCGGTGCTCCCCATCACAAGCCGCTGGAAAGAACGCTCCGACACGCCCGCCTGCCGCGCGCAATGTCCCATGCGTATCTCTGACTGGGCGAGCAGGGTCAGAGCTTCCTCGACATGGCTATCGACCCGGACGAACTCCGCCAGACGCTTGAGCACGTCGTCGGGAGGAGATGTGCTCTGCCGCGCAAGACCAAGGAAATTCTTGGCGTCCAGGATCGCGCCAGGCCTGAGCCTGGCTCCCAACAGGGTCGTATTTGACGCGACAACCTTGCGCTCGGTGGTGTCGGCCAGAGCAAACAGGGTCCAGGAGTGGGGGCCGCTCGATGGCAGACTTACGATGATGTCGCGGCAACCGTCCGGGGGTATGTCCACCCTACAGGCCGAAACCTGATAGTGTTCCCAAAGATCGAGAACGCCTTCCACTGCCGCCACCCCTGTTGCTCCACCCGCTCTGAAGGGCGGTCGCTCAGGCCCCCTAACCAGTCATAGTGGACGTTCCTTTTGACGCCTATGGGGCGAGAACAGCCCTAAGCCGCCAGCGTATTTTCATCCGTCAGAAACGGCGTCACCGCCGATATGGCGCGCGCGACGTATTCGGCCTTTTCGCCGACGGGGGCGACGTAGTGGATGGCGTCTTCGGCGTCCTGCGGGGTGGCCAGGCGGGCGATCATCCAGGCGGCGAGGTATTGTGAGGCCAAGCAGCCGCCCGCCGTGGCGACATTGCCGTGGGCGACGAAGGGGGCGTCCACGACATTGACGCCGGCCTCGATGACCCAGGGCTTGGTGGTCAGGTCGGTGCAGGCGGGCAGGTCGCCGATCAGCCCCAGCTTGGCCAGCAGCAGGGTTCCCGAGCATTGAGCCCCGATCAACTGGCGTGATGGGTCCAGCGTCAGGCGCGAGAGGAAGGCGGGGTCGGCGGCGTAGTCGCGGGTCTTGATCCCGCTGCCGATCAGGACGGCGTCGGCCTCGGCCAGGAAGTCCAGCGGCTTCTGGCGCTGGATCGTCACCCCGGCCATCGAGGTGACTTCGGGCGTGGGGCAGGTGATGTGGGCCGCCCAGCCCTGCGGCTTCATCCTGTTCAGGATGCCCGCCGCGATGAAGCTGTCCAGCTCATTGAAGCCGTCAAGGGTCAGGATGGCGATTTGCATGGTGGGCTCGTCAGGGGAGGGAGGCGCTACCCTAAGCCGACAAGGGCGCGGCGCGACAGGGCCAGTTGGCGTGTGAGCGGCCTTAGCAGTCCTTGCCTTGGCGCTGGCGTTGTTCGCAGCGGCGCTGTTCGCGTTCGTATTCGCGCTGCTCGCGCTCGCGCTTGGCCTTGGTTTCCTCGTCCGAGGTGGTGACGGCGTCAAAGCCAGCGCCCACCACAGCCCCGGTCGCCTTGACCGTGCCGCCGACAACGGCCGCGCCGGCTCCCGCGACGGCGCCGACGACGCAGGCTTGCAGCAGCAGCGAACCGCCGACGACAGCCAGAAGGGCGGTCGCCCGCGCGAAGGGTTTGGTCATGTGAAGCTCCCGAGGCGCCCATTCTGCGCGAAGGAAGTGAACAGAGGCTGACGGCGAGATCATGGCCTGCATCCTCCTGCCGTCATCCCGGGGCCGCGAAGCGGAACCCGGGACCCAGACGGTGGAGGCTTGAAGGGGCGGGAAAGCGACAGGAGCCGCGGCCTGGGTCCCGGATAACGGCTTGCGCCGTTTCCGGGATGACGGAGGGGTGGTTACAAGCTGTCAACCATGACCAGTTCGGCGTCTTCGCTGGCCGTGATGGTGATCGTCGGCTCGTCGATGATGCCGGCGCCGTCGCGGGCGTTCAGCGTCGTGCCGTTGACGTCCACCCGGCCCACGGCGGGGACCAGATAGGCGCGGCGACCGGCGGCCAGGTCATAGGTCAGGCTCTCGCCCGCCTTCAGCGTCGCGGCCAGAATCCTGGCGTCGGCGTTGATCGACAGGGCCTCGTCCGCCGGATCGCCGGAGGCGACGACGGTGAAGCGGCCGGAACGGTCGTTCTTGGGGAACTCCCGTTGGCCCCAGGACGGCTGGGCGCCCGGCTTGTCCGTCTCGATCCAGATCTGGAACAGGGTGGTCGTCTCGTTCTCGAGGTTGAACTCGGAGTGACGGACGCCCGTGCCCGCGCTCATCACCTGAACGTCGCCCGCGCCTGTGCGGCCCTTGTTGCCCATCGAGTCCTCGTGGGTGATGGCGCCGGTGCGGACATAGGTGATGATCTCCATGTCGGCGTGGGGGTGGGGCGGAAAGCCCGACTTGGCGGCGATCTCGTCGTCGTTCCAGACGCGCAAGCGGCCCCAGCCCATGCGCTTGGGATCATAGTAGTTGGCGAACGAGAAGTGGTGCCTGGCGTTCAGCCAGCCGTGGTTGGCGCCGCCGAGGGTGTTGAAAGGTCTGACGTCGATCATGATGCGGTCTCCCTGTGGCGCAGCCTATGCCGCGCTGTTCGGGAGCTATATAGGTAACAATAACTGTTGCGAAAAGGGGTGTCGTGCGGGGTTCGTCATCCCGGAAGCGGCGGAGCCGCTATCCGGGACCGCCGGAAAAGCTGAAGGCGGCGTCTTGGGCGGTCCCGGCTCTGCGCTGCGCTTCGGCCGGGATGACGAAGGAGAGGGTTTCAGCCCATCTGCGCCCGGTGGCGCAGCATGGCGTCGGCGAGGACGATGGCGGCCATGGCCTCGACGACCGGGACCCCGCGCAGGGCGACGCAGGGGTCGTGGCGGCCCTTGGTGCGCAGGTCGACCTCGGCGCCGTCGCGGTTGATGGTCTGGCGCAGGGTCAGGATGGAGGAGGTGGGCTTGAACGCCACGCGCGCCGTGATGGGCTGGCCGGTGGAGATGCCGCCCAGAACCCCGCCCGCCTTGTTGGACAGGAAGACCGGCTGGCCGTCGTCGCCGATGCGCATTTCGTCGGCATTGTCCTCGCCCGACAGTTCGGCGGAGCCGAAGCCCGCACCGATCTCGACGCCCTTGACCGCGTTGATGGACATCAGGCCCGAGGCCAGTTCGGCGTCCAGCTTGGCGTAGAGGGGGGCGCCCCAGCCGGCGGGAACGCCCGTGACCTCCAGCGCCACGACGGCGCCGATGGACGAGCCCGCCTTGCGGACGCCGTCCAGATAGGCTTCCCAGGCCGGGACCACGTCCGCTGAGGCGGCGAACAGGGCGTTGTCGTAGACGGCGTCGAAGTCGAGGGCGTCGTCGGGGATGCGGTGCGGGCCCAGCTGGACCACGCCGGCGCGGATACGGATGGCGTCGCCCAAAACACTGGAAAGCACCTTACGCGCCACGGCGCCCGCCGCGACGCGGCTGGCCGTCTCGCGGGCTGAGGAGCGTCCGCCGCCGCGATGGTCGCGCACGCCGTACTTGGCCTGATAGGCGTAGTCGGCGTGACCGGGGCGGAAGGCGCGGGCGATCTCGCCATAGTCCTTGGAGCGCTGGTCGGTGTTCTCGATCATCAGACTGATCGGCGTGCCGGTGGTGACGGGGCCGTTCCCGTCGTCGAAGACGCCAGACAGGATGCGGACCTGATCGGCCTCCTGCCGCTGGGTGACGAAGCGGCTGCCGCCGGGCTTGCGCAGATCCAGCAGGGGCTGAATGTCGGCCTCGGTCAGCGGGATCAGCGGCGGGCAGCCGTCGACGACGCAGCCGATGGCCGGGCCGTGGCTTTCGCCCCAGGTGGTGACGCGGAACAGATGACCGAAGGTGTTGTGCGACATGGCTTACCGCTTAGGCCGCGATGCGCTGTGGCGTCCAGACCCGCGTGAAGCGAAGCAGCAGGTCTTCGGCCGCCGAGGGCAGGTCGGCCGAGGCCTCCAGCTTGACGAACAGGTCGCCGGCCGGGCGGTTTCCGCGTGCGGGCAGGCCCAGGCCCTTCAGCCGCAGACGCACCGGCTCGACCATGTCGGGGACCAGCCAGGACGAACGCAGCCCGGCGTGGGTCATGATCTCGATGCGGCCGCCGTCGTCCATCATCCGCTGCGGCACGGCCCAAGTCATGAACAGGTCGCCGCCGAGCACCGATAGGCCGTCGGCGGGGCGGATCAGCACGGGCAGCAGGGCGTCGGCGCCGTTCGGGCCGCCGCCCTTCAGACGGATCTTGTCGCCGGTCCGCACGCCCGGCGGGGCGTGAACCAGCAGGGTGCGGGCGCCGACGACCATGCGGACGCAGCCGCCGCTGATCGCCTGCATCGGCGTCAGGACCAGCAGGGGCGCGGGCGGGGGCGGCGGCGTGAAAGGCTTCGGTCGCGCGTGACCGGCGGGTGCGGGCAGGGCCAGGGTCTGGGCCTGCAACAGGCGGTAGGCGGCGATGACGCGGCGGAAGGTCTCGGCGTCGCCGCCGGGCGCATCGGGGCGGGCGGCCTTGACCGCCGCGCGAAACGCCGCCGTCAGGCCCTCGGCGCCCACCGGGCCGGTCAGGCCCAAGAGCGACTTGGCGTTTTCGAGGGTGAGAGCGTCCGCGTACATGGTCGCCAGCCTCGGACCAATATGGTCAAGACGGGGTTAACCCTGTCGATTGAAGCGGCAAATTCAGTTTATGGTGAAGCTTGGTGTCGCACCCTAGTCCACGGCTGATGACGTAGGGGAAATGCGGGTGTAGAGAATCGTCCATGACCCAGTCCGTGATCCCGCCCAGCCCGTCTGCTCAAGACTATGCCGCGCAACTGGCGGCCAATGCAGACGAGACCATGTTCGAGCGCGCCGAGCCCTTTGGCCTGTTTGTCGAGTGGCTGGAAGCGGCCAAGGCGTCCGAGCCGAACGACGCCAACGCCATGACCTTGGCGACCATCGACGCCGAGGGGATGCCGGATGCGCGGATCGTTCTGCTGAAGGATGTGGATGCGCGCGGCTTCACCTTCTTCTCCAATCAGGAGAGCGCCAAGGGCGAGCAGTTGTGGGCCCAGCCGTCGGCGGCCCTGGTCTTCCATTGGAAGAGCCTGCGCCGTCAGGTGCGGGTGCGCGGCGTCGTGGAGCAGGTCAGCGCGGCCGAGGCCGACGCCTATTTCGCCAGCCGGGCGCGCGAGAGCCGCATCGGCGCCTGGGCGTCGGACCAGTCGCGACCGCTGGACAGCCGGGCCATGCTGGAAACGCGCGTGGCCGAGAAGACGGCGAGCTTTGAAGGGCAGGACGTGCCGCGTCCCGACCGCTGGACGGGCTGGCGGGTCGTGCCGCAGCAGATCGAGTTCTGGCGCGACCGGGCCTTCCGTCTGCACGACCGGCTTCGGTTCGAGCGCGACGGCGACGCCTGGAAGCGCACCCGTCTCTGGCCGTAGTCGGCGCTAGACGGCGTAGCGGGCCAGGAAGGTCTCGACCGCGTCCTCGGCGATGGCGCGCGGCGTCCGTTCGGCCAGGACGTCGTCGCCCGTCACCAGGGGCACGAAGAAGACCGGGTGCTCAATCATGCCCATCAGTTGGCCAGCCGCCCAGGACGGCTTTTCGACCTTCAACTGCCCTGCCTCGGTCATTTCGGTCAGCATGCCCATCAGGATGGCGCCGAAGTCGTTACGTCCACGCTCGAAGAAGCGCATGGCGATGGCCTCGAAGCGCGGGCGTTCAGCCAGAACCAGCCGGAACACCGAGCGGACGAAGCTGTTGCTCATGAACTCGGCATAGCCGCCGATGAACTCTGTCAGGCGCTCTCGCGGCGAGCCTGAGGTCGTATGCACCGCCGCCATGTGACGGGCGAAGTCTTCCGAGGCGTTGTCGATGACCGCTTCGAACAGGACCGCCTTGCTGTCGAAGAAGGCGTAGAGGGTGGCCGTCGATACCCCTGACTCTCGGGCTATCGGCTCCATACGGGTGCCAGCGTAGCCCTCTGAGATGAAATGCAGTCTCGCTTGTCGCACGATGGCGGCGCGTCGAGGGTCGTCGAAGTCGTGGACCGGCGTGGTCATCGGTGCATACCCGGAAAGAGTATGGCTAACGTGCCTTTATATTGCCTTGATTGCAACAAGTAACGACGGTCTGCAAATGCAAATCATCAACGATGCCAAGATTCTAGCAGGGGGTGAGCCAGAACCGGCGCGGCCAGCCGAATGACCGCCTGCGGATCTTCCAGCCGCACCGCCGCTGTGGCGTCGGCGACGATGAAGTCGGCATGGGTGCGCGAGGGTTCCGTCAGCCGCTCGTGGCCAGGGCGGACCGTCAGCAGATACTGGTGAATGACGGATTCGGCGGTGCGGCCGCGCTCGGTCTGGTCGCGCAGCAGGCGGCGGATGAAGCGGATGTCGGCCGGAGTGTCGACGAAGACCTTGATGTCGAACAGGGCCGTCAGCGCCGGGGTGCACAGGACGTGGGTGCCTTCCAGGATCACCACCTCGGCGGCGGGGATCGGCTCGCCGCCCGGATCGCGTCCGTGGTGAAGGAAGGAATAGAGAGGGGCGACGA
Source organism: Brevundimonas bullata (assembly GCF_003350205.1). GTDB lineage: Bacteria > Pseudomonadota > Alphaproteobacteria > Caulobacterales > Caulobacteraceae > Brevundimonas > Brevundimonas bullata. The sequence continues at coordinate 15,914 of NZ_QLLC01000027.1, read as the reverse complement.
CGGGGCGTCCGGCCTTCAACTCTGACAGGTGCTCGACCAGCAGATCATGGTCGCGCGCGGCGACGTCGTCGAAATCGTGGGTTTCGGCGTCAAAGCCCGGCACGCTGGCCGCGTCCAGATAATAGGAGTCCTCGCGCATCAGCACCGCGACCCCGGCGGGCAGGGAGGAGACCAAGGCCTCGGCCAGGGTGCTCTTGCCGGAGCCGGAACCTCCGGTGATGGCGATGAGGATGGTCATGAGGGGGGCTCCGTGCGTCGCCGGCCCCCTTGATCAGGTGTCCTCGCGTTTGCGCCGGAGATGTAGCCTGCGTCACGATTTCGGAAAAGAGATGACCTAAAACTAACGGGCCGCAGAATTGCTCCAGCGGCCCTGAGTTCGAAGCGAGGTCCTGCTATTCCGATTCAGGCGCAGGAGTTGCTGGGGCCTGAGTCAAGATGCACCCCCCTCCGATTTGCTGGGCGGTGGCGCAAGGATAGACGCGGTTCGTGACGCTATTTTGAACCCGAGCGATGAAGCCTTCACCTTCAGTTGCGCATTTAACCTCATAATACATGCCGGTCGGATTTTGGCCCATCAGGCGAGCCTGGGTGACATCACAGGCTGCGGCATCCGTTCCCGCGAGCAAGGCCTTCGCCGAGGTCGCGATCTCCGCTGGCGTTGTAAACTCGCAGGCAGCGTTTTCGGCCACGACCTGAATGCAGGCTGTCTTGCTCCAGTCTGGGCCCGTCTTGCGTATCCAGAAGCCTTGGGTCCCCTGACAGCCGACTTCGTAGATTACGGTATCGCCGTCCGCACCCAGCACTTTGCCTTGGTCTACGATGCAGTCGACGTCAGCGTGTTGAGCATAGCTCTTAATTGCACCTAGAATATCAGTGTTTCCAGGCAGCTCGCATTGCGACCCTACCTCTGCAGTTGGATCTTGTGCGCGTAGTGCCTGAGCAGAGGCAGCCAAAATGATGCAGTCGGTAACTGACGGTGGTGTTTTGGACTGAATTATATAGCCCGGTCCATCGGCGCAGGCGACTTCATATAACGATGTCTTGTCTGGGGTTTCGCCCAGGAACTTTGCATCGGTGACTTCGCAGGCTGTATCGGTCAGCGCGATTTGAGTTCGTGCAGCCGTCACCACATCCTCGGGGCTGAGGCCGTGCTGGGCGCGTTCACGCCGGTTTGCCCATAGCAAGTTGTCGACTTGTTGTCTGCGCGCTGCGTCACCACGGATCTGATCCTCTCTGGACTGAGCGTGCGTTGGAGCGGTGGGAACCAATAAGGAGCCGCTCGTTAATGAGACCAATAGGGCGCCGCAAATAGCGACAAGACGCGATGTGATCACCAAAGTTCCTCCCACATGACCTCAAATAGCATTGGTTGTTCATGCTCATTGCGTCAAGGGTGAGGAGCATCGGGCCAACAGCATGGGCGGCGGCAACCCGCCGTGAAGTGAGAGTTTAGCGATGGCCTACGCGAAATATGGCCTCTTAGTATGCGGCTTTGTTTCCCTAACGGCGCCGTTGCTTATCGTCGATCACATAGATAGCGTCCCTTGAAAGCGCCACGCACAGAGGGCGCAAGACGAGGGAATGCGATGCTGGGATTGATGCAGGACTGGCCGCTGACGGTCGACAAGATTCTCGATCACGCCAAGAACTGGCACCCGAACCGCGAGGTCGTGACGCGATCCGTCGAGGGGCCGATCGAGCGCACCACCTATGGCGCCATTCATGGGCGGGCCAAGCGGGTGTCGAATGCGCTGAAGGCCTGGAACGTGCAGCCCGGCGACCGCATCGCCACCCTGGCCTGGAACACCGCCGACCACATCGAGGCCTGGTACGGCATCATGGGCATCGGCGCGGTGTGCCACACGCTGAACCCGCGCCTTTTCCCGGAACAGCTGGTCTATATTATCAACCACGCCGCCGACCGGATCATCTTCGTCGACCTGACTTTCGTGCCGCTGCTGGACGCCATCCTGCCGCATTGTCCGTCGGTCGAGCGCGTCGTCATCATGACCGACGCCGACCACATGCCGCAGACCAAGCTGCCGGTGGTCGAATGCTATGAGACCGTGCTGGAGCAGTCGTCGGAAGACGTGGAGTGGGGCGGGTTCGAGGAGAACACGGCCTGCGGCCTCTGCTACACCTCCGGCACGACGGGGAACCCCAAGGGCGTCCTCTATTCGCATCGCTCGAACTTCATCCATACCCTGCTGGGGTTGCAGTCGACGGTCCTGGGCGCCACGCCCAAGGAAGTGATCCTGCCGGTGGTGCCCATGTTCCACGCCAACGCCTGGGGCATCGCCTTCGGCGGGCCGGCGGCGGGGTCCAAGCTGGTCATGCCGGGCGCGCGCATGGACGGCCCGGCCATCTATGAACTGCTGGAGACCGAGGGCGTCACCTTCTCGGCCGCCGTGCCGACGGTCTGGCAGGGGCTGTTGAACCACCTGCGCGAGAACAATCTGAAGCTCTCGACGGTCAAGCGCGTGCTGATCGGCGGCGCCGCCGTGCCGGAGAGCATGATCCGCGCCTTCCACGACGAGTTCGGGGTCGAGGTGCTGCAAGGCTGGGGCATGACCGAGACCTCGCCCATCGGCACCCTGTCGAACATGACGCCGGAACTGGCCGCCCTGCCGTTCGAGGAGCAGTTGAAGTGGCGCGTCAAGCAGGGCACGCCGCCGCTGGGCGTCGAGCTGAAGCTGAAGAACTACGCGGGTCAGGACATGCCGCACGACGGCTCGACCTATGGCCGTCTGATGATCAAGGGGCCGACCATCGCCCGCGCCTATTTCCGCGATGAGGGCGGCGAGATCCTGGACAACGAAGGCTTCTTCGACACCGGCGACGTCTCGACCATCGACGATCACGGCTTCATGCAGATCACCGACCGCGCCAAGGACGTCATCAAGTCCGGGGGCGAGTGGATCAGCTCCATCGAGATCGAGAACCTGGCGGTCGGCCATCCCAAGGTCGCCCTGGCCGCGGTTATCGGCTCGGCCCATCCGAAATGGGACGAGCGCCCGGTCCTGCTGATCAAGCTCAAGGAAGGCGAGGCCGAGGACAAGCAGGAGCATCTCGACTTCCTGGTCGGCAAGATCGCCAAGTGGTGGATGCCCGACGACGTGGTCTTCCTGGCTGACATTCCGCTGGGCGCCACGGGCAAGATCGACAAGAAGCTGCTGCGCGAGCAGATGAAGGACTATCGTCTGCCGACCGCAGGCTGATCTTTCAGGAGGGCCGCATGGCTGAACCATCCCAGGCGCGAACGGTCGAAATCCGTTTGCGCTGGCTGACGCTGGCGGCGTTTGCGGCGCCGATTCTGGTGCTGATCGCCGTCTTCGGCACCCGGTTTGGTCTGTGGGGCGCCGAGTTCGGCCTGGGCGTTCTTACGCTGAAGATCGGCCGCATCCTGGCCTTCGCAGGCCTGGCGGCGGCGCTGGTCGCGGTCATCATCGCGCTGAAGGACATGCGGCGGGGGGGGCTTTATGCGGCGGTGTCGCTGGTCGTGGCGGGGGCGACCGTGGCTTTGTTTCTGGTTCAGGAGCGACGCTTTGCGGTTCCGGCCGACAACGACGTGACCAGCGACGTCGCCGAGGCGCCGGCCTTCTCGCGGGCTGTTCTGGCGATGCGTGGCGGCCAGGGCGTCGCAGGGAGCGGCGGCGCATCCGTCGCCTGTCCCGGTCTGGTTTCAGTTCCCCGTCAGGTTGCGCCGGAAACGGCGGCGGCGGCGCTGTCCGCAGCGGGCTTCACCGTACGCGGCGCGGCGCCCTTCCGTGCAGACGGGGCCCAGGAAGGCTTTTGGTTCGGCCTCACCTATGACGCCGCCATCCGCATTCGCCCAGGCCGCACCGACGTGCGCGTGGCCCAGCGTGAAGGCGTCAAGGTCGGCGACGAGGCCTGCCGCCTGGCGCGCACGGTCGTTATGGGGCTGACGCCGCAATCCTGAGATTGCATTGTTCGTCCGCGCTCCGGTAAGATCAGGAAAACCGGGGGGTTAGATGACAGACGCAACGCTGGATGGCGGGCCGATCAATGACGGTCTGGGGCCGCTGCATGGGGTCTATCCCCAGGATTTCGAGGCGGGGGAGGTCCTGCGCTTCCAGTCGACCTTGCAGCCGAAGCGCTTCCTGGGTCTGAGCCTGCGCAACGGTCTGCTGAACATCGTCACCCTGACCCTCTACCGCTTCTGGGGAAAGACCGAGGTGCGGCGCCGGGTCTGGCAGGGCGTGCGGCTGAACGGCGACGCCTTTGAATACACCGGGCGAGGCAAGGAGCTGTTCATCGGCTTCCTGCTGGCCCTGGTGGCCCTGGGTCTGCCGATGCTGCTGACGGTGTTCGCGATCCAGTTCGGCGGACCGGCGATGATCGCGGTCCTTTATCCGATCCTCTATTTTGGCCTCTTCTGGCTTTGGGGCTTCGGTCTTTTCACCGCCTTTCGCTACATGGCCAGCCGTACGACCTGGCGCGGGGTGCGTTTTCGACTGGGCGGCTCGGCGCGAAGCTACGGCTTCAAATACCTTGGCGCTCTGTTCCTCAGCGGGCTGACGATGGGCTGGTTCTGGCCCGTGGCGCAGCGCGGGCTGGCGGAAAAACTGTGGGACGAGCTTCGCTTTGGCGACCGCCGTATCCGTTTCCGCATGGCGCGGGCGGAAAAGGTCAGCGTCTACGGCTGGTATGCCCTGGGTTGGGTCGGCACCTTGGTCGGCTATCTGGTCTTCGTTATCGGGATGGTCGGCCTTTTCGCCGCCCTTGGCATGATGGACGCGCCGGAAGGGCAGCCGCCCGGCCTGGGCTTCACCCTGGGGATCTATGGAATGATGCTGGTCCTGGCGCCGCTCTTCCTGCTGATCTGGTCGCCCTTCCACGCCGCCATGTTGCGTTCGATCAGCGCAGGCGTGACGCTGGACGGTGCTGGCTTCCATCTGGACGTCAAGGCGATGCCGCTGTGGTGGCTGACGGTGTCGAACATGGCGGCTCTGCTGCTGTCGCTCGGCTTTCTGACCCCCTGGGTGCAGGCGCGCACGGCCCATTTCATGGTGTCGCGGCTGACCTCGGCGGGCCTGGCGCATCTGGATCTGGCGCGGCAGGCGGGCAGGGGGCCGGGGTCGGGTGAAGGCCTGGCCGACGCCTTCGGCTTCTCGGCCATCTGACCATGAAGGGGCGGTTCCACGACGGGCTGAGCGCCCGCCCCTCGACGGTCGAGGTCGCGTGGATCGACGACGGCCTGCGCTTCGCCGCAGAGGGCGGCCAGGCTCGGTTCTGGCCGCAAGTCGGGCTGAAGGTGGTGCGCGAAGGCGATCAGGCCCGGCTGTCGCATCCGTCCGATCCTGACGCGCGTCTGGTGCTGACCGAGGCCGACTGGCTCGCCCTGGGCGGATCGGCGGCGGTCGCCGTGGAGAAGCGCGGTCGGGTCAGAGAGTTTCGTCTGGTGGCGGGTTTGGCGGCGGCCGGCCTGTCGGTCACGGCCTTTGTCTTCTGGGGCGTGCCGGTCTTCGCCGGGCCGCTGGCGCGAGCGACCCCCATCCAGATGGAAAAGGACATGGGCCGCAGCTTCGACGCCCAGATGGGCGCCATGTTCCGTCGCTGCGAGGGCGAGGCGGGGCAGGGCGTGCTGGACGAATTGGGCACGCGGCTGTCGATGCAGTCCGACACGTCGTTCGACGTGCGCGTGCGCGCGGTTCAGGCCCCCTTCGTCAATGCCTTCGCCCTGCCGGGCGGGTCCGTCCTTGTCACGGACGACCTGATCCGGGAGGCCGAGACGCCGGACGAACTGGCTGCGGTCGTGGCCCACGAAGTCGCCCATATCGAGAAGCGCCACGTCATGCAGGCGGTCTGGCGCAGCCTGGGCGTCGGCCTCTTGCTGGACGCCGTGGTCGGCGGCGGCACGGGAGCAGGGCAGCAGGCGGTGCTTTTGGCCGGGCAGGCGACCGACCTGCGCTATGGCCGCGAGGCGGAGCTGGAGGCGGATGAGCGAGGCCAGGCGCTGCTGACCGCCGCAGGGATGTCGTCGCAGGGCATGGCGCCCTTCTTCGCGCGGATGCACGGCGAGGGCGAGGACAAGCGACTGGCGACCGCCGCCGAATTCGTCTCGACCCACCCGGACTCCGCCCGGCGGGCCCAACGGGCGCGGGCCTACGAAAAGGCTGGCGCTCCGGCCCTGACGCCCTCCGAGTGGGCCGCGGTCCGCGCCAGCTGCGGCGCGGGGTCAAAGGATGCGGTAACGCGCCTCAAGGACCGGCTGCGGCGTCGCGGCGACAAGACCCCTGTCGACCAGGGCGATCAGGTGGGCCAGGACTGACAGGCTGGCCGCCGGCCACAGGCGCGGATCGACGGCGGCGTAGAGGGCCGGGACCATCTCGGCGATGGTCTCGTCGCCCGCCGCCAGACGCGCCATGATCTGGGCCTCGCGCTCCAGCCGGTGGTGGCGATAAGCCTTCAGGAAGGGCGCGACCTGGGTGATGGCCGGGCCGTGCGTCGGCCACAGGGTCGAGAAGCCGCGCGCCAGCACCCGGTCCAGACTGTCCATATAGGCGGTCATGTCGCCGTCAGGCGGGGCGACGACCGTGGTGGACCAGCCCATAACGTGGTCGCCGCTGAACAGGGCGTTCTCCTCGCGCAGGGCGAAAGCCATGTGGTTCGACGCATGGCCCGGCGTGGCCATGGCTTCCAGCGTCCAGCCGTCGCCCTCGGTCCTGTCGCCGTCGCTCAGGATGACGTCGGCTTTGAAGTCGGCGTCGTCATCCTCGTCCATCGCGGCCTGGTCCATCTGATCCGAGGCGTGGACCGTCGGCCCGTGCGGCTTCGCCGCCAGGATGGGGGCGCCGCCGACCGCCTCGGCCAGGGCGCGCGACAGCGGCGCGTGGTCGCGGTGGGTGTGCGTCACCAGGATATGGCTGACCGTCCGCCCCTTCAGCGCCCGCAGCAGGGCGTGCAGATGCGCCTCGTCCTCGGGGCCGGGATCAATAACCGCCACGCGGGCGCCCGGCATGTCGCGCCCGACGATGTAGGTCCCGGTGCCTGTAAAGGTGAAAGGCCCCGGATTGTCGGCGATGACCCGCTGGATCAGCGGCGAAACCTGATCGCGACGGCCATAGGTGAAGTCGAACTGGCGGACATAGGGGATCACGGGCGAACGTCCTCGGCGAGCGGCAGCGGTCGGACCGGCCCCGACCTAGCTTTCAACGCTTGTAACGCATCAGACGCCGTCGCCGTGATCCGAACTGCGGCTTTTCTGGTTTTAGAGCGGCAGGCGGCTGAGGTCGTAGCCGGCGGCCAGAGCCTGCGCGCGCAGATCATCAGCGTCCGCGCCGCGAAGACGTTCCGCCATGGCCCAGGCGGCGGTCGAACGCATCCCGGACCGACAGAACATCAGAATCCGTTCGCCCGGCTCAAGGCTGTCCATGGCTTCCAGAGTAAGGACCGCAGCCTCGTGGCTGGGGATGCCGGCCACAGGGATTTCGAGGTACCGCATGCCCGCGTCCGCAGCCATCGCCACTATGTTCTCCGACGACGGCTGGCCGAGCTCCTCGCCGGGCGTCCGGTGATTCACCAGGACCTTCACATTGGCCTCGGCGGCGGCGCTCAAGTCGTCGTGGGTGATCTGGCCGGCGACAAATGTGGCATGATTGAGGGATTTCATAATTCTATATCCAAAATATGTCAGCAATTGCAGCAGTTTAGCTATAACTGTGGCGATCATGCGACAATACGAAGCCGAAAATGTTGTTACTAAGTAATTTCAGTGCGATCTGGCGATGACGTCGCTACGATATCCTAGTCGTGAGCATGGGGGCTTTCGATAGCTGTGGCTGTTAACCCGCATTGGCGAAGCTCCAGCATGGTTCGCAGCTACTAGGAGGATTGATTTTGAACATTAGGACTATTCGCCAGCGCTTATTGCAGTCGACGATGATCGGCGGCACCGCGCTCATGGCGCTCACGGCTGTTTCAGCCACCATGCTCGCAGCGCCCTCGGCAGCGGTTGCGCAGGACTACACCAGCGGCGTGCTCACCGGGAACGTCACTGATGGTTCTGGCGCTCCGATAGCGGGTGCAGCGGTTTCCGCTACCTCCGCGCAAGGCACCGTGCGAACGGCGACGACTGACGCCAACGGCTCGTTCCGGATGCCCGCCCTTGCGATCGGCAACTACGAGATCACTATCAGTCAGTCTGGCTATGATACGTCGACGCAGCGCGCGACGGTTGCGCCCGGTGGCGCGTCCTATGCCTTTACTCTGCGCGCGGCTGGTTCTTCGGATGCTACCGAATTGTCCGACGTGGTTGTTACCGCTCGTCGCGTTCAAGACTTCAATGCTACAGACACTGGCTTGACCGTCAGCGTTCAAGACCTCGCTGAGCGCGTGCCGGTTGGGCGCAGCATCAACGCAGTGACTCTGTTCACACCGGGCGCGAGCGCTCCAGACGCTTCGATTGGCGCTAGTTCGCGTCGTAATCAGGGCTTGGTGTCCCTGTCGGGCACCTCGGCCGCTGAAAGCGTTTACTATATCAACGGCTTGAACGTCACCGACCAGCGCAGCTTCCTGGGTTACGGCGAAGTACCGTTCGAGTTCATCCAGACGATTGAAACCAAGACGGGTGGCTATCAGGCTGAATTCGGTCGCGGCACGGGCGGCGTGGTTAACATCGTGACCCGTTCGGGTACCAATGAGTTCACGGGTGGTTTAAGCGTTTTCTATACGCCCGATAAACTTCGTGCTTCGCGTGGCACGTCGTACACTCAAGGCGGCAACAATTCTGCTGGTACAGAGGTCTACAACCAGTACTCGTACAGCGAAGTTGCCGACTACACGGCCTTCCTGGGCGGTCCGATCATTAAAGACCATCTCTTCTTCTTCGGTACGTACAACGTACGTGATGTGAAGTCTGAGGGTGCCTATTCACGCGCTTTCGCCTATAATCAGGCCACGGGAGCTATCACGCCAGGCGCTAACTATAGCCAGGCCATATCGTCGTATGATGACCCTCGTTGGGGCCTGAAGCTCGACTTCGTCATCAACCCGAACCATCGTATCGAAGCGACGTTCCTGAACGATGAATCAACGACGGAAAGCCAGACTCGTACCTATAGCGCGACGACTGGTGCAGGACTGACGGGCATTACTGATCCTCTTTATTCGGATGCTGGCGAAGACATTCGTGAAACCTATCGTGTTGATGCAGATTTCTACTTCAATCTGTTTGGGGATCATCACGTTCGTGTCGGCTATGACCGTGAAGATCTGACGAGCAGCGCAGAGAGCGCTTATTCGGGCGGAGCGCTTTATAATGTTCTGACTGCTGCTCAGTGCGCCGGGATTGCGGCGGCGGGGCAAGGCTGCCTCAACATTGTGACCTTCGCCAATAATGGTGTTTTCACCGCAGAACAGTCCGCTTTCTACATTCAGGACTCGTGGGACATCACGGATAACTTCAGCGTTCAGTTGGGTGTCCGTAATGATCAGTACACCTATAACAATGTCGATGGGGAAGCTTACATCGACCTGAAGGATCAATGGGCTCCTCGCCTTGGTTTCAACTGGGATCCCTTCGGCAATAAAGTGGACCGGGTTTATGGTTCAATAGGCGATTATTATCTCCCCATCGCTACTAATACCTCCATCCGCGCGTCTTCCGGCGAAATCTATACCGACGCCTATTACACCGGGCCGACACGTGATGGTTCCGGCAACGTCGTCCTCGATGCAAATGGCTATCCGACATATGGGTCGCTGCTCCAACTGGATTACCTGAGCCCTCCTGGTGCACCGGATCCGCGAGCGGTCACCGAAGCTGACCTGAAGCCTATGTATGAGCGCGAGTTCATCCTGGGATATGAGCACAGCTTCATCGATGGTCGGTTTGCTGACTGGTCGGTTGGGGTGCGTGGTATCTATCGGAATCTCGAAAGCGCGATTGAAGACACCGCTATCGGGGATGCGATCGTTCGCTACTGCGTTCGGACCAACACCGCCTGCGGTCAATCGGGACCGGGTGACGCCGACTTCGCTTCTCTGTTCCCCTACGTCTTGTTCAACCCGGGTGATGGCGCAACTGTCTTCATCGATCTGGAAGGCGATACGCGTACGGATGCAGCAGGCGTCGCTAACCCAGCCTATAATCCGCAGACGATCAATCTGACCGCAGAAGACTTGGGCTTTGATGAGGTTGAGCGCACTTACAAGGCGCTTGAGTTCACCTTCCGCCGTGAGTTTGATGGTGTTTGGGGCCTGGCGGGTTCTTATACTCTTGCTCAATCCAAGGGGAACTATGAAGGCGCTGTGAAGTCTGACATCGGTCAAACTGATACCTCTCTGACCCAAGACTACGACCACGTCGCCAATCAGCTTGGCTCGTATGGCTATCTGCCAAATCACCATGCCCATACTTTCAAGGCGTATGGTAACTGGATGCCTGCTGATGGTTTCAACATCGGTGCTAGCTTCACGGCTCAATCCGGTCGCAAATATGGCTGCATTGGACGTGTGCCGCTCTCGGTCGACCCGCTCGCTCCTCAAGTGGGAACTCCGTCGGGTTGGTACTGCCCGTTTGGTGAGAATAACGCTTCAATCCAAACGCCGCGCGGTTCGCAGGGTGAAACTGACTGGACCTATCAGGTTGATCTGAACATCGCCTACACCGTGATGGATTCGCCTTCTGGCAAGCTCACGGCCTCTGTTGACGTGTTCAACCTGTTCGATGGCGACACGGCCACCCGTGTTGTCGAGCAGGGTCTGATCCGTACTTCGGGGAACGTAATGACTGCGCGCTCGCCCTATTACGGGATGGCGCGTTCCTATCAAGCGCCGCGGAGCATCCGCTTTGGTCTCCGTTACGCCTTCTAAAGTCTAGAAGGTTATTGAGTTGGGGCGGCAGATCTTTCGATCTGCCGCCCTTTCTTTTGCGGATGCTGTGAATGATGTCGCCCGGCCCTTAACGTGTCCAGTATGACTTGGGCCGGAGCATCCGTCGTGAACTTGGCCTTGGATCAGCTTGAGTGCGATCCGTAGACTGTTAGCACCGACCAGGGCGTGGATATTAGTCGTCAGGCTGCCGTGCGAACGACCCATGCAACCGGATCGGTCTTCTTTTTGGCGTTGGCGGTTTGCTGATGCACGCGGATGGACGACGGGCGAACACCTAGATTTCGCCGCCATGAGCTATTGAAACGGCAGCCAGAAGTCGATGATACGTTCGCGATTGAAGTGATTTACGAACGTCGTGCGGCCCATAGTAATCCGGGATGTCCGCCCACGGCGCGCCGGTCATTTCCAGATGATGCAGTTCGCACCCTGCGCGGCTTGTTCGGAAGCAAGGGCTGGGTCAGGCTGCTCGAAATCCGTCAGATCAAATCTGCGCCGTCCTCAACTTATCGCTCAAAAGCAAGGATAGTGAATCACTCAAGTTCGATCTGGAAAACTAGACTATAAATCTGTGGCCTAATGTTTCGCAGGTCTAAATGCCCTGAAACGGTTTGCGGCTCGAGATGAATTTGTGGTTGCCGCCCTATTGTTCGTGGCCTTTGTCAGGCCGCCGTGTCGCGCTTGATGGCACCCGGATCATAGTTCAGGATAGGAGACAGCCAGCGTTCCGCGGTCTCGATGTCCCAGCCCTTGCGGCGGGCGTAGTCCTCGATCTGGTCGCGGTCGATCTTGCCGACGCCGAAATAATGGCTGCCGGGGTGGCCGAAGTAGAGGCCGCTGACGGACGCCGGGGGCGTCATGGCGTAGCTTTCGGTCAGGGCCATGCCGGCATTGTTTCCGGCGTCCAGCAGGCGGAACAGGGTGGCTTTTTCCGTGTGGTCGGGCTGGGCCGGATAGCCGGGGGCGGGGCGGATGCCCTGGTACTTCTCTTCGATCAAGTCCTGCGTGGTCGTGGCTTCGTCTGAGGCATAGCCCCAAAGCTCGGTCCGCACCTTCTTGTGCAGGGCCTCGGCGAAGGCTTCGGCCAGGCGGTCGGCCAGGGCCGTGGCCATGATCGAGGAATAGTCGTCGCCGGCGTCCTTGAACGTCTTGGCGATTTCCAGCTCGCCGTGACCCGCCGTGACGGCGAAGGCGCCGACATAATCCTGGCCTTCTTCCGCGATGAAGTCCGACAGGGCCAGGTTGGGCTTGCCGTTCGACTTCTTGATTTGCTGGCGCAGGGTGTGGAAGCGGGCGATCTCTTCGGCCCGGCTCTCGTCGGCATAGACGGCGATGTCGTCGCCCACGGCCTGAGCGGGCCAGAAACCGACGACGCCTTTCGCCGTGAACCACTTCTCGTCGATGATCCGCTTCAGCATGGCCTGCGCGTCCTTGAACAGATCCTGCGCCGCCTCGCCGACGATCTCGTCTTCGAGGATCAGCGGATAGCGGCCGATCAACTCCCAGCTGGCGAAGAAGGGCGTCCAGTCGATGTGGTCGGCCAGATCGGCCAGGTCCCAGGCGTCAAACGCCCGCACGCCGATAAACGACGGCTTGCCGGGCATGGGCGCGGTCGGATCGACGTTGAAGCGGTTGTCGCGCGCCTGCTGGAGCGTGGCGCGGGCCTTCACCTCCTGGCCGCGCGCATACTGTTCGCGGATGCGGATGTATTCGTCGCGCGTCGCGGCCTCGTTCTTGGCCTTTTCGGTAGGCGACAGCAGGCCCGAGACCACGCCGACGGCGCGGCTGGCGTCGATGACATAGGTGGTCGAACCCTTGCGATAGCCGGGCTCGATCTTCACCGCCGTATGGGTGCGGCTGGTGGTGGCCCCGCCGATCAGCAGGGGGATGTCAAAGCCGCGGCGCTCCATCTCTCGCGCGACGAAGACCATCTCGTCCAGCGACGGGGTGATCAGGCCGCTGAGGCCGACGATGTCGACCTTGTGCTCGATGGCGGCGTCGAGGATGCGGTCAGCGGGGACCATGACGCCTAGGTCGATGACCTCGTAGTTGTTACACTGAAGCACGACGCCGACGATGTTCTTGCCGATGTCGTGGACGTCGCCCTTGACCGTGGCCATCAGGATGCGGCCCGCCTGCTCGCGCGGCTTGCCGGCCTTTTCCGCCTCCATGAAGGGTTCCAGCCAGGCCACGGCCTGCTTCATCACGCGGGCCGACTTGACCACCTGGGGCAGGAACATCTTGCCCGAGCCGAACAGGTCGCCGACCACGTTCATCCCGTCCATCAGCGGACCTTCGATGACGTGCAGGGGGCGCTCGACCGACAGGCGGGCCTCCTCGGTGTCGGCCTCGATGAACTCGGTGATGCCGTGGACCAGGGCGTGGGCGATGCGGGCTGCGACGGGCTGCTCGCGCCATTTCAGATCGACGACGCGCGCCGCGCCCTTTTCGCCCTTGTAACGGGGCGCCATATCCACCAGCCGCTCGGTGTTGGATACATTGGTCCGCTGCGGCCGATTGAGGATCACGTCCTCGACCGCCTCACGCAGTTCGGCGTCGATGTCGTCATAGACCGGCAGGTCGCCAGCGTTGACGATGCCCATGTCCATGCCGGCGTTGATGGCGTGGTAGAGGAAGACGCTGTGGATGGCCCGGCGCACCGGCTCGTTGCCGCGGAAGCTGAACGAGACGTTCGACACCCCGCCCGAGATCCGGGCGTAGGGCAGGGTGGCCTTGATGACCTTGACCGCCTCGATGAAGTCGACGGCGTAGTTGTCATGTTCCTCGATCCCCGTCGCCACGGCGAAGATGTTGGGGTCGAAGATGATGTCCTCGGGCGGGAAACCGACCTCGTTGACCAGGATGTTATAGGCGCGGGTGCAGATTTCGATCTTGCGCGCGGCGGTGTCGGCCTGACCCACCTCGTCGAAGGCCATGACCACGACGGCGGCGCCGTAGCGCAGGCATTTGACCGCGTGCTCGCGGAAGGCGGCCTCGCCTTCCTTCATCGAGATCGAGTTGACGATCGGCTTGCCCTGAACGCACTTCAGGCCCGCCTCGATGACCTCCCACTTGGAGCTGTCGATCATCACCGGCACACGGGCGATGTCGGGCTCGGCGGCGATCAGGTTGAGGAAGGTGCGCATGGCGACGGCGCCGTCCAGCAGCCCCTCGTCCATGTTGATGTCGATGATCTGGGCGCCGGCCTCGACCTGCTGGCGCGCGACGTCGAGGGCGGCGGCGTAGTCGCCGTCCACCACCAGTTTGCGGAATTTGGCGGAGCCGGTGACGTTGGTCCGCTCGCCGACGTTGATGAAGACAGGACGCATCAGTTTCTTTTCGGCGATTTCAATCGCAGCTTGAGGCCAAAGAAGCTGGGCTCGATCGTTACTCGGTCCCACACAGCGTCGATGAATGAGGGGGGGCGTTGTAGCTTTGGCGGCACGTGCCTCAATGCTCGAACTTCAAGGAGAACCTCTGAGAGCCGCTTGAAGGAAAGTTCCATGTCGGCTTCCGTCTTCCCGATAGGGAGGTACAGAAATTCATCGCCTGGTTTGAAATCAATCAGTTGGCTGCGCGCGACCATTAGTCCGGGAAGCTTTCCGCTTAGTTCCCACCATGCTTGGGTGAAGGTCGATCTAAGTTCATCACTGATGCGCGTTAGGCAGTCTTCGTCCGGCGCAAAAAATGCAGCGTCATTTCCGAATCTTTTACCGAATTCCCTAAGCCTGTTTGTTGCTTTTTTGGTAATTTCAGTTTGCTCTCGAGAGTAATCCTCGAAGAGGTAATAGACGAAGCAGCCCTGCCCTGGCTCGACGTTTGCCAAGTATGTCTGTGATACCCACATTTCAGGCCACCAGCTCGAAGGGTTCCAGCCCCGACAGGCGCATAGCCACCGGGCGTTCAGGGATTTGGCGCGGCTTCAGCGGGGCGACTTCTTCGGCGACGTGCCTGATGTGGTCGGGGGTGGTGCCGCAGCAGCCGCCGACAATGTTGACCAGGCCCGAGGCGGCCCATTCCTCGATGAAGTGGGCGGTTTCGTGCGGCTGTTCATCGTACTGGCCCATGGCGTTGGGCAGACCCGCGTTGGGATAGGCGGCGACCAGGGTGTCGGCGACGCGGCTCAGTTCGGCGATGAAGGGGCGCATCAGGTCGGCGCCGAGGGCGCAGTTGAAGCCCACCGCAAACGGTTTGGCGTGGCGCACGCTGTTCCAGAAGGCTTCGGCGGTCTGGCCGCTCAGCGTCCGACCCGAACGGTCGGTGATGGTGCCGGAAATCCAGATGGGCAGGGCGGGCAGGCCCTCGTCCTCAAGGTCCTTGATGGCCTTGATACAGGCCTTGCAGTTCAGCGTGTCGGTGATGGTTTCGATCAGATAGAGGTCGACGCCGCCCTCGTTCAGGGCCTTCACCTGATGACGATAGGCCTCATAGACCTGATCGAAGGTCACGCTCCGCGCGCCGGGATCGTTCACGTCCGACGACATGGACAGCATCTTGGTCAGCGGGCCGATGGAGCCGGCGGCGAAGCGCGGCTTGTGCGGCTCCTTGGCGGTCCAGCGGTCGGCGGCGGCGCGGGCCAGCCGGGCGCCTTCCAGATTGATGTCCCAGACGGCCTGGGCGTCCAGGTGGTAGTCGTCCTGGGCCAGCACCGTGCCGGAGAAGGTGTTGGTCTCGCTGATGTCCGCGCCCGCGCCGTAATACTGGTCATGCAGGTCGGAAATGATGTCGGGGCGGGTGATGCAGAGGATGTCGTTGTTCCCCTTCATCTGATGCTTTTCATCATAGCCGTTGGCCGCGACGAAGCGGTCGCCGCGGAAGTCAGCCTCCTCCAGCCCGCGTCGCTGGATCATGACGCCCCAGGACCCGTCGAGGACCAGGACGCGTTCCTTGGCCGCCGCGTGCAGGGCGGCGATACGGTCTTGGCGGGTCATACGCAGACTCTTCCGAAGCCCTCCCCCTCGAGGGGGGAGGGTTGGGTGGGGGTGTAGGCAGGAGCTTTGGCGCTCGCACGCTGGAGACTTAGGTCTTGGGGCGACGCCTCAAGCGTCATGGTCTGAAGG
>NZ_QLLC01000026.1 GCF_003350205.1 Brevundimonas bullata | reverse complement strand
CCTCGTCGCTTCAATCCGCTTGTGGGTCAGGCACTTTGTCCACACCACCTAGGCTGACCGCCGTGACCCAACTCGACCTGTCGCCGAAGCACTACCCGACGTCTCGCGCCAAATGCGCGGATCTAGTGGTGCATGTGGTCGGCCTGACCCTGGCCCTGTTCGGCGGCGGCGTCCTCCTCGGTCTTTCCGTCGCCAAGGGGAGTCTCGGTCTCGTCCTCGCCGTTAGCGTCTACACGGTCGGCTTGCTGGCGATGCTCGGCTTTTCGACGGCCTATAATTTCGCCGCGGCGCGGTGGCGTCCGCTGCTGCGTCGCCTGGATCACGCAGGCATTTTTCTGATGATCGCCGGGTCCTATACGCCCTTCACCACGCATAATCTTACGGGTGCCTGGGCGTGGGGCATGACGGCGACTGTCTGGGGACTGGCGGTCCTCGGGGCCTTGGGGAAGCTCTTCCTTCCGGGTGTCGGCCGCCGATTCTGGATACTTCTCTATATTGCCTTGAGCTGGCTCGTGGTGATCGCCTTCAAGCCGATGATCGCCCACGGCTCCTTGATCGCCCTGGTTCTGCTGGCGGCGGGAGGCGTCCTCTACATGTCCGGCGCCGTCTTCTACGTGCGCAAGAAGCTCACCTGGTTCAGAGCCGTCTGGCATGGCCACGTGGTGGCCGCCGCCGGGGTGCATTGGGCCGCTGTCCTGGTCGGCGTGGTGCTGACGAACGCCTGATCGCCGACCGAGCCGACGTGGAATAGCTCACGCGGTGCTCGCGATGCATGCGGCGACGCGACAGGGCCGCGTGCCGCGCCAGGCTCTGGCCTACCTCGTGGGTTCGAACGCGGGTCAAGGCGTTCAACGGGCGCCGGCGATCAGGCTGCCGCAGTCGGCGTCTTCCGCCAGGCCGGGGTCCACGAAGCCCAGCAGAGCGGCGACCGGATTGACCAGGGTCGCCAGGGCGCCGACGATCCCGCCCTGGGTCGCCACGGCCGAAACGTCCACGCCAAGGCTCGGGGAGACGAGCGGGCCCTTGACCGTGATCGGGGCCCAGACCCGCAGGAGACGAGGCTTCTTGGTTTCGCCGTCGATCCTCAGGTTCATCGTCTCGGCCCCCAGGTCGATGGTCCCCGATCCCTGGGCGAGGACCACGTCCGTGTCGATCACAAGGGTGCGCGAGGTCGCCACGCCGCCGGCGACTGTGAAATCCGCCACGGCGCAGCGGATGCCGGACGTGGACTGATCGCCGGACAGCAGCTTGCGCAAGCCGGCGCCGACATTGATGCCCAGCAGTTCGGCGAAGGCCGACCGCATCCGCCCTTGGGGGACGACCAGGCTGATGGTCCCCTTGGAATTGGCCGCCAGATCATGGATGGAGGCCCCAGGCCCTTCCAGCTTCGCCCGACCCAGGGCGCGGCCCGTCACCGTCGGCGCGCCGCCTCGTGCGGGGATGATCGATTCCAGCGGATAGCCGCTCAGGCGGAAATCTACGGCGCTGTAAGGCGTGCTCCGGCGGGCGTCGATCCGCGCTGTCCCGTTGAGTTCGCCGCGATTGAAGGTGAAGGACACCGGGTTGAGCTTCAGTATCCCGTCCTTCAGGTCGGCGCCGAGCCGGACCTGCCGGATGTCGAGGGTGTTGGCCTTCACCGAAGCGGCCCGATAGGACAGGGACCCGTCCATGGCGCGAAGCCTTTCGGTCCGCAGCGGCGCATCGGGCAGGAGCTTGCCCGGCGCGCCAGAGCTGGCCACCGTCCCGCCGCTTGTGACCCTTGGCCGGGCGCCCAGGACGGCCGCGAGATCATCGATGTCTAGCGAGCGAGAGGCCAGTTCCGCATCAACGCGGCGGCGTGCGCCGATCTTATTCACCTCCAGCGTCCCCGACAGGTCTGACGATCCGACCCGTCCGCTGAAATCGGCGAAGCGGAACAGGGTGCCGTCGCGGCTCAGGCGGCCGCTCAATCTGTAGGGCGGCGTGTTCGGCGTGGTGATGCCCGTCAGCAGATAGAGGTCGGCCAGGTCCTGTCCTTCCAGTTCCAGCACGGCGTTGAAACGCCCCAGGTCGAAGGGGCGAGTGACGGCGCCCTCTGCCTTCAGTCTCGACCCGGCCCCTGACAGATCGGCGGTGAAGGCGTAGGGCCGGTCGCGGCGGATATTGACGAAGGGGCCGCCCGTGACGCGAAGGGTGAGCGGCGCGCCGTTCATCGTCCCCTTGCCGTCAAGCTGGAAACCGCTTTCACCCTCCTCGGGAGACCGCGCCTCGCGCGCGGCGACTATGGCGTCGAGCTTCATGCCGCGCCGCTGCTCGTCCAGCGTCAGGCGGCCGCCCTTGATGACCAGGCGCTGGATGACCGGCAGCTTTGCCCCGCGACCGTCGTCCGGTCGATCCGGTTTCAGGTCCCAGCTGCGCCGGCCCTCCGTATCCACGATCAGATGAACCGTCGGGCGCGTCATGGTCAGGGACGATACCTCCATCTGGCCCAGGAACAGCCGACGCAACCGAACCGAGACGTCCAGCTGTTCGACCTCGGCCGTATTCCGACCGCGCGCCCAGGCGGGGCCGCCGACAGTGAGTCTGCGCACCGTGGCTGACGGGGTCCAGCTGAACAGCCTGACATCCAGATCGCCGTTCAGCAGGACCTCGCGGCCGGTCGAGGCCGACGCCGCGCGGCTGATCGGTCCGCGCAGCCAGTTCCAGTCGAACAGAACCAGGAACAACAGAAAACCGACCGCCAGGGCCAGGGTTATCCCCGCCGCGACGGCCTCCGGCTTTCCGGGATGTCGAAACGCCCGCCAGACAGGGTCTTCGGCGACGACGTAGGTCCTTAGCCTGTCCGCCCGAGTTTTCGCCACACGCCAGACGGAGGTCGCGCCCGCCCGCAAGGATTGACGGACTGATTTCGGGCCTGGTCTGTTGATCAAGGTCGCCTCCGGTGAAGCTGATCAACGCCCGAGACGGCAAAGGGCGCCACGGGTTTTAAGCCGGACCAGAAGGCGCGCCAGGGTTGTAGGCGAGAACGGGGCTGGCCGTCGCGCAGATAGCCCGTTTTTGTTTTGATCGCGCTCTGGCTGCTTTTCACGGCCGCCGCCCGGCCAGCAAGCCTTCGGTAATCGAGAACGGTAAGACCGACGACGTGAACGCACGGTCGGATCGCGAGCCTGGTTTTTTGGCCGACTATCGCGAGGTCCTCAGGCGGCTTACGACTTCACGATTTGCCGTCGTCGATGGCCTGCCGCTCCGTCCTGACCGCGCGACGGTTTGCGCGAGCCACTTTTTTGTATCCGATCACACCGGCAAGGAAGCCGACCGCCGTGGCGACGGCGGTCAGCACCAGATGGTCCTCGACGTCATGTCCGTAGAAGCCTGAAACCACGAAGACGCCGAGCAGGCTCACCGTACCGGCGCAGAGGCCGGCCATGGTCGATCCGCCCGTGGGCGCCGGGGCGTAGAGCTCGGCGCGCTCGCCGGCCAACTTCTGCTTGCGTTCATCCGTCATGGATCAGGTGTCGCACAGAGATGAGGCCAGGCCGAGGCCCAGCTTCATTTCATCAGCCCGGCCTTGCGCAAGGCCTCCTCAGTAACCCGGAGGGCGGAGGCGAGTCCGGGTCGTCAGCTCAGGAGTTTCGCGACTTGCACGCGCACTGTGGCGATCAGGCCTTCGGGATTCCATTGATACGCGATGGACCCCCGCAGCTTCCGGGTGACGATCCGGTCGAGAAGACGGCTGCCGAAGCCCAAGGCGTCGTTCGGGGGCGTGACGGCCGGGCCGCCGCGCTCGGTCCAGACCATGACCAATTCGTCGTCTGCTACAGTGCAAGCCACATCGAGCAGCCCGCTCCCGCAGGACAGGGCTCCATACTTCAGGGAATTCGTCGCCAATTCATGGAGGACAAGCGCCAGGTCCGTGGCGGCGCTCTCACCGACGCCCATGCGGGGCGCGGTCACGCGAACGCGTCCGCTGAACGCGCCTAGATCATCATAGGGCGCCAGCAGGATTGAAAGAAGATCCGCCAGAAGGGCGGCGTTTTCCGTCTGGCCGGGTACAGGACGGACAAGGTCGTGCGCGCGGCCCAAGGCGGTGAGACGACTGGTCAGTTCGCTCGCCATTTCCTCCTTGGTGCCCGGCGCCCTGGACGACATGGAGGTGAGGGCGCCGGCGATGGCGATCAAGTTCTTGACCCGGTGGCTCATTTCCCCCGCCAGCAGCTCATGCGCTTCTTCAGCCTGCTTGCGGCCTGTCACGTCAAGGAAGACGCCATACATGACGTCGCCGACTATGCCTTCGTCGTCGCCCCGGCCACGGGCGGAAATCCAGCGCACCTCGTCTTCGATCAAAATCCTGAAATCGATCTCATAGGGTCCGACGATGCCTCGCGTCGCATTGAAGGCCGCCCGGACGCGGTCCCTGTCGGCGGGGTGAATGTGCATGGAGAGGTCTTCGAAAGTCACCCCTGCGTCCTCTGGAAGGTTCCAAAGCGCATACCCGATCGCGTCCATGGTCAGGCGGTCCGTCTCGACGTTCCACGACCATAGAGCGACGCCCGCGGCTCGTATGCCGAGCCGAAGGTGTTTCTCGTGCCATACAGGCGCGTTCGGCTGGTTCATGGCGCGACATCCAGAGTCCCTCAGGACGGTCACGTTCACTGGACCTGATCCATGCCTCAGATCAAGCGCCAAGCCCGGCGTGCGAAAGTGGTCTGACACTGTGGTGGAAGGCTGGCGCCGGCGAAGCAGAGCGGGACAATAGAGGGGAGGGCCGCCGACCTGCTGGGCCGGACATCAGGACGAGGGCGGGGGGACCTCCTTGTCCCGTCTTGCCGCCTCTTCGCGGTAGCGCAGGGCGATCCGGTTGAATCGGTCGCGATCCGCGGCGAAGGGCGAGAGCCTCGCCATCCTCTCGGCCTCCTGTTCTAGAACGCGAAGAGAGGCCGAGGTGTCGGTGGGACGGTTCATGCGTGTCTACTCGGGAACTGAGGTATGTCGCTCGCGCGAGAACGCGCGGCTCTACAGACCTTCAAAGGGGGCGGGAGCCCGGAATGGTTCCGGCCGCCGGCAGCCGCAGGTCCTTAAACCTGTAGCCGCTGATCTTCCCAATGCCCCATCCATCGCTTCAGGCCAGACGTGAGCCATCCGGCCGCGCGCAGCAGGGCGCTTGCATGGGCGTGAAAATATTCAAGGAAAGTGGTGGACGCGACAGGGATTGAACCTGTGACCCCCTCGGTGTGAACGAGGTGCTCTCCCGCTGAGCTACGCGTCCAGCGCAGTAACGACCAAATCAGAATGGCTTGGGCCGTCGGGAGGCGCGATGTAGCCCGCGATTCCGACGACGGCAAGCCTCTTTGATCAAATACCGGCGGCGCGGACCCCTTCCGGCGTTTCCGCCTCGGGATCGCCCGGCAGCCAGGCGACATGACCGTTGTAGATGTCCTCGTTCAGGATGCCTTCCTCCTTGGCGACCAGGACGGGGACCAGCATCTGGCCGGTGACATTGGTGGCCGTCCGCATCATGTCGATGATCCGGTCGATGGCGACGATATAGCCGATGCCTTCCAGCGGCAGGCCCGCCGTCGACAGGGTCAGTGTCAGCATAACGATGCTGGTGCCGGGCACCCCCGCCGTCCCCAGCGAGCCCAGAACCGCCGTCAGGCCGATCAGCACGTACTGGGTCAGCGACAGGTCGATGCTGAAATACTGGGCGATGAAGATCGAGGCGATGGCCGGATAAATCGCCCCGCAGCCGTCCATCTTCACATTGGCCCCCAGCGGCACCGCGAAGGCGGCATAGGCTTGCGGCACGCCCAAACGCTCGACCGTCTGGCGCAGGGTGATGGGCAGGGTGCCCAGCGAAGACGATGTGGCGAAGGCCGTCTGCTGGGCCGCGAACGCGCCGCGGAAGAAGCTGGTGATCTTCAGCCCGTGCAGCTTCAGCAGACCCGAATAGACGATCAGGATATGGAACAGGCAGGCCGCGTAGATGGCGAAGATGAACTTGCCCAGCGGCAGCAGCGCTTCCCAGCCATAGCCGCCGACGACCGAGCCGATCAGGCCGAACACCCCGAACGGCGTCAGCTGGATCACCCAGCGGGTGATGCGAAACACCAAAGCCGCGCCTTCATCCACCAGCCGCCGCGCCGTCTGCGCCCGGTCGCCCAGCGCCACCAGCGCCGCGCCCATCAGTGCCGAGAAGAAGATGATCTGCAGCACCTTGCCCTCGCTCAGCGCCGCAAAGGGGTTGGTCGGCACGATGCCCAGCAGGACGTCCAGCGGCGTCGGGATCACCCGTTCCTTCACCTCGCCCAGCGGCAGGTTGGACAGGCCGACGCCCGGATTGATCAGATGCCCGAACGCAAACCCGACCAGCACCGCCAGCAGCGAGGTGATCGCGAACCAGACCAGGGTCCGCACCCCCAGCCGCACCGCCCCGACCCCTTCGCCCAGCTTGGCGATCGAACTGGCGATGGTGAACAGCACCAGGGGCGCCACCACCATGCGGATCAAGTTCAGATAGACGTCGCCGATCGGCTGCAACCAGACCACGGCCTGCTCGCGCAGGATCAGTCCGGCGATGATGCCCAGGGCGAAACCGGCGGCGGTGCGCTGCCAGAGCGGGATAGCGAAGAAGCGACGAAACATGACGACCTTTGGGGAGGAGCGGTCGATCTATGTGTTTCCCACGCGCGCAGACGGCAACCGCGACGGGCGCAGATAGGGCGTAGAAGTTCTGTCGGATCGTTTAGTTTTATTGCGCATTATTCGTCATCCCGGCCAAGTCTCTCGTCAGAGAGACGCAGAGCCGGGACCGCCCAAGGCTCGACGGTCGGCGCTTCCTGCGGTCCCGGATAGCGGCTGCGCCGCTTCCGGGATGACGTCAGATGGGCATGAGGGGTCTACCCTGGCATCACTTCAGCCAGCGCCGCCTCGAACCCGTCGTAGTGGTCGATCACCACATCTCCGCCCAGCTCTTCGCGCGGCACGTCGTTGTAGCCGAAGCCGACGACGATGCAGGCCACGCCCGCGTCTTTCGCAGCCTTAGTGTCCGTCGTGCTGTCGCCGACCATGACGCAGCGCGCAGGATCGCCGCCCGCCTTCTGCACCGCCTCATGAATATGCGCCCCGCTCGGCTTGCGCGCCGACACCGCATCCGGCCCGGCGATGAAGGCGAAATGCTTGGTCAGGTCCAGCGCCTCGATCAACGCGACCGCCAGGTCTGTGCGCTTGTTAGTCGCCACGCATAGGATGGCCCCCCGCGCGGCCAACCGCTCCAGCGCCGGGACCACGCCGTCAAACACGGTGCTCTCGTCGGCGATGTGGGCCAGGTAGTCCTCGATGAAGCGGTCGAACAGGCCGGGCGCATGGGCCTCGTCCCAGGCGGCGCCCGCCTCCATGAAGCCGTGGCGCAGCAGGGCCATGGCCCCATGCCCGACCAGATGCCGGGCCGAGGACAGGGGCGTCGGCGGCAGTTCGTACTGCGCCAGCATCCGGTTCAGCGTGCCGATCAGATCGGGCGCCGAGTCCACGAGGGTCCCGTCCAGGTCGAAGGCGATGGTCCAGCCCTGCAGATCGCGTTCAGTGCTCATGTCGTCTCCCGGCTCGCGCAGGCCCCGGCAATGGGCTAGATCGCGCTAGACGACAAGCCGCCGGATCGATTCATGACCGCACACCATCCTCGCGCCGCCATCATCCTTGCCGCAGGCCAAGGCACGCGGATGAAGTCGCCGCTGCCCAAGGTTCTGCACCCGGTCGGCCAGCGCGCCATGCTGGATCACGCCATTGACGCCGCCGAGGCTCTGGGCTGCGAACGCATCGTCGTCGTCGTCGGCGCCCATTCGCCGGAAGTCCGCGACCACGTCGTGCGCCGTCTGGGCGAGGACTCCATCGCCGTTCAGGACCCGCCGCTCGGCACCGGCCACGCAGTCCGCGCCGCCGAGGCCGTGCTGGGCGACTTCATCGGCCATGTGGTCGTGACCTACGGCGATGTCCCCCTGCTGAAGGCCGCTGACATCGAGCCGGTCTTCGCTGATGTGCATGAAGGCGTCACCGTCATCGGCTTCGAGGCCCGCGACCCCGGCGCCTACGGCCGTCTGATCCTGCAAGGCGACGACCTGCTGGCCATCACCGAGGCCAAGGAGGCGTCCGAGGATGTTCTGGCCATCACCGCCTGCAACTCCGGCGTCATGGCCGCCC
Source organism: Brevundimonas bullata (assembly GCF_003350205.1). Taxonomy (GTDB): domain Bacteria; phylum Pseudomonadota; class Alphaproteobacteria; order Caulobacterales; family Caulobacteraceae; genus Brevundimonas; species Brevundimonas bullata. The sequence goes on along the minus strand of NZ_QLLC01000026.1, from coordinate 35,133 downwards.
CCGTGGGCCTGCTCTTCGACCTGCTGGCCCAGGTGAAGAACGACAACGCCAAGGGCGAATACTACCTGACCGACGTGGTCGAGCTAGCCCGCAAGCGCGGCGCCCCGACCCGCGCGGTCTTCGCTGCCGAGGACTCGGTCATGGGCGTCAACGCCCAGTCCGAACTGGCCCAGGCCGAGGCCCTGTTCCAGTCGGTGCAGCGCGAGCATTTCCTAGCCGAGGGCGTGACCATGTCGGCCCCCGACACCGTCCACTTCGCCTGGGATACTGAAGTCGGCGCCGGCACGACCATCGAGCCCTTCGTCGTCTTCGGCCCCGGCGCGGTTGTGGCCGAGGGCGCGCGCATCCGCAGCTTCAGCCATATCGAAGGCGCCCGCGTCGCGACCAAGGCCGAGGTCGGCCCCTACGCCCGCCTGCGCCCCGGCGCGGATCTGGGCGAGGGCGTCAAGGTCGGCAACTTCGTCGAGGTCAAGAACGTCCGCATGGACGCGGGGGCCAAGGCCAACCATCTGGCCTACCTCGGCGACGGCCATGTGGGGGCGAAAGCCAACATCGGCGCCGGCACCATCTTCTGTAACTACGACGGCTTCTTCAAACACCGGACCACGGTGGGCGAGGGGGCCTTCGTCGGGTCGAACTCGTCGCTGGTGGCCCCTGTCGTCATCGGCGCGGGCGCCATGGTCGGCTCCGGCTCGGTGGTGACGAAGGACGTCGCGCCCGGCGATCTGGCGCTCGGCCGCGCCGAACAGACGACCAAGTCGGGCTGGGCCGCCCGCTTTATGCAAACGATGCGCGCAAAGAAGGCTGCGAAATGAGCGACCTGCAGAAGAAGAACGCCGGCGAAGCCGCCGCCGCCCATGTGGAGGCCGGCATGGTCGTCGGTCTGGGCACCGGCTCCACCGCCGCCTGGTTCGTCAAGGCGCTGGCGGCGCGCAACCTGCCCGACCTGCGGTGCGTCCCGACGTCGGAACGCACGGCCGATCTGGCGCGCGAGCTGGGCCTGACCCTGTCGACGCTGGAAGACACCCCGCGCATCGACCTGACCGTCGACGGCGCCGACGAGATCGGCCCAGGCCTCGCCCTGATCAAGGGCGGCGGCGCGGCCCTGCTGCGCGAGAAACTGGTGTGGGAGGCGTCTGAACGCTGCATCTGCATCGCCGACGCGGCCAAGGTGGTGCCGGTGCTGGGGACCTTCCCCCTGCCGATCGAGGTCGTCGCCTTCGGTCACAAAACCACCGCCAACCGCATCGCCGACGTCCTGGCCGACCACGACATCCCCATGCCTGCCCGCGTCCGTCAGGCCGACCGAGGCCTGATCCGCACCGACGGCGGCAACCTGATCTACGACGCCGCCTGCAAGGTCATCGCTGACCCGGCCCGCCTCGCCGCCGACCTCAAGAGCCTGACCGGCGTGGTCGAACACGGCCTCTTCCTCGACCTGACCGACCTGGCCATCATCGGCACGGACGCCGGGTTCGAGACGATCAATCCCTAAGCCCTCCGTCATCCCGGCCGAAGCCTCGCTTCGCGAGGCGCAGAGCCGGGACCGCCACAAACACAACCTTCAGCGTTTCTTGCGGTCCCGGATAGCGGCTGCGCCGCTTCCGGGATGACGGAAGCGCGGGATCGCCTTGCCCCCTCGCGCCCCGGCGCCTAAGTCGGGTCAGCGCTGCGGTTCAGCCGCACAGATTTCAGACGATTCAGACGAATTGGACTCATCTTTTCGAGTCCATTCCCGGAGCCCTCGATGACCCAGTACGACTACGACCTCTTCGTCATCGGCGCCGGCTCCGGCGGAGTGCGCGCCGCGCGGCTGACCGCCTTGGGCGGCAAGAAGGTGGCCGTGGCCGAGGAGTATCGCGTCGGCGGCACCTGCGTCATTCGCGGCTGCGTGCCCAAGAAGTTCATGGTCATGGCCTCGGAGGTCAGCCACGCGCTGGAGATCGCCGAGGGCTATGGCTGGTCCTTCGATAACGCGAAGTTCGACTGGCCGACCTTCCTGCAAGCCAAGGACGTCGAGATCGCCCGCCTATCGGGCATTTACGCCGCCAACCTGGGCAAGGCGGGCGTCGATCTGGTCCACGGTCGCGCCGTGATGAAGGACGCCCACACCGTCGAGATTGTCGGCAAGAATCAGACCTTCACCGCCGAGAAGATCCTGATCGCCACCGGCGGCCGTCCGTGGAAGCCCGAGGACCTGCCGGGCATCGAACACGCCATCACCTCCGAAGAAGCCTTCCACCTGCCGGAACTGCCGAAACGCATCCTGATCGCAGGCGGCGGCTATATCGCGGTTGAGTTCGCGGGCATCTTCGCCGGTCTGGGCGTCGAGACGACCCTGATCTATCGCGGCCCCAACATCCTGCGCGGTTTCGACGACGACGTGCGCGCCCATCTGGCGGGCGAGATCGAGAAACGCGGCGTCAAGGTCATCCTGGGCTGTCAGCACGCCTCGATCGAGAAGACCGAGACCGGCCTGGTCAACCATCTGGAAAACGGCATGACGCTGGAAACCGACGTGGTCATGTTCGCCACCGGCCGCGTCCCCCACGTCAAGGATCTGGGGCTGGAGAAGGCGGGCGTCGAACTGAACGAACAGGGCGCGATCAAGGTCGATGACTATTCGAAGACCTCGGCCGACAACATCTGGGCCATCGGCGACGTGACCGACCGCATGAACCTGACCCCCGTCGCCATTCGCGAAGCCGTCGCCTTCCACGAGACGGTCTACAAGAACAATCCTCAGCACTTCGACTACGAAGCCGTCGCCAGCGCGGTCTTCAGCCAGCCCCCGGTCGGCGTCGTCGGCCTGACCGAGCATGACGCGCGCCGCGCCTGTTCCGGCGAAGTGGACGTCTATGTGACCCGCTTCCGCCCGATGAAGTACGCCTTCACCGGCTCGGACGAGCGGGTGCTGATGAAGCTGGTGGTCGACGCCGACAGCCAGCGCGTCGTCGGCGTTCACATCGTCGGCCCGGAAAGCCCGGAGATGATCCAGTTGGCCGCCATCGCCGTGAAGGCCGGCCTGACCAAGGCTCAGTGGGACGCCACCTGCGCCGTACACCCGACCATGGCCGAGGAACTGGTCACGCTGAAAGAAAAGCAGTCCCCGGCGTCGATGTCGGCGGGCTGATCATTAAGGCTAGAGGCGGCTTGTCAGTCGCCTCCAGCTCACGCCTTATGCAGCCCAGCTTTTTCGGAGGTCGTCTCATGAAGTCCGCCCTGCTCGCCGCCGCCCTGTCCGCCCTGATGCTCGCCGGTTCGCCGGTTCTCGCCCAAAGCACAGACCAGACCATCCCGTCGTCTCTGGTTCAGAGCGCGCTCGCCGACACCCTGCGCCCCGCTGACGAGGTCGCCCGCGATCCGCTGCGTCACCCGGCTGAAATCCTCGCCTTCGCTCAGCTTCAGCCGGGTCAGCGCGTCGCCGACATCCGTCCCGGCGCGGGCTATTTCACCCGCCTGTTCGCTCGCGTGGTGGGCGAGGGCGGTCACGTCTACGCCTTCGTGCCGAACAAGACCGCCGAGCGCGAGAACCCGCGCGCCGACGCCCTGGTCGCCGCCTATCCCAACGTCAGCCGCGTCAACGGCGACCTGGACGCCATGACCTTCGACCAGCCGCTGGACGTGGTCTTCATGAGCCAGGAATATCACGACTTCCACATCCCCCGGTTCGGCGTGGATGTGACCAAGATGAACGCCGACATCTTCAAGGCGCTGAAGCCCGGCGGACTGTTCGTGGTCATCGACCACCAGGCCGCGCCCGGCGCCGGCAACACCGCCGTCGAGACCCTGCACCGCATCGAGGGCGCGCAACTGCGCAAGGAGGTCGAGGCCGCCGGCTTCGTCTTCGACGGTGAAACCGCCGCCGTCGCCAACCCGGCGGACGACCACAGCCTGAACGTCTTTGACGAGGCCATTCGCGGCAAGACCGACCAGTTCGTCTATCGCTTCCGTAAGCCGGGCTGACGTCATCCCCGCTGCGTCATTCTCGGCCTTGTGCCGAGAATCCAGAGACGCGGCTTTTCCGGTCTGGACGGAACGCCTAGCTGCCGTTGGTGGAGTTTCTGGATCCCCGGCACAAGGCCGGGGATGACGGTTGAGGCAGGGGCATCGAGATGATCTCTGTCTCGAACTGGTGACTGGCGAAGCGGGGCAGGGGGCGCTAACCCTGCCGCAAAATCCATAAGGGAACGCTCAGATGACTCGCATCGCCTTCATCGGTCTCGGCAACATGGGCGGCGGCATGGCCGCCAATCAGGCCAAGGCCGGGCATGACGTCGCCGCCTTCGACCTGTCGCCCGCCGCGCTGGAACGCGCCGCCGAGGCCGGGTGCCGCACGGTCAGCTCGGTCGCCGAGGCCGTCAAGGACGCCGAGATCGTCATCACCATGCTGCCCGCCGGCCCGCACGTGCTGAGCGTCTATTCCGAACAGATCATCGGCGCGGCGCCCTCCAGCGCCCTGCTGCTGGACTGCTCGACCATCGACGTAGAGACGGCGCGCAAGGTCGCAGGCCTGGCCAAGGAGGCCGGCTACGCCTTCGCCGACGCCCCCGTCTCGGGCGGCACAGCCGCTGCCGACGCCGGCACCCTGGCCTTCATGGTCGGCTGCGACGAGGCCGATTTCGCCCGCGTCGAACCCGCCCTCGATCCCATGAGCCGCATCACCATCCGCGCGGGCGACCATGGCGCCGGCCAGGCCGCCAAGATCTGCAACAACATGCTGCTGGGCATCAGCATGGTCGGGACCTGCGAGGCCATCGCCCTGGCCGAGAAGCTGGGTCTGGAGCCGGAACGCTTCTTCGAGATCGCGTCCAAGTCTTCGGGCCAATGCTGGAGCGTCAGCAACTACTATCCCTGGGCCGGTCCGGTGCCGACCGCGCCGTCGAATCGCGACTACGAAGGCGGCTTCGCCACCGCCATGATGCTGAAGGATCTAAAGCTGGCCCAGGACGCCGCCGCCAAGGCCGGCGCCACCACCCCGCTCGGCGCCCAGGCCGAGGCCCTCTACGCCCTGTTCAACGGCCTCGGCTACGGCGGCAAGGACTTCTCCGCCATGGTCCAGATGCTGCGTGGACGCCTCGATACGCTGGCGAACTGACATCTGCCTGGGATGACGGCGGCGCGAATCCCGCGCCGTCATCCCGGCCGTAGCGGAGCGGAGAGCCGGGACCCAGGCGTTTGATTTTGGCTGGACGGCGACTGTGATCCACCGCTTGGGTCCCGGGTTCGGCTACGCCGCCCCGGGATGACGGCAGGCTGTGCCAGCCCGCGTCGGGTCGAAAAGGCGGAGCGTTTTGACCGCGGGCACACTCACCCAGCCCGCGTCGGGTCGGGAGGTCCCGCAGGGCCGACGACCGCGGGCAACTCAAAATGAGAACCGTTATCAATTAAGGGGTTGGGACGTTTTGTCCGGCTCTGAACATGGACAACGCTGAGCGGCGAGCGCAATTAGGCGCGGAAAGCTGTATAAGCGAAAGAACTAGCGCCTTGTTCGACTATAAGTCTGCCTTTCAAAGCTCTGTCGAGCAGGTCCGCAGCGAAGGTCGCTATCGCGTCTTCGCCGATCTGAAACGCGTGCGCGGCCAGTTCCCGCAGGCGGTTCGCCGCCGAGACGACGGCTCCGAACAGAATGTCGTGGTCTGGTGCTCCAACGACTATCTGGGCATGGGCCAGCATCCCCTGGTGCTGGACGCCATGAAGGCCGAGATCGACGCCGTGGGCGCCGGCGCCGGCGGCACGCGCAATATCTCGGGCACCACCCGTTCGGCGGTCGATCTGGAAGCCGAGCTGGCCAGCTGGCACCAGAAGGAAGCAGCCCTGCTGTTCACCTCGGGCTATGTGGCCAATGAGGCGACGCTGGCGACCCTGCAGAAGATTCTGCCCGGCCTGATCATCTTCTCGGACGCCCTGAACCACGCCTCGATGATCGAGGGCATCCGCCACGGCGGCGGCCCGCGCCACATCTTCCGCCACAACGATCTGGAACACCTTGAAGAACTGCTGGCCGCAGCCCCGCTGGGCGCGCCCAAGCTGGTCGCCTTCGAGAGCGTCTATTCGATGGACGGCGACATCGCCGACATCGCCGGCACCATCGCCCTGGCCAAGAAGTACGGCGCCATGACCTATCTGGACGAGGTCCATGCGGTCGGCCTGTATGGCGCGACCGGCGCCGGCGTCGCCGAGCGCGACGGCCTGCTGGACGGCATCGACATCGTCGAATGCACCCTGGGCAAGGCGATCGGCGTCATGGGCGGCTATATCGCCGCCGACGCCGTGATCGTGGACGCCGTGCGCAGCTGGGCCTCGGGCTTCATCTTCACTACCAGCCTGCCGCCCGCCCTGACCGCCGGGGCCCTGGCCTCGGTGCGTCACCTGAAGGCCCACTCCGAACTGCGCGACGCCCATCAGGAACGCGCCGAGACCCTGAAACGCCGCCTGACCCAGGCCGGCATCCCGGTCCTGCCCAGCGTCAGCCACATCGTCCCGGTCCATGTCGGCAACCCGGTCCACTGCAAGCTGATCTCGGACATGCTGCTGGAGGACTTCGGCATCTACGTCCAGCCGATCAACTACCCGACGGTGCCCAAGGGCACCGAGCGCCTGCGCTTCACCCCGTCGCCGAACCATGACGACGGCATGATCGACCAACTGGTCGACGCGATGGACAAGCTCTGGTCGCGCTGCAACGTGGCCCGACAGCCGGTCGCCGCCTGATGCAGGACGGTGAACTTGGCGAAGTCATCGTCGAGTTCGTGCGCAACGGGACCTATGTGAAGTGCAACGCCGTCCACACGGCGACGGGCATTGAGGTCTCCGCCATGGGCCCCGCGCTGGAGCCGCGCGCTGTCGAACGCGTGGCCATCGCCAAACTGAAGCGGGCTTTGTCACAGCGCTGACCATCGCCGTCATCCCGGCCGAAGCGCAGCGAGAGCCGGGACCGCCCAAGACGCCGCGTTTGTGCTTCCTGCGGTCCCGGATAGCGGCTGCGCCGCTTCCGGGATGACGGGGATGAGCGGCATCCTACCCCCTAGATGTTGTGGTGTTCGGCGGCGCGGCCTAGATAGGTCCCGCCGTTTCAGCCTTCAGCCTTCGGGATGCCCGCCAGTGACCGCCTTCACCCACGAATCGTACTTCTCCAAGAGCCTTGCTGACGCCGATCCGGCGATCTTCAAGGGCATTCAGGGCGAGCTTGGCCGCCAGAAGGAGCAGATCGAGCTGATCGCTTCTGAAAACATCGTCTCCCAGGCGGTGCTGGACGCGCAAGGCTCCGTCCTGACCAACAAGTACGCCGAGGGCTATCCGGGCCGTCGCTATTATGGCGGCTGCGAGTTCGTGGACGTGATCGAGGACCTGGCCCGCGAGCGCGCCAAGGAGTTGTTCGGCGCCGCCTTCGCCAACGTCCAGCCCCACTCGGGCGCCCAGGCCAACCAGGCGGTCTTCTTCACCCTGCTGCAGCCCGGCGACACCTTCCTGGGCATGGACCTGGCCTGCGGCGGGCACCTGACCCACGGTTCGCCCGCCAACCAGTCGGGCAAGTGGTTCCGCCCCGTCACCTACAAGGTGTCGGAAGACACCCACCTGATCGACTATGACCACGTCGCCGAAATGGCCCAGAAGGAGAAGCCCAAGCTGATCCTGGCCGGCGCCTCGGCCTACAGCCGCCACATTGACTTCAAGCGTTTCCGCGAGATCGCAGATTCGGTCGGCGCCTATCTGATGGTCGACATGGCCCACTATGCCGGCCTGATCGCCGGCGGCGCCTATCCCGACCCGGTGCCGCACGCCCACGTCGTCACCACCACGACGCACAAGACCCTGCGCGGTCCGCGCGGCGGCATGATCCTGTCCAACGACGTCGATCTGGGCAAGAAGATCAACTCGGCCGTCTTCCCCGGCCTGCAGGGCGGCCCGCTGGAGCACGTCATCGCCGCCAAGGCCGTGGCCTTCGGCGAGGCGCTGAAGCCCGAGTTCAAGGGCTACGCCCAACAGGTCGTGAAGAACGCCCAGGCCCTGTCCGGCGTCCTGATCGAGCGCGGCCTGGCCATCGTCTCGGGCGGCACCGACAGCCACCTGGCCCTGGTGGACCTGCGTCCCAAGGGCGTGACCGGCAAGGCCACCGAGCATGAGCTCGAAAAGGCGCTGATGACCTGCAACAAGAACGGCGTGCCGTTCGACACCGCGCCCTTCACCGTCACCTCGGGCGTCCGTCTGGGCACCCCGGCGGGCACGACGCGCGGCTTCTGCGAGGAAGAGTTCAAGCAGATCGGCCACTGGATCGCCGACGTCGTCTCGTCGATGAACGGCGGCGATGAAGCCGATCCGGCCGTCGTCGCGGGCGTCGCCGCCCAGGTGCGCGAACTGACCGCGCGCTTCCCGATCTACCGTTAAGGGACCGACTGGATGAAGTGCCCCTTCTGCGGCAACGCCGACACCCAGGTGAAGGACAGCCGCCCGTCTGACGACGGCGCGGCCATCCGCCGCCGTCGGTCCTGCCCGCAGTGCAACGGGCGCTTCACCACCTTCGAGCGGGTGCAGCTGCGCGAACTTGTCATCCTGAAACGGAACGGCCGCCGCACCCCCTTCGACCGCGACAAGCTGGAACGCTCGCTGGGCATCGCCCTGAGGAAACGTCCCGTGCAGCCCGATCAGGTCGAGCTGCTGGTCAGCCGCATCGTGCGCCAGCTGGAAAGCCTGGGCGAGACCGAGATCCCGTCCAGCATCGTCGGCGACTTCATCATGAAGGCGCTGAAGTCGGTCGATGAGGTCGCCTACGTCCGCTACGCCTCGGTCTACAAGGACTTCCGCCATACCGACGACTTCGCCAAATTCCTCGGCGCTGAGGGTTTTGACGGGAGCTCCGACGACTCCGGCAAGGCCTGATGCGCCCGCGCGTCACCTTGAAGCTGGCGACCTCGCTGGACGGCCGTATCGCCACGGCCTCGGGCGAGAGCCAGTGGATCACCGGGCCTGAAGCCCGCCAACAGGGCCACCGCCTGCGCGCGACCCATGACGCCATCCTGGTCGGCGTCGAGACGGTGCTGGCCGACGATCCCGAACTGACGGTCCGTCTTTCCCCTTCTCCCCTCGGGGGAGAAGGTGTCATGCGGAGCATGACGGATGAGGGGGCGGGTTCAGCGCACTCATCGTCCGACGAGGCTGCTGGAGCCATGGTCCCCCTCATCCGAGCGGCTTCGCCGCCCACCTTCTCCCCCGAGGGGAGAAGGAATCCCCTTCGCGTGGTCCTCGACAGCCGCCTTCGCACCCCTGCGACGGCCAAGGTCGCCAGCGGCCACACCCTGATCCTGACGACCGCCGCGCCCCACCCCATCGGCCAGGCTGACGTCGTCGCGGTCGCCGCCGACGACGGCCGCCCCGCCATATCGGCTGTGCTGGAGGTCCTGACCGCGCGCGGCGTCGGCTCCCTGCTGATCGAGGGCGGGGGGCGTGTCGCCGCCTCCTTTCTGCAGGCGGGCGTGGTGGACGCCATCGAGTGGTTCCGCGCCCCGATCCTGCTGGGCGGGGAGGGGCGGCCCTGCGTCGCCTCCCTGGCGCTTGCAAAGCTGGCCGACGCCCCCAAGTTCCGTCGTCTGGGCGTCGAGCCTGTCGGAGACGACCTGTGGGAACGCTACGCGCGCTTCGACGGCTGATTTCAGACGAATTAGACTAATTAGACTCTGTTTTTTGGGTCCGAAGGGACCGGAGCTTTTATGTTCACCGGCATCGTCACCGACATCGGCCGCGTCCGCAGCGTCCGCCACACCGACCGCGACCGTCGCTATGAGATCGAAACCGTTTGGGACACGGCGACCATCGACCTGGGCGCCTCCATCAGCCACGCGGGCTGCTGCCTGACCGTGACGGAGAAGGGCCATGACGAGCGGGGAGGCTGGTTCGCCGTCGAGGTCTCGGGCGAGACCCTGTCCAAGACCAAGCTGGGCGACTGGACTGAGAACACCCGCGTCAATCTGGAACGCGCCGCGAAACTGGGCGACGAACTGGGCGGCCACATCGTCTCGGGCCACGTCGACGGTCTGGGCGAGGTGATCTCGATCACACCCGAGGGCGGATCGCACCGCATCGTGGTCGAGGCGCCGGCGCCTCTGCACCGTTTTATCGCGCCGAAGGGCTCAATCACTGTCGATGGGGTTTCCCTGACGGTGAATGGGGTGCAAGAGCGCCGCTTCGACTTGAACATCATTCCGCATACGTGGGATGCGACCACGCTCGGCGGCCTGAAGGTCGGCGACAAGGTCAACCTGGAGATCGACATGCTGGCGCGCTACCTCGCGCGGTGGCAGGAGACCGCATGATGAAACTGGCCGTCCATAATACCGACAGTCCGATCAGCCCGATCGAGGACATTCTCGAGGACGCCCGCAACGGCCGCCCCTACATCCTGGTGGACGCCGAGGATCGCGAGAACGAGGGCGACATCGTCATTCCGGCTCAGTTCGCCACGCCGGATCAGATCAACTTCATGATCCGCTATGCGCGCGGCCTGGTTTGCCTGGCCGTGACCGGCGACCGCGCTCGGCAGCTGCGCCTGCCGCCGATGGCCGCTGACAATCGTGAGAGCATGAAGACCGCCTTCACCGTCTCGATCGAGGCCAAGGAAGGCGTAACCACGGGCATCTCCGCCGCTGACCGTTCGCATACGATCCAGGTTGCGACCGACCCGACGCGCGGCGTGGACGACATCGTCTCGCCGGGTCACATCTTCCCCTTGGTCGCACGCGACGGCGGCGTTCTGGTCCGCGCCGGCCACACCGAGGCCGCCGTCGATATCAGCCGCATGGCCGGCCTGAATCCGTCAGGCGTGATCTGCGAGATCATCAAGGATGATGGCGAGATGGCGCGGATGCCCGATCTCATCGCCTTCGCCCAACTGCACGGCTTGAAAATCGGCACCATCGCCGACCTGATCGCCTATCGCCGCCGCACCGAGCGCTTTGTCGAGCGGGTGCTGGAGACGCCGTTCGAGAGCGTCCACGGCGGGCCGTTCAAGCTGATCCTCTACCGCAACACCATCGAGGGCGCCGAACACATCGCCCTGGTACGCGGCGACATCGACCCGACCAAGCCGACCGTGGTGCGCATGCACCAGATCGACTTCGCCGCCGACCTGCTGGGCCATGTCGAGGCGCGCCAGAACTATATTCCCAAGGCGATGCAGGCCCTGGCCGCCAGCGACGGTCCCGGCGTCGTCGTCTTCCTGCGCGACCCTGGCCTGCATGGCCTGGCCGAGCGCCTGGGCGGGGCGGACAAACCGACCGCGGTGGATCGTTCGCTGAAAGCCTATGGCGTCGGCGCCCAGATTCTGCTCGACCTCGGCGTCAAAGATATGATCGTGATGAGCTCGACGCGGCCCAATCCGACGGCGCTTGAAGGCTACGGCCTGCGCATCGTGGGCTGGCGCGACATGGACGGAGAAGACCAATCCTGAACGACCCCACCCGCGTCCTGATCGTCGAGGCGCGTTACTACGACGATCTGGCCGACGCCCTTCTGGAAGGGGCCAAGGACGCCCTGCGTGCGCAAGGCGTGCAGTTCGACGTCGTCACCGTGCCCGGCGCCCTGGAGGTTCCGACCGCCATCGCCCTGGCCGAGGAAGCCGGTCGCTACCCGACCGCGCCGCGCTATGACGGCTATGTCGCGCTCGGCTGCATCATCCGCGGCGAGACCTATCACTTCGAGATCGTCTCGGATCAGTCGGCTGCCGGCTTGATGCACCTGGGCCTCAAGGGTCTGGCCATCGGCAACGGCATCCTGACGACCGAGGACGAAGAACAGACCTGGGCGCGCGCCCGGATGAGCGAAGGCGACAAGGGCGGCGGCGCCGCTCGCGCCTGTCTGGACCTGATCGCGCTGCGCAAGCGCCTGCGCGGAGGACTGGCCTCGTGACCGAATCGATCAAACCCACCCCGGCGACTGTCGCCGAAGTCATGGCTCAGCTGGCCGAGGCCGACAAAGCCCGCGCCGAGCCGCAACTGACCAGCCGTCAGCGTCGCGCCCGCACGGTTGCCCGTCTGGCCGCCGTCCAGGCCCTGTATCAGATGGAGCTGGCGGGCGAGGGCGTGGACGTCATCGTCAAGGAATTCCGCGATCACCGCTTCGACGGCGACATCGACGGCGCCCCCCTGGCCGAGGCCGACGAGCAATGGTTCTCGGACATCGTCCACGGCGTGGTCGAGGACCAGCGCGACATCGACGAGGCGGTCAAGGCGCGTCTGGCCTCCAACTGGCGGCTGGAACGTCTGGACGCCACGCTTCGCGCCCTGCTGCGTTGCGGCGCCTGGGAGTTGAAGTCCAAGCCCGACGTGCCGCGTGAGATCGTCATCGACGAGTATGTCGAGCTGGCCAAGGCCTTCTTCGACGAGGCAGAGGCGAAGTTCGTGAACGCGGCGCTCGACGGCGTGGCGCGCGATGCCCGCGATTGACGTCGTTGGCGAATTCGAGACCATCCAGCGGCTTCTGAAGCCGCTGGCGCACCCGGAATGGGCGAGGGGGCTGGCCGACGACGTGGCCGTGCTGCCCTCGCGACCGGGTTATGACCTGATCCTGACCAAGGACGCCATCATCGAGGGCGTCCATTTCCTGCCCGACGACCCGCTGGACACGGTGGCGCAGAAGCTGCTGCGGGTGAACCTGTCCGACCTGGCCGCCAAGGGGGCTGAGCCCTTCGGCTATCTGCTGGCCTGCCACTGGTCCGAACGCTGCGGCTGGCCCGAGCGCGAGGCCTTTGTCGCCGGGTTGCGGCGCGACCAGGCCATCTTCGACATTTCCCTGCTGGGCGGCGACACGGTCAAGACGCCGGGACCGGCCAGCTTCTCCGCCACCCTGCTGGGCTGGGCGCCGTCCTCCTCGACTGTCAGCCGGGGCGGGGCGAGACCGGGCGACCTGGTCTTCGTGACGGGCACCATCGGCGACGGCTGGCTGGGGCTTCAGGCCGCGCAAGGCGCCCTGTCGCTGGAGCCCGAGCGCATGGACGCGCTGGAGGCCGCCTATCGCACCCCCATGCCGCGTGTCGAGTTCGCCCCCGTCGTGCGCGGCCTGGCCACCGCCAGCGCCGACGTCTCCGACGGCCTGCTCGCCGACGCCGGCCATATCGCCGAGGCCAGCGGCGTGGGCATGGAGCTCGACCTGGAGGTCCTGCCTCTGTCGGCGGCGGCCCAGGCCTGGCTGGACAGTCGCGTGGACCCGCAAGGCGCGCTTGAGCTGCTGGCCACGGGCGGCGACGACTATGAGATCGTCCTGACCGTTCCGGCGGGCGCCGAGAAAGCCCTGCGCCGCGAGGCGGAACGCCGCCACCTGCGTCTGACCCGTATCGGCCGTGTCGTCGAGGGCAAGGGGGTGATCGTGCGTCACCTCGGACAGGAAATCACGCCGACCCGGATCGGCTGGACCCACGACTAGGCAACGGAATCCTAACCGGAACCGGGCAGGGTGAGTCTCATGCAACGTCGCGCCCTGATCCAGGCTGGAGCCCTTCTGACCGCAACAGCCGTTGCGGGGACGGCCGGCGCGTCGGACAAGGCGGAGCCCGGCGCCGCCGTCCTGAACCTGCCCGGCATGGGACTGCCGATTATCACCGATGGCAGGGTGCGCAACTACGTCTTCATCGTGCTGAAGCTGCATCTGGGGGCGGGCCATACGGTTGAGGCGGTGCGGGCCAAGGAGGCCCATCTGCGGGACGTCCTGGTCCGCGCGGGGCATCGTACGCCCTTCATCCTGCCGGACACCTGGGTGGCGCTGGATACGGCGGCCCTGAGCGCCAGCCTGATCCGATCGGCGGCGACCCTGGTCGGGCGCGGCTCCGTGACCCGCGTCGAGGTCGTCAGCCAGACGCCGCGCCGCCGCACGGGCATGCAGGGCGTCTGAAATCAGGCTTTAGAAACCGCTGTTGCTTCACGGCGAGGCTTTTGACACAGTTGAGCCGCAATTCCCGGGGGACGTAAGGTTGCGTTCGTAGGCGCACGGGGGGACCGGAAGGCGGAGACGAGGCGAAACGCCCGCCCGCGCCAAGGATCCGTGTGCTTGTTGCACAAGGGCTTGGAAACGCCATGACGAACTATCTATGGCTGGTCATTGCGGCCGGCGTACTGGGGGTGCTCTACGGCGCCGTCCAGACTGCGGTCCTGATGAAGGCCGGAACAGGTAACGACAGGATGCGAGAGATCGCCGCGGCGATCCAGGAAGGGGCGTCAGCCTATCTGAAGCGTCAGTACATAACGATTGGTATGGTGGGGGTCGTGATCTTGGTCGCGGCCTTTTTGCTTATCGGGCCCTGGGCTGCGCTCGGGTTCCTGATCGGGGCGGTGCTGTCAGGCGCGGCCGGTTTCGCCGGGATGCTGATTTCGGTGCGGGCCAATGTACGCACGGCCCAGGCGGCGTCTGAAAGTCTGGCCAAGGGGCTGGACCTGGCCTTCCGTTCCGGCGCCATCACCGGGATGTTCGTGGCGGGCGGCGCCCTCTTGGGCGTGTCGGGCTACTACGCCTTCATGACCCAGGGCATGGGGTTTGAATCCACCAGCCGCACGGTCGTCGACGGCCTGGTGGCCCTTGGCTTCGGCGCCTCGCTGATCTCCATCTTCGCGCGACTGGGCGGCGGCATCTTCACCAAGGGCGCCGACGTGGGCGGCGACATGGTGGGCAAGGTCGAGGCGGGCATCCCCGAGGACGATCCCCGCAACGCCGCCACCATCGCCGACAACGTGGGCGACAACGTCGGCGACTGCGCCGGCATGGCCGCCGACCTGTTCGAGACCTATGCCGTCACGACCGTGGCGACGATGGTCCTGGCGGCCATCTTCTTCCGCGATCAGCCCTATGTCGAAGTGATGATGCTGCTGCCGCTGGCGATCTGCGGCATCTGCATCGTGACCTCGATCATCGGCTCCTTCTTTGTCCGACTGGGCAAGGGCGGCAACATCATGGGGGCCCTGTATCAGGGCCTGATCGTCACGGGGGTCCTGTCTGTCATCGCCGTCTGGTGGGTCATCAACCAACTGGTGCCGGGCGCGGTAGAGACCTCTAGCGGGCTGCTGATCCAGCCCATGAACCTGTTCTGGGCCGGCGTCGTCGGCTTGCTGGTCACGGCGGCCATCGTGGTCGTCACCGAATACTACACCGGCACCGGCTTCCGCCCGGTGAAGTCGGTGGCCAACGCCTCGGTCTCGGGGCACGGCACCAATGTGATCCAGGGTCTGGCGGTGTCGCTCGAGTCCACGGCCCTGCCGGCGCTGACCATCATCGTCGGCATCATCGCGGCCTTCCAGCTGGCGGGCCTGTTCGGCATCGCCATCGCCACCACGACCATGCTGGGCGTGGCGGGGATGATCGTGGCGCTGGACGCCTTTGGACCTGTCACCGACAATGCGGGCGGCATCGCTGAGATGGCGGGTCTGCCGTCCGAAGTCCGCGTCTCGACCGATGCCCTGGACGCGGTGGGCAACACCACCAAGGCCGTGACCAAGGGCTACGCCATCGGTTCGGCGGGGCTGGGCGCGCTGGTCCTGTTCGCCGCCTATGTTGAAGACCTGAAGCACTTTGCGGCCGAGGCGACGCCGGGCAGCTTCTTCTACGGACTGGGGGCGGTCGCCTTTGACCTGTCCAACCCCTATGTCGTCGTCGGCCTGCTGTTCGGGGGGGCGCTGCCCTTCCTGTTCGGCGGGATGTCGATGACGGCGGTGGGACGCGCCGCCGAGGCCGTCGTGGCCGAGGTGCGCCGTCAGTTCCGCGAGAACCCAGGCATCATGACGTTCGAGACCAAGCCCGAATACGGCAAGGCCGTGGACATCCTGACCAGTGCGGCCATCCGCGAGATGATCGTGCCAAGCCTGTTGCCGGTGCTGTCGCCGATCGTCCTGTTCGTGGTGGTGCTGTTCATCCAGCCGGACAAGGCCAACGCCTTCGCCGCCCTGGGCGCCATGCTGATGGGGGTGATCGTGACCGGCCTGTTCGTGGCCATCTCGATGACCTCCGGCGGCGGGGCCTGGGACAACGCCAAGAAGCTGATCGAGGAAGGCTTCACCGACAAGAACGGCGTGGTCCACGGTAAGGGCTCGGAAGCGCACAAGGCCGCCGTCACCGGCGACACTGTGGGCGATCCCTACAAGGACACCTCTGGTCCGGCGGTGAACCCGATGATCAAGATCACCAACATCGTGGCGCTTCTGCTGCTGGCGGTGCTGGCGAGCGGGAAGATCGTCTAACGATAAAGGCCCCGGAGATTGCTCTCCGGGGCCTGATCTTTTGTGGCCGCTGAGGCCTTAGTCCGGGCGGCGCTGGCCGGGGACGTCGTCTTCGGTGCGCGGCAGCTGGCCACGGCCGACGTTGCCCAGCAACTGCTCCAGAATCGTCAGTTGGCGACCGCGCGTCGGGGTCTCGCGACGCTCCATGGCGACTTCGCGACCGTCGGCCAGGCTGAGGGTGCGCACGGCGGCGACCTTGCCGTCCGCCTTGTCAAAGGTGATCTCAGTCACCGTCCGCTGCGACACCTGCGGCTTGTTGTAGGTGTAACGCTCGGTCGTCTGGGTCAGGTAGTACCAGACGGTCTCGGGCTCGAAGGTCGAGGTGGTCGAGGGCGACCCCAGTCGCGCCAGGACGGTTTCCCGAGTGTCGGTTCCAGCCACGACATCCTGAGGCTTGGCGTCGATCGCCTGGAAGCCCTGGGTGGCGACGGTCGGCGCACAGGCGCCTGCAGCGGCGGCCAGCGCAACAGCAGCGAAGATCGGTGTAATTCGGGGCATCCGCGTCCGCCTCAGCATAACAAGGTCTTTGACCTAACCGGCGCTGCGTCCTAGTGCAACGGCGCGGCGAAAAAGGGGCTGTTGCTCATGCTTAGAAATCTCTTCCGACAACGACCCGATGAGCGCCAGGGCGACGCCCTGTATGCCGTTGCGGTCGAACAGGCCCGTCAGCCGGCTTTTTACACCGCCCTGGGCGTGGCGGACCGGATCGACGCCCGTTTCGAGCTCTACACCCTGCACGTGCTGATTCTGTTTCTCCGGCTCAAGCAGGACGGCGAGCGCGGCGAGGTCGCGGCCCAGAAGCTGTTCGACACCTATATCTCTTCGCTGGACAACACTCTGCGCGAACTGGGCGTCGGCGACGTCTCGGTCGGCAAGAAGATGCGCAAGCTGGGCGAGTCCCTGTATGGGCGCATGAACGCCTATGAAGGCCCGCTGCGCGCCGAGGACGTCGACGCCCTGGCCGCCTCCCTGGCCAAGAACATCTATGAAAGCGCCGACGCGGAGACCGGACGCGCCCTGGCGCGTTACGCCGTGGCCTCGCGTCAGAACCTGACGGCGCAGTCGTTTGAAACCGTGTCCAAGGCTCCGGCCTGGGCGGAGATCACCGCATGAACGACCTTCCCCCCTTGCCCTATAGCGAGCCGCTGAGGCTTCACCACATCGGCGCCGGCGTGCAGCGCCGCCTGAAGCCGGATGCGGAGGCGATCAAACGAATCGTCCGCGCCCTGGACCTTCAGGCGCTCGATATGTTCGAGGTCGATATCAACCTGGTCCCGACCGTGTCCGGCTGGCGTCTGGACGGGCGGGTCATAGCCGACGCGGTTCAGACGTGCGGGCTGACGCTGGAGCCGCTGCCAGTCCGCATCGATCGCAAGTTCTCGGTTCAGATGGTCGAGGCGACTGAACACGAAGCCGACGAGAATGCTGAAATCGATCTGGAGCTGGACGACGATTCGGCGGATCAGATCGAAGGCGGCAGCCTCGACCTGGGCCAATACGCCGTTGAGCAGCTGGCGCTGAGCCTGGACCCCTTCCCGCGCAAGCCGGGCGCGGTCTTCGAGCAGCCGCCGGAACCCGGCGAAATCTCGCCTTTCGCCGTGCTGAAGGGTCTGCGTCCGACGGACGGTTCCGGTGAAGGTTGACCTCGCGTTGACCTGGTAGCATCCCATGGGTGCGACATTTGCGTCCCGCATCCCTATATGAAGCGCCGCGACAAGACGGCGACGGAGTCCATTTCCACTTGGCATCCCCAACACTGATCTCGCTTGACGCCATGGGCGGGGACCACGGTCCCTCGGTCGTGGTCGGCGGCGTGAAAGACTATCTCTCGCGGCATGACGGCGAGGGCGTGCGTTTCCTGCTGCATGGCGACGAGGCGGCGATTCGCGCCGAGATGGCGCGCTGCGCCCTGACCGACGCCGTCTGCGACGTGCGCCACACCGACAAGGTCGTGGCCATGGACGAAAAGCCGGCCCAGGCCATGCGTCGGGGCAAGGGCTCCAGCCTGTGGAACGCCATCGAGGCGGTGAAGACGGGCGAGGCCAAAGCGGCTGTGTCCGCCGGCAACACCGGCGCCCTGATGGCCATCTCAAAACTGCTGCTGCGCATGGCGGCGCCCGGCCTGGAACGCCCGGCCATCGTCGCCAGCTGGCCAACGACGCGCGGCTATACGGCGGTGCTGGATGTCGGCGCCAACATCGGCAGCGACGCCAAGCAGTTGATCGAATTCGCCATCATGGGCGAGGCCTTCCAGTCGGCGGTGCATGGCGTGGCCAAGCCTACGGTCGGTCTTCTGAACGTCGGCTCCGAGGACATGAAGGGCCACGACGAGGTGCGCGAGGCCCACGCCATCCTGCGCGAGGGCGGCATTCCTTTGAACTATCACGGCTTTGTCGAAGGCGATGACATCGCCAAGGGCACGGTGGACGTGGTCGTCACCGACGGTTTCACCGGCAATATCGCCCTGAAGACCGCCGAAGGCACGGCGCGCTTCATTTCGGGTCTGCTGAAAGAGGCGCTGACCTCGGGGCCGGTCGCCAAGCTGGGCGCCCTGATCGCCATGCCGGCGCTGAAGCGCATGGCCGCCAGGATCGACCCCAACGCCATCAACGGCGGGCCTTTGCTGGGGCTGAACGGAATTGTCGTGAAAAGCCACGGCGGCGCCACGCCGCGCGGCTATGGAAACGCCATCCGCATCGCCGTCGATCTGGCGCGCAGCGACTACATGGCCAAGGTCGGGGCCAACCTGGGACGGCTCGCCGCCCTGGAGCAGCCCGCGCCGGCCGCCGAAACCCTTGGGGAGACCCACCAGTGAGCGTCATCCGTAGCGCCGTGACCGGCGTCGGCTCCTTCCTGCCGGAGAAGGTCGTCACCAACGCCGACCTGGCCAAGTTCGTTGATACCTCTGACGAGTGGATCGTCGAGCGCACCGGCATCCATCAACGCCATCAGGCCCGCGACGACGAGCCGACCAGCGACCTGGCGGTCGAGGCCGCGCGCCGCGCCCTGGCCGACGCCGGCAAGACGGCGGCTGACGTCGACCTGATCATCGTCGCCACCACCACTCCGGATCAGACCTTCCCGGCCACCGCCGCCATCGTTCAGGCCAAGCTGGGCGCGCCGGTCGGCATCGCCTTTGACGTTCAGGCGGTCTGCTCGGGCTTCGTCTACGCCATGAGCGTGGCCGACGGCTTCGTCGCGCGCGGCATGGCCAGGTGCGCCCTGGTCATCGGCGCCGAGGAAATGACCCGCTTGATGGACTGGAACGACCGGACCACCTGCGTCCTGTTCGGCGACGGCGCCGGCGCCTTCGTGCTGGAACCGCGCGAAGGGCAGGGGACCAAGGCTGATCAGGGCGTGCTGGGCTTCGCCCTGCGCTGCGACGGCACGAAGACCGACATGCTCTATGTCGATGGCGGTCCGTCCACGACGGGCACGGTCGGCCATCTGAAAATGCTGGGCAATCAGGTCTTCCGCCACGCGGTCGTCAACATCGCCGAAGCGATTGTCGGTGCGACCGAGGCGGCGGGCGTCGAGATCCCCGAGATCGACTGGTTCGTGCCTCATCAGGCCAACCAGCGCATCATTCGCGGGGTCGGTGAACGTCTGGGGCTGGACGAAAACAAGGTCGTCTCGACCGTGGCCCTGCATGCCAACACCTCGGCGGCGTCCATCCCTCTGGCCATGGATGCGGCCATCAAGGACGGGCGGATCAAGCGCGGCGATCTGGTGGTGATCGAGGCCATGGGCGGCGGTCTGACGTGGGGCGCCTGCGCCTTCCGTCTCTAGATTTGCATTCAGGGCTTTGATTCGGGGCGACTTTGCCCTTCTATGCGTGCGAATTGGCAGCGGAGAGACGCAGTGACGGGACAAGAGACCCTGACCCGGGCGGATTTGTGCGATGCGGTGCATGACGAGGTGGGGCTTTCCCGCCAGGAATGCTCCGGTCTGGTCGAGCGCACGCTCGAACTGGTCGTCGAATCGCTCGAGCGCGGCGAGACAGTCAAACTGTCGGGATTCGGCGTCTTCCAGGTGCGCGAGAAGCGCGCCCGGATGGGCCGCAACCCCAAGACCGGCGAACCGGCGGCGATCAACCCACGTCGGGTGATCAGCTTCCGCGCCTCGCAAATCATGAAGAGCCGGGTCCACGACGCGGTCGTCGAGGACTGAATAGACTGTGGCCAAAAGCCCGAACGCCTTCCGCACCATTTCCGAGGCCGCTGACGAAGTCGGCGCGCAGCAGCACGTGCTGCGCTTCTGGGAAACCAAGCTGGACTTCATCGTCCCGGTGAAGCGCGCGGGCGGCCGTCGTTTCTATCGGCCCGAGGACATCACGGTGCTGAAGGCCGTGCGGCGTCTGCTGCACGACGAGGGGCTGACCATTCGCGGCGTCCAGCGTCTGCACAAGGAGCAGGGGCTGGCCCGTCTGGCCGCCTACGGCGATCCGGCCACGGCGCTGGAGATCGACGCCGACGTGGAGCGTGAACCCGTCGCTTCGGCCGCCGCCGCGCCGTTCGAGGCCGCCCGTTTGGGCGCTGTTTTGGCCGACCTGGAGTCGGCGAAGGCGCGTCTGGACGCTGTTCTGCAGCGCTGAGGCGAACTTGTTGTTCAAAGAGCGTTTTAGGGTTTGCGGACTGCGGAATCGCCCTCTATAGGGAGCGTCTTCGGAGCGTGGCGCAGCCTGGTAGCGCACTTGACTGGGGGTCAAGGGGTCGCAGGTTCGAATCCTGTCGCTCCGACCATTTCCTCAGGGAAATCGGTTGGTTAAAGGGGTCGCTTTCGAGCGGCCCCTTTTGCAATTCCAGCTCTATTTCGCGCCGGGCTCGCGCTCGGCCCAGCGGAGCATCGGGATCAGGGGGATGCCCCAGCCGATGCCTGCGACGGCGAAGAAGATCAGGTCCAGCCACCAGATGTCGGGCAGGCGGTCGTTGATCGACACCGCGCCCCAGACCCAGAAGGTCAGGAACAGCACAACGCCGACCGTGGCGACGAAGCGGCGGGTCCGGGCGCCCATCAGCGCTTGCTCCGGAACAGGAAGAAGGCGACCAGGCAGACCACGGCGGCGATCATCGACCAGACGACCCAGGTCCAGTCGCTGAGCGTGGCCACGGCGAAGACGCGGATGGCCAGGAAGGCGCCACAACCGGCGCCGACGGCGGCGACCAGGATGGTTCCGCCGAGACCCCGGCGGCCGGTCAGCAGGTCGGCGATCCAGGCCAGAACCAGGGCGCCGACGACGGCGATGGCGATATCCGCATATGGCGCCACGGGCGCTCCTTCAGAATGGTGCGACGCCTTGGCGTCGAAAGCGACTCGATCTTGCCGCGCTGGGGGGGCATACCGCCCCGGTCGCCCGACTTGTAAGGCGACAGTGTATCGGGGCGAACGGCAGGCGTCGAATGAAGCGTTTCGTGAATCAGGATCAAAGCCGCGCGGTCGCGCTGTGGCTGTTCTTCAGCGCGGCGATGGTCTTCGCCATGGTGGTGATCGGGGGCGTGACGCGCCTGACGGGCTCGGGTCTGTCGATCACCGAGTGGAAGCCCATCATGGGCGCCATCCCGCCGATGAACGCGGCCGACTGGGCCGAGGCCTTCGACAAGTACAAGGCTATCCCGCAGTACGCCCAGGTCAACGCCGGCATGAGCCTGGGCGAGTTCCAGGGCATCTTCTGGTGGGAGTGGCTGCACCGTCTGTTCGGGCGGCTGATCGGGGTGGTCTTCGCGGTTCCCTTCGTCGTCTTCCTGGTGATGCGGCGGCTGCCTAAGCGGCTGATCGGGCGTTGTCTGATCCTGCTGGGACTGGGCGGGATTCAGGGCCTGATCGGCTGGTGGATGGTGTCCAGCGGCCTGTCGGAGCGGGTCGATGTGGCGCCGGAGCGGCTGGCGACCCACCTGGGTCTGGCGTTTTTGATCTTCGCCGGTCTGATCTGGACCGGGCTGGAGGCCTGGAGCGGATCGGACCATTCGCGGTCGCCGCGCGGCTGGACCTGGGGCGCAGGGCTGCTGCTCGGGGCGATCTTCGTTCAGTGCCTGCTGGGCGGGCTGGTGGCCGGGGCCAAAGCGGGGCTGATCTACACCGACTGGCCGATGATGAATGGGGCGGTCTTCCCGCCGGTGGAGTGGGGCAAGGGGGCGATCGCCTTCCTGCACGATCAGGGACTGGTGCAGTTCAATCACCGCATCGGCGCCTATCTGCTGCTGGCGGGCGGCACGGCCTATGCGATCCACGCCTGGCGCTGGCGGCTGGCCGAGGGGCTGGGACTGTCGGCCTTTGTGCTGGCGGCCTTGCTGTGGCTTCAGGCGGGGCTGGGCATTGTGACGCTGATGCACGCGGTGCCGATCACCCTGGGCGCGCTGCACCAGGCGTTGGCGGCGCTGGTGCTGGGCGCGGCGACGATCAACCTGTGGCTGGTTCGCCGCTCGCGCCCGCGCCTGTTCATGAGCGGACCGCGTTCCACGGGCCTCTGATCGCCAGGGTCAGACCGGGGTACATGATGTTCACGAACAGGACGGCGCCGTCCGGCGAGAACACGGCCCCGGCGAACTCCGAGTTCCCGGTGAAGACGTTGCGAGCGATGGTGTAGAGGCGGCCGTCGGGCGTCACGCCCTTGATATGGTTGCGCACCTCGTCGGAATAGTTGTCCTCGCAGACGATCAGGTGGCCCCAGGGCGCGATGCACAGGTTGTCGCCCATGTTCATGGTGCGCAGGTCGGTGCTTTCGACAAACAGCTGGATGCGGCCGGGGTTGCGGGCTTCGTCCGCGCCGCCTTCGTCGGGGGATGGGACGTAGCGCATGATCTGGCCCCGGCGCAGCGGTCCGCCCGAGGTGGCGGTCAGGTAGAGCTCGTTCTCGCCCCAGAAGACGCCTTCGCCGCGCGCCACCTTGACGGCGCCCGCCGCATGACCGCGATGGCGCAGGTCGCCCGCCGGGTCCTCGACGTCGTCCATGTCGACCCACTCGACCTCGCGCCAGTCGTTGACCGACCAGATGCGGGCCTCGTGGTTGGAACTGTCGGCGCCGGCTTGCCCCTTGAAGGCCATGGCTTGCAGCCGTCCGCCGCGCGCCAACTGGCCCGGAACCGTGGGAATGAAGCGATAGAAGAGGCCGTCGCCCTGATCCTCGGTCAGGTAGGCGATGCCGGTGCGCGGGTCGATGCAGACGGCCTCGTGATCGAAGCGGCCCATGGCTTTCAGCGGCACGGGGTCGACCAGGCCGGTCGCGGCGGCAGGCACTTCGAACACCCAGCCGTGGGCCTTGGTCACGTCGGCGTCGGCGGGGGTCTCGACCGTCTCCTCGCAGGTCAGCCAGCTGCCCCAGGGCGTGTGGCCGCCGCAGCAGTTGGTCGAGGTGCCGATCAGCGACAGGTGCTGACGCACCGTCTGACGGGTTTCGAGGTCGTAGATCAGTGTTGTCGTGCCGCCGGGCAGGGCGCGGCCGTCCTTGTAGGTGTCGTAGGCCTTGGAGGCGTCCAGCAGGCCGAGGCGTTCGTGGTGGAAGCCGCCGGGTCCCATGTTGCGGTGAAGCGCCTTTGACCCCTTCAGCTCGTGGTTGCGCACCAGGGCGACCGTGGTCGGCGTCAGGGGGAAGCAGCCCATGCCGTCCGGCTGGCCGGGGACCAGCAGGCCGTCGTCCATGGTCTCGCCGCTCTGGGAGATGACCTGATAGGAAAACCCTTCCGGCAGGTCGAGCAGGCCGTTGGGGTCGGCCTTCAGCGGGCCGTAGCCCTCGACCTGATTGACGTAGCTTTCTTCGCTCGCCGCCGATTCCCGTCCTTGGGCGTGGACGTTGCGGGCGAAGCCGGCGAAGGCGAAGGCCGCAGCCCCGGTCGAGATCAGTTGGCGGCGTTGCAGGCGCATGGGAGGACTCCGTTTGATGGCCGAGCTTAGACCGTCTGCGGACGACAGGGGCGATACGGTCGTGTGACGGTTGCGTGGCTGCGACGATTTGGGCGGGGCGTTCGGCCTTCTCCCGCAAGGGAAGAAGGAAGCGCGGTCTGCTGTTTGGGGGAGAAGGAAGGTGAGAGGTGCTTTCACCTGTGGGAGAACAGGACTAGAACATGGCCATGATCACCGCCGCTCTGATGATGCTCCAAGTTTTAGCTGCTCCGGTTCAGGCCGCGCCTGTCGCTGAGGCCGAGACCGCCTCGGTGGAGCGCGTGCTGGACGCCATGCACGCCGCGGCCTCGAAGGCCGACGGCGAGGCCTATTTCGCGAGCTTTACGGCGGACGGTCGGTTCATCGGCACGGATGCGACCGAGCGGTGGAGCCTGCCGGACTTCAGGGCCTACGCCATGCCCTATTTCTCGCAAGGCAAGGGCTGGACCTATCGGCCGACCGCGCGGACCGTGACCATCGCACCCGTGGATTGCCGCTGCGTGGCCTGGTTCGACGAGGTGCTGGACAACGACGCCTATGGGACCACGCGCGGGTCGGGCGTGTTGCGGCTGACCGACGACGGCTGGAAGATCGAGCAATATGTCCTCAGCTTCGCCGTGCCGAACGACAGGGCGCGCGCCGTCGTTGATGCGATCAAGGCCGACTGATGGAGGTTCAGGACGACGCCTTTGTCCTGTCGGCGCGGGCGCATGGGGATACCGGGGCCGTGGTCGAACTGCTGACCGAGCGGCACGGACGCCGCGCGGCCTATGTCGCGGGCGGGGCGTCGCGGAAGATGCGGCCCTTCTTGCAGGCGGGGGCGCGGGTGGTGGCCGATCTGAGGTCGCGGACCTCGGACCAGCTGGGATCTGCAAGGCTGGAGCCTGTGGGCGAGGGGCCGGCGGCCCTGTTTGACGATCCTCTGGCCCTGGTCGGCCTGAACGCTGCGGCGGCGGTGGCGCAAGGGGCCTTGCCCGAGCGCGAGCCGCATCCGGGGGCCTTTCTGGCCTTCGAAGCCATGATGGGGGCGTTCGCCTTGCCCGAGGTCTGGCCCGCCATCTTCGTGCGGTTCGAGGCGGGGTTGCTGGAAGACCTGGGCTTTGGTCTGGATCTGTCGCGGTGTCCGGCCACAGGGTCGATGGATGACCTGATCTACGTCAGCCCGCGCACGGGCCGCGCCGTCAGCCGCGAGGCGGGTGCGCCCTATGCCGACAAGCTGCTGAACCTGCCGCCCTTCATGCTGGGCGCGCAGGCGGGGCTGGGCGAAGGCGACGTGAAGGCGGGGCTGGACCTGACCGGGCACTTCCTGGAACAGTTCGTCTTCCACGCCCTGAACAAGCCGCTGCCGCCCGCCCGCGTCTGGATGATCGAGCGGCTGGCCGAGGCCGGACGGCTCTAGTCAGCCGAAGGTGAAGGCGAAGACCTGAACGCCGGGGTCGAGGAACTCGATCTCGAAGGTCCGTTCGCGCGCGCCGCCGGACTGACGCACCAACTGATACAGGCGCTGGCTGTCGATCCGGCCCAGTCCCTGCGCGTCGATGTCCACGCCGGCGTCGGCGCCCGGCGCCTGACCATCGATGCGAACGCGGAAGCGCACGGGCTGCCCCAGGGTGCTCGGCCCCATGACCAGATGCAGGTCGCGGGCCTTGAAACGGAAGGCGAGGCGTCCGCCCGGCGCCTGAAGGTCGGCGTGTTCGGGCCGCACGATCCAGTCGCCGGACAGGCTCCAGTCGTTCAGTTTCAGCGGCGCGGCCGCATAGGTCTTGCGCACGTCAAAGCCGAAGCCGCCGGGCGAGACGAAGTGCTTGGCGCGGGCGTAGCCGACATAGGTTTCGGGTGAGGCGACCTCGGCGGTGGCGGCGGCCTCGGCGCCCTGGGCGCGGACCTGGACCACGGCCTGGTCGACATTGGCGGCGCCGGCCTCTTTCAGCAGTTGCTGGATGACCCGCTCGGAGTGTTCGTAGTCGCCCTCGCCGAAGTGGTGGTAGCGGATGTTTCCCTTGGCATCGATGAAGTAGTGGGCGGGCCAGTAGCGGTTGTCGAAGGCGCGCCAGATGGCGAAGGCGTTGTCCATGGCCACGGGGTAGGTGACGCCGAAGCGGCGCACGGCGTCGCGGACGTTGGCGGGCGACTTCTCGAAGGCGAACTCGGGCGTATGGACGCCGATCACCACCAGGCCCTGTTCGCGGTACTTCTCGGCCCAGGCGCGGACATAGGGGATGGTGCGCACGCAGTTGATGCAGGAGTAGGTCCAGAAATCGACCAGCACGACCTTGCCGCGCAGCTGTTCCGTGGTCAGGGTCGGGCTGTTGATCCACTCGGTCGCGCCGGTCAGGGGCGGCATGGCCCCTTCGATGGGCAGGGCGTTCAGCGGGGCGCGGGCGGCGTTCATGGGCTGGGCGGCGCCGAAGCGGCTGAGCAGGCTCTGTTCGATGCGGTTGGTCCCGCCGCTGGACAGGCGGGTCAGCAGGCCGGTGTCGAGGCCAAGCGCAATGGCCGCGACGCCGATCAGGACCAGAACGCCCAGACCCTTTCGCACCCATTCGCCGACGCCCAGAGACTTCTTCATCGTCTGGAAGACCTTGCCGCCGATCAACAGGGCCAGGGCCAGGGAGGTGGCGGCCCCGGCGGCGTAGGCGGCCAGCAGCAGGGTGGTGCCGGCGCTGGCGCCTTGCAGCGCGGCGCCGGTCAGGATCAGACCCAGGATCGGCCCCGCGCAGGGCGCCCACAGCAGGCCGGTGGCCACGCCCAGCAGGAAGGAGGGCCAGACGCCGCCGCCGGATTGCTGCTCCGCGCTGGCCTTCTCGGTCAGGCGCGAGCCGAGCGCCACCAGAGGTCTGGTCAGCCGGTCCGCCAGCGAGGGCATGATCAGGGTCAGACCCAGCACCGCCATGACGGCGAGCGCGATCCAGCGTCCGACCTGATTGGCCTGCACCGCCCAGCCGCCGCCGACCGCCGCCAACGTCGCCACGCCCGCAAAAGTCAGGGCCATGCCCAGCAGCAGGGGCAGGCCGCTTTTCATGAAAGGCTGGCCCGCGCGGGCGAAGACAAAGGGCAGGACCGGCAGGATGCAGGGGCTGAGAATGGTCAGCGCCCCGGCGAGGTAGGACAGCAGGATCAGGAGCATCGTGTCAGTCCTTTGGCCTCAGACCCTGATGTTACGCAGCCCGGAACGCGTCGGATGGCGTGGAGTTACAAAAGGCTCTGCAGGTCGCGGATGGCGGCGCGGGTTTCCTGCGCCAGAGCCTCGACCAGTTCGGCGGCGGGCAAGGCGCGGGTCAGGGGCGCGGCCTGACCGGCCCATTGCGGGGCGTAGCCGTCGTCGCCCTGTGCGCTGGCGGCGGCGTTCAGCGCCTTGCCGAGGTCGTAGGCGTAGGGATAGCCGGCAGTCAGGGCTTCGTCGGCGCGCTGCATGAAGGCGTTTTCGACGCCGCGCGCGGGGCGGCCCGAGATGACCGGGCTGACCCGGGTGCGTTCGGCGCGCGGGCTGGCGAGCGCCGCGCGATAGGCGGGGTTGGCGGCGGACTCGGGGCAGGAGACGAAGGCGGTGCCCAGCTGCGCGCCTGCTGCGCCCAGCGCCAGCGCGGCTACGATCCCGGCGCCGTCCATGATGCCGCCCGCCGCGATGACCGGGATGTCCAGCTCCCGCGCCAGAAGCCGCGTCAGGGGCAGGGTGGCGAAGCGTGGATCGTCAGCCGGATCGAAGACCCCGCGATGGCCCCCGGCCTCGAAGCCTTGGGCCACCACCATGTCGACGCCCGCCGCCTGGGCCTGTCGGCCTTCCTCCGGCGTGGTGGCGCTGGCGATCAGGAGACAGCCGGCGGATTTCAGGACGGCGATCTTTTCAGGCTGCGGCAGACCGAAATGGAAGCTGACCACGGCGGGCTTCTCGTCCAGCAGGACCGCCAGCTTGGCGTCGTCGGTCAGGAAGCTCTGATAGATTTCCGTCAGCGTCTCGGGCGGGGCGGCGCCGAACTGAGCGAAAAGTGGGCGCAGGCTGTCGATCCAGACGCGGTCGCGCGCCGGATCGGGCGGCGTCGGCGCATGGCAGAACAGGTTCACGTTGAACGGCCGCGTCGTCAGGGCCCTCAGCGCCTGAATCTGACGCCGTCCCTCGACCGCATCGACCGAGGCGATGGAGATGGAGCCCAGCGCCCCGGCGTTCGACACGGCCGCCGCCAGGTTGGGCGTGGAGGTCCCGGCCATCGGGGCCTGAATGATCGGCAGATCGAGGCCCAGGCGGTCGGTGAGGGCGGTCTTCATGGCGGGTTCCTGACCTGTTCGGCGGCGGCGCTCCACAGATAGGCGCGGATCGTCCCCGCGTCAGCCGCAGGCTGCGCTAGACTTTGTCGTTCAGATCACCGATTCGAAAACACATGACCATCCACACCCCGACGCCTGAAGGCGGCCGCATCGTCGAAGAGCCGATGAGCGAGGCGCTGTCGAAGCGCTATCTCGCCTACGCCCTGTCCACGATCACCAACCGGGCCCTGCCCGACGTGCGCGACGGCTTCAAGCCGGTGCACCGCCGCATCATGTACGCCATGCACCAGATGCGGCTGAACCCGCAGGCGGCGGCGCGCAAATGCGCCAAGGTCGTCGGCGAGGTCATGGGCGGCTATCACCCGCACGGCGACGCCTCGATCTATGAGGCCCTGGTCCGTCTGGCCCAGGATTTCGCCCAGCGTTATCCGCTGGTCGACGGACAGGGGAACTTCGGCAACATCGACGGCGATAGCGCCGCGGCCATGCGCTACACCGAGTGCAAGCTGACGCCCGCCGCCGTCCTGTTGCTGGACGGCATCGACCAGGACTCGGTCGACTTCCGCGCCACCTATGACGATCAGGACGAAGAGCCGGTGGTGTTGCCGGCCGGCTTCCCCAACCTGCTGGCCAACGGGTCGTCGGGCATCGCCGTGGGCATGGCGACCTCCATCCCGCCGCACAACGTCGGCGAGCTGATCGACGCCTGTCAGCTGCTGCTGGAGCGTCCCGAGGCGACCACCGAGGAACTGGTGCAGATCGTGCCGGGGCCGGACTTCCCGACCGGCGGGGTGTCGGTCGAGGGCCATGCCTCGATCCTGGACGCCTATGAGACAGGTCGGGGCGGGGTGCGCCTGCGCGCGCGCTGGGAGACCGAGGACCTGGGGCGCGGCGTCTGGCGCATCATCGTCACCGAGATGCCCTATCAGGTGCAGAAGAGCCGCCTGATCGAGGCCCTGGCCGACCTGATCGAGAACAAGAAGGCGCCTCTGCTGGGCGATGTGCGCGACGAGTCGGCGGAAGACATCCGCCTGATCCTGGAGCCCAAGAACCGCACCATCGAGCCTGAAATGCTGATGGAGAGCCTGTTCAAGCTGTCAGATCTGGAGGTGCGCTTCCCGATCAACATGAACGTGCTGGACGCCACGGGCACGCCGCGCGTCATGGGCTTGAAGGACTGCCTGCAAGCCTTCCTGGATCACCGCCGCGTGGTGCTGAACCGCCGGTCGCAATGGCGGATCGAGCGGGTCGAGAAGCGACTGCACCTGTTGGAAGGCCTGCGCATCGTCTTCCTCAACCTGGACGAGGTGATCCGCATCGTTCGCGAGGAGGAGCAGCCGAAGGCGGTCCTGATCGCGCGCTTCGGTCTGAGCGAGCCGCAAGCCGACTACATCCTCGACACCCGCCTGCGTCAGCTGGCGCGGATCGAGGAAATGGCGATCGAAAAAGAATTCAATGCTCTGTCGGAAGAACTTGCGGCGCTGAAGGCGCTGACGTCTTCGGAAGGCAAGCAGTGGAAGGCCATTTCCAAGGAGCTGGAGGTCGTGCGCAAGGCGCTGATCTCGCCGCGTCGAACGACCATCGGCGAGGCGGTGGACGCCTCGGCCTTCGTGGCGCCGGAAGCCTTCATCCCGCGCGAGGCCATTACGGTCATCCTGTCGGAACGCGGCTGGATTCGCGCCGCCAAGGGCAAGGTCGAGGACCCGTCGGAACTGAAGTTCAAGGAGGGCGACAGCCTGGCCTTCCTGGTGCCGACCTTCACCACGGACAAGCTGCTGGTAGGCGCCTCGGACGGACGCATCTTCACCATCGGGGCCGATAAGCTGGCCTCCGGCCGGGGGCACGGCGAACCGCTGCGTCTGATGATCGATCTTGATGAAAAAGCTGAAATTATCAATGTCCTGGCGCACGAACCGAATGCGAAACTTCTGGTCGCATCCAAGGCCGGTTACGGCTTCGTCGCGCCAGAGAACGAGCTTCTGGCGCAGAAGCGCGGCGGCAAGCAGGTGCTGAACGGCGAGATGCTGGCCATGCTGCGCGTGACGGGCGACCACGTCGCGACCATAGGCGAGAACATCAAGGCGCTGATCTTCCCCATCGCCGAACTGCCCGAAATGGGCCGTGGCAAGGGGGTCAAGCTGCAGGGCTACAAGCAGGGCGGTCTGGCCGACGTGGCGGTGTTCAACGCCGAGACGGGGCCGGAATGGGCCGACGGCGGCGGTCGTCGCCGCAACTGGCCTGACTGGAAGGACTGGCTGGGCAAGCGCGCCAGCGCCGGTCGCCAGGGTCCGCGCGGGATGCGCAAGTTCCGTTAATTTCAAGCCCTCTCCCGGCGGGAGAGGGAAGGGTGACGCCGAATTCATTGGTTGCCGGGGCTGCGGCCCCGCATATTCCTCCCGAAATGCTGGAGGAGGCTCAATGATCACCTGGATCATCATCGGCGTCATCGTCGTCGTTCTGCTGTTCGTCGTCGTCGGGGCCTACAACAAGCTTGTGGCGCTGGATCAGGCGGCCAATCAGTCGTTTGCCGACATCGACGTGCAGTTGAAGCAGCGTCAGGATCTGATCCCCAATCTGGTCGAGACGGTGAAGGGCTACGCCACGCACGAGCGCGGCACCCTTGACGCCGTGACCCAGGCTAGAGCCGCCGCCGCCGGGGCGCGCACTGTCGATGAGAAGGTGCAGGCCGAGAACATGCTGACGGGGGCTCTGGGGCGTCTGTTCGCCGTGTCCGAGGCCTACCCGGACCTGAAGGCCAACGCCAACTTCCAGCAGTTGCAGATGGACTTGTCGGACATCGAGAACAAGCTGGCCGCCGCGCGCCGGTTCTTCAACAATGCGGTCAGCGAGTTCAACGCCCTGCGCCGTCAGTTCCCGACTGTCCTGTTCGCCGGCATGTTCGGCTTTGCGTCGGACAAGCCCTTCTTTGATGTGGGCGAGGGTGAACGCGCGGCTCTGAATGCGGCGCCGCCGACGGTGAAGTTCTAAGCCCCAATGGCGGTTTTCGGTCAGGCCGTCGGCCTCAAGACCCACATCTGGCAGAACAACACCCGGTCGGCGATCCTGCTGGCCGGGTTCCCGGTCCTGCTGGTGCTGATCCTGTTCGGCATTCAGGTGCTGATGATGGGGTTTGGTCTGCTGCCCAACTCGGGCGGCGACCTGGGGCAGGATCTGGCGCTGGCGGCGTCCATGCTGGGCTGGACCGTGCCGACGGCCCTGATCGTGGCCGTGATCTGGTTCGTCATCGCCTATTTCGGCAATCAGGTGATGATCGACGCCATGACCGGCGCGAGGAAGGTGGAGCGGCGGGTGGAGCCGGAGCTCTACAACCTGCTGGAAAACCTGGCGATCTCGCGCGGGTTGCGGACGCCGACACTGCGGATCATCGAGAGCCCGTCGCTGAACGCCTATGCGTCAGGGCTGCATGAAGGGAACTACAGCGTCACCGTCACGCGGGGCCTGATGCAAGCCCTGAGCCGCGACGAGATGGAGTGCGTCCTGGCCCATGAACTGACCCACGTCATCAACAAGGACGTGCGGACCATGGTGATCGCCTCGATCTTTGCGGGGATCATCAGCGTGGTCGCCGAACTGGTCTTCCGCAGCCTGTTCTATGTGCGCGGCGGTCGTGGCGGGAACAACAAGAACGCCCTGCCCTTGATCCTGATCGGCCTGGCCATCGGGGTGATCGGCTTCGGCCTGGCGGCGGTCATCCGCATGACCCTGTCGCGGACGCGGGAATATGTGGCCGATGCGGGGGCGGTCGAGCTGACCAAGAACCCGGACGCCATGATCTCGGCGCTGAGGAAGGTGTCGGGCCAGTCGAAGCTGCGGGCGCCGGATGAGCTGCGCGGCATGTTTTTGGACAATACGGCGGACAAGGCGGGCTTCGCTGGCCTTTTCGCCACACACCCGCCGATCGAGAAGCGGATCGTGGCACTGGTGAAGTTCGCCGGCGGGCGAGACGAGGGGCCGACGCCGTCGGTCACGTCGGGGACGGCGGTTCCGACGACCTGAGGCATCTTCTCCCTCCCCTTCATGGGGAGGGTGGTCGCGAAGCGACCGGGTGGGGAGGGCGCGCTGGTCCTGGGTAATGCGCTTGAATAGCCGGGCCGCCCCCACCCGGCTTCGGCCTTCAGCCTCAGCCACCCTCCCCATGAAGGGGAGGGAGAGGCGCGGTGCTAGTCTTCCAGCCGTTCCCAGCCCAGAGGGCGCAGGGCTTCCATCGGGCGGAACCTGGCCTTGTAGTCCATCTTGGGCGAGCCTTGGACCCAGTAGCCGAGATAGACGAAAGGCAGGCCGACCAGGGCGGCCTGGCGCAGGTGATCCATGATGGCGAACTGGCCCAGGCTGCGGCGCTCCAGATCGGGGTCGAAGAAGCTGTAGACCATCGACAGGCCGTCGTGGAGCAGGTCGGTCAGGCAGACGCCGACCAGATCGCCGGGGCCGTCGTTGTCGGCGGGCAGACGGTACTCGATCAGGTGGGTTCGGACCGCCGTATCCTCGACCATCGACACATAGTCGGACCAGCCCATGTCGCTCATGCCGCCGCCGGGATGGCGGGCGGTGAGGTAGCGGCGCAGCAGGTCGAACTGCTCCATCGTCGCCTCGGCCTCGACCAGGTCGCGCGACAGGTCGGCGTTGCGGTTCAGGATCTTGCGCTGGGAGCGGGAGAAGGCGAACTCGCCCACCGGAATACGAACGGAGACGCAGGCGGCGCAGGCCTCGCAGGCGGGGCGATAGGCGATGTTCTGGCTGCGGCGGAAACCCGCCTGGGTCAGGGCGTCGTTGACGTCGGCGCCGTCGCTGAAGGGCAGGTTGGCGAAGACCTTCCGCTCGTACTGACCGGGCAGGTAGGGGCAGGGGGCATTGGCGGTCATGAAGAACCGCAGCTGCCGGGTCGGGAAATGCTGGCTCACGGCCTCAGGTCCGTTTCGGTGCTCGCCGGGCTGATCTTCATGTGCCGATTTGGCGCGCAACCGGGGGATTTCGCAAGCGCCGTGAGAGCGGCGCTTGCGGTCACAGGCTGGTGTCCGTGGGCAGGACCGGCGCCTCACGCAGCAGGACGATGGCGATGCGGCGGTTGCCGGCCAGCGAGGGATCGTCGGGATAGAGGGGGTCGGAGCCCGCCTTGCCCGCGACCGAATAGACCCGGTCGGCGTTCACGCCCGCGCCTTGCAGCGTCAGGCGCGAGGCGTCGGCGCGGGCCGACGACAGCGACCAGTCGCCCGCGCCGCTGGCGCGGCTGGAGCCGGCGACGGCGCTGGTGTGGCCGGTGATGGAGATACGGTTGGGCAGCTGGTTGATGACCTTGGCGATGGCCCGCAGCAGCATCTGGGCGCGCGGGTTGGGGCGCGAGGAGCCGTTTTCGAACATCGAGCGGCCTTCCTGATCGACCAGCTGGATACGCAGACCCTCGGGCGTCTGGTCGATGATCAGCTGTTTCGACAGCTCGGCCAATTCGGGCATGGCCTGCATGGCCTGACGCAGGGATTCGGCGGCGCTGGCGAAGTCGGCGGCCTCGCGCCGGGCGATCTCGGCGCGCAGGGCGGATTCGCTGGCGGCGGACAGGTTGGTGTTCTGGCCGGCCTCTTCGGGCGACTCAGGGGCTTCGGGGGCCAGTTGCTCGACCATGGCCATGGAGCCGGAGCTCTTGGCGCCGTCGTCGCCCAGAGCGGTGCCTCCCAGGATGCCGCCGGAGCCCGAGGTCGAGGCCGAGACGTTGGCCGGGGCGAAATACTCGGCGATGCCGCGCTTCTGCTCCGGGTCCGTCGTGTTGATCAGCCACATCAGCAGGAAGAAGGCCATCATGGCCGTCACGAAGTCGGCGTAGGCGACTTTCCACGCGCCGCCGTGGTGGCCGCCGGCGACCACCTTCTTCACCTTCTTGATGAGGATCGGGCGATCGCTCACGGACATGGGCAGGCCAATCTTAACGTCGTCTGTTAGCCGTGAATCCCACGCTGCCCGTT
Organism: Brevundimonas bullata; assembly: GCF_003350205.1. Lineage (GTDB taxonomy): Bacteria > Pseudomonadota > Alphaproteobacteria > Caulobacterales > Caulobacteraceae > Brevundimonas > Brevundimonas bullata. The sequence goes on along the minus strand of NZ_QLLC01000026.1, from coordinate 773 downwards.
AAGAAGCGGTTGCGGCGCGAACGTTTCCGGGTGCGACCTTGCCGCGCAGCGACCCACGGCTTAGGTCAGGCCTGTGACCATGACCTCATCTTCTTCCGAATTCGACGCCAAGGCCTATCGCAAGGCGCTGGGCGGTTTCGCCACCGGCGTCTGCGTGGTGACGGCCCATACGGCTGAGGGGCCGCTGGGCATTACGGTGAACAGCTTCACCTCGGTGTCGCTGGACCCGCCGCTGGTGCTGTGGTGCATGGATGTGAAGTCGGATCGCCATGACGCCTTCGCCGGGGCCGAGCGGTTCGCGGTTCATGTCTTGCCGGTCGAGGACCAGGCCATGTCGGACCGCTTCGCCTGGGGCGTCTGCACCCTGTCGGAGGACGAGTTCGAGGTCGGCGATCCCGCTCCGCCGCGCCTGCGAAACGCCGTGACGCGGCTGGACTGCACGACCCACGACCGCATCGTCATGGGGGATCACCTGGTGATCGTTGGCCGGGTGGCGGCGTTCGACACCCATCCAAGCGACGCCCTGACCTATTTCCGTGGCAAGTACGGGCAGGCGGTCGATCCGGGGGCGTGAACATGTCCTTCTCCCCTTGAGGGAGAAGGTGGCTTGCGGAGCAAGACGGATGAGGGTTGCGAGGAAAATCCCTCGCGGCCTCATGGTCTGGTGCCGCGCTGACACCCCTCATCCGAGCCCTGCGGGCCCACCTTCTCCCTCAAGGGAACCGTTGCATTACGGCCCAGCTGTTAGCTTGGGGCGGTGAGGCGGGGCCGCA
>NZ_QLLC01000025.1 GCF_003350205.1 Brevundimonas bullata | reverse complement strand
CTCCGCCACCGCCTCCCCCTCCGCCGGCCATCCCCTCCGCGGCCTCGAACGAGTATCTGCGCAACTACGGGGCGGCCAATACGGGAGCCATCGCAGCCTGGCAGACCGGCGCCACGGGTCGCGGGATCACGGTCGGCGTGGTGGACAGCGGCATCAAGCTGAACCACCAGGATCTGGGAGCGAACATCTCGTCGCTCTCGACCGACATCGTCGCGGGGCGCAATCAGCCTCAGGGCAGCGACACGCACGGCACGCGCGTCTCCAGCGTGATCGCCGCCCCGTTCAATGGGTTCGGCACGGTGGGCGTCGCCTTCAATGCGACCATCCTGTCGATCCGGGCCGACATCAGCGAATGCAACGACCCCGATAACGCCGTCTGTTTCCGCGGCTCGGACCTGGCCAATGCCCTGGACTACGCCGTCGCCAACGGGGCCAAGGTCATCAACCTGTCGCTCGGCGGCGAAGGCCCGTTGGGGTTCGCGTTCGAGGCCGCCTTGCAGCGTGCGATCAACGCCGGCGTGGTCTTCGCCATCGCCTCAGGCAACGAGGCCGGGGCCAATCCGGAATGGCCGGGACGCTACGCCAGCGACCCGCGCTTTGCGGGCGGCATCATCGTCACCGGCGCCCACGATTCCGCCAATCAGATCGCCGACTTCTCCAACCGCGCGGGCGTGTCGCAGTCCTGGTTCCTGTCGGCGCCGGGCGTCAGCGTCGTCGTCGATTGCGAGGACACCAGTTGCTGGCGCGTCAACGGCACCTCCTTCGCCTCTCCCGCCGTGGCCGGCGCTCTGGCCCTTTTGCTGGAGGCCTTCCCCAATCTGACGGGCAGGCAGGCCGTCGAAATCCTGCTCCGCACCGGGCGCGAAGCGGGCGACCTGGGCGCCGACGTCGTCTATGGCCGAGGCCTGCTGGACATCGCCAAGGCCTTCCAACCCGTCGGTACGACCTCATCGCCGCAAGTCAAGGGCGCCCCGGTGAATGTCGCCATCGAACCGGGGGCCTATGTCGGCGGGCCGTTCGGCGACGCCATGGGCCGCACGGGCGCGCTGAGCACCATCGGCTATGACGCGTACGAACGCCTGTTCCGCATCGACATGGGCGCCGCCTATCGCATCGCCCCGCGCCGCAGCTATCAGCCGGAAAATCCCACGCCCATGCGTCAGTCGCAGGTGACGATGGACGGCCCCGGCGGGGCGAAGCTGTCGCTGGTCGCGGCCGTGCCGGTCGAGACGCCCGAGCCGATCCTGAACCGTTACACCCCCTTCGACGCCCCCTGGCTGGGCGACGAGGTTAGGCAGGAGGCCCTGTTCGACGTCACCGCCGGGCGGATGTCCTTCGCCGCCTGGCAGGGCAAGGGCGGGTCGCGCTCGCCCTTCCGCACCGGCTCGGGCGACGGCTTCGCCGCCCTGGCCCAGGCTGACCACGCGGTGCGCGGGGCCATGGTCTTCGACGGCCTGGGCTTCGGCCCGCTGACGCTCAGCGCCGAGACCGGCGCCGGCGACCGCCGCGCCCCGCTGCGTTCGGTCGAGCAGGACGTCTCCTCCTATGCCCGCACGGCCCTGGACTGGCGCGGCGAGCATGGCGGGCTTTCGTTCAGCATGGGGGCGCTGGACGAGAAGATGGGACCACTGGGCGCCTATATGCCGACGCGCTCGGACTTCGCCCTGCCGTCACGCACGCGGTTCGCGGCCTTCGGCGGCGACCTGCCCCTGGGTGGCGGCCTGGTATTGAGCGGCGAGGCCGGCTTCGGCCGCACCGAGATCGAGGGTCGTTTCCTTAACCTGTCCAGCGCCGCCGTCAGCTCGACCTGGCGCATGGCCCTGCAATCGGATTGCCCCTCCTGGGCCCTCGGGTGCAGCCGTCTGACCTAGGAGATCTCCCAGCCGCTGCGCATCGAAAGCGGGACCTTCAGCGCCTTCCTGGCCGACGTGCCGCTGGAGTATTTCGATCACGTCACCTTCTCGGAGCGCCGCTTCTCGGCCAGCCCGTCAGGCCGTCAGATCGACTTCAGCGTCCGCAGCCTGCACCCCCTGCCCGGCGGGTCCATGCTGCAACTGGAGGCCGTGGCAAGCCGCGACGAACAGCATCGCGCGGGCGCGCCTACCGGCTACGCCCTGCTGGGCAGCTGGCGACGCGGTTTCTGATCCCGCAGTTCCAGACATGAGAAAGGCCGGCGGATCGCTCCGCCGGCCTTTTGCTTTTCAGCCTGTCAGCGAGGCGTCACCGCTCGACGCACAGGGCCACGCCCATGCCGCCGCCGATGCACAGGGTGGCCAGGCCCTTCTTGGCGCCCGAACGCTTCATCTCGTGCAGCAGGGTGGTCAGGACGCGGGCGCCCGAAGCGCCGACCGGGTGGCCGATGGCGATGGCGCCGCCGTTGACGTTCACCTTGGCCGTATCCAGACCCAGTTCCTTGACCACGCACAGCGACTGGGCGGCGAAGGCTTCGTTGGACTCGATCAGGTCTAGGTCGGCGACGGTCCAGCCGGCCTTCTCCAGCGCCTTCTTCGAGGCCGGGATCGGGCCGGTGCCCATGATCGACGGATCGACGCCCGCCGTGGCCCAGGAGGCGATGCGGGCCAGCGGTTCGAGGCCGCGCGCCTTGGCTTCATCCGCCGACATCAGCACCAGGGCGGCGGCGCCGTCGTTGATGCCCGAGGCGTTGGCCGCCGTGACCGAGCCGTCCTTGACGAAGGCCGGCTTCAGCTTCTCCATCGCCTCGATGGTGGCGCCGTGGCGGATGTATTCGTCCTGATCCACGACCACGTCGCCCTTGCGGGTCGAGATGGTGACGGGGGCGATTTCGTCGACGAACTTGCCGGCCTTCTGGGCGGCCTCGGCCTTGTTCTGCGAGGCGACGGCGAAGGCGTCCTGAGCGGCGCGGTCGATCGACCACTTGTTCGCGATGTTCTCGGCCGTCTGGCCCATGTGATAGCCGTGGAAGGCGTCGATCAGGCCGTCCTGCAACATGCTGTCCTTGAGGCCCAGCTCGCCCATCTTCTGGCCGTTGCGCAATTGGGCGGTGTGAGGCGACTGGCTCATGCTTTCCTGACCGCCGGCGACGACGATCTTCGCATCGCCCTGAGCGATCTGCTGATAGGCCAGGGCCACGGCGCGCAGGCCCGAGCCGCACAGCTGGTTCAGGCTCCAGGCCGGGGTTTCGTTGGGCAGGCCGGCGCCGATCGAGGCCTGACGCGCAGGGCCTTGGCCCGCGCCCGCCTGCAGCACCTGGCCCAGGATGACCTCGTCCACGTCGGCGGCAGCCACGCCGGCGCGTTCCAGCGCCGCCTTGATGGCGACCTCGCCCAGCTTGGAGGCGGGCAGGCTGGACAGGGCGCCGAGGAAGGAGCCGACCGGGGTGCGGGCGGCGGAAACGATCACTACGTCAGTCATGATATTCACTCCGGGGAGAAATCTGGGCGAGGTTGTGCCGCATTCCGCTCACGGCGTCACCTCTCGCAGTTGCGAAGTACAGCACTTCGTCATCCTCCGGGCGCAATCTGTCGGGAACGATAGCCTCGACTGATGCTTTTCGGAGTGATGCTGGTGCGGCTGAAATCCTTGGCGAGCCGGGTTTGTACGCCCGACGACCTCGACATGATCGAGCACTATCAGACGCGCGCCGAGCGTCTGGCCGATCTGTGGGTTCACTTGGTGGGCCTGGGTCTGGCGGCGGTCGGCGGGATCGTCCTGGCGGTGCTGGCGGGGCTCTACAGCGGCATCGGCGCCGTGGTGGCCACCGCCGTCTACGCTCTGTGCTTGATGGCCATGCTGACGGCCTCGACCATCTATAACCAGACCCACCCTTGCGCCGCGCGGCCCGTGCTGCGGCGGCTGGACGAGGCCGCCATCTTCCTGATGATCGCCGGCAGCTACACCCCCTTCACCACCCAGAGGTTCGAGGGCGCCTGGTCCATCGGCTTCACCCTGGCCGTCTGGCTGATGGCCCTGACCGGCGTCGCGGTGAAGATGTTCGCGCCGCGCATCTCCGACGCCTTCTGGAGCGGGGTCTATGTGCTGTTCGGCTGGGTGGCGATCTTTGCGCTGAAGCCGATGATCGAGACGGTGCATCCGCTGGCGCTCGGCCTGCTGGTCGCGGGCGGCCTGATCTACACCTCAGGCGTCTTCGTCTTCATCAGCCAGAAGATGAAATTCCGTCGCGCGATCTGGCACGGCTTCGTCGTCGCCGGGGCCGGCGTTCACTGGGCCGCCATCCTGGTCGGCGTGGTTCTGGCCCCCGGCGCAGCCTGACCTTGCGGCGCCCTCTGGCGTTCGCGCTCGCAACGCGTGATAGTGCGGCGTTGCAACAACGCGAGAACAAGCGTGGCCGACAAGAAATCCGAGGGCGGAAAAACCCGTGACGGCGTCGTCGTCATCAAGAAGTATGCGAACCGGCGGCTCTATAACACCGCCACCAGCGCCTATGTGACGCTGGAAGACCTGGCGCAGATGGTGCGCGAGGGGGTCGAATTCGTCGTCTATGACGCCAAGACCAATGACGAGCTGACACGTCAGATCCTGACGCAGATCATCTTCGAGGAGGAAAGCCGGGGCGAGGCCCTGCTGCCCGTCCAGTTCCTGCGCCAACTGATCGGCTTCTACGGCAACTCGATGCAGGCGGTCCTACCGTCCTATCTGGAGATGTCGTTGGACAGCTTCAGCCGTCAGCAGGAGCAACTTCGCACCCAGTTCACCCGCACCTTCGCCGGCACGCCCGGCGGCGGGCTGATGGAAGAAGCCGTGCGTCAGAACATGGCCATGTTCGAACGCGCCATGAAAATCTTCCCCGGCATGGCGGGCTATGGCCGCCCCGAAGCCGAAACTGAGAAGCCCTCCGAGCCCGAAACCAAGGCTGCGCCGGCCGGCGCCTCGGCGCTGGACGAAATGCGTCGCCAGATGGACGAGATGCGCGCCCAGATCGACCGCCTGGCCGGCGCCGGCAAATGACCGACAGCGTGCGCCCGGTCGGCCCGATCGAGGGCCATACGGTGCACGAGCGCCGCGAAGGCGACCGGCGCGGGCGCGACCGGCGGGCTGCGGAAGCGAAAGCCGAACAAGCCTCGCGGGGCCTGGTCCCGGCGGGCGAGCGGGTCGATCATGCCGCCTCCTCGGCAAAGCCTGCCGTGTCGCCCCCCAATCCTGTGGTGGCGCCGCCCGCCCTGTTCGCCGCCCAGGTGCTGGGCCAGAAGGGACAGAAGCGCGGCCTCAAGGGGGGCCCGCCCGTGCTGGACGCCGCCCGCTCCACCTATCTGGGCGCGGAATATTCGGGCAAGCACGACCGTCGCCCTCGCGTGGGCAAGGCGAGACAGACCGAGGTCTAGCCGGGCCCCAAGCCTGACCTTGGCCCTGACCGGCTGATGGCATGGCGCTTGCGACGGCTCCGGCGTCTTCGACCGGAGTTTCGCCCATGGCCGTCCTCAACCTCGCCGCCCGCCTCTTCGACGTGACCGTGGTCGCCCTGGTCTTCGTCGCCTTCAGCTAGGCTTCAGACCGCTCAGCGCGGGTTCATGTCGAAGTCGCGCCGCGAGGCGATGATGGTGACGATGAAACCCGCCAGAACGTCCAGCAGCACCATGGTCAGGATCAGGAAGAAGACCGATCCGGCAAACCCCGGCAGCAGCAGGAACTCGACCAGGCAGACGACGAACAGCACCATCGACAGGGCGTGATTGACGATGGCGACCCTCTGGCTGGAGGTCGACTTCAACAGCTCCACGAACAGCAGGATCAGCGACAGGAACAGGATCAGGTCGCCTACGCTGATGCTCCACACCGCGCCCGAGGTCATCGGCACGCGAAACAGGACTTCGCTCAGCACCGACGCCGGCCCCAGCACCGCGTCCGGCGCGCTTCCGCCGAGCAGGATCACCAGATTGTAGATCACCACCGGCACGACCAGCAGCGGTATGGCGATCAGCATGGGCGGTCCCTCCAGATCACCCTGCTTACCCCGGTTTCCGGCGCGCGGCCATATGGCCCCCAAGACCAGAATGGCCGGGTCAGAACTCGCTGATCGCGCCCGGACGCCGTGAGCGCGACTTCAGCCACATCACGCCCAGCAGGTCCGAGAAGGAGGCCCGCAGCCGCCCCCAGTTGGTGTATTTCGACCGACCGACTTCGCGATGGCGGTGATCGACCTCTAGGTAGCGGTTCTCATAGCCCTCGCGGATCGTCAGCGCCGGCAGGTAGCGGTGGATGTGATCGAAGTAGGGTAGGCGCAGGAAGACGTCGCGGCGGAAGGCCTTGAGCCCGCAGCCGGTGTCGTCGGCGTCGTCGGACAGCAGCTTCCTGCGGATACGGTTGGCCCAGATCGAAGCCTGACGCTTGGCGTTCGAATCCTGACGCTTGGCGCGGACGCCGCCGACCAGGGCGACATTGGCGGGCGCCGCGATCAGGGCGTCGGCCAGACGCGGAGCGTCGGCGGGCGGGTTCTGGCCGTCGCCGTCCAGGGTGACGATGATGGGCGCGCGCGCCGCCAGGACCCCGGTGCGCACCGCGCGGCTCTGACCCGCATTGGTCGCATGCGACAGCACCCGCAAGGTCGGCAGCTCCGCCATCGCCGCCTGAAGTTCGGCCAGGGTGGAATCCCGGCTGGCGTCGTTGACGAAGATCATCTCATAGGACCGGCCGGCGAAGGCCTCGGCGATCTCCCGCGCCAGAGGCACGGCCGCGCCGGATTCGTCATGCACAGGCACAACGACTGAGATGTCAGGATTAGAGGCAGGGCTGTCGGTCATTTGTCGCTCTGTAGCGCATCGCCGGGCCTTAGGAAAACCGGGCCGCGCGAAGAGGTTACAAGCTGAAGCTTCCGGGGGGCGGCGTCGGCGTGATACGACAGCGCCATGAACCGCCCGAACCTGGATCACCTCATCGCCGGCTGGCGCGGCCCCGTTCTGGCGGCCCTGCTGACCCTGCTCGCCGGCCTGCCCAGCCTGATGCTGCTGCCGCCGCTGGACCGCGACGAAAGCCGCTTCGCCCAGGCGACCGCGCAGATGCTGGAAAGCGGCGACTATGTCGACATCCGCTTCCAGGACGAGCCGCGCTGGAAGAAGCCCGTCGGCATCTACTGGATGCAGGCCGTCGCCGTCGGCCTGACCTCGGACGTCGAGGACCGCAACATCCAGCCCTATCGCCTGCCGTCGCTGTTCGGGGCCATGCTGGCCGCCTGGGCCGTGGCCTGGGCCGGGGCAGCGCTGTTCGGCAATCGCGCGGGCTTTTTGGCGGGCGCCATGCTGGGCGCCACCTTCCTTCTGTCGTCCGAGGCCGGCATCGCCAAGACCGACGCCATGCTGTGCGGCCTGACGACCCTTTCGATGGCGGCGCTGGCGCGGATCTATATGGTGACGCGGGCCAACGAGAAGCCGATCCGCTGGCACAAGCTGCTGTTCTGGCTGGGCATCGGCCTGTCGATCCTGATCAAGGGACCGATCGGCATTCTGGTCGTGGCCCTGTCGATCATCGCCCTGTCGGTCTGGGATCGAAACATCAAATGGCTAGGCAAGCTGGGGTGGGGTTGGGGCCTGCCCCTGGTCGCCCTGCTGGTCGGGCCCTGGGCCATCGCCATCACCATCGCCACCGACGGCGGCTTCTGGCGTGAAGCCATCGGCGGCGACCTCGCCCCCAAGCTGGCCGGCGCTCACGAAAGCCATGGCGGCTTCTTCGGCATGTACGTGCTGCTGTCGCCCCTGCTGTTGTTCCCCGTCACCCTGATGCTGCCCGCCGCCCTGTCGACGGGCTGGCATCGCCGCGCCGAGCCGGCCATCCGCTTCGCCCTCTGCTGGCTGATCCCCGCCTGGCTGATGTTCGAGATCGCCCCGACCAAGCTGTGGCACTACACCCTGCCCACCTTCGGCGCGATCGCCCTGCTGGCCGCGGCCGCCCTGACCCAGCCGATCGGCAAGGTCTCGCGCATTTCCGGCGCCCTGCTCGGCCTGTTCGCCGCTGTCGTCATCTGCGCCATCACCGTCTATGGCCTGACCGAGTTCGGGCGTTCGACGGCCCAGACCTGGGCCACCGTGACCATCGTCTTCGCCGTCATGGCGGCGGCCGTCGGCGGCTTCCTGCTGGTCAATCGAGCGGCGATCACCGGGGTTCTGGCCGCCATCCTGTGCGGCGTCATCGCCCACGCCGGCCTCGCCGGGACCATCCGCCAGCTGCGCCCCCTGTCCATCGCCCCGCGTCTGGTGAAGACGCTGGAATCGGCCGAGCTGAGCCCCGCCCAGGGCCGCTATCCGGGGCCGGTGGCCATCACCACCTTCCATGAGCCCAGCTTCGTCTTCCTGACCGGACGCGACACCCAGCTGACCGACGGCCCCGGCGCCGCCCGCGCCCTGGCCGAGGGCCGCCCCGCCATCGTCGAGGCCCATGACGACGAAGAATTCCGCCGCGCCCTGGCCGACCTCGGGGCCGCCGGGCGCGCCGTCGGCGTGGTCAGCGGCCACAACTATTCCTCGGGCGACGACGTGCGACTGACCGTCTATGCGCCTGCGGGCGCCGGCGAACGGAGCGCACGCTGATGGGGCGTTTCATCCAGATCGTCGAGGTCGGGCCGCGCGACGGCTTGCAGAACGAAAAGGCCGTGCTGACGCCAGACGTCCGCGCCGACTTCGTCCGCCGCCTGGAAGCCGCCGGCGCCAAACGCATTGAGGCCGTCAGCTTCGTCCACCCGAAATACGTGCCCCAGATGGCGGGCGCCGAAGAGGTCATGGCCGCCCTGCCCCCCGCACCGGGCCGCAGCCGCATTGGCCTCGTTTTGAACGGCAAGGGCTATGACCGCGCGCTCGGCACGGCGGTGGACGAGGTCAATGTCGCCATGTCCGCCACCGACGGCTTCGGCCTGAAGAACCAGGGACTGAACGTCGACCAGCAGGTGCAGATGCTGTCCGACATCATGGCGGGTCGTCGCAACGCAGAAGGCGCGCCCGGCGCGACGCCGAAGCTGACGGCCACCCTGTCCTGCGTCTGGGGCTGCCCCTTCGACGGCGAGGTCTCGGTCGAACAGGTCAGCGAACTGGTCGCCCGCATCGCCGCGCTCGGCGTCGAAGAGATCGCCCTGGCCGACACCATCGGCGTCGGCGACCCGTGGAGCGTGACCAAAAAGGTCGAGGCCGCTCGCAAGGCCGCGCCCGACGCCACCCTGCGCCTGCACTTCCACGACACCCGCAACACCGGCCTGGCCAACGCCTACGCCGGGGTCGAGGCCGGCGTGGACATCCTCGACGCCTCAGTCGGCGGCATCGGCGGCTGCCCCTTCGCCCCCGGCGCGACCGGCAATGTGGCAACCGAGGACCTGGTCTATATGCTGGAACGCGCCGGCTTCTCGACCGGCTACGACCTGAACGCCCTGATCAACACCGCCCGCTGGATCGGCGACCAGATCGGGCGCCCTGCGGCGAGCGCGCTGAGCCGGACGGGGAGGTACTAAGGAATCAAGGCCGCTAGAAAGATTCCTCCCTCCACTTGACCGCGGGCGACCCGCCGATGGTAAAAGCGCTTTTGACCCTCGTCTCAGGCGACGCCGCCTCAGTAACGCCATTCGTCCATCGAGACGAAATAGCTTGGGCAGCCAACGCTCTTGTAGAGAGAGATCATGACAACGATTTGTGTCGATGGATTAAATCTGGCGCTGGCACATGGCACAGGCATCCAGACCTATGCGCGCAACCTGTTGTTGGGGGCGACAACAGCAGGCATCAGCACCCAAGTCCTTTTTGGACAGGACATCCCAAACAGCGTCAAGCCGCTTGAACGCGCAGCTTTGCTAGCAGACCGCGACACAACGCCCCCCGCTCGCTCTCGCCTTGATCGCATTGCCCGACGTGCGACACGCATATCGACCCCCATCGGACGCGCCGCCATGGAAGTCTCGATGGCCGACAAGGTCATGTGGCCAAACGGTGCCCCGCCCCCCGCATCAACCGTCTGGCATTGCTCCAACCTCTTCGCAGACAGCAATCGCTCCTTCAGCAAGCATAACGCCATGGCGCCGCTAATATTTAAGGGCGAGGCACAGAAACCCGATGTGGTTCACTGGACCACCTTCTTACCCATCCATGCTCGAAAGCAAGCTAACGTCTATACGTTGCACGACCTCATTCCCCTTCGCGCGCCTTACACGACACGGCATGATCGCGTAAAATACGCAAAACTCTGCCGGGCAGTTTTCGATAAAGCCGACGCCGTTGTTGCGATATCAGAAACCACGCGACGTGACGCCATTGAAATGTTTGGTATTTCTGAAAATAAACTGACCGTAATCCACCAGTCGGTAAATCCGCCCCCCTCTATAGTCAGTCGATCAGAATCAGATATAGAAAGAGATATAGATACGCAGTTCGAACTTGAGTATAAAAATTTCTTTCTTTTCTTTGGCGCAATAGAACCGAAGAAAAATTTACTAAGAACTATAGAGGCTATACTTACCTCAGATACAACAATGCCTCTAGTCATTGTTGGTCACAGAGGATGGCTAAACGATGCGGAAAAATTTCATCTAAAAAATTTCACGCAAAAGAACACAAATTCATCAAATCGCATTATCCACCTAGACTATCTAAGCGAAACTCAACTAGCCACACTAATTCGCGGAGCCCGAGCCACCGTTTTTCCGTCCGTCTACGAGGGCTTCGGCCTGCCGGCCCTGGAATCCATGATGCTAGGAACGCCAGTCCTCGCCTCCCAGACTCCCGCGCTCGCAGAAGTTTGCGGTGAAGCCGCATGCTATGCGGACCCACTTGACATCACCTCGATCCGCAATGCTTTTACCCTCCTAAGCCGCGAAAGCGCCTATTGCGAAGAATTGTCCCGGAATGGAAAAACAAGGTCCGAAGCCTTCTCTCCTTCGATTTACGCGGAAAAACTAGGACAACTATACGCAAACATAAGCTAGCCGGGCTATTCGAACTTCGGAATTAAATAATGAAAAGGCACCGAGCTGGTTGCTCAACAAATAAATACATCGCAACTCAGATCAATCTTCATAAGGCTGAGGTAAAGAATGAATGAACCAAAGATCTACTTTGATGTAGGCGCAAATGATGGTCGATCCAGCTTGCCCATGGCCGGAAATCCAGACTGGGTGGTTTACGCCTTTGAACCCACACCTGAGCTTGCAGACCATTTGCGCCAACGCGCACGCGCATGCACAAACTATCACGTTATACAGAAAGCGGTCTCGGACAAACCAGGCACCGCTAAGTTCAATATCGCTGGGCAGGGAGACTGGGGAACATCTTCTCTTCTAAATTTTAACGACAATATTGAGACCACCTGGAAGGGCCGAACCGACTTCAAGGTCACCAAGCAAATTGATGTAGAAATAATCACCCTTAGAGATTTCTGCCTAGAGAAAAATATCAATCAGATAGACCACCTACATACTGATGTTCAAGGACTTGACTACCAAGTTCTCATTGGACTCGGCGACATGATCAGCATAGTCCAAGGCGGCGACATCGAATGCAGCCGAAACCATGACACAAAACTCTACAAGGATGAAAAATTCGTCTTTGAAGACGTATGCCTTGGTCTCTACCAGTCGGGCTTCATGATCGAAGCGATTAATCCAAATGACGATCACGGCCACCTATGCACCCCAGATTCAAGGCTATCGGACGCCAATGAACTGAGCATCTGGTATCGTCGCCGTTAAGGCCACACGGACGTCGGTCAGCTGACAACGATCAGCCAACCGACGTTCGAGAGGCGGTGCTTGAACGGAATTTTGCCGTCTGTTATGGGGGGGGCTTAGGATGTGGCGGCCGTAGCTCATGCATCATTGACAGCGGTCATCATCATTTGTTTCAGGCTCCATTCAAAAGTTTGCGTAGACACGGGCGCATCATCGTCGCGCTAATGATGCGCGAGATCATGACGCGGTTCGGTCGGCAAGGCCTCGGCTTCCTCTGGCTTGTTGGTGAACCCCTTTTGTTCTGCCTCGGCGTTGTAGCCATGTGGACAGTTATCAAGCCTCCCTATGAGCACGGCATACGTGTCGGTGCCTTCGTCATGACAGGATACATGTGCCTTCTGCTGCTACGACATCAGATCGCTTACTGTCTGCATGCCGTCGGAGCAAACACGGGCCTACTTTATCATAGGCAAGTTAGGCCTATACATATCTACGCCTCACGCGGGCTTCTCGAATTCGCAGGAAGTACATTAGCATTTGCTATCGTCTACGCCATTCTTCTAGCCATGGGGCAGGTCGGGCTCCCGCAAGATCTGGGCTTGCTTTACACCGGATGGGCGACGCTAGGTCTGCTCAGCTTTGGTATGGGTTTAACTATCAGCGCCCTAGCAATGCGATACGAGACCTTTGAGCGACTAACGCAACTTCTGACATATTTACTGATCCCACTGTCCGGCGCGTTCTTCATGGCGTCAGCCGTCCCCTCCCAGTATCGTGATCAATTTCTGCTGATACCGCTTCCACATACCGTGGAGATGGTACGTGCGGGCATATTCGGCGAGTTCGTTGAAACCCACTACAATCCAATCTATCCACTTGCTTGGGCAGGAGGCCTTATCTTCCTAGGGCTACTGCTCCTTTCCGTCGTGCGGAACCATATAGATGTCGAATAACGCACCACAGTCCCCCTCCCCAAAGCTTACCTATCTCGGAGTGGCCAACAGTACGGCCCAACGGGATCGCAAGGGGATACTGCGACGACTGCCGCTTGGCTTCATGATCGTCGTTATCGCACCGACTATAGCTTCGGCATTATATTATCTGCTGGCGGCGCCCCCCATTTATGTATCTGAAGCGCGCTTCGTGGTGCGATCCCAGAATGACCGCACGCCCAATGCACTGGGCATCGCATTGCAGAGCGTCGGCATGAATTCCTCATCCAGCGACGCCTTCATGGTGCACGCCTACATGAAGTCCCGTGATGCGGTTCAAGATGTCGCGCACGCTGTAAAAATGGGCGCCCTGGTTCCCGATAGCGCGCGCATGTCGAACGAGGACCTTTTCAAAGCATTCCAAAAGCGGATCACCGTTGGGTTCGATTCCACGAATGGTTTGAGCACTATACGTGTACGCGCCTTCGACGCGCACTCAGCTCAGCGCGCAGCCGACACCCTGCTCGACGGAGGAGAACGCATCGTGAACCAACTTAATAAGCGATCCGCCGAGCAAGCCATCCAGGAAGCCAGGCAAACGCTCACACTAGCCGAGCAAGAGAGCCTTAGCGCCCGCGAGGCGATCGCTCGTTTCCGTAATGACAATCGTATGGTGGATCCGGCACGGATGGCGACCGAAACAGGGCAGGTTGTCGGAGCCCTCATGACTGCGCTGGCTGAAACGCGCGCAGAAAGAGCCCAGGTAGCGAGCCAAGCGCCGAACAGCCCACTGCTAGCAACCATGGATGCCCGCATTCGCGCGATCGAGGGGCAAATTGATTCTGAACGTACGAGGACCACGAGTGGCCCCGATGCCTTGGCCCCACAGGTCGGCGCCTACGAGAATCTCGAGTTTCAGCGAAAGATCGCTGAACAAGCGCTAATCGCTGCGCGCGTGTCCTATGAGGAGGCTGCATCAGATGCCCGGCGCCAAAAACTGTATCTTGACCGCGTCGTAGAACCCAACCTTGCTGACAAGGCGATGCTGCCTCGTCGAGGGTTGTCCATTCTTCTGACCTTCCTATCCTGCCTTCTTGCCTACGGCATCGGGGCATTAATCTGGGCAGGGGTACGCGAGCATCGGCAGACGTAGCATGCAATCTGCAGAAGCAAAGGCGCAAAAGATCGCCTTATCTGTCGACTCCCTGTCTAAAGTATACCCCGGGGCACAAGACAGGCAGGTATTCAAAGGATTGAGCTTCGACCTGGAACACTCCGGACGCCTCGCCTTGCTCGGGCGAAATGGCCAAGGGAAATCGACGCTAATCAAGATACTTGGTGGCGCCCTGCAACAGACTAGCGGCCATGTGCGGTGGAACGCTGCACCTTCTTGGCCGATCGGATTCGGGGGCGGCTTTCAGGGCAGCTTGTCAGGATTGGATAACATTCGATTTCTGGCAAGACTTTACGATAGAGACTTCAACACGCTCAAAGACAGAGTCGATGGTTTTGCTGAACTCGGCTCAAAACTTCTTGACCCCGTGAAGCACTATTCTTCAGGCATGAGAGCAAGATTGGCATTTGGCTTATCCCTCGCAATTGAATTCGATTGCTATCTTATTGACGAACTGGTCGCTGTTGGCGACGCGCGCTTTCAACAAAAATGCCAGACAGAGCTTTTTGAGCGCCGATGCGAGCGTACTTTCATTATGGCCTCTCATGACGTTCATCTGATCGCGCGCCTATGTGACCGCGCCCTGATTATCGAGAGCGGTCGAGCCCGCATGTTCGACGACATTGAGGAAGCCTTGGACATCTATTCTTGGCTCCGAGCAGCATGACGATGGGACCGATTTGCGTACTCATTCTTCCCAACCTAGCCGCTGAAGAATGGAGACGCCGCATTTCAGCGGCAGGGCAAGAGGCTGGCTGGAACACGCTCCTCGTCGCCGAAAGCCTTGATGTCACCGTCGATCTATCTCGCTCCATACTTATCAGTGAAAGCACCTCCGCTTTTCAGGCGTTTTCGCCCGACAAGGTGGCTATCATTCATGCTGACGCAGAGGATGTCGTCGAACTGCTTGCGCGTATGGATCCTGCTGGCAGAGAATATGTGGTGGGTCGCGCCTCGATCTATCTAGCTAACGCTGAGGCATTGGTGCGTAACGGCGCACGACACATAAAAATTCCCGGGAGGCTTGCTTTGGGAGGCGGTATACCGCCTATCGAGCTGCCCTCCCCGCCCCAAATATCCGCTGGCTATCTCGGCATGTTCGACATCATGCCCTCGCCAAAGGTCTTTGAAACAGAATGGCCAGCAGGGTTGTTTCGTTATGCGCCCAATCGCACCAAGACCATGGAGGCTGGCGATATCGAACTGATCGGACCACCACGTGTCCTCGCCTTCGGCCCCTATATTCATCTGCCCTGCGGCCAATGGGATTTGACCGTCGACATGGAAGTCGACATCGACGACATGCCCATCACCCTCGATATGGCGTGGGGCGATCACTTCGACCATCCCGCGGCATCGACACGTTTCGAACGTAGCGGCAGGTACAGGGTAGAGTTCTCGTCTATATTCGCTTCAACTCGACCTTCGGAACTGAGAATCAGCCTTCCCAACGCGCTCCTGCATGGCCGAATTCGGGTTGAGAAGGCGATACTGCGTCGTGGCCCCTAGGCCGTTTTAATATCCTGGATCAACCTGACCGGCTTTCGAAGGACCTCAAGGCCTAACGCTTTCACCCCATTAAAGACAGGGCACACATAGTGAAGCCCCCTGTGACGATAGTCCGTGTCGCCGGCCAGCATGCCATGCAAGGCGCCGAGATAGGTAGCCGGACGACGATAGATGTAGACACCAGCGGACGCATGGTTGGACACTACCCGCTTCTCCACCGCCTCTACGAACAAGCCATCTTCTTCGCGGATGTAGCTGTAGCAATCGAGTTGCGATTCGAACGTCAAAGCCAGCGCGCCAACACCGACACCCTCACTGAACAAGCGCTTCAGATCGAGAGCGGGCGCGTCAAACTCAATATCCGCTAGGTCTATAATTAGCGGTTGATCTTGCTGCGCCAAAGCCGCGCCAGCCAAGGCTGAGAGGGCGGCGCCTTCAGTAAAATTGCTTAGATAAATCCGCCGCGCGTGGGGATACCATCGCGCTAGCGGGCCCTCAGCAAAGCTTCGCGAGTTCTTCGAATCTTTAAAGACAAACACATAGCCCCCCCCCCGCTTGCCAGCCAGGCCTGACCAGGGGCGGCTCTCCAAGCAGCGCTGTAACAAGGGCACCCCGCCCACCATCAAGTCTGGCTTGACCCCGCCATCTGCCAGATCGAAATCTGGACCTGCCAGAGGAACGATAATCGTCATGCTGCGGGCTGGCGCATCAAATAGGTCGCAAGATCAGCAGGCGTACCCAATCCATGCATGGCAGAAGCGGGTATTTCATACACCCCAATTCGAGCTCCGTTACGAATCATGTAGTTATAAACTGGGCAAGTATAGAACTCGCCATTTACACGATCATTGTTCGCCATCATATCGACAGCTGCGCGAACAAATTCATCACCGCGCGTGAACAAGTATACGCCTACCGTCGCAAGGTCAGAGATCGGATTTTTCTCGGCGACTTCCGTAACGAGATTTTCGGCATCAACCTTGGCGAACGACCACTTCGGATCTTTATGGGGGTCACGGAAAACTAGAATGGACCCATCCAAACCGCGATCACGGCAGTCTTTCACAAAAGTATCGACATCAAATTCGACATACTGATCCGAGTTCGCCACCAACAGCGGGGCTGAGCTATCGAACGCACGCCTCGCCAAAAGAATCGTGCAAGCTGTACCTTCCGTCAGCCTGTCCACGGCGTGAATTACGGCGCCGCTCGCCTCAACCTTAGCAACAGACTCCGGCTCTGACTGCATGTGCTCACGCCGAAACAGAAGATGCACGTGCGCGCCTTCCGGCTTGATATTGTCGATCACCCTCTCAACCATCGCTTTACCAGCAACATCGATAAACGGTTTTGCCTTCACAAAACCAGCTTCACGAAAACGACTGCCTTCGCCCGCGGCAGGTATGACAACATTCATAGATTGAGTTCCGAAATTGGAGGAAATCGCTCGCCTCAAGTTTTCATCCTCGAACGCACGTATTTTATCTGCCGTATAAAAGCTGTGATACTGAGCTTCAGACACGGGCCAAGAACCAACACGACCACCTTCGAGAATCACTTCATTCAAGGTGAGCGACGTGTAGAATCGCCCATCCACTCGAGCATCATTTCTCATGCACCTGAAGGCGCTCTCAACAAAGTGTCGCGCGGTCTTGAAATAGTAGAAGCCCGCAATAGCATGCCGGCTGATCACACGCTTTTCCGCTGCTTGGGCGACGTACCCATCGCCCTTCAAATCAACGTAAGACCATCTAGGGTGAACGCTAGGGAAAGTAACAACTCCGGCATCATCCCCCCTTGCCCGAAATCTATCTATAATTTTTGAATAATCGCAATCAATTATCTGGTCACCGTTAGCGATAACCAACTCTTCATCTAAATTCAAGGCATCGATCGCCATTAATGCACTGCACAAACCGCCCTGCGTCGACTTTTTTAGCGATATTACAACTGCATCGTCACTCGATAAGAGCCTTAAAACTCGATCAAGAGAGAAGCGCGCGACGTCATCCTGCATCGCAACAAAAATGAAGCGACTATCCTCACCTATACCCTTGAGGTTCTCGACCACACGCTGAACCATAGGAACACCGCCAACATCGATCAGAGGTGTCGGGAAAAAATACTGCTCACTAGGAAAAAAATCTGAACGCCCAGCAATAGGTAGAAGAACTTGCATTAACGCTTCTCCGCCAGTGCAATAAACTCAACAATCCGATCGTAAAGCACATCTTCTGGTGTCCCTATGACCATAACGTGTGCACCCGACGCTCGTGCTGCAGCGATCCCGTGATCATTATCCTCAAGGATCAGCGTTTCTTGAGGGGCCACACCTAACTCCTTCATAGCCTTCAAATACATTTCTGGGTCTGGCTTCGATCGCTCGACGTCTTCGTTCGATACCACGATGTCTAGATAGGATTTTAGTCCAGCGAGACGCATCATCAACTCAACCGACTGCCTCACGGAGTTAGAACAGACGCCGAGCTTCATGCCATCACGCTTCAACCCCGCAAGAGCCTGAGTGTGATTGAACGTGGGACGGCACCGCTGCATCGCAATTTCTGCGGTCCTGTTTTGCTTGAGTTCATTGATGAGCCCATGCAAACCGCGCGGGAAGTTACGCGCCACACTCAGCATCTCAAGTTTTCGACGAGTCGGAAGCCCGTCGTAAGTCGACAGGTGGGCATCGCGATCAATGATCATACCAAAAGCAGCGAGGATGTCGTTGAGCGCCTCGTAGTGCCACTCCTTAGCGTCGATCAAGACACCGTCCATGTCGAAAAGAACCGCCTTAATCATCATTCAAAACCGTATCAGCGCCAAAGCGGTTGAAGAAACGGTCCGCTTCTTCAGGAAAATCTGTGCACAGCATCAACGTGGATCGCCCCGAGGCCCCGCCGATGTCATCGCGCCAAGTCCGCCAGACCTCGTCATGCTGTCGATGATGAAGCTCGGGGGAAACAAGCACACCTGCCTTACCCGACCGGAGCGCCGATCCAGCCAAGAGCGCATCACCCGCCCCCTCAAAACAATCCCACCAAATGCCCGCAGCTTCGGCATCCAGCGAAGATCCGAGCTCATATTCGCTACGGCGCGTAAATGTGGTCAACCCGTGCTTTAAATAATGAAGAGTGTCCGGAACGGACATGTCGAACATGAAATAGCGGTCGATGCCCGCCCCAAGCAAAGCCTCGCCCAAAGCCGCGTGAAGACCGTCGCTCTTCACATTCAGCGCCAGCCAACCCGGCTTCCCATAGGCGTGGTGAATGTCGAGAAAACGCTCAAGCGGCATCGCATCCGTTTGCGCCATGTCATGACTAATCACTAGCCGCCCGTTGAAATCACGGACATCTGTCTCAACCCCATAGCCAGCGGCAAAGGCACGTTCGAAGGCAATGACTTGGTTCTTCTGCGGAGCTTCAAGCCACCACCCTCTGTGAGCGAGGATTTCGACCTTCACGACGGGAGCTCCACGGCCACTTTGGTCGAGCGTGTTTCAGTTCGCGCCTTCAGCTTCGCAGTACGCCCCGCAGCCTTCCGTCGTCGCTCTACCAATATGCGGCAATACTCCACATGGCTCACCATGCGATCAATGCTAGCAAAAGCCTTCATTGTGCGATCAGCAACCTTGTCGAACTCTGCCTTGTCACCGCGCTCAGCCAACTCTCGGATCAGATAGAAGCACAGCTCAAAACCGCGCGCGCCTCGGTCAAAGAGCTTCTGAAGCTCCTCCAGGGCCTCATCGCCCCCTCCCACCAAGAGCTTGGATACGCCCACCAATTCGGCGGCGGCATCAGTAAATGGCGCATCAACTAACGGAGCCGAAGCCACAAGTCCTGAATTTCCGGAAAAATAATTCAGGTAAAGATTATTGTATAGACGCTTTCGTGCCTCAACATCGATATCCGAGACTGAATCCGACGGCATCGAATTAGAATATTTCTCAGACCTAACTAGCCAAGTACGGCAGTACTCGCGCATGTCCCCAATGCGGAAATTCCTAGGAAGCAGACCGAGTTTTTCCAAAACGTCATACTCAGAGCGCTTACCAACAATGTCCGCAGCATCCGACAAGAAGGTCAACTCCTTCGTGACTGCACCAAGATAAAGGCGTACCTGATCTTCATAATGCGGCCCAAAAGCCATGAAGTCATAATCGCAAAATGCCTCACCGAACCCTGCCCGCTGCCGGTAGCGATGGTCATGACGTGCAAACTGCGTATCTACCGCTCCAACAAGCGAAGCATAAAACTGAAATTCTGGGAAAAGATTAAAATAATCAAATCGGTAAGAATCATCAAGCTTCAGATTAGCGAGCCGAACAGCCTGCTTCGGCGACAAAAGAAGCATGCGATCTTCAAAGAAGAATGGAGAAAAGTCGTCCGCCCCACAAACCAAAGCTCGGGAAGCGAGAGACGAGTCCTTCCATACCGCGATCAAAAGATCGATGAATTTTTCAAAATTCTCAATCGACACACAGTCGAAGTCAGCGCGCAAGCGTATAATATGAGCATCTGAGTCCGTAGCAGCGAGCCCCGCAAGGATTTGTCTGTGTTGCGCCACGAAACTAACGACATCACGGTTGCCGATCGTAGCGCCAAAAAATGGGCTGCCCGCATCCACACACTGCAGACCTTCAGGTAGGCACGCCTTAGAGACAAGCGTCGGGAGGCGAGCCAGTTCGTCACTCCAAGTCGAATAGACTATCCTCGCGAACTTTGATCTGAGCGCCTGGACCCCATCCATAAGACGCGCAAAGACGACAGGATCCCTGACCTGGCCGGTCACAAGGATGTTCAACGACATCATTTCCCCCACTGCGCAGCGGCTAACGCCACAACGTCCGTCGCATCCACCGACGCATCTTTTAACATCAACAGCGCCTCGACCGCTGCTGGCGATGCCGCGACTGTCGACAGCAGCTCTACGCGCGCGAGTTCATCTCTGTCACTGTCGCGATACAGCCTGGCAAGTTGCAAATGAGCGTCTGCGTCATGAGGCTGCAGGCGCAACGCCGCCATATAGGCCTCCTCCGCCTCCGCAAACTGCCCTGAATCTTTCAGGCAGTTCCCCATCTGAACTAGGTGCGGGAAACTCTCCGGGCCTTGCGACAACCCACGCCAATAGGCTTTTGCCGCTTCAGCGAATTCCCCCTTGTCACGAAGGGCATCCGCCTGTCGAAACGCCACGCGTGACTGCTTGGTGCTGCGCGGCAGGGCGATTTTCCAGCGCAGGAGACGCAATTTGCGATCGGCGGTCGCGCGCGTCCCCGCTACCGGCGTCACAACCCGCGTCGCCAAATCGACCCCTTGGAAGAACGTGTCAGAGACCCCGGAACGCTTAACTCGCGCACGAAACTCCAGGACTTCGGACTCGCGCAAGACGTCGAAGTCGAGATCCACCCGTTCAGGGCCTGACTGAATCTTGACTTCCTTACGCGAAAGCACAGCTCGACCATCAGAAAAAACATCCAGACGAAGCAAGCCGCCCCCGCTAGCCTCGCCCCTGAAACGGAACGTCGCGCGGTAGCGCCCGCGTGCAACCGGAACATAGGGCCCGAAAACAACATGTCCTCCGTCTCCGGCCGCTGCGGGGATACGGATTTCACCTTCTTCCGCGACCCCACCGATCGTGGCGAACTGCTTGGCCGAAAATTCAAAAGGTCCAGCCAAGCCTACAGCCGGTCGATCTCGTGACCCACCCTGGTCCAGCAAGGCCCGGAATGAAAGAAGATCATGCCGCGTCACGACGTTCTCGCCATACTCGAGCGCCGACGTCAAAGACACCGGCATGACGCTTGTGGCAATTTCTTCCGCACGATCAACAATGCCTCGCCGTAATTCTGCAATTTCCTGCGTCTGGACGACGCCTCCAAAATCGACATGCCCCCCCTTATTCAGGGCTGCTTCGATCTGGGAACGAATAAGGTCCCGACGGTAACTCTTCACCAAATCAAACTGGAGTTTTACAACCTGCTCCGTCGCAGCAGGATCACCCAAAGCCTGGACTGCCGCCGAGAATGAGGCGAGATCAAAATGCTCAAAACAGAGAGGGTGCCCATACAAAAGTTCACCCAAAGCCGTCCGTGACCAAGCAACGACCGGAAGGCCACACCGCATAGCTTCGAATACAGGCAGGCCGAAACCTTCATGCTCCGAAAAACAGACAAATACGCTCGCCTCTTCATAGAGGCGCCGCAGGTCAGATTCGTCGACTTCCCCGTGGAACCGCACCTCCACACCACTCTCGGCGGCGACCGCGGATAGAGTTTCATTAAAGGATGTCGAAGATGTATCTCGGCGACCCGCGAAATCAACTTGTACCGCGATCCCGAAATTCTCTTTGAGGAATTTAGCGAACTCCACAATATGGGTGTGGCCCTTATGGGCCACCACACGCCCCACAAACAGCAGGCGCAAGACATCGCCAGCTCTCGCTTCACGCCGCTCTATCGGCGCAGCGTCTAGGTATCGGCTGGCAGGGAAAACGACCGCCGACGCCATACGACACCCACCCAAAGCATCTAGTTGGCGAGCCGTGAAGGCCGAGTTCACCCAAAACTCAAGTCCTGGGCGCGCCGTCATAGCTAGAACAGCTTCAAATCCCCTAACGCAACGATCCGCCAACCTAAGATTATGAGAAGCATAAAACCAGGGAGGTGTATTATTGTGCCACCGGACAATCGATCGTCGCTTCCTTTTTAAAATATAATTATCAAATTCCGACCAACCGTCGCAGTAATGGTAAACGACTAAATCGTACTCATCACCATCGCCATTAATAAGATAATCTGATGATCTGATATCTAGACCAGGGTAACGATCTGAATCGAATTTTTCAGCGAACAAATTTACAGAATTAGATCCATAAATATTGCAAAGTAACTCGTACTGGAAAACGGCGTCATAGCCAATAGAATCGCTTTTCTCAAAAAGTCCCTGAACGACTACAGCAACTCTGAGCGGGTCGTTCACTCTGCTGGCGCTAGACGGCATCCTGAAACTTCTTTTTGATTCGTTAGGAGATCAACCGCTCCAAGCGAACGGTCACTCCCTGTTAAAGCCATCTCCGTGGGAAGCGCAAACCCTCATAGGTTCAACAGCGCCGGATCGCCGCCCTGCGCCGCGATGTTGACGCTGATGGCCTTTTCGGCGGCGTAGCGGATCAGGCTGTTGGGGCCGCCGGCTTTCGGGCCGGTGCCCGACAGGCCTTCGCCGCCAAAGGGTTGCACGCCGACGACGGCGCCGATGATCGAGCGGTTCACATAGACGTTGCCAGCAGGGACCAGACGCACGACCTCGTCGGCGAAGGCCTCGATGCGGCTGTGGACGCCCAGGGTTAGGCCATAGCCGCGCGCGGCCAGCTTGGCGGCGACCGACTTCAGGTCCTTCGAGTCATAGCGATAGACATGCAGGATCGGCCCGAAGACCTCGCGCTCGAGGAAATCGGGGGTCGGGATCTCGGCGATGGTCGGGGCGAACAGGTCGCCCTTGTCCGAACCAGCAGCCAGTTCGGCGCGGGCGACGATCTTGGCTTCTTTCGACAGGCGTTCGACGTGGGCTTCCAGGTTGGCGCGGCTTTCGGCGTCGATGACGGGACCGATGTCGGTCTTGGGGTCAGTCGGGTCGCCGATCACCTGGGTCGCCAGCGCGCCCTTCAGGCCTTCGATCAGGGCGTCGGCGGCTTCCTTGGGGGCGTAGAGGATGCGCAGGGCCGAGCAGCGCTGGCCGGCTGAACCGAAGGCGGACAGGATGACGTCGTCGATGACCTGTTCCTTCAGCGCCGTGGTGTCGACGAACATGGCGTTCAGCCCGCCGGTCTCGGCGATGAAGGGGATGATGGCGCCGGGACGCGCGGCGAGGCCGCGGTTGATGGCGCTGGCGGTGTCGGTGCCGCCCGTGAAGGCCACGCCGTCGATGCCCGGATGGTTGGTCAGGGCCGCGCCGACCACCTCGCCGCGACCGGGGGCCAGGGCCAGCAGGTCGGGGTTCAGACCGGCCTTGTAGAAGAGGCGGACGGCCTCGGCGGCGATCAGCGGGGTCTGCTCGGCGGGCTTGGCCACCACGGCGTTGCCGGCGGCGAGCGCAGCCGCAATCTGGCCGGTGAAGATGGCCAGGGGGAAGTTCCACGGGCTGATGGCGGCGAAGACGCCGCGGCCATGCAGGACCAACTGGTTGGTCTCGCCGGTCGGGCCCTTCAGCGTCTGGGCGCCGCCGAAGTCGCGCTCGGCCAGCAGGGCGTAGTAGCGGCAGAAGTCGGCGGCTTCGCGCACCTCGGCCACGCCGTCGTTCAGCGTCTTGCCCGCTTCGCGTGACAGCAGGGCGACTAGACGGTCCATGTCGGCTTCCAGCACGTCGGCCATGGCGCGCAGGATGGGGGCGCGCCCCGAACCGCCGATGCGGTCCCAGGCGACCTGGGCGTTTCCGGCAGCGGCGACAGCAGCGTCCACGTCCTCGACCGAGGCTTCGGACACATGACCCAGGACCTGCGAACGGTCAGCGGGGTTCGTCACGTCCTGCGGATTGATCCCGGCGCGCAGCTTGCCGCCGATGATCGGGCCCGAGGTCAGCTTCTCGCTGTCGACACGCTCAAGAGACTTGGAGTGACGCTCACGGTCGGCGGCCTGCGAATAGTCGCGGCCAAGGGAGTTCTGACGATCGCCGTAGATGTTCATGGGAACCGGAATCCTGGGGTGACGGTCGGGCTGGGCCTCGACGGCGGTGATGGGGTCGGCGGCGACGGCGGCCGCAGGCACGCGCTCGTCCAGCAGGGCGTGGACGAAGGAGGAGTTGGCGCCGTTTTCCAGCAGGCGGCGCACCAGATAGGGCAGCAGTTCTTCGTGACCGCCGACGGGGGCGTAGGCGCGGACGATGACGTTCTCGTCGGCCCAGGCCTCGTGCGCCGCATCATAGAGGGCCTCGCCCATGCCGTGCAGGCGCTGATGCTCGATGGTCACGTTGCGATCGCGGGCCATGCGCCGCACCGCGGCCAGGGTGTGGGCGTTGTGGGTGGCGAACTGGGCGTAGATGTAGGGCGAGGCCTCGATCAGGGCCTTGGCGCAGACCAGATAGTTGAGGTCGGTGGCCGGCTTGGTGGTGAAGACCGGATAGTCGGTGCGCCCGTTGACCTGGGCCAGCTTGATCTCGGTGTCCCAATAGGCGCCCTTGACCAGACGCACCATCAGGCGACGCCCCGAGGACCTGGCCAGTTCAGCCAGTTTTTGAACCGTCTCGGTCGTGCGCTTCTGATAGGCCTGAACGGCCAGGCCCAGGCCCTTCCAGTCGCCCAGCTCCGGCTCACGGGCCAGCCGCTCCAGCAGCTTCAGCGACAGGGCCAGGCGATCAGCCTCTTCGGCGTCGATGGTGTAGTTGATGTCGTACTTGGCCGCGATCAGGGCCAGACGCAGGATGCGGGGATAGAGCTCCTCCCAGACGCGGTCTTCCTGCACCGCCTGATAGCGGGGCGACAGGGCCGACAGCTTGACCGAGACGCCGTGCCCGGCCTCCGGCCCCTGACCCTTGGCGGTCTTGCCCACGGCCTTGATGGCGTCGGCGTAGATCTTTTCATAGCGCTCGGCGTCGGCGACGGTGCGGGCGCCCTCGCCCAGCATGTCGAAGCTGCACAGCCAGCCCTCGCGGTCCGAACGTTTCAGCGCCGCCTCGATGGTGCGGCCGACCACGAACTGCTCGCCCATGATCTTGACGGCGGTGGCGACGGCCTGACGGATGACCGGCTCGCCCAGACGACCGGCGATGCGCTTGAGGAAGCCCGACAGATCGGTCTTGGCTTCGTCGTCGGCGTCGACCAGCTTGCCGGTCAGCATCAGGCCCCAGGTCGAGGCGTTGACGAACAGGCTGTCCGACTGACCCAGGTGCGAGGCCCAGTCGGCCGAGCCGATCTTTTCGGCGATCAGGCGGTCGCGCGTGTCGGCGTCGGGGGTGCGCAGCAGGGCCTCAGCCAGGCACATCAGGGCCAGACCCTCGCGCGTGCCCAGCGAAAACTCCTGCAGGAAGCTCTCGACCACGCCCTGTTTTTTCTGGCTGGCGCGAGCCTGATCGACCAGGGCCACGGCGTCGCGGAAGACGTCAGCGCGCTCGGCCGTCGTCAGACCGGGGTTAGCCAGCAGCTCGGCGACCACGGCGCGTTCGTCGCGGAACTTGTTCCGGTCCAGATCGTCCCAGTGCTTGAGGTCGGTCGGCGTCATGCATCTCACCCTGGGATCAAACCCTTCGATTTACGGCGTATATGGCGGACTTTGCCGAATGTGCATTGTATGATGATGGACTGAACCAGAGATCCTTCGGCAATCAGGCTCATTCGCCATGCAAATTCTTGACGATACCGACCGGCGATTGCTGCGCGTTTTGCAGATTGACGGCCGCATCTCCAACGCGGAACTCGCCCGAAGGTGCAATCTGTCGCCCGCCGCCTGCTTCGAGCGGGTCAAGCGGCTGAAGGACCGGAAGGTCATCACCGGCTACGCGGCCCTGATCGACCCGGCCTCGGCGGAGCGGGCCCTGCTGATCTTCATCGAGGTGCTGCTGGACCGCACCACCGGCGACGTCTTCGACGCCTTCGCCGACGCCGTGCGTCGCCAGCCCGAGGTGCTGGAGTGCCACATGGTCGCCGGCGGCTTCGACTATCTGATCAAGGCGCGGGTGGCCGACATGGACGCCTATCGCGTCTTCCTCGGCGACATTCTGGTGCGGATGCCCGGCGTGCGGGAGACACGAACCTATGCCGTTCTCGAAGAGGTGAAGTCGACGACGGTGCTGCCGCTCTAACCCGTCTCGCCTTCGTCATGCGAAGCGGCTAGAACTTCCGGCTCAGCGAAACGGCCCGGGCCCACTCGACTTCATGCGCATTGTTCTGGTCACCGACGCCTGGGAGCCCCAGGTCAACGGCGTCGTCCGCACCCTGACCCGCACCGTGGCCGAATGCCGCGCCATGGGCCATGAGGTCGAGGTCATCGAACCCAGCCAATTCAAGACCATCCCCTGCCCCACCTATCCCGAGATCCGGCTGGCGCTGGGCGCCGAAGAAGAGATTCGCGAACGCCTGCGCGCCTTCGAGCCCGAGGCCGTCCACATCGCCACCGAAGGCCCCCTGGGCATCGCCACGCGCCGCATCTGCGTGGAGTGGAAGCTGCCGTTCACGACCAGCTATCACACCAAGTTCCCGGAATATGTCTCCGCCCGGTTCCCGATCCCGGTTCAGGTCGGCTACGCCTACATGAAGTGGTTCCACAAGCCGTCGGGCCGGCTGATGGTGGCGACGCCGACCCTGCGCGACGAACTGGTCGAGCACGGCTTTCGCAACGTCTCGCCGTGGACGCGTGGCGTGGACACCGACCTGTTCCGCCCTGACCTTGAGCCCATCTACAAGGAGATGGGCGGCGACGCCTGGCCCCGGCCCTTCTTCCTCAACGTCGGCCGCGTGGCGGTCGAGAAGAACATCGAGGCCTTCCTCGAACTGGACCTACCGGGCACCAAGATCGTGGTCGGCGACGGCCCGGCCCGCGCCGAGCTGGAAGTGAAATATCCCGAGGCCAAGTTCCTCGGCGTCCGCTTCGGCGAGGAACTGGCGCGCTGCTTCGCCGACGCCGACGTCTTCGTCTTCCCCAGCTGGACCGACACCTTCGGCCTGGTGATCCTGGAGGCCATGGGCGCCGGCACCCCGGTCGCGGCCTATCCGGCCCACGGCCCCATCGACATCATCCCCGGCTCCAACGCTGGTATCATCGACGACGACCTGACGACCGCCTGCCTGAAATGCCTGGAGCTGGATCGCAAGGACGTGCGCGCCTACGCCGAGAAGTTCAGCTGGCGCGCCTCGGCCGAGCAGTTCGTCGAGAACCTGCAACCCTATCCCGAACCCGCGCGCGGCCGCTTCTGGCGCCGCCTGCGCCGCATCGCCCGGCTAAGGCGCAGGGCGGCGGCCTAACCTTCCTTCTCCGCTTGCGGGAGAAGACAGCTCGCGCAGCGAGACGGATGAGGAGTCTCTCCGCTTCATTCGCCTGACGCGCAAAGAAAAGCGCCGCGATCATCCGACCGCGGCGCTCACACCCCTCATCCGAGCACCTTCGGCGCCCACCTTCTCCCACAAGGGGAGAAGGGTACTCTCGACGCTGATCTCGCCCTTAGTTCGGACGGGCCATGGAGGTCATGGCGGCGGCCTTGGCGCGTTCGGCGGTCAGCTGGTCGGCGGGCAGCGGCACCAGGCCGCGGTCCTGCAGGTAGCCGCCGCGGCCGGCGGAGCCTTCGGACATGAACTCCTGCACAAACTGCTCCAGCCCCGGCGTCACGCCGATGTGGGCCTTCTTGACGTAGATGTAGAGGCTGCGGGCCAGCGGATAGGTGCCGTCGGCGATGGTCTCGGCCGAGGGGGCGACGCCGTCGATGGTCTCGGCCTTCACCGTGTCCATGTTCTGCTCCAGGAAGGAGAAGCCGAACACGCCCAGCGAACCCGGCGTGCGGGTCAGGGTCTGGACGATGGCGTTGTCGTTCTCGCCGGAATCGACCCAGACGCCGTCTTCGCGAAGGGTGTGGGTCAGGGTCTCGAACTTGGTCTTGTCGTCCTTGAAGGCGGCGACGGCTGGGATCAGCTCGCCGCCCGGGGCCATGCCCAGTTCCAGGAAGGCGTCGCGCGTGCCCGAGGTGGGCGGCGGGCCGTAGACCTGGATGCGCTGGTTCGGCAGGGCCTTGTTGACCTGGTTCCAGGTCGTGGCCGGGTTGGCGACGAAGGTTCCGTTCGGACCGGGAACCTCCTTGGCCAGACCTTCATAGAGGTCGTTCAGCTCGAAGTTGAAGCTGTTGCCGGTGCGGGCCGTGGCGATGACGATGCCGTCGAAGCCGATCTTGATCTCGACGATGTCGGTGACGCCGTTGGCGACGCAGCGGTCGAACTCGCCCTGCTTCATCGGGCGCGAGGCGTTGGCGATGTCGGGGGTCGAGGGGCCGATACCGGCGCAGAAGGCCTGGATGCCGCCGCCGGTGCCCAGGGACTCAACGCGCGGCGCCGAACCGCCCGAGGTGCGGGCGAAGTTCTCGGCCACGCGGGTGGCGAAGGGGAAGACGGTCGAGGAACCGGCGGCCCAGATGCCCGCGCGGGCCTTCTGGCTGCCGGGGGCGCCGCCCTCGTTGTCGCCGCAGGCGGCGAGCGCGACCAGAGCGGCGGCGCAGGCTGTAAACTTCAGGGAACGGATCATTGGCCGGACCTCTCCAGACGTCAGTTGAGACGCTTAGAGCAGCGAAGTGTGACGGTCCGGCCAGACCTTTGTGACAGTCAGAGCAAACCTTAGAGCAGGCGCTTGCGCATGATCTGAGACAGGCTGTCGATCAGGGTCACGGCGATGACCACGATGATGACGATGGCCGAGACGGCGCGGAAGTCGAAGGCGTTCATGCTGTCGAACAGCACCTGACCGATGCCGCCGGCGCCGATCAGGCCGAGGACCGTGGCCGAACGGCTGTTGGACTCGAAGCGATAGAGGGCGAACGAGGTCCACAGCGGCGCGACCTGAGGGATCACGCCCCAGACGATCTCGTGCAGCTTGGACGCGCCGGTGGCGCGCACGCCCTCGACCGGGCCCTTGTCGATCGACTCGACGGCTTCCGAGAACAGCTTGGCCAGAACGCCGGCCGTGTTCAGGGTGATGGCGAGAACGCCGGCCAGGGGGCCGAGGCCCACGGCGGTGACGAACAGCAGGCCGATGACCAGATCGGGCACCGAACGCAGCAGGTTCATGACCCAGCGCACCGGCGTCACGACCCAGGCGGGGGCCATGTTGCGCGCAGCGGCCAGACCCAAAGGAATGCCGACCAGAACGGCCAGGAAGGTGCCCCACAGGGCGATCTGCACCGTCTCCCACATCTTGGCGACGAACATCTTCCAGTCGGAGAAGTCCGGGCGCAGCAGGTCGTGGACGAACAGGCTGGTGCTTTCGTTGCCCGAGAAGAGGCGCGAGATATTGCCCAGATCGACGGCGTCGACGCTGTAGAGCAGGACGGCGATCACGCCGCCCCAGACCAGGATGTCCATCGCCCAGGAGACGGCGGACTTTTGCGGCGCGGCCGGAACCGCTCCCGCCGTCGAAGAGGGGGTCGTCAGCGGAGCGGCGGTCAAGGCTGGACCTCACGCAGGCTGCGAAGACGCTGAAGCTCGGCGGTCGCGGCGGCGGCGGCGGCCTTGTCGCCCTTGGCTTCGGCGTCGCCGCGCTTCTGGTCGGCGATCATTTCGCGGATCGGGTTCAGGTAGCTGTCGTCGGCGGCGGCGAAGCGCGAATATTCCAGTCCGGCCAGAACCTTGCGCTGACGCTCGGCTTCCGGGCCGTCACCCTGGCCATAGGTCAGGAAGAAGCTGCGGATCTTCTCCTTCAGCGCCGGGTCCAGATCCTCGCGCACGACGATGCCGCTTTCCGGGATCGGCGGCGACACCCAGATCTCCTCGATCTGATCGGCCAGCTGCGGATTTTCGCGGCGGATGAAGATAGTGTTGACGCTGTTCGAGGTCGCCACGTCGATCACGCCCGTAGCCACGCCGAAGGCGTTGGCCTGATGGTTGGCCGAGCGGACCGTCTTGAAGCACTGCGACGGCACGACGCCGCGCGCGTTGAACAGGAAGGTCATGGGCGCCAGGGTGCCCGAGGTCGATTGGGCGTCGCCGATGCCGAAATTATACTGCTTGCCGCAAGCCAGGACCTTGTCGAGCGTGATGCCCGAGCCCTTCTTGACGATCAGGGTCGACTGGTAGCTGTCCAGCCCTTCACGGTTGACCGTGCGAGCGATGACCTCAGCCTTGGCGCGGTCGATGGCCTCGACCTCGGGCTTGGCCGAGAACCAGCCCACCTGGGTGTGGTTGCCGCGCATGGCCTCCACCAGAACCGTGTAGTTCGAGCCGAAATAGGGCTTCACCGGCACGCCGATGGCCTTGGACATGTCGTCCAGCAGCGGCTGCCACAGCGGGCCGGACGAGGCCTGCCCCTCGGCGGACAGGATCGAGAAGGTGATCTCGGTCGGGGCGGCGCCGGGCGCCTTGTCTTCACCCTTGCCGCAGGCGGCGAGGCCCAGGCTCAGGGAGACGGCGGCGACGCCCAGAAGGCGGCGGGTGATGGCGGTGCGGGTCATGCCTTGGCTTCCCAGAACGCGTCCTCGTACTCAGGACCGTAAATTTCAATCAGGCGCTTGGAGTCCAGGCCGGTCGAAGGACCGTCATAGACCACCTTGCCCTTCTGCAGGGCGATGACGCGGTCGCAGTAGCGAATGGCGTAGTCGACCTGGTGCAGGGTGACGATCACGCCCATGCCGTCGCGCTTGTTCAGCTCGACCAGCAGTTCCATGACCTTGCGGGCCGACACCGGGTCCAGCGAGGCCACCGGCTCGTCGGCCAGGATGGCTTGCGCGCCCTGGACAATGGCGCGAGCGATGGCGCCGCGCTGCTGCTGACCGCCCGACAGGGTGTTGGCGCGCTGGGCGGCGTAGTCGGACACGCCGACGCGGTGCAGGGCCGCCATGGCCCGCTCGCGATCCGTCTTGGGCCAGACGCCGAAGACGCCCCGCCAGCCGGGCAGACGCCCGAGGGCGCCCAGCATGACATTGGAGAAGAGCGACAGACGCCCCACCAGATTGAACTGCTGGAAGATCATGCCCAGCTTGCCGCGCGCCTTGCGCACGGCGCCGGTGATGCGGCCGTTCTGCTGAACGGTTTCGCCGAACACCTGAATCGTCCCCTTGCCGGGGTCGATCGGATGCAGCCCTGTAATAGAGCGCAGCAGGGTGGACTTGCCCGAACCGGACGGTCCGATCAGGGCGACCATCTCGCCGGCGGCCACTTCGACGGACACGCCGTCGAGCGCCTTTCGGGCTCCGTAGGTCTTCGACACATCCCGTACGGACGCGACGGCGGCGGTTGAAGGATTCATGAACCCGTGGGTGGCGGTTACAACAGGGGGCGCCGCATGACGCGCCACGCGCGTTTCGACAAGTCTTAATGGCATGCCTGCGTCGTTTTCGTCCAGTGCGGGGGCGGGATGGCGGCCCTTTCCGCCCTTTCCCTGTGGATCGCGTCACGAAATTACCGCTTTACATGACAGTCCGACATCCTTACATCGCGCGTTCCGGCGGACCCCGTGGTCTAACCGTTAAGCGCTGCTAACGCCGGTCTGGGTTAACAATTAGCAGGGGGCTACGTGAATTGCGCACGTACCAATTTCCCCTGGACCTGGTCCGCGAGCGGTCCCCTGAACGTCCCGTCGCACTCGTGCGGCCGCGTTCAGTTTCCGTAGCGGCGCGCTGGTTCCAGGATAATCTAAAAGCCGACGTCTTCTATGCTGTGAAGGCGAACCCTTCGCGCTGGGTCATCGAGACCTTGGTGGAACAGGGCGTCAACGCCTTCGACGTCGCGTCTCTGGCCGAGATCGAGCTGGTTCGCTCGGTCAGCCCGAACGCGCGCCTGGCCTTCATGCACCCGGTCAAGAGCCGGGGCGCGATCCGTGCTGCCTATGCCGATCACGGCGTGCGCACCTTCGTGCTCGACAGCCATGACGAGCTGCAGAAGATCCTCGAGGTCACTGATAACGCCGACGACCTGAACCTGGTCGTTCGCATGTCCGTCTCGGCGGACGGCGCAGCCTATTCGCTGTCGGGCAAGTTCGGCGTCTCGCCGGATCAGGCCCCCGCCCTGCTGCTGGCCGTGCGCCAGGCGGTTCAGGACGGCCTGATGGGCGTGTCCTTCCACGTCGGTTCGCAGTGCATGCGTCCGTCGGCCTATGAAGCCGCGATGACCCAGGTCGGTCGCGCCATCAAGAAGGCCGGCGTCTTCGTCGACATCGTCGATGTCGGCGGCGGCTTCCCTTCGGTCTATCCGGGCATGGTCCCGCCGGACCTGAGCGAATACGCCGACGCCATCCATCGCGGCTTCAACGAGATGCCGGTTTCCGAAACGACCGAGCTGTGGTGCGAACCCGGCCGGGCGCTGGTGGCCGAAAGCTCGTCGGTGCTGTGCCGCGTGGACCTGCGCAAGGGCGACGCGCTTTATCTGAACGACGGGTCCTACGGCTCGCTGTTCGACGCCACCCACTCGCGCTGGCCCTTCCCGACCAAGCTGGTTCGGGATGCGGACGCCTCGTCGGAGCTGAAGCCCTTCCGCTTCTACGGCCCGACCTGCGACAGCATCGACCACATGCCAGGCCCGTTCTGGCTGCCGGCCGATGTGCAGGAAGGCGACTTCATCGAGATCGGCATGCTCGGCGCCTATGGCGTGGCCATGACGACCGGCTTCAACGGCTATGGCGAGCACGACATCGCCGTGGTCGAAGACGCCCCGATGGGCTCGATGTACGGCCTGGCCCCGCGCTCCATCCCGACCGTGCGCACCACGGCCGAGGAAACCGCGCGCAAGATCGTCCGCCTGTCGCGCCCCAAGGGCAAGGCCGGCGTGCGCAAGCGCAAGCGCTGATCGTCTGAGCCAAAACCGTCTTCGGACGTTGATATGATCTGCAGCGGCCCGTCGCTCCGTCCGGGCCGCTGCTTCTTCTTGGCGACGGGCGCTCAAATCCAGGGTTAACCTCCGAAATGAACGCTCCCGCTCAAAGCAACGCGAAAGCGCAGCTGCTGCAGAACACCGTCGAGCACGTCGACATGACCAGCTTCGACGCGCGCCCGATCATCGACAGCATGCGCAAGATGTCCTTCAGCAGCCGGGACACGGCCCGCGCCGCCGACATCTTCTCCATGGCCATCGAGGACAAGGACTGCTCGCCCTGGCTGATCCTGGCCGGTTCGACCTCGGCCGGCGGCTGCATGCATGTCTACCGCGACATGGTGAAGTTCGGCATGGTCGACGCCATCGTCGCCACCGGCGCCTCGATCGTGGACATGGATTTCTTCGAGGCCCTGGGCTTCAAGCACTATCAGGCGGCCGGCGAGGTGGACGACAACGTCCTGCGCGAAAACTACATCGACCGGATCTACGACACCTATATCGACGAGGAAGAGCTCCAGGCCTGCGATCACACCATCCTGGAGATCGCCAACCGGCTGGAGCCGCGCGGCTATTCCAGCCGTGAGTTCATCTGGGAGATGGGCAAGTGGCTGTCGGAGGGTAACGCCAAGAAGCCCGGCTCGCTGATCCAGACCGCCTATGAAGAAGGCGTGCCGATCTTCTGCCCGGCCTTCGTCGATAGCTCCGCCGGCTTCGGCCTGGTCAAGCACCAGAAGGAACGCGCCGCGGCTGGCCTGCCCTATCTGATGCTGGACGCCATCGCCGACTTCCGCGAACTGACCGACATCAAGATCGCCGCCGGCGTCACCGGCCTGTTCATGGTCGGCGGCGGCGTGCCCAAGAACTTCGCCCAGGACACCGTCGTCTGCGCCGAGATCCTGGGCGTGGAAGCCGAGATGCACCGCTATGCGGTCCAGATCACGGTCGCCGACGTGCGCGACGGCGCCTGCTCGTCCTCGACGCTGAAAGAAGCCGCCTCCTGGGGCAAGGTCCAGACCACCCACGAGCAGATGGTCTTCGCCGAGGCCACGACCGTCGTGCCGCTGATCGGGTCGGACGCCTATCACCGGGGCGCCTGGAAGACCCGCGAGAAGCGCCGCTGGAACAAGCTGTTCGGGAAGTAATAAGGCCGCGTCGGGTCGAGAAGGCGGAGCCTTCTGACCGCGGCCCACAAGAATGCGCCTTAAGCAGCGCGAAGCGCGTCAGGCGCAAAAAGAATGAGGGCCGGCGGAGAAATCCGTCGGCCTTTTTCTTTGGGGGAACCATCGCCCCACCGCGCCGCGTTGTTCCTGCAACAAGGAGACGACGATGGCCGATCCCAGGACCGATACCGAAGAAGCCCGTGAAGCCGCCGCCATGGGCGAGAAGCCCGATCTGGGCCACACGGAAGACGCCTTGAAGAAGGCGCTGGAGGGCAGCGACATGGGCTCCGACACCCGCGCCGGATCGCTGCGCGGCGGTTCGGCCTCGGGTTCGGACATCGACCCGGATCAGGATGTGATCAACGAAGCCCTGGCCGCCGAAGGGCTTCGGTCCAAGGATGAGGGCTCCAAACCGGCGGGCGGCCCCGCCGAGGCGCGCAAGTCCACCGGCCAGCCCGGCGACGATGTGGACGCCCCAACAGGTTGAACCGCCTTGCTGCCGCCGCACGGATGGGCCACGGTGTTCATCAAGTTGAACAGTCTCAAGGACGTAGGCGGGATGAAGCGTAGCGTGGCAGCCGTCGCCGTGGCCCTCACGGTCGGCCTTATCGGGTGCGACGATCGTAGCGAAGCTGCGCCCGAACCCAGCCCGCCTGCCGCTGACGCCCCTGCCGCGGCGGCGGCTCCCCTAGCCGAAGCCGCTCCTGCCGAAGCCGTCCCCGCGCCCGCCGGCGCAGCGTCGATCGACGGCGCCCCGGCCTTCGCCGCCCTCTATCCCGGCGCCCAGGCGGACGGCCCCGCCACCATCGCCACCGGCCCGACCGGCCCCGGCGGCCTGATCACCTTCACGACCGAGGCCGCACCCGAGGCCGTCGTCGCCTTCTATCGCCAGCGCGCCGAGGCCGCCGGCCTGGCCCCCGTCATGGCCATGAACCAGGGCGAGGCCCGGGCCTATGGCGCAGCCGCGCGCAAGGCGGACGGCCCCACGCTGCAAGTCGTGGCTTCGCCTGGAGAGGACGGACTGACCTCGGTGCAACTGACCTGGAGCGCCGGCGCCTGATGCCTAGGGCGACCGCTGGCCTGATCGCCGTCGCCGCCCTGCTCTCGGCCTGCGCCGGCACTCCCGCCGCCCTGCGCCCCCAGGCGGTTCAAGCTGCAGCGCCTGAAGCCAAGGGCTATCTGAGCGGCGCCTTGATTCAGGCTCTGGCCGACGCCACGCCGCCGCCGCCCGTCGTCGGTTCATCGACAGATCTGGCTGACAAGGCCCGCTCAAGCCACTTCAGGACGCTGGAGGACAGCGACCGCTGGCTGCTGGCCACCGCCCACGCCGAACTGCGCCCGCCGTTGGCCCTGCAGCATTTTGACTGCGCGCTCGGCGTGCGGTTGGGGTCGGCGACGGCGCCGAACCTGAACAAACTGATGCAGCGGCTGTTCGACGATTCAGACGCGGCGGCTGAACGGGTCAAGGCGCGCAGCTTCCGCGCCCGGCCCGTCGGCGACGACGCCGAGCGCCGATCCTGCCAGCGTGTGACCGAGGCGGGCCGCAAGAGCGCTTCCTACCCCTCCGGCAGCTCCACGGTCGCCACCGTCTATGGCGAGGCCTTCGCCGCCCTGGACCCGCAACGCGCGACCGAGGTCCGCCGCATCGCCCATGAGATGGGCCTGAGCCGACTGGTCTGCGGCATGCACTATCCCAGCGACGTCGCCGCGGGCGAGGAACTGGGCAAGGCGGTGTTCGAGGCTGCGTCGGCAACGCCCGATTTCGACGCCGATCTGGCAGCCGCCCGCGCTGAACTGACCGCCGCCCGCGCAACCGGCCTGACCAACCCCGGCTGCGCCGCCGAGCGCCGGGCCCTGGCCACGCCCCTGCCCTGATGACCGCTTGGCTGGCGGCGCTGTTGCTGGGCTCCGCGCCCGACGCCTGGGCTCTGCCCGCCGCCCGCCCCTGCACCGCCGCCGAACTGAGCGCGCTGACCGCCGAGGCGACGACGCCCTATCGCCTGACCTGCCGCGCCGTGCTGACGCCCGACCAGAGCATCCGCCGCCCCCTGCTGATCGAGGGCGCCGAGGCTTCCGGCGCCGGGCTGGACTGCCAGGGCGGCCCAGTCGGACGGCCCGGCGTCGCCACCACCACGCGCCAGCCGACCATCGCCATCTGGTCGCGCCGCGTCTCGGCCCAGCATTGGAGCCGCCCCACCGACATCCGCATCGAGAACTGCACGATCCACGGCGCCGTGCGCGTCTGGGGCATGGGCGCGGACGGCAGCTATGACGACCTGCTCGCCTCGTCGCGCACCGCCCCGCACACGGCGACGGCCCAAGGCGCGGCGCCCAGCCACATCGAACTGGACCGCGTGACCATCGTGGGGACCGGCTCCATCCCCCTCTATGTCGGGCCGGGGGTGACACGCCTCAGCCTGACGAACTCGACCCTGACGGGGCGCAGCGACGCGACCGCCGTCTATCTGGACGCCGAGAGCGCCGACAACCGGATTGAGAACAACACCATCGCCGTCTCAACCCGGCGCGAAGTCCTCGCTGTCGACGGCTCGGCCCGCAACCGCATCACGGGCAACCGCTTCGACTTGAAGGGTCGCCCCGGCGTGTTTCTGTACCGCAACTGCGGCGAGCGCGGCGTGATCCGGCATCAGACGCCGTCTGATAATCAGATCACGGACAATGTCTTTTCCGGCGCCGCGCGGCTGCGCCCTCAACTGGTCGTCGTCGGCGCCCGCGAGGGCCGCCGCGCCTATTGCAGCGCGGATCGCGGCTACCCCTTCGGCAGCAGCGCCGACGACGGCGACCGCGCCACGAACAATGTCGTGGCGCGCAACACCCGCCGCTGATTAGACCGGGCGGCCCGTCGCCAGGGCGCCGTACAGTTCCGGCCGGCGGTCACGGAAGAAGCCCCAGGCGGCGCGGTACTGATCGAGGAAGTCGAGGTCGAAGGTGTGGACCAGCACGCCTTCCTCGCCCGTCAGGCTCTCGACCAGATCGCCGCGATGGTTCGCGATGAAGGAGTGGCCATAGAAGGTCTGGCCCGCCTCGGTCAGGGTCTCATGGCCGATGCGATTGGCGGCCACGACCGGCACGACGTTGGACACGGCATGGCCCTGCATCGCCCGCTGCCACGGCAGGGCGGTGTCCAACTCGGCGTCGTGGGGTTCCGAGCCGATGGCGGTCGGGTACATCAGGATGTCGGCGCCCTGTAGCGCCATGGCGCGGGCGCTCTCGGGATACCACTGGTCCCAGCAGATGCCGACGCCGATGCGGCCGAAGCGCGTGCTCCAGACCTTGAAGCCGGTGTCGCCGGGGCGGAAATAATACTTCTCCTGATAGCCGGGGCCGTCAGGGATGTGGCTCTTGCGATAGACCCCCAGGGCCTCGCCGTCGGCGTCCAGCATGACCATCGAGTTGAAGTAGTGCGGGCCTTCCTTCTCGAAGATGGAGACGGGGATGACCACGCCGAGTTCCTTCGCCACCGGCTGCAGCTGG
This sequence comes from Brevundimonas bullata, assembly GCF_003350205.1. Lineage (GTDB taxonomy): Bacteria > Pseudomonadota > Alphaproteobacteria > Caulobacterales > Caulobacteraceae > Brevundimonas > Brevundimonas bullata. Next base: position 6,043 of record NZ_QLLC01000025.1, on the reverse strand, counting down.
ACCACGGCCGGATGCTCTCGCCACGGATAGGCCGAGGCGAACCAGTGCTCCTCCTGCGTCACGCAGAAATAGGGCCCCTGGAATAGCTCCGACGGCAGGATGACCTGCGCGCCCCTGGCCGCCGCCTGACGGATCAGGCCGATGGTCTTGTCGATATTCGCCTGCATGTCCTCGCCGTACGAGGTCTGGAGGGCGGCGACGGTGACGGTCCTCGACGTGGCGAGTGGCGAGTGACGAGTGGCGAGAGAAGTCATTTACGCCGGTCCTCCAGCTTACCGATAAGGGATGCGAGCATGCGGCTGATCTCATCGGCTGAGTCCAGCAGCAATCGGGCGTCTGAAGCCGCCAGATACGACAATCGTTCAGCCAGGATCAGTTGGGTTTCAGCCTCGCCCAGAGAGCCGCGCGCGATAGAGAGGAAGCGAATAAAGTCCCCTGTAGCACGTCGTGCGCATCCCTCCGCGATGTTCGAAGGCACCGACACGGCGGCGCGTCGAATCTGACTAGCCAGACCGAAACGCTCCTCGCTCGGCCAGTCCCGGCTCAACGCATAAACGCTTTCAACCCAGACCATCGCCTTCTGCCAGACGAGCAAGTCGCGATAGTGACGTATCTCGCCACTCGCCACTCGCTGCTCGCCACTCATTCTGGCTCCTGCTGGCTGATGCAGTGGAAGGAACCGCCCCCAGTCAGGACGGCGTTCGACGGCGACAGGACGATTTCGCGGTCGGGGAAGACCGTGGCCAGGGCCTCGCCCGCCAGACGCGCAGCGACATCATCGCCATAGGTCGGCACCACGACGGCGCCGTTGGCGATCAGGAAATTCATGTGGCTGGCCGGGATCGGACGCTCGTCGGCGTCCAGCACCAGACCCGGCGACGGAATGCGCAGGACCTTGAGCTTGCGGCCCATGGCGTCGGTCGTTTCCGCCAGCAGGCGGGCGGTCTCGTCATAGACCTCGGCGTTCGGATCCTTGCGACCGAAGGCGATGGGGCAGGCCACGACGCCCGGCGCGACGAAGCGGGCCAGGTTGTCGACGTGACCGTCGGTGTGGTCGTTCAGCAGGCCGTCGCCTAGCCAGACCACCACCTTGGCGCCGACCGAAGCGGCCAGGGCGGCCTCGGCGTCGGCCTGAGTCCAGGTCTTGTTGCGGTTCTTGTTCAGCAGGCACTGGCGGGTGGTCAGGACCGTACCCTCGCCGTCGTGATCCAGAGCGCCGCCTTCGAGGATGAAGTCATGGCGAGTGGTTGGCACGCCCGAGAAGGCGGCGATCTGATCCGCGACCTCGTCGTCATGAGGATAGTCGTACTTGCCGCCCCAGCCGTTGAAGCTGAAAGCCTGAGCCGTCTTCGAGCCGGCGTTGAAGATCGGGCCGGTGTCACGCAGCCAGATGTCGCCGAAACGCGCCGCCACGACCTCGACGCCGTCGACGCCGTCCAGACGCGCGCGGGCGCCCGGCAAGGCCTCGTCATTGCCGACCATCAGCTTGACGTTTTCACGGCCCGGACCGGCCAGGGCGCGGACCAAGGCTTCGACCTCGTTCTGAGCCTGTTCGAAATCCTCGCCCCACAGCTCGGCATGGCTGGGCCAGCCAACCCACATGGCGCGGTGCGGCGTCCATTCGGCGGGGATAGGTTGGGTCATGGGCGAAGTCGATCCGAATGGAAGAAGGGCAGACCGCGCCAGATAGGCCGAGACGTCCCCCGGTTCAATGTTTGCGGGTCATACGCCGCAGCGGCAGTTCACCAAGGGGCCTCAAGCAGCGCGAATGCGCGATAGGCCCAAAAAAGAAAGGGCGGCCCGTTCCCGGACCGCCCTTCCCTGTCTTGAATGACGTTCGCCTGATTAGAAGGCGTAGGTCACGGTGGCTTGCAGCGTGCGCGGCGCGCCGCGGTAGGCATAGGTGGTGCGCGATGCGTTGGTCGCACCCGAGATCGAACCGAAGTACTTCTCGTCCAGCAGGTTCACGACGCGCAGGGCCAGGCTCGAGTTCTTGTAGCCGAAGTAGCCCAGGTCGAACTTGGCGTCAGCATTCACGACCGTATAGGCCTCAGTGTACAGGTCGTTTTCGTCGGTGACCCAACGCTCGCCCGTGTACTTGACCTGAGCGCCGACTTGCAGCGGGCCGGTTTCGTACTGGACGCGACCGCCGAAGGTCCAGTCCGGGGTTTCCGTCAGCGACTTGCCGCCGGTCTTGATGACCGTGGTGCCGTCCAGATAGTCGTTGGCGATTTCCGAGTCCGTGTACGAAGCCGTGGCGTACAGCGACAGACCTTCAACCGGCGACCAGCCGATTTGCGAGTCAAAGCCGTACAGGTCGACGTCACCCACGTTCGAGTCGAACGACACGCCCAGGTCTTGGTCGTAACGCGAAACGATGCGGTTCTGGAACTGGGTGTACCAGATGTTGGCCGACGCGATCAGGACGCCCGTCTGGTAGCGGTAGCCGAAGTCGTAGGTCGTGGTCTTTTCCGGCTCGGTGATCGGCGAGGTGATGTCGCCGTCGGTGTCGAAGAAGACGGTGTACAGGTTGTCGGTGCGCGGCAGGGTCAGCGACTGGGCGAACGAACCATAGACCGAATGAGCGCCCGAGAAGTTCCAGCTGACGTTCACGTTCGGCAGGATGTCGTCGAACTCAACTTCACGCGAGTAAGGCTTGATGTATTCAAGCGGCTGCCCGCTGTTGTTGTTGCGTCCCGCGAAACTCACAGTGCCGTTGGTGTTCGCTATTTCTTTCTCAGTCGTGCAGACAACCGTACTGCTCTTCGACTGCGAATAGCAGTTCTGGTTCATCTCACGTTTGAAGAAGGGAGCGCGGATGCCGACGCTTACGCGCAGCGTGTCTTCCAGGAAGCGCCCGGAATATTCAAGCGCTAGCTGGTTGAGGGTGGCGTAGGATAGACGGTCACGCGAGCGGATTTCGTAACCGTCGCGGTTGACGATGCGGTGTTCCTTGTCGCGCAGACCAGCAAAAGCGTCGAAGAAGCGCGGCTCAGACGGGTTCGAGAAGTCGATCAGGCTGTTCAGACCCGTCTGGCGGTGACGGGCGTCGTCCAGGGTGTAGGCGGCGCGCAGGGTCTGCGAATCCGACAGCTTCCAGATCAGCGATGAGCTGATGCCGTAACGCTGGGTGTGGGTGTTGTTGGTCGAGTGGACGCGAACGCGGTCCAGGATATCGCCGTCGCCATTCAGGTCCACACCGCCGGTCCCGGCGGAACCTGCCAGCGCTAGCCAGGACGTATCCTTGCTGTCCACCGCTCCGGCTACGGATTCAGCCATGACATACTGGCCCGAACCGCCGGTCGCCAAGGTGTACTGGAACGACGGATCGAAGGTGAAGATGAGGTTGTCACGAAGGGTGAAACGCGACTGAGCACGGATATTGCCCGTGTCCGACGGATTCTGACGCAGGGCCCAATAACGGTTGGTCGAGCTGCTGGTGGATTCAAGATCCGGCACATCCTTACGGAAGGTCGGAGCCTTGTAGTAGTTGTTGTCGAAATCGCTTTCCCAGGTCACGCCATCGGCCAGAGTAGCCGAGCCGTCTGGGTTCCGCTTCAACTGCAGATCAGCATAGTTGTTGTTGCGGTTACGGTTCCAGTGACCCGCCAGAGAGACGAAGTCGCCGTTGTCGCGCAGCGGCTGGAAGAACTTGAAGTTGTACTGCGTCTTGTTCAGGTCGCCCTGACCCTTGAACTTGTCGTACGACTGGTCCGAGTAGGCGAACCAGGCGCTGGTGCCAAAGGGACCGACTTCGCCGGTGTTCACGAGCGCGAAGACGCGACGGAAGTTGTCGTCGCCCAGCGAACCCGCGATGCGACCGCCGAATTCCGACGTCGGATTGATCGAGCTCATGTTGATCGTGCCGCCCGAAGCCGAGGCCGTCGGGGAGTCAACGTCGGTCGTGCCGGTGTTGACCGAAGCGCTGGCGATCAGGTCGCTGTCCAGCTGCTGGTTGGTGTAGAGCGAATAGTTGCCGGAGTCGTTCAGCGGCATGCCGTCGAAGGTCTGCGAGATCCGCGGGCCGTCGAAGCCGTGCAGACGAATGTTGCCGCCCGACGAGCCGTAGGCGTCGTTGTTGGTGAAGCTCATGCCGGGCACGAGGTTCAGGACTTCGTTGATCGTTTGACCGGCGGCCTGGGTCTCGATGAACTCCTGCGTGATGGTCGAGCGCGACTTGCCGACCTTTTCCGCAACAATGGCGCCGTCGATGGTGCGCGGGCCGCGCTGGCCGGTGACGACGACTTCGTCGATTTCAACGGCTGCGGTGCCGGTCGACTGGGCCGAAGCGGCGCCGGCCAGGAAGACGCCGCTCATGAGGGCGGTGGTCCCCCAGAACAGCTGTTTGCGGTTGGTCATCAGTCGGTATCCCCAGTGATGTAATCGGAAGGCCACGCACGGCAGGCCCTACGCCTGTCGATATGGGCTGGGCCATAAGGCCCCTGAGGGAAGTTTGGGCGACAGTCGCGTGACAGTGATGTGACGGACCCCAAGGGTGGCCATAACGCCACACCCCTGTGGATTGTCGGAATCAGTCCCGCGTCGAGGCCGGCCGACCGAAAGCGTCAGCGATAGCCGAGGCCGTCCAGACCATGGCTCGCGGCTCGTGATAATTGCCGTTGATCTGGGTCCGGGCGATCACATGGGCGCGGAACCGTGCGAACAGCGACGCATCGGCCGCAACGGGCGCCCGCCAGAATCCGTCCAACGACTGCTGGTCGGTCATGCCCGCGAAATCAAAGAAGGCTTGCCCCAGAACCTTGACCGGGGTGTGGAAACCCAGCGCCGACAGGGCTGCGCTGGAGTTGTTGACCACCATGCCGCACGAGGCGCGGCACAACTGAGCCAGGTTGCCGCCGTCGATGAAGTCGACCCGCCCCGTCAGACCGCGCTCAGCCGCCAGTCGGCGCGTGACGGCGCCCAGGTTGACCAGACCTGGGTCCAGAGGATGGTTCTTGACCACCAACCGGCGATCCGCCGGTGCATGGCGCGCGAAGCTGTCCATCACCTCTGCCAAGAATGCGGCATTGTCAGCGAAACGGGAATAGCGCAGCAACTGAGCATCCCCCTCGCGCTGAAGACAGACGATGAAGAAGGGACCGCGCGCCTGGATGACATCTGCGTCCAACTGGCGTCGTGACTGAAAGGCCAGCCCCAGATAGCGACCGACGTGACCCAGACACTGAAGCCAAGGCGCGACTGAATAGGGCGACCGATAGCGAGGATAGAGGGGGCCGCCCAGCCATGCGACCAAATGATAAAGACTGATGTTGATCACGTGATGCGGCAGAATCTTGCCGATCGGCCGCGTCACCGGCAGCGGCGGGGTCGGGTCCGCGTAGTCACTGTCTTTACGCGGCAGACCGCTGGAGGCGTTCACGCCGTTGCGCTCAACCGTTACCCAGTCGGGACGGAAGTAGCCGTTTTCAAGCACCCAGACATCAGCCTCCAGGCGATCAAGCTGGACCAACACGCCTTGGTTGTAGATCCCGCCTTCACCGAAGACGATAATGTCGGTGAAATTCCGCGAGAGCTCAATCAGCCGCTCAGGCCAGCGACTGGGGCTGTCGGTAAAGACCACTGCGCCGGACCGCCGCCATCCCGCCGCATCACCGGCGTTGAAAATCATGCGAGCGACGTCAGCGCCCCGACGCTCCAGAGCCTGCGCCAGAACCCGATCGAACCGCCCGAAGGGTGCGGTTACGATAAGGAAACGACGGTCTCTTAGGGACGCCATGACCGCTAGGTCAACGGTCAGCTGATCGGGATCAAATGGCGCGAGCAAACGCTGGGGTTCTTTCCAAGGGACGCGGCCTTTTCCTAGTGCCAAGGCTGTACAGATGACAAGGCTGCTAAGCAGAATCAGCGGTATTTGAACAGCAGAAAAGAGAAAGTCGCCGGCTCGAGACCGGGCCAGCGACTAACTGCGTTCAACAATCCAAAGTCTCAGAGGCCCGAGCGTGGCTGAAGGCCGCACTCGGGCCTCTGACCTTAGAAGTTGATGTCGATGGTGGCGCGACGGTTCAGCGGCTCACGCACGCCG
>NZ_QLLC01000024.1 GCF_003350205.1 Brevundimonas bullata | reverse complement strand
CCTCAGAAGGCTAACCTAATTCGCTCGAGCTGGAGGCGTTTTCACACAGCCTCGACCCATGGCGGACGAATAGGGGTACGGGTAAAGACACGGCATGTTGGATTTTCGCCCTTCCATCCCGTCCGATCTGCCTCGCGTCATGGAGATCTGGCGCGCGGCCGTTGACGCGACCCACGACTTCCTTGCCGCAGACGACCGCGACGCCATCGAGGCTGAGCTTCTAGGCTTTTTCCCGCAGGTATCTCTGCGTCTTGCCGTTGATGGTTCTGATACGCCGCTCGGCTTCATGTTCTTGCATGAAGGGCATCTGGAGGCGCTTTTTGTGGACCCGGATCAACATGGCAGAGGTATTGGCAAGGCCCTTGTTCATGAGGCTCTTGCCGCGCATCCAGACCTGACGGTCGATGTGAACGCGCAGAACCCGAAGGCCCTCGGCTTTTACGAACATCTAGGCTTCGAACGTATCGGGCTATCTGCTCAGGATGGTCAGGGAAGGCCTTATCCGCTCATACATCTCCGGCGCCGAGTCGATAGCTGAGAGGACCTCCGCCCAGGGCCGACATTCGCCCTGTCCGCTTCGCCGCTCGCCCTACTTGCTCATCCCTCTACTTGCTCATCCAAGGGCGCGCCGCCCCGGTCTTGATGCGGGCGGCCTGTTCGCGCTGGAAGCGGCCGCCGCGCGGCGGTTTCGGGCGGGCGTCGAGCGCTTCCTTCTTTTGGCGAAGCGCGCGTTGCAGGGGCGTTTCGCCCGGACCCTCGGCGGCGGCTGCGGCGGGGGTGTCGTCGTGAAGATCGCTCATGCCGACAGCCTAGCACGTCGAAAGGGCAGGGGTCAGTCCAGTTCCTGAACCCCGCCGCCCGAGACGGTCAGGACCTGGCCGCTGACCCAGGACGCGGCAGGCGAGCACAGGAAGAGGGCGGCGTTGGCGATGTCCTGGGTCTCGCCCAGTCGCCCCAGCGGCGTGTGCTTCAGCATGGCGGCCTCGATCTGGGGCGTCAGCACCTTGGCCAGAGCGTCGGTCTTGATCGCCCCCGGCGCGATGGCGTTGACGCGGACGCCCCTGGGCCCCAGGTCGAAGGCGACGTTGCGCGTCAGGTGATTGACCGCCGCCTTGGACGACCCATAGGACGCCATGCGGCTGTTCTTGTTCTCGCCGGCCATCGAGGAAATGTTCAGGATCGCCCCGCCGCCCGCCTGCTCCATGTGGGGCGCGACCATCTGCATGAAGCGGAACATGGCGAAGACGTTGAGCTGGAACGCCCATTCGAAATCGCGCATCGGCATGTCGAAGGGCTTGGGCCCGCCGCCGCCGGCGTTATTGGCCAGAAGGGTGATCTTGCCAAAGGCCTGAAGCGCGGCGTCGATCGCGGCCTGTCGCTGGGCCTCGTCGGTGACGTTGCATTCCAGACCGATGGCCCGGCCGCCCGCCGCCACGATGCCCTCGGCCACCGCATCGGCGCCGTCCTTGTTCAGGTCAGTGACGACCACGGCCGCCCCGGCCCGAGCAAAGGTCTCGGCGATGCCGCGACCGATGCCGGCGGCCCCGCCGGTCACGATGGCGACGTCGCCGTCCAGCCGAAAAGCGCTCTCTATCGCCATGGCGTCCTCCGTCCAGCCCAAGGGGGTCAGAGGTAAAGCTCAGCTTGGGCGATCAGGTTCCTTGGAGCCTCAGCCCGCTTCCTTCAGCTGCTCTTCCAGTCCCTGTTCGCGGACCTTGCGGTACAGGGTCGAGCGGCCGATGCCGAGGCGCCGCGCGATCTCGCTCATGTGGCCGGAATAGACCTCGATGGCGTGCTGGATCAGGTCGCGTTCGATCTCTTCCAGGGTGCGCAGATGGCCGCGCGCGTCGATGATGCGGACAGGACTGTCAGGCTGGGCCTCGCCGGTCGCTTCGCTGGCGGGCGTCTCGGCGCGGTCGTGCGAGATGGCGCCGCCCGAGGTCAGCGGCATGGCCACCCCCGAGATGGCCGGGAAGTCGTGCGGCTGCAACAGCGGCGAATCCGCCAGCACCAGGGCGCGATAGATGGCGTTTTCCAGCTGGCGCACGTTGCCGGGCCAGTCGAAGGCCTGCAGCAAGGCCATGGTCTCGACGGCGCAGCCGGCGACGCGCTTGCCTTCTTCGACGTTGAAGCGGGCGATGAAGTGCTCGACCAGGGCCGGGATGTCCTCGCGCCGTTCACGCAGGGCCGGGGCCTCGATCGGGAAGACGTTCAGGCGATAAAACAGGTCCTCGCGGAACGCGCCTTCCTTGACTTGCTGGGCCGGGTCGCGATTGGTGGCCGAGACGATGCGGACGTCGACCTTGACCGCGCGCTTCGATCCGACGGGGTCGATCTCGCCCTCTTGCAAGGCGCGCAGCAGCTTGACCTGCATGTCCAGCGGCAGTTCGCCTATCTCGTCCAGGAACAGGGTGCCGCCGTTGGCCTCCATGAACTTGCCCAGGTGCTTGTCGGTGGCGCCGGTGAAGCTGCCCTTCTCGTGACCGAACAGGATGGATTCGACCAGATTGGCGGGCAGGGCGCCGCAGTTGACGGCCACGAAGGGCTTGCCGGCTCGGTCCGAGGCGCCGTGCAGGGCGCGGGCGATGACTTCCTTACCCACGCCGCTTTCGCCGGTGATCAGCACCGGAATGCCGGACTTGGCGGCGCGTACGCCCAGAGCCTTGACCATCCGCATCGGCGGGCTGTCGCCGACGATGTCGTCAAACGAGGTCCGGCCCGAGACGTGTTTTTTCAAGCGGCCGATCTCGGCCGACAGCTGCGTCAACTGCAGGGCGTTGCGCACCCCGATCAGCAGGCGCTCCGGCCCCACTGGCTTGACGAAGAAGTCCTGGGCCCCGGCCTGCATGGCCTTGACCACGGTCTCGATGCCGCCGTTGGCCGTCAGGACGATGACCGGCACAGCCACGCCCGCCGTGCGGATTTCCGCCAGCGTCTCCAGACCCGACAGGCCCGGCATGACGAGATCCAGCAGGACCACATCGGCGCCGCCGCCCTTGGTCAGGCGGTCGATAGCCTCACCCCCGCTCTCGGCGTGGACGACGGCGTAGCCTTCGCGGTCCAGCACCGCCTGAATCAGGCGGCGCTGCGTGGGATCATCGTCGACGACCAGAACGGTCTTGGCCATGTGAAACACACCCTAAAACATCACCGTCACGACCGTCCTCGTTGCTCGGGATCGGCTCGTTTCCAGCTGACCCATAACAGGCAGGGGGTGAAGATCGGGTTTCGGAGAACTGAGTCAGGGGTTAACGGCGACGGGGGCGGGGCAGTCCTGTTCGGGCGTGAAACGAGCCTCGCCGCGCGGGGTGGAAAGGTCGGGCCAGGCCGGGGCGACCGGCGCCGTTTGTGGGTTCTTCAGCAGTTCGCGCACGTCGTTTGAACCCGATCCGCAGAAGACGACCCGATAGTCGCCCTGATGCGTCCAGACCCCGTCCGGCCCTTGCGCGAACAGGGCGATGCGGAAGCGGTCGGCCAGCAGCACCTCGGTCCTGCCGTCGCCGTTCAGGTCGCGCGCGGTCGCCAGACATTCGACGGCGTCTTCACAGTCATAGCGAGGATCGTCCCGCCGCACCGGCGTCACGAACCCAGCGGGCAAGGTCGCGCCTTCGGGCCAGACGCCGACGCGCGGCGTCCGGGGCGGAAGGGAGTCGTCCTTCTGCTTCAGGTCATAGCGATTGTCGGTCGCCTGCGCCTGTTTGGCCCGACGCGCGATCTCGGCGTTTGACGACTTGGCCAGATCGGCCAGGGCCGCGCGACCCGGCTTGCCGGCCTCAAAGCGCAGGAAGCCGTAGTCGAACAGGGCCGCGCTGACGGCCCCCCGCTTCAGCCGGGCGACCTGATCCCCGACCGACAGGCGGGCGGGGTCCAGCAGGGGGCTGAACAGGGCCAGGATGACGCCGACGGTCAGGACGGCGGCGGCGACATTGGTTCGCTCCAGCGGCTTCATCCACGCCGTCTTCTTCCAGAAGGGCGACAGCGCCGCCCAGCCGTAACCCGCCGCATAGATGACCCCGACCAGGGCGCAGGCCGAGGCGATGATCCGGTCCGGGGTCAGGCCATGCTGGCCGATGCGCAAGGACAGCCCCCAGATCGCGATCAGGATCAGCGGCGTCAGCAGGACGGAGGCGACCCGCACGGCGACGCGCAACACGACCGGCGGCAGATTGTCCTCGCGCCCATCCTGATAGGCGGTGTTGATCAGGATGATCAGGGCCGCCGCCGCCGACAGCACCAGGGCCGTGGCGCTGCCCGTCTTCCACAATCCGTCTAGCCCGGTGAAGGGCAGGGCCAGCAGGAAGCTCGCCACCAGCACCGTGATGACCAGCAGCAGCCAGGACAGCAGCATCAGGGCCACGGTCCGCACGCCCCGGATCAGACCGCTGCGCACGTCGGTCAACTGCACCGCGACCGCGAAGACCAGGCAGGTGACGGGGATGGAGAACCACTCCTCGCCGATCAGGTCTTCAAGGAACCGCAGACCGATGATGCGGAACAGGGCCGCGCCCAGGAACAGCAGCAGCCAGAAGGCGCCGGTGAAGCCCAGCGACAGGGCCAACTGCACCCCCGCCTTCCACGCCGTGTCGAAATAGTCGTCGAAGTCGGCGATCCATCGTCGTGACGCGACCGCCGGAACGATCAGGTGATGGGCGATGAACAATGCGGCGGCGGCGAAGGCGATGACTGGGAAACGCAGATAGGGCGGATAAAAGCGTCCGTCCGTCGCCTGCTGCGCCACGTCGTGCCAGCCCAGCAGCATCAGCACGGCGGCGGCGATCAGCCCCCAGATCGCCAGCGCCTTGACCGACAGCCGCCCGACCCCCGCCAGCAGCATGACCGGCGTAAAGCTGACGGCCAGGATCAGCGCCCCGAACAAGGGCGGATGGGTCGCAGGCCAGGTCAGGGCGTCATGCGAGGCGCCGCTGCGATACAGGGCGTAGAGCAGCAGCCCCTGAACCAGCCCTATCCCCAGTCGCGCGACCGCCAGCCCCTTCGTCCCGCCCAGCGAGGTGCGTCCGGTCTGATCGTTGTACGGGTCGGTCATGGCATGGCCCCTTGCGCTTGGCGGACAGGGTGGACCGGGACGGCGAGAAGGGAAAGCGCCCACCTCATCCTTCCTTCTCCCCTTGCGAGAGAAGGTGGCAGCCCTCGGACTTGATCCGGGGGCTGACGGATGAGGGGTCTCGCCACGCTCGCCTCCGACCGGCCTTCATCTGCCCGCCAGAAACCCCTCATCCGGCCCTGACGGGCCACCTTCTCCCGCAAGGGGAGAAGGGCGCTTGGCTTGCGATCGTTCTTTAGGCTGCTTGAGCATCTCTATCCGCAGGCGCCCGCTTGCGCCCGTCCGTCCGCTTCCCCACAACTTGACCATGAACGCCCCCATCAAGACCCCCGACCTGACCGACGCCCCGCTGTGGGACCTGTCCGACCTCTACGCCTCGCGCGAGGATACGCGCATCGGCGCCGACCTCGACCGCGCCAAGGCCTTGGTGGACCGGATGAACGCCTTCCAGGGCCAACTGGTCGGCCAGCGCGGCGACGCGACGGCGCTGGGCGCGGCGCTGGATCAGACCATCGCCCTGTACGAGCAGGCGGCGGACGTCATGGGGGGCTTGGGCGCCTACGCCTTCCTCGCCGCGTCGACGGCGCGCGACGATGCGGGGGCGCAGGGCTTCGAGGCCAATATCCGCGAGAAGATGACGGTCATCGCCACGCCGACCGTCTGGCTGACGCTGGAGATCAATCAGCTGGAGGAGGCCGAGATCGCCGCGGCGCTTTCCGCCCATCCGACCGCCGCACGCTGGTCGCCCTGGCTGCGCCGGGTGCGGGCGATGAAGCCGCATGAACTGTCCACTGAGCTTGAGACCTTCATCGCCGAGCGAGGCCCGATTCAGGCTCAGTGGCCGCGCCTGTTCGACGAGACCCTGGCCGCCCTGCGGGCTGACGCCGACGGCGAGAGCCTGACCCTGTCCGAGGCCCTCAACCGCCTCAGCGACGCCGACGCCGCCAAACGCAAGGCCGCCGCCGAGGGCCTGTCGAAAGCCTTCGCCGACAAGGCCCAGACCATGGCCATGGTCATGAACACCGTCGCCGCCGACAAGGCTCTGGAAGACAAGTGGCGCGGCTTCAAACGCCCCGCCGACAGCCGCCACCTGGGCAACGAAGTCGACGGCGAGAGCGTGGACGCCATGGCCGAGGCGGTGGCCGAGGCCTATCCGCGCATCTCGCACCGCTATTACGCGCTCAAGGCCAAGGCCATGGGCAAGACGACGCTGAACCACTGGGACCGCAACGCCCCCATCGAGGCGACGCCGCCGCGCACCTATGACTGGAAACAGGCGCGCAAGGTGGTGTTGGCCAGCTTCAATGATCTGGGCGGTGACTTCGCGGAGCGCGCGGCCTGGTTCTTCGACCGGCCGTGGATCGACGCACGGGCGCGACCCGGCAAGCAGTCCGGCGCCTACGCCCACCCGGTGACGGCGGACCGCCATCCCTACGTCTTCCTGAACTGGATGGGCGAGCGGCGAGACCTGCTGACCCTGGCCCACGAACTGGGCCACGGGGTGCATCAGACCCTGGCGGCGGCGCAAGGCTCGCTGCTGGCCGACACGCCGCTGACCCTGGCCGAGACCGCCTCCATCTTCGCCGAGGGCCTGACCTTCGACCGCCTGCTGGCCGAGGCGACGCCCCAGGACCAGCGCGCCCTTCTGGCCGGTCGCATCGAGGACGGCCTGAACACGGTGGTGCGCCAGATCGCCTTCCACCGCTTCGAGACCCGCTTCCACCACGAACGCGCGGCGGGCGAGGTCCCGGTCGAACGCATCGGCGAAATCTGGATGCAGAAGTTGGGCGCCAGCCTCGGCCCGGCGGTGACGCTGAACCCCGGCTATGAAAACTGGTGGGCCTACGTCAGCCACTTCGTCCACTCGCCCTTCTACGTCTATGCCTACGCCTTCGGCGACCTGCTGGTCGCGGCCCTGATGGAGACGCGCGCCAAGGACCCTGAGGCCTTCACGCCGCTGTATCGCGACCTGCTGTCGGGCGGCGGGGCTCATACCTATGTCGAGGCGCTGAAGCCCTTCGGCCTGAACCCGCGCGACCCGGCCTTCTGGACCATCGGCACCCGGCGCCTGGAACGCCTAGTCGATCAATTCGAGGCCCTGTCGGCCCAAGACTGAGCGAGGCAAGACGCCGCGTGGGCTTGAGCCCCACGCGGGCGTCGCTATAAGAGCCGTCGAAATCTTGACTCTTTTTCGGAAGACCTGAATGGCCGACCAGCACGCAGACCACGCCGAACACGCCTATGTGCACGGCTCGATGGAAATCTCGGAACAGGTTTCGACCTGGCATCTGTTCCTCTTCCTGGCCAAGTGGGGCTCGCTGGCCATGGCCGCGGTCCTGCTGCTGCTGACCGTCTGGTTCGCGGTAGGCGCGGGCTTCCTGGCTGGCGCGATCAGTGCTGTGGCGCTCTGTGTGGTCGGCTTCTTCGCCCTACGTTCCAAGCCCGCCCACTGACGACCGCGCCGCGCTTGCGGCGCTGCGATATTTGAAAAGCCCGCCGGACCCGCGTTCGACGGGCTTTTCTTTTGGAATTAGGCGCGGGCCGCGGCACGATTTTGCCTCTCCTTGCGTCAAGAGGCAGTGCTGGCGCAAAGAAATCACGCAGTTGCAGCAATTTCGACTTTGACGCGCCCTTCGGCTTCGTCCTAACGTTCGGGCTCTGGGGGACTTGGGAGGGATTCGCTTGGCTGTCGCCATCGCCGTGACCCGCGAGCGCCGTGAAGGCGAAACGCGTTGCGCTGTAACGCCGGAAACGGTGAAGAAGCTGATCGCCCTGGGCGCGACCGTCTCGGTCGAGGCCGGGACGGGCGTCGGTTCGTCCATTCCCGACGCTGACTACGCCGAGGCCGGCGCCACGGTGAAGCCCGACACCCGCGCGGTGCTGGAGGGCGCCGACATCGTGCTGAAGGTGCGCGGCCCCACGGCGCAGGAGACCAGCGCGCTCAAGCCCGGCGCCATCGTCATCGCCATGCTGGACGCCTATCGCGAGAAGGACACGGTCGAGGCGCTGAAGGGCGCCGGCGTCACCGCCTTCGCCATGGAATTCGTACCGCGCATCACCCGCGCCCAGGTCATGGACGTGCTGTCGTCCCAGGCCAATCTGGCCGGCTATCGCGCGGTGATCGAGGCGGCCTACGCCTTCGGCAAGGGCTTCCCGATGATGATGACGGCGGCGGGCACGGTCGCCCCGGCCAAGGTCTTCGTCATGGGCGTCGGCGTCGCGGGTTTGCAGGCCATCGCCACGGCCCGGCGTCTGGGCGCGGTCGTCACCGCCACCGACGTCCGTCCGGCCACCAAGGAACAGGTCGAGAGCCTGGGCGCTAAGTTCCTGGCCGTCGAGGACGAAGAGTTCAAGAACGCGCAAACCGCTGGCGGCTACGCCAAGCCGATGAGCCCCGAGTACCAGGCCAAGCAGGCCGCTCTAACCGGCGAACACATCAGGAAGCAGGACATCGTCATCACCACCGCCCTGATCCCCGGTCGCGCGGCGCCGGTGCTGGTCAGCGCCGAGCAGGTGGCGTCGATGAAGCCCGGCTCGGTCCTGATTGATCTGGCGGTCGAGGCGGGCGGCAATGTCGCCGGCGCCAAGGCGGGCGAGGTCGTGACCACGGCGAACGGCGTCTCCATCGTCGGCTACACCAACCTGCCGGGCCGGATCGCGGCGGACGCCAGCGCCCTTTATGCGCGCAACCTGACCGCCTTCGTCGGGCTGATGTTGAAGGACGGCGTCGTGACGCTCGATCTGGAAGACGAAATCCTCAAGGCCGCTGTCGTGACCCACGGCGGGGCCGTCGTGCATGAGGGCGTGAAGGGATGATCAGCGAATATGCTCCCTTCCCCCTCGATGGGGGAAGGGTTGGGGATGGGGGTGTGAACGCGCACGTCGCCGGCGAGACTGGTGAGGCGTCGCCTTCACCCATCTTGAAACCGTCTGCCTTCACCCCCACCCAACCCTCCCCCATCGAGGGGGAGGGCTTTGAGCGGAATAGGACGCCGACACGGACGGTTAAGCGCGCGCGTCGTTTGCGCGCCGAGCCGACCTGGACGGAAGCGAAGTTGTGGGAGCGCCTGCGCGAACTGCCCGTGCGCTTTCGGCGTCAAGGTCCGGTTGGTCCGTATGTGGCCGACTTCATATGCCATCGTGCCTCACTGGTGGTCGAGGTCGATGGCGACGTGCACAATCTGACGGACGTGGCGCTACGCGATCTGAAGCGCGATGCGTGGTTTGAAGGCCAAGGCTACGTTACGCTGAGGGTATCGACCCGTGAGGTCGAGGCCGACATGGACGGGGTCGTGACCCGTATTCAAAATCTCGCCTCGAACCGCATAGGAAAGGTGATCTAAACATGGAACACGTCGATCCCACCGTCTTCCGCCTGGCCATCTTCGTGCTGGCGATCTTCGTCGGCTATTATGTGGTGTGGAGCGTGACGCCTGCGCTGCACACGCCGCTGATGGCTGTGACCAACGCCATTTCCAGCGTCATCATCGTTGGCGGCCTGATCGCCGCAGCCGCGCTTAGCCCCGAGGCCGCTGGCCCGAACGCCTGGATCGCCAAGGGTGCGGGCGTGGCGGCGGTGACGCTCGCCAGCGTCAACATCTTCGGCGGCTTCATGGTCACGCGACGGATGCTGGCCATGTACAAGAAGAAAGAAAGGCCCAAGGCCTCGTGATCTTTTCGCCGGTTCTGTTCGCCTTCTATGTCTCCTGGGCCGTCACCGGCCTGGGCGTGGCCCTGTGGATCTGGAGCTGGGTGCGGGTCAAGGACCCCATCGGCAAGCTGCGGTTTCAGGACTGCGGCGTGGTGCTGGTCTTCGCCGCCGTGCTGACGCGGATCGTCATCCAGAACCGCGAGATGACCGTCTTCGACTGGGCCATGATATTCTTGGGGCCGCTGTTCATCGCCGCCGCGCTGTGGCGACTGTCCCGCACCCAAGGTCTGACCAAACGCTAAGAGTAATCGTGATGAAAACCACCCTGATTTTCGCCGCCGTCCTGACCGCCGCCGTCGCCGCATCGGGCGCCGCCTCGGCCCAGAAGACCGAAGAGGTCGGCCAGAACCCTTACGGCGGCCTGCACTGGTCCGTCGCCGCGCCGCAAGGCGCGACCTGGGCGCTCCAGTGCCAGTTCGCGCCCGTGACCGTGCGCGGCATCCACATGAACCGCATCAACCACACCGGCACGGGCCGCATGGCCGGTCGCCTGCCGGGCGACAACGGCAGCTGCCGCGTGACCAAGACGGGCGGCGAGGGCGGCGTCGGCGTCGCCGTTGTCAAGAACGGCACGGCCACCTCGGCCGGCACCCGCGACGCGGCGACGCCGGCCGTCGTCAACGTCTTCTGACTTGAAATGACCGACTGACATGACCCTGGGGGAGGGGATCTGATGAACGCATCTTTAGCCGCGCTGGCCTATCTGGCTGCGGGGGTCCTGTTCATCCTCTCGCTCAGGGGCTTGTCCAGTCCCGAGACCAGCCGCCGGGGCAATAGCCTGGGCATGATCGGCATGGGTCTGGCCGTCGGCGTGACCCTGCTGACGCTGGGAACCTCGGGCGCGCTGGATATGGCGACTTTGGTCCTGATCGGCGGCGGCGTCGTGGTCGGCGGGGGCGCGGGGGCGCTGATCGCCAAGCGCGTGCCGATGACGGCCATGCCGCAACTGGTCGCGGCCTTCCACTCCCTGGTGGGTCTGGCCGCCTGTCTGGTGGCGGTCGGGGCCGTCTATGCGCCCGACGCCTTCGGCATCATGACCGCAGAGGGCGGCATCAAGACCCTGTCGATCGTCGAGCTGTCGCTGGGCGTGGCCATCGGGGCCATTACCTTCACCGGCTCGGTCATCGCCTTCGCCAAGCTGGACGGCCGGATGAGCGGATCGCCGATCCTGCTGCCGGCGCGGCACCTGATCAACATCGGCCTGGCCCTGGCCCTGGTCTTCCTGATCGGGGTGCTGATCGGCACCGGCGGCACGGCCATCTGGGCCTTCTGGGGCGTCTTTGCCATTGCGCTCGTTCTCGGCGCGACCCTGATCATCCCCATCGGCGGCGCCGACATGCCCGTCGTGGTGTCGATGCTGAACTCCTACTCCGGCTGGGCTGCAGCGGCCTTGGGCTTCACGCTGGAGAACATCGCCCTGATCATCACCGGCGCCCTGGTCGGCTCGTCCGGCGCCATCCTCAGCTATATCATGTGCAAGGGCATGAACCGCAGCTTTATCAGCGTCATCCTCGGCGGCTTCGGCGGCGGGGATGCAGCAGCAGCTGGCGGCTCGGGCGCCGTCGAGACCCGCCCCGTCAAGCAGGGCTCGGCCGAGGACGCCGCCTTCATCATGAAGAATGCGTCGAAGGTCATCATCGTCCCCGGCTACGGCATGGCCGTGGCCCAGGCCCAGCACGCGCTTCGCGAAATGGCCGACAAGCTGAAGGAAGAGGGCGTCGAGGTGAAGTACGCCATCCATCCCGTCGCGGGCCGGATGCCAGGCCACATGAACGTCCTGCTGGCCGAGGCCAACGTCCCCTACGACGAGGTGTTCGAGTTGGAAGACATCAACTCCGAGTTCTCCTCCGCCGACGTAGCCTTCGTCATCGGCGCCAACGACGTCACCAACCCCGCCGCCAAGACCGACCCGCAATCGCCCATCTACGGCATGCCGGTTCTGGACGTGGAGAAGGCGGGCACCGTCCTCTTCATCAAGCGCGGCATGGCGGCGGGATACGCCGGCGTCGAGAACGAGCTCTTCTTCCGCGACAACACCATGATGCTGTTCGCAGACGCCAAGAAGATGGTCGAGGGGATCGTGAAGGCGCTCTAGCCGTCGCGAGCGACTGATCGCCTGCCGGCACATGGGCTTGCGACGCTAAACTGGGCCGTGGAGAAATCATGACCGCATTTCAAGGATTGAAGGCCGCCGCCGCCCTCTGCGTCATCGCGGGACTGGCCGCTTGCGGGCAGGGCGACAACGCGGCAGGTAGAGCCGACGTGGCGCCAGGCCCCGCTGCGGAGGCGAGCGCGCCTGTGGCCACGCCGGCCTCCGCAGCGGGCGGCGCCCCGTTGATCGATCAGATGATGGGCGTCCAGATTGCTTACCTGGAGTCCAAGCTGGGACCAGCCCGCACGGTTCAGGGCAGGGAACGAACCTATGAGATCGGCGGCTGCACTGTGCGGGTCAGCGCTGAGAGCGGGGAAGTCGTCGGCTACGCCGTGCCGATGACCCATGCTTGTTCGACGCAGGCCCTGGCGACGCTGAAGACCTATGATCTGCCGCAAAAGATCACTCTGACCATGGGCGAGTTCGCCGCCGCGCGCGGCAATGCCGACTTCAAGGCCGACTGCCTGACCATGTGCGGGAATGCGGCCGATCCGTGGGTGTATCTGGAAAGCGCCGGACCGCGCGTTTCGCCGGGCATCCGCGCCTCGGCCGTGATGGTCAGCGACGCCACCATCGACGCCTCCTTCCGCATCCGCGACGCCATCAAGGCGGCGAGGGGAGAGGACTATATGATCGACACCGGGTTCAACTGCAGCAGCGAGTTCGACCAGATGGCTGTGCGCGAACTGGAGAAGGTCCGCATCGACGAGATCGAGGTCGGCTACGTCCCCTACGGCCGGTGCTGACGCGGCGTGCGGCCTGGGGCAGCCCTGGCGATGGCGATGGCGATGGCCGGCTTGGCCGCCTGCTCGGCCATGATCCCTGTGACCATCAGCGGTTCTCTTGAGCATCCGACGGCGACCTTCGGCGTCGACCCAGGGAAGCGCGAAAAGGCCTGCCTCGGCGGCCTGACCGTGCATGAGACGACCAACGCCATGATGCGGCCTGTCTGGACCGTAAGCGCGAATGGCCGCGACTGCCGCAGGCTGAAGCAGGTCGTCTATGGGCAGGCGCCTGACGGGTTTGTCGCTGACGTCCCGGCGCAGGCGCTGAAGCCCGGCGTGCGCTATTCTGTCGTCGGCTATGGCTGGACGGGCTGGCCCGCCGCAGCGCCCTGGAGGGGCGGGGGAGATTTCATCTTCGAGGACGGTGAGTGGCGGTCCGCGCCGTCCTTCGTGCCCGGTCGTTGAGTCCAATCGCGAACAGCGCCATCAAGGCCCTGAAACACCTAGCGGGGCGGCCATGACGGAGGAGGGGGAGATCGTGTTCAGCGCGGACGAGATCATCGCCAACCTGTCGCTGGCGCCGCATACCGAGGGCGGGCATTTCCGCACCATGGCGCGCGATTCCGGCATGGCGGGCTGCGGATCTGAAGCGTCCACCGACTATCGTCTGGTGACGGCGGGCGAGGAGGGCGAGTGGCGGTTCGTCGACACGACCGAGATCTGGGCCTTCTATATGGGCGCGCCGCTGTCGCTGGAGATCGTGACCGATCAGGGGCTGCGTCCGCGGGTTCTGAGCCCTGACTGTCCGCAGGCGGCGGCGCCGCAGGGCGCGTGGCGCAGGTTGCGCAGTCTGGGCGACTGGACCCTGGCCAGTTGTTCGACGGCGCCGGGGCTGGCGGCGGATGCTGTGGAGACGCCGAGTGTCTGACCTCAAGACCCAGCCGACCGAGGCCTCGGTCGAGGACTTTCTGGCCGCCGTCGAACCAGCGCAACGGCGCGAGGACGCCTTGGCCGTTTGCGCCCTGATGCGCGAGATCACGGGCGAGGCGCCGGTTCTGTGGGGGCCGTCCATCGTCGGCTTTGGCCGCTACACCTACGTCAACACGACTAAAAAGCCTGCTGATTGGCCCGTCATCGGCTTCTCGCCGCGCAAGGCGGCGCTGACCCTCTACATCATGCCCGGCTTTCAGGCTCAGGCGGACCTGCTGGAGCGGCTGGGGCCGCACACGACTAGCGTGTCCTGCCTTTACATCACGCGTCTGGACCGGATCGACCTGGGGGCCTTGCGCGCGCTGTGCCAATGGTCGGTGGCCGAGACGAAGCGGCGCTATCCCTGATGGGCGGGGTTTCCCCGGCCAGATCGAACGTCAGGCCGCCGCCAGCTTCCTGACCCTGAAGGCGAGGAAGATCAGCAGGCCGCCGAACAGGATGGCCCATGCCGCGATCAGCCACAGTAGGCCCAGGGCCCCGCTGCCTGGCGCAAAGACCAGGATCAGGCCGAAGATCACCGACAGGGCGCCCGCCGCGATCAGCGTCCATTCGTTCTCGATTTCCTTGCGCAGGCGAATGGCGCCGATGATCTCGATAATGCCGCGCATGATCGACCAGAAACCGATCAGATAGATCAGCACCAGGGCGGTCAGACCAGGCCAGGCGAAGGCCAGGCCGCCGGCCAGGAGGCTGACCACGCCCGACAGGGCCAGCCACCAGCGCGGCGCGATCCCGCCGCCTCGGATCGCGGCGACCAGAGCCAGAATTCCGTCCGCCATGGCGTAGATTCCGTAGACAAGGATCAGGCTCAGCAGGCTGATCTGCGGCCAGACGAAGGTCGCGACGCCGAAGGCGATGGCGATGATCCCGCGCAGCAGCAACAGCCACCATGACCGATGAAGGGCCGATTTCACGATCCCTTCGAGCGAAGGCGCGGCGGTGTGGGACGACGTCATCAACAACTCCCCGTCTGGCGTGACCTTAAAGCCCGCGTCTGGCCGAACGCTGTTAGGCTCCGCGAGTTCCCTCAGGCCGCCAGGCGCCAATCGGAATGGGCGGCGATAGGCGCAGCGTGGAACTCGTCCCACAGGGCGTCCTCGTCCGAGTAGCGGCTGCTGGCCGAGGCCGAGATGACGTCCACGACCTGTTCTTCCTGACGGTCCCAGATCACTGCGAGGTCCGAGGCGCCTTCGGCTTCGCACGGCACGATCATGTAGCGGTCGGCGAAGGTCTTGCGGGCGGGCTTTTGAACCGTCGGGGTGCGAGCGAAGGCCATGTGGTGATCTCCTGAAGCGATTGCCTCTTGCTGATGTTGAGAGGATGCGACAGCATTACGCCAGTTTCGGACGTAGGCTTGTGGAGAAGTTTCTTGCGGCACGACAAGGCGGCGATGGTCATCGATCTGGCGCGCGGCATGGCGGCCAGCGCCGAGGGGCTGACGCTGAACGAGATGGCGGGGCAGCTGCGTGTCGGTCGGCGCACGGCGGAGCGTATGCGTGACGCGGTACTGATGCTGTTCCCGCAGGTCGAGGAGGTGTCGGACCCGCCGACCAAGCGCTGGCGCATTCGCGGCGGCCTGTCGGCGTTCGAGCAGGCGCCGACCGCGACCGAGATGCTGGAGCTGACCAAGGCGGCGGCGGGTCTGCGCGGCGCGGGCGAGGCGGGGCGGGCGGCGGCGCTGGAGGGTCTGGAGCGCAAGGTGAAGGCGGCGATGCGCTCGACCACCTTGAACCGGCTGGCCCCCGATCTGGAGGCCCTCGTGCGGGCCGAGACCATCGCCGTCCAGGCCGGGCCGCGTCCCTCGGCGGACGAATCCGTACTGGCCGAGATTCGCGGGGCGGTGCTGGCGGGCCGGCCCCTGAGCTTCATCTATTCGCGACCGGGGGCCGAGGCCCGCAGCCGCAGCGTCGCGCCGTGCGGCGTCATGTTCGGCCGGGCCAACTATCTGGTGGCGGCGGATCGCGAGAGCGGACGCATTCAGACCTTTCGCCTTGATCGCATGACCTCGGTCGAAGCCGGCGACGGGGTGGCGACGCCGCCGGCTGATTTTGACCTGGCCGCCTTCGCCAGCCAGTCCTTCGGCATCTATCAGGACGAGATTGAAGACGTGGTCCTGCGCGTCACGCCCCAGGGCGCGACCGAGGCGCGCGGCTGGCGCTGGCACCCGACGCAGACGCTGGAGGATCAGCCGGACGGATCGGTGGTGGTGAGGTTCCGCGCCTCGGGCATGCGTGAACTGGCCTGGCACCTGTTCAGCTGGGGCGAGCAGGTGACGATCGAGGCGCCGCAGCGGCTGAAGGCGGTGATGGCCGGCGAACTGGCGGCGGCGGGCCGCGCCCTTTCACGGGCGCAATCGTGAGCAAACCGTAAGCTGACGCGGACGCCGCGTCGCCTATGCTCAAGCTGAACCGTTCGGAGTTTCCGCCTTGCGTCTGAAAGCCCTCGCCGCCTCGACTGTCCTGGCTACGGCCTTGCTGGGCGCCTGCGCCGCCGCGCCCCTGCCGCCGGGCACCTGGGACGCGCGGGCCGCGCCGGTGGTCGAGGTCGTGCGCGACGGCGACCGCTGGACCGCGGACTATGTCTTCAATCGCAACGCACAGGTCTGGGCCTTCATGGATTCGGCCCTGATGACCGACGTGCGTCAGCCGTGGCGTCCGACCCAGTGGACGGTCGAGACGCGCGGCGTCGTCATGGAGCGGCGCGGCCACTATGACGTGATCCGCAGTCTGGACGGCGGCCCTGTGCCCCGACACGTCCGCTTTTCGATCAAGCCCAAGGCGGTCTATCTGGAGGCGGAATACGGCACGCTGACCTTCTCAGATGGTGCGGTGGCCTTGCCGATCCGCCAGTTCGACGTCTTCGCCCTGTCATCGGTCGAGGCGGCCGAGGCCATGCCCGCCGAACTGAACGGCATTGATCTGGAAGGCGGGGCCTCTACCGTCACTTGGCGCGACACGGCCGGGCCGGTGCTGTTCAACGGCAAGCGGCAGACCAATCTGACCACGACGGGGGAGCGCTCCTACGTCCTGCTGGGCCAGGCGCGGGTGACGCCCGGCGAGGGTCTGACCACGGTCATAGACCCCAACCTGCCGCCCTGGATCGGTGAGGAAATCCGCAGCTTCGCCCCCCATGTCGGGGACTACTACCTGCGCCGCCTTGGGGCGCCCGGCGTCGGCAGCGAGACCTCGACCGTCATGGTCAGCTGGAATGGCCCGACCGAGCGCCTGTCCAGCATGGGCGGCAGCGTCCTGCCGGGCCTGATCGTCATGAATTTCGAGGGCGTCGGCGTGTTGAATCCCACTCAGCAGGTGCTGGAGCGTTCGCGCTGGTTCATCGGCCACGAAAGCGCGCACTTCTGGCTGGGGCAGGCGGTTCGCTATGAATTCGCGCGCGACGCCTGGATCACCGAGGGCGGGGCCGACCTGATGGCGGTGAGGGCGCTGAAGGCCTTGGACCCAGCATATGACGACCGTGCGGAACTGCAGACCGAGGTGAACGACTGCATCGACCTGAGTCGCAAACCTTTGGCTGAGGCGGGCGACCGGGGCGAGCACCGAGCCTACTACGCCTGCGGGGCTGTCTTCGCCATGGCGGCGGAAGGGGCGCAGAAGCGGCGCGACGGAGGCGACTGGTTCGACTTCCTGCGCCCGGTGCTGGCGGCCAACCGGGAAGACGGGGTCTTGAGCCGTGTTGAATGGCTGGACGCGCTGACCCGCGTCTCGGGCGATCCGTCTCTGGCGGAGAGCATCGAGCGTATGCTGGATCAGGGCGCGGCCGATCCCGCCGCCGAAATCGCCAGCCTGTTCCGCAGGACCGGGGTTCCGCACCGGGTCGAGAACGGCAAGGTCATCCTGACTTGATCGCTGTTATTTGATCGGGATCAAGGACCGAAGTTCCGCTCAGGCGTTCTATCGTTCTGGAACGAGAGGAAGTCGCGATGACCTGGTCCAGCCTGATCGTCTATGTCGATGATGAAGCCGACAACATCCAACGGATTGAGCAGGCGGCCGCCCTGGCCAAGGCGCACGGGGCGCATCTGATCGGGGTGTCGGCCTGTGCGCCCGAGACGCCGGTGGCCGACGCCTATGGGGCGGGCATCCTGCTCGGCGAGGTGCTGATCGAGCAGCACGAACGCGCAGAGAAGGCGCTGAAGGGCGCAGAGGATCGCTTTCGGGAGATCGCGACCCGCGCGGGCGTGTCGTGCGAATGGCGCGCCGACGTGGGCGATCCGACCAGCCTGTTGATCAAGCACGCCCGCGCCGCCGACGTGCTGATCGTCGGGCGCGACGCGGCCAACGCCAGCGGCTGGCGGGCGCCGCATCCGGCTGATCTGGCCATGCGGGCGGGGCGCTCGATCCTGATCGTGCCGCCGAATCCGGCGCGGTCGGTGGTCGGGGCTCCGGTCTTGCTGGCCTGGACCGACAGTCGCGAAAGCCGTCTGGCCGCCGTCGCCGCCATCCCCATGCTGCGCGAGGCCGAAAGCGTGCGGGTGCTGGAGCTCTGCGATCCCGAGGACATGGACGGCGCGCGTCTGCGCACCGCCGACGTCGTCGCCTGGCTGACGCGTCATGGCGTCAAGGCCGAGGCCGAGGCCCGCGCCCATGATGATCGCTCGGCGGGCCGTCGCCTGCTGGATTGCGCCGCCGAGATGAAGGCCGGCGCCATCGTCGGCGGCGCCTGGGGTCACGCCCGGATGCGTCAGTGGATCTTCGGCGGGGTGACGCAGACACTGATTACGGAAAGCCCGGTGGCCCTGCTGCTGGCGCACTGAACGAGCATTCCTCCCCATTTTATGGGGAGGTGGCGCGGAGCCGAAGGCGACGTGACGGAGGGGGGGACTCGACGGGAGCCGTTTGCGCCGCCCCCTCCACCGCTACGCGGTCCCCCTCCCCATGAAATGGGGAGGAAAGAGATTGGTCAGGCAAACGGATAGGGACTGACCGACTTCGACCAGTCGTCCACCGTCAGCGCCCGCCCGACCGGCGGGGCGGCGCGTTCGGCGCAGGGGTGGCGTTCGCATAGACGGCAGGCCGGGCCGATGGGCGTGACCTCGGGCTTTTGCAGGTCCAGGCCGCGCGCATAGATCAGGCGGTGGGCGTGCTTCAGCTCGCAGCCCAGGCCGATGGCCAGGTCCTGTCCTTCGGTGAAGGCGTCCTGGCCCTGGCGGTCGACGGTGCGGGCCAGGGTGAACCAGCGCGATCCCTCTTTTCCGTCCTGGCTTGGCGTCTCGATGATCTGGGTGACGATCCGGCCCGGCGTGCGGAAGGCGGAATGCAGCCGCCAGCGCGGGCAGGACCCGCCGAAGCGCGAAAAGGGAAAGGCGCCCGAGGCATAGCGTTTCGACACATTGCCCGCCTGATCGACCCGCATCAGGAAGAAGGGCACGCCGCGCGCCGTCGGGCGTGAC
The DNA here is from genome assembly GCF_003350205.1 of Brevundimonas bullata. Lineage (GTDB taxonomy): Bacteria > Pseudomonadota > Alphaproteobacteria > Caulobacterales > Caulobacteraceae > Brevundimonas > Brevundimonas bullata. The sequence continues at coordinate 26,138 of NZ_QLLC01000024.1, read as the reverse complement.
AGCGTCGTCAGCCGGTGCGCCGCCTGCTCGAACCCGACGCCGAAGCGGGCCTGAAGCCGGGCCAGATCATAGCCGGTCTCTTCCGCCGTGCGCTGGAAGGCGGCGTAGGGCATGAGGATGGCGGCGGCCAGGCTGTTGGTCAGCGAGGTCTTCAGAAGGTTGCGGGTCGGGTCATCGGGGGCGCTGGCCGCCTCGGTCAGAGCCTGAAGCTCGGCGCCATGCTCCATCAGCGCCAGCTGGCAGGCGACGGCGAAGGCGCGCGAAGACGGGCCCAGAGTGTCGGACAGCAGCAGTCGTCCCCGGTGCGGGTCGAAGCGGCGGGTCCATTCGACCATGACCTCGGCGGGCAGGGTGCGGACCGTCAGGCCGTGACGGGCGAACAGCCGGGCGCGGGCCAGGGCCTCGAAGCTTTCGTCGGGCGAAGACGCCTCAGCCCTCAAAGCCTCGTGCAGGGCCTCGCCCAGGGCATCCAGTTCGGGGACATGGTTGTGCCGGGCCTGGATGTATTCGCGCACCCATTCGGAGGGACTGTCGGCGGGAGAGGCGGCGCCGGCGACCTCGGCCTCGGCTCGATCGCGCACGCGGCGGTCGGAAAAGGCGCGGTAGAGGCGCAGGATGGCGTCGGCGGCGGCGGGCTGATCCTCGGCCAGTTGCACGATCTCGTGGCGCGGCACGGCCAGACCCTGGAACAGGGGGTCGGCGAAGGCCTCGGCCAGTTCGGCCTCGGACGCCGGGCCGCCGGATTGGCCGAGGTTTCGCAAGTCCACGTCATAGGTTTCGGCCAGACGCAGCAGCAGCTGGGCCGAGACGGGGCGCTGATTGCGCTCGATATGGTTCAGATAGGAGGGGGAGACGCCCAGGTCGCCCGCCATCGCCGTCTGCGACAGGCCGAGGTCGCGTCTCAGCCTTTTCAGGCGGCCGCCGAGGAAGAGTTTGCGATCAGCGGCGGCGTTCATGACGCGATGATGTCACGATATGACTAATTGGCAAGTGTCATGATGTGACTGTTTGACTTGAATGGTAGGTCTCTGGCTGTGTCAATCATGACGGCGGCGTGTTTGGGTCTGGTGACGGCGGCTGCGGCCGCGCCTTTCAAAGCCGAGACGAACATGACGACCTTCGCCGATCTGGTTCCTTCGCCCGCCGGCCGTTTCGACGGCATCGAACGCCCCTATACGCCGGAGGACGTCCTGCGCCTGCGCGGCTCGGTGCCGATCACCCATACCCTGGCCGAGCGCGGCGCCAACCGTCTGTGGGAGCTGCTGCACACCGAGCCCTTCATCAACGCCCTGGGCGCCGTCACCGGCAATCAGGCGATGCAGATGGTTCGCGCCGGTCTGAAGGCCATCTATCTGTCGGGCTGGCAGGTCGCCGCCGACGCCAACACCGCCGGGGCCATGTATCCCGACCAGTCGCTTTATCCGGCCAATGCTGCACCAGAGCTGTGCCGCCGCATCAACCGCACCCTGCAACGCGCCGACCAGATCGAGCACGCCGAGGGCGGCGCCAAGCGTGAGTGGTTCGCCCCCATCGTCGCCGACGCCGAGGCTGGCTTCGGCGGGCCGCTGAACAGCTTCGAGATCATGAAGGCCTTCATCGAGGCGGGCGCCGCGGGCGTTCACTTCGAGGACCAACTGGCGTCGGAGAAGAAGTGCGGCCACCTGGGCGGCAAGGTCCTGATCCCGACCCAGGCCCATATCCGCAATCTGGTCGCCGCCCGTCTGGCCGCCGACGTCATGGGCACGCCGACCATCACCGTCGCCCGCACCGACGCCGAGAGCGCCCAACTGATCACCTCGGACATCGACGAGCGCGACCAGCCCTTCATCGACCGCGAAAACCGCACCCCCGAGGGCTTCTTCCGCCTGAAGGAAGGCACCGGCCTGGACCACTGCATCGCGCGCGGCCTGTCTTACGCCAATATTGCCGACCTGCTGTGGTGGGAAACCTCGCACCCCGATCTGGACGACGCCAAGAAGTTCGCCGAGGCGATCCAGAAGGAGCATCCGGGCAAGCTGATGGCCTATAACTGCTCGCCCTCCTTCAACTGGAAGGCCAAGCTGGACGACGCCACCATCGCCAAGTTCCAGCGCGAGCTGGGGGCCATGGGCTACAAGTTCCAGTTCGTGACCTTGGCCGGCTTCCACAGCCTGAACAATTCGATGTTCGAGCTGGCCGACGGCTACCGCGATCGCGGCATGGCGGCCTATTCCGAGCTGCAGCAGCGCGAGTTCTCGAACGAGGCGGCCGGCTACACCGCCACCCGCCACCAGCGCGAAGTCGGCACCGGCTATTTCGATCAGGTCGCCACGGTGATCTCGAACGGCCAGTCCTCGACCACGGCCCTGAAAGACTCCACCGAAACCGCCCAGTTCCACGCCGCTTAGGAAAGGAATGAGCCTATGGAACCTCTGAACCGACCCCACGCGATCATCGAATTCTGCCTGGCGCCGCTGGGTCTCGACCCGGACGCCGAGGCGACGAAGGAGGTCCGCAAGCGCCTGGACCACGTCATCAAGACGTTTCAGGCCAAGGCGGTGAAGCCCGTCAGCATCGACTTCTCGACGATGCCGTCACAGGTGATCAACGAAGCCGCCCACGGCTACGAATAGAAGACGAAGACCCTCAGGCCGCTTGAACAGCGGCCTGAGGCGCGTCCGTGGTCAGCTCCTGCACCATGGCCAGGAGGGCCTCGACGCTGAACGGCTTGGCCAGATGGCGGTCGGCCCCGGCGTCCAGCCCCGCCGCGATATGCTCGGGCAGGGCGTTGGCGGTCAGCATGACGACCGGCGTGCGCGGCGCCCCCATGGCCACCTCGTGCAGACGAATCTCGCGGGTCGCGGTCAGCCCGTCCATGACCGGCATCTGCATGTCCATCAGCACCAGATCAAAGGGCGCGGCGCGACAGGCCTCGACCGCCTGAGCCCCGTCGTCGACCGAGACCAGATCGACGGCTTCCTGGTCCAAGATCAGTTCGACCACGCGGCGGTTGGTGGGATGGTCGTCGGCGACCAGGATACGCAGGCGACGGGCGTTCTCGACAAAGAGTGAGTCTTCCGACGTGACGACCGTCGGCGTCGGCGCAGCGGGCTTTTCGGCCGGGCGCAGGGGCAGGGTCAGGATGAAGGCGGCGCCGCCGCCCGGCTCGCTCTCGCAGCCCAGACCGCCGCCCATCATGGCCGCCAGTTCGCGGCTGATCGCGAGGCCCAGACCCGAGCCGCCAAAGCGCCGCGTGATGTCGCCGTCGGCCTGTTCGAAGCGGCTGAACAGCCGGTCGCGGGTCTCGGCGTCAAAGCCGATGCCGGTGTCCTGAACCACGAAGCGCAGGCCCTGCGGCCCGGCGTCGACCGTCAGGCTGACAAAGCCCGAGGCGGTGAACTTGACGGCGTTGGAGACGAGATTGGTCAGGATCTGCTTCAGGCGCACGGCGTCGCCGTAAATCCATGTCCGGGCCTCCGGCGCGACCTCGACAAAGAACTGCAGCCCCTTGTCGCGCGCGGCGGCGGCGTAGAGTTGCGCGGCTTCCTCGACCGCGCGGGCCAGGTCATAGGGCTGATCGCTCAACTCCAGCCGGCCCGACTCGACGCGAGCCAGATCGAGGATGTCGCTGAGCAGGGTCTGCAGCGTGCGACTGGAGGAGTGGATCAGGTCCAGCATTTCGCGCTGGTTCTCGTCCAGATCGGTGCGGGCCAGGGCCTGAGCCACGCCGATGACGCCGTTCAGCGGCGTGCGGATTTCGTGGCTCATATTGGCCAGGAACTGGCTCTTGGCGCGGTTGGCGGTGTCGGCGGCGTCTTTGGCTTCGGCCAAGGCCTGGGCGTCGCGTTTCAGGTCGGTGATGTCGGAGCAGACGGTGACGGTGCCTTTTTCAGCGGTGCGGCGGTCCTGAACCCGCAGCCAGCGGTCGCCGACGTTCTGCTCCATGGCGCCCTGGGGACGGCGGCGATTGGCCATTCGCTCGGCGATCCAGGCCTGCTCGCGACCCACAGCGCAAGGGTATATGCCGGCCCTCAGGCCCGCGTCGAGGATTTCGCGGAAGGTGACGCCGACCTTGAGCGCGGCGGCGATTTCAGGGTTCACCTCGGCGTAGCGCTGGTTCCAGATCGCCAGCCGGTCGTCGGCGTCATAGAAGCCGAGGCCGTCGGGCATGGCCTCGATGGCCTCGCGCAGTTGGCCCAGGGCGCTGTGTCGCGACCACCAGACCATGCCGGTCAGGAAGGCGGCGATGATGGACAGCAGACCGACGCTGGCCCCGATCCACAGGGTCAGGGTCGTCTCGGCGGCGGCGGCGACGGGCAGAAGCACGCCGGGCGTAGGGGTGACGACCACGGCGCTCATGGCCACGAAATGCAGCCAGCAGACGCCCAGCGCCGCCAGAATGGTGGCGACGATCACCCGCTTGGCGCCGACCCGCCAGGGCAGCAGGGCGATGGCGCTGACCAGCAGCATCCCGCCGATGACCGCTGTCACGACAAGGGGGGCGTTCCACGACAGGACGGCGCCGGACAGGCGCAGTCCCGACATGCCGAGGAAGTGCATCGCCGCGACGCCAAGGCCGCAGGTCAGGGCGGCGACCAGGCGGCCCAGGCGACCGACATCCGCCAGGGCCAGGTGCATGGCGACATAGAAGGCGACGACGACGATGGCCAGGGAGGCGGCGGTTTCGCCGACGGCATAGCGCACCGGCACGCCGATATCATAGGCCTTCATGGCGATGAAGTGGGTGCTCCAGACGCCGAGCCCGGCCACCAGAGGAACGGCGATCAGATAGACCCGGCGCGAGCGCCGCGCGACATTACGGGCGCGGTCGAACAGGGACAGGGCGATCAGCAGGCTGAATATGGAGACGAGCAGGGCGAACGGCACGATTCGCCAGTCATGTTGCTGAACCAGGCAGTTCAGGATCGTATTCACGTCACAAGCCCCTCCAACCTGCCGAAAAGACTGCCGCAAATCGGTGAACAAACTACGCTATGCGCGAAATCTTCCGCCTTGCGGTCCCCCTTCGAGACGCGGCCATTTTAGGCTCAGTCGCTGAATAATGAGATAACGTCGATCTCCATGCCGTATGAGCATTCGCCTTCGCCGGTCGCGCCGACCGCCTCGTCCAGGCTCTGGACCGCCGGGGCCAGCGGCGGCGTGGCCATTCTGGTCATGGCGGCGCTCGCGGTGATGAAGCCGGAACTGGCCGGCTGGCTGGCGGCGGGCGCCGTGGCCGTGGCCCTGGCGACCTGGCTGGTGAATCGTCGCCCCCCGGCCCTCGTCAGCATCAGCGAACTGGATCGCAGCGGGCCGGTCGATCTGGCGCCCGACGGCGCCCTGCTGGGGGATGTGTTCGAGGCGCTGGACGATCCGATCCTGATCATCAGCGGGGGCGAGGCGGACGACATCGCCGGTCGCCGCATCGCCCTGGCCAACGCCGCCGCGCGCGACCTGTTTCGACTGAACGGCACGGGGGCGGGGCTGCTGGTCTCGGTGATCCGCGATCCCAAGGTGCTGGAAGCGGTGGACGAGGCCCTGTTCGGGAATTTCAGCAGTACGGTCGACTATGTCGGCGGCGGCGCCCAGGAACGGCATTGGCGGGCTTTCGTGCGACCGCTGCCCGAGCGTGACGCTCATCTGTGGGGCGCCGGGGCCTTGGCTCTGCTGGCGCTGCGCGACGAGACCGACACCCGACGCATGGAGATGATGCGCGTCGACTTCCTGGCCAACGCCAGCCACGAGCTGCGCACGCCCCTGGCCTCGCTGTCAGGTTTCATCGAGACGCTGAAGGGGCACGCCAAGGACGACCCCAAGGCGCGCGACAAGTTCCTCGACATCATGGCGATCCAGGCCGACCGCATGGGGCGGCTGGTCGCCGACCTGCTGTCGCTGAGCCGGATCGAGCTGAACGAGCACATCGCGCCGCTGGGCCGGGTCGACCTGGCGCGCGCAGCCTCGGACGTGGTGGACGCTGTCAGCGTGATCTCGCGCGAGCGCGGCGTGACCATCAAGGCGGACCTGGGGCAGGGCGGCGCCACGGTCTCGGGCGACCGCGACGAGATTGTTCAGGTCATCCAGAACCTGATCGACAACGCCCTGAAATATTCCAGTCACGGCGGCGTCGTAGAGCTGTCGATCGATCGCGACCGCACCCTGGACGAGGCCATGGTCGCGCGGATGCCGGAGGGCACGCGTCTGTCGCTGGCGACGCCCGACCGCGAAGCGGGCCAGAAGTACGCCGTGATCACCGTGCGCGACCATGGCCCCGGCATGGCGCGCGAGCACCTGCCGCGCCTGACCGAGCGATTCTATCGCGTCGAGGGCCAGAAGAGCGGCGAGCGCCAGGGCACGGGCTTGGGTCTGGCCATCGTGCGCCACATCATCATCCGCCACCGGGGCGGCCTGAGCGTGGACAGCGCCCTGGGCCAGGGCGCGATTTTCGCCGCCTGTTTCCCCCTGGCGCCCGTGCGGGATGCGGTCGAGGGCGCCCCCGCGACATGAAGCCCTGCGACACGAAGGATGGGCGTCGTAACAGAAGTGTCACGCGCCCGTCTTAATCCGCTCGCCAATCACAGGCAGTTTCCCGACCGAAACGCGCCGGACCCGGCACGTTAATGATTCACGCGCGCACGGACCCGGATGATCTGGATTTTCCTGTTATTGCTGATCGCCTTCTCGGGGCTCGCCTATCTGGGCGGACGTCGGCTGGCGACGCGCCGCAGCGCGGGCGTCAGGGCGCACTCGCGTCCGGGCCAGCATGGCCTCTACGCCCTGATCTGGGTCGGCATGCCGGCTCTGGTCGTGCTGATCGCCGCCTCGATCTTCTCCACCCCGCTGGAGCGCCAGATGCTGGCCGCCGGCGCGCCGGACAGCGTCACCCAGCTGGAGCCCTTCCGCCGCGAGGCCTTCTTCTCGGACGCGCGCCGCATCGGCGACGGCCTTGAGGCCCAGCAGATCTGGCCCGCCCCCTATGCCGAGGAACTGCCGGCTGAGGGCCGTCGCGCCCACCGTATCTCTTCGGCTCTGAGCTGGGGCGGCGGCGTCGCGGCCCTGATCGCGGCCATCCTGGGCGGGATCTTTGTCTTCGTGCGCATCCGTCCCGACCTGCGCGCCCGCAATCGGGTCGAAAGCTGGATCAGCATCGCCCTGTTCGCCTGTTCGGTCGTTGCCGTGCTGACGACCCTGGGCATCATCTTCTCCTTGGTCTGGGACAGCCTTCGCTTCTTCAACTCGGTGCCGATCACCGAATTCCTGTTCGGGACCAAGTGGAGCCCGCAGATGGCGATCCGCGCCGACCAGATCGGGTCGTCGGGCGCCTTCGGCGCCGTGCCTCTGTTCGCCGGCACCTTCCTGATCATGATGATCGCTATGATGGTGGCGGGACCGATTGGTCTGTTCTCGGCCATCTATCTGTCGGAATACGCCGGACGTCGCACCCGCGCAGTGGTCAAGCCTCTGCTTGAGGTTCTGGCGGGCGTGCCGACCGTGGTCTACGGCTTCTTCGCCGCCCTGACGGTAGGACCGGCCTTCCGCGTCTTCTTCAACACCATCGGCGGCTGGCTGGTCGGCGGACCGCTGGACGGGATCGGCCAATACCTGCTGCTGGTGCAGAACCAGATGGCCCTGGTGGCCGGGGCCGTCATGGGGATCATGCTGATCCCCTTCGTCAGCTCCCTGTCCGACGACATCATGAACGCGGTGCCTCAGTCCCTGCGCGACGGCTCCTACGCCATGGGCGCGACCAAGTCCGAGACGGTCAAGCGGGTGCTTCTGCCCGCCGCCCTGCCGGGCATCGCCGGGGCCTTCCTGCTGGCCATCTCGCGCGCCATCGGCGAGACCATGATCGTGACCATGGCCGCCGGTTTGGCCGCCAAGCTGACGCTGAACCCGCTGGACACCGTCACGACCGTCACGGTGCAGATCGTCACCCTGCTGACCGGGGACCAGGAGTTCAACAGCCCCAAGACGCTCGCCGCCTTCGGTCTGGGCCTGACCCTGTTCGTCGTCACCCTGCTGCTCAACATCGTCGCAATGCGCATCGTGCAAGCCTATCGGGAACAATATGACTGACGCGCCCGTCGACATTGGCGTGAAGACGAACGCCGTCAGCTCCCGGACCGAGCGTCTGCAAGCCCGCTTGCGCGGCCGTTATGCCCGCGAGGTCCGCTTCAAATGGTATGGCCGCGCGGCCATCGGCTTCGCCCTGGTCTTCCTGGTGATCCTGCTGGGCAGCATCATCATGCAGGGCCGCACCGCCTTCTACAGCCACAGCGTGACCCTGCCGGTCTATATGGACGCGTCGCGCATTGACCGCGCCTATCCTCAGGGCGCGAACTTCGAACAGATCGTGGCGGAACAGCAGCTGCGTCGCCTCGGCATTCAGGACGACGCCCAGGGCTCCAAGACCGCAGCCATGAAGGCCCTGTTCTCGTCGGAGCTGAAGTTCCAGGCGGCGGGCATGATCGCGCGCCAGCCTAGCCTGCTGGGTCAGACGGTCCCGGTCACGGCGCCCCTGGCCGACAACGCCGACCTCTATTTGAAGGGAAAGATTTCCCAGGCCACGCCAGAGGACCAGCGTCGCATCAGCAATGAGCAGATGGCCTGGCTGGATAGGATGAAGGCGTCCGGTTCGGTTCGCGCCCACTTCAACAGCGCCCTGTTCACCAAGGGCGACTCGACCCAGCCCGAGCTGGCGGGCCTGCTGGGCGCCGTGGTCGGTTCGGCCCTGATGTTGCTGGTCACGGCCCTGATCGCCATTCCGGTCGGCGTCGGCGCCGCCGTGTGGCTGGAAGAATACTCGCCGCGCAACCGCCTGACCGCGATCATCGAGGTCAACATCAACAACCTCGCCGCCGTGCCGTCGATTGTTTACGGCCTGCTGGGTCTGGCCCTGTTCATCAACTTCCTGCACCTGCCGCGCGCCAGTCCGCTGGTCGGCGGTCTGGTGTTGGCGCTGATGGCCCTGCCCACGGTGATCATCGCCACGCGCTCGTCGCTGAAGGCCGTGCCGCCGTCGATCCGCGAAGCCGCCTTGGCCATGGGCGCCAGCCGCACCCAGACCGTGTTCGGCCACGTCCTGCCCCTGGCTATGCCGGGCGTCATGACAGGTTCGATCATCGCCATGGCCCACGCCCTGGGCGAGACCGCGCCCCTGCTGCTGATCGGCATGATCAGCTTCGTCCCCGGCGTGCCCCACGCCATCGACGAGCCGGTCGGCGCCCTGCCTTCGCTGATCTACATCTGGGAGAACGCCTCGGAGCGCGCGTTCCACGAGCGGACCGCCGCCGCCATCCTTGTGCTCCTAGCCTTCATGATCGTCATGAACGCCGCCGCGATCCTGCTGCGTCGGCGGTTCGAACGCCGGTGGTAGTCTGATGAAGTTCAACATTTTCCGCGCTCCCGACGGCCAATCCGGCGGTTCGAACGAGCCTGCTGCTGCTTCTGAGACCCCCGCCATGACCGCCTCCGCCGAACCTGCATCCCTGACCCGCGCGCCGACCCTTGGCGCTCATGCTTCGGCGCCCCTGGGTCCGATCAAGATCGCCGCGCGCGGCGTCTCGGTCTTCTATGGGGACAAGCAGGCCCTGTTCGACGTCTCGCTGGACATCCCGGACAAGACCGTCACGGCTTTGATCGGCCCGTCGGGTTGCGGCAAGTCGACCTTCCTGCGGACCATGAACCGCATGAACGACACCATTCCGGGCTGCCGCGTCACCGGCGAGATCGAGATGGACGGCGGCGACATCAACGACCGCAAGATCGACCCCGTGCTGCTGCGCGCCCAGGTCGGCATGGTGTTCCAGAAGCCCAATCCCTTCCCCAAGACGATCTACGAGAACGTCGCCTATGGGCCGAAGATTCACGGCCTGGCCACGTCCAAGGGCGAGCTGGACGACATCGTCCAGAAGGCGCTGAAACGCGCGGGTCTGTGGGAGGAGGTCGCAGACCGCCTGCACTCGCCGGGCACCGGCCTGTCGGGCGGCCAGCAGCAGCGTCTGGTCATCGCCCGCGCCATCGCGGTCGAACCCGAAGTCATCCTGATGGACGAGCCCTGCTCGGCGCTGGACCCGATCGCCACGGCCAAGATCGAGGAGCTGATCGACGAACTGCGCGAGCGCTACTGCATCGTCATCGTCACCCACTCGATGGCCCAGGCGGCTCGCGTGTCCCAACGCACGGCCTTCTTCCACATGGGCAAGCTGGTCGAGACCGGCGACACCGAAGAGATCTTCACCAATCCCCGCGAGCGCCGCACGCTCGACTATATCACCGGCCGCTTCGGCTAAGGGCGCGAGCATGAACCAGCACACGGTCAAGGCTTACGGCGACGAACTGAACCAGCTGACGGCTGAGGTCGTCCGCATGGGCGGTCTGGCCGAGGCCCAGGTGGCGGACGCCATCGAATCCGTCGCCCGTCGCGACGTGGCCTTGGCGAAGGCGGTGGTCGAGCGCGACATTCGTTTGGACGCCCTGCATCGCGACATCGAGAAGAAGTCGATCCGCCTGATCGCCCTGCGTCAGCCGGTGGCGTCGGACCTGCGCCGCACCCTGGGGGCCATGAAGCTGGCCTCCGATCTGGAGCGCACCGGCGACCTGGCCAAGAACATCGCCAAGCGGGCGCTGATCCTGGCGGAAGGCGAGCCCATGCAGCCCCTGACCCGCTCGATCGAGCGGATGGGGCGGCTGGTTTCGACCCGGCTGCGCGACGTGCTGGACGCCTATACGGCGTCGGAGATCGAGCGCGCCCTGTCGGTGTGGAGCACCGACGACGAAGTGGACGAGCACTACAACGCCCTGTTCCGCGAACTGCTGACCTACATGATGGGCGACCCGCGCACGATCACGGCCTGCACCCATCTGCTGTTCATGGCCAAGAACCTGGAGCGGATCGGCGACCACGCCACGAACATCGCTGAGACCGTCCACTATGAGATCACCGGCGAGGAAATGCTGGGCGAGCGGCCCAAGGCCGTGCCCGGTCCCGGCGAGGAGCAGACGTCCACGCCGCATATCTCGACCCTGCCGTCCGATCTGACGGACGACTGACTTCCCTTCCTGCTGACGACTTCGACTGCCCGGAGAGCCTGACGTGCAACCCTATATTCTGGTGATGGAAGACGAGGACGCCCTGGCCACCCTGCTCCAGTACAATCTGGAGAAGGAAGGCTATGACGTCACCGTGGCGGCGGACGGGGAGGAGGGCCTGTTGCAGGTCGACGAGCGCCTGCCGGATCTGGTGCTGCTGGACTGGATGCTGCCCAAGCTGTCAGGGATCGAGGTCTGCCGTCGTCTGCGCGGCCGGGCCGAGACCCGCAACCTGCCGATCATCATGCTGACCGCGCGCGGCGAAGAGTCGGACCGCGTGCGCGGCCTCGACACCGGCGCCGACGACTATATGACCAAGCCCTTCTCGATGACGGAGCTGACAGCGCGCATTCGCGCCGTGCTGCGCCGCATTCGCCCGGGCTTGGCCGACGACCGCATCAACCACGCCGACATCGTCATCGACCGCGTCGCTCACCGCGTCCGTCGGGCGGGCAAGGAGGTCCATCTGGGGCCGACCGAGTTCCGCCTGCTGGATCACCTGATGAAGCACCCGGGGCGGGTGTTCAGCCGCGAGCAGCTGCTGGACGCCGTCTGGGGCTCGGATGTCTATGTCGAGGCCCGTACGGTGGACGTTCACGTCGGCCGCCTGCGCAAGGCCCTGAACGTCGAGGGGACGGTCAACCCGATCCGCACGGTGCGCTCGGCGGGCTATTCGCTGGATCTGAACAGCTAAAAAGAAATCGCCCTCCCCCAAAAGGGAAGGGCGCTTCTTGGATCACGCCGCTTGCAGGATCTTGCGCAGCTGCGGGTGCAGTTCCGGGTTAGAAGCGACGATCTGCTTGCCGTTCTTGGGGTCGCCGTCGATGTCGATGGTCGTGACCGTGCCGCCGGCTTCGGTGACGAACAGGATGCCCGCCGCGACGTCCCAGGGCTGCAGATTACGCTCGAAATAGGCGTCGTAGCGGCCAGCGGCCACCCAGGCAAAGTCCAGCGAGGCGGCGCCCAGGCGACGAATGCCGGCGACGCGCTGGCCCACCGCGTGGATGTCCTTGATGGCCTGCGAGTGTCCAGCCTTGCCGATGAAGGGCAGGCCGGTCGAGATCAGGCTCTCGGACAGGTCGCGGCGACCCGAGACGCGGATGCGCTGGTCGTTCAGATAGCAGCCCTTGCCCTTTTCGGCCCAGAACAGCTCGTTCATCACCGGGTTATAGGTGACGCCGGCGACGATCTCTGACGAGCCGTCGGGGTGCTTGCGCTCCAGGCCCACCGTGATGGCGAAGTGGGGCATGGCGTGCATGAAGTTGGTGGTGCCGTCGATCGGGTCGACGATCCAGGTGTGCGACTTGTCGGTGCCTTCGACCAGACCGCGTTCCTCGCCGAGGAAGCCGTAGCCGGGGCGCGCCTTCATCAGCAGTTCAAAAAGGGTGTCTTCGGCCTTCAGGTCGGCGGCCGTGACGAAATCGCCGGGCCCTTTGCGCGAAACCTGAAGCTGGGCGACTTCGCCGAAATCGCGAAGCATGGGGCGTGCGGTCTTGCGCACGGCAGCGATGATGACCTGAACGAGAGCAGAAGCGAGGGCCATGGGGTTCTCCTGGTCCGGCTGTCCTTGAAGGCCCTGTCGGCCCGGAGAGACGGAGAAGCAAAAGGGGCGCGGACCATCCGCGCCCCTGTAGATACGTCTTAAGCGCCCGACCTTGGCCGGAAAAGACGGTCTTTGTTAGTCCGCGCGGCGGACGTATTCGCCCGTCGTGGTGTCGACGACGATGCGCTCGCCCACGCCCATGTAGGGCGGGATCATGATGCGGACGCCGTTGTTGGCCTTGGCCGGCTTGTAGGACGACGAGGCCGTCTGGCCCTTCACGGTGGGCTCGGTCTCGGCGACTTCCAGCGTGACCTGCTCCGGCAGCTCCAGGCCGATCGGGCGGTCTTCATGCATCTCGATGACGACCTTCATGCCCTCTTGCAGATAGGGGATGCGTTCGTCGCCGACCCAGTCCTTTTGCAGTTCGATCTGCTCGTAGGTGGCGTCGTCCATAAAGACCAGGCTGTCGCCGTTGTCGAACAGGTAGGAGAAGTCCTTCTGTTCCAGGGTGACGCGCTCGACCTTGTCTTCCGAACGGAAGCGTTCGTTCAGCTTGTTGCCGGTTTCGAGGTTCTTGGCCTCGACGTTGGCGAAGGCGCCGCCCTTGCCGGGCTTGACGTGGCTGGCCTTGGTGACGACCCAGAGGCCGCCGTTGTGTTGCAGGACCATGCCGGGCTTGATGGTGTTGCCGTTGATTTTCATAAAAACCGCTGGGGTCTGAGGGCTGGGGGCGGCCCGGCCGCTCGTGGGCGGGCGCGCGAAATCGCGGCGAGCCGTAGAGGAACAGCGGAAAAAGGGCAATGGGGGCGCTGATCGCCGGTCTGCGGATCTAGCGGGTCATACGGTCCAGTCCGGCCTCGGCCCGGTTGGCCAGGCGAACGCCCATGCCCATCGGCGAGGCCAGCTTGCCCGCGCCGGGGTCCAGCTTGCGGGCCTCGTGGGCGAAGGCCGCCGCCAGGCCGGCTGAGGAGGTGGCGGCCAAAATCTGTGTGGTCAGCCGGGTTGGTCGAACGGCCAGCCAGATCGCGCTGACGGCCTGTGCCGCAACCCAAAGCGCCATGGCGGTGCGGCGCTCGGGGCGGGCCGGGGCGTTCCAGACACGAACGGCGGACAGGGTGGTGGCCGAGAACATGGCGGGCAGGATCAGGCTGATCGGGCCGCGTGGGCGCTCGGTGATCGGAGCGTCGCCGCCCAGCGGCTGCAGGGCGTGGCGCGGTTGCGGGCGGATCAGCTTCGAGGCCGCCGTGGTCGCCGCCAGGGCGAAACCCGCCGTCAGGGCCAGGCCCAGGGCGACGTGGGTCCAGTCCCGCCCCTCGGCGTTGAGGAAGTCGGCGGCCTGATCGCGGGCGGTGTCGAGAGCGTCTTCGATGGGCATGGCGGTTCCTGAACAGTTCAGGACATCAAATGACGCGCCGCCGGGGCGGTTCCGTCAGTCCGCCTCGGCCGTGTCGGGCGGAGCCAGGTCCGCCGGGTCGAGATCATAGTCCAGCAGGTCGCCCGGTCGGCAGCCCAGGGCCGCGCACAGCCGGGCCAGGGTGCGAAAGCGGATGCCCTTGACCTTGCCTGAACGGAACAGGGAGAGCTGTGTTTCGCTGAGCCCGACCTGGGCGGCCAGGTCGCGGGCCTTGATCCCTTTGGCGACGATCAGGGCGTCGAGGGTGACGCGAACCGCCATCAGATCATCTCGTCCAGCTCGGCCTGGACGGCGCCTGCCTGATCGACCACCCGGCCCAGCAGGAACAGGGCGCCGCCGATCATGCCCAGGGTCATGCCCGCCACGTCGAAATGCAGGTAGCCCCCCTTGGCGTGGCCGATCAGCCGCAACAGGTTGGTGACGACGAAGACGCTGATCACCCCGCCGACGCCGAGCGCCAGACCGACGCGGCGCAGGGTCGAGGCCAGGGTGGGCTGGATCAGTCGCCCCCGCGCCAACTGCCCCATGCCGCTACCGATCGACCAGACCCCGAACAGGTAGCAGAGGGCGGGCGCGATCCAGATCAGCGAGGCGGCGACATCGCGCCCGCCCGTCAGGGTCGGCGTGCGCCCCCACTGGACGATCGGGGCGATGAGGTGGGCGAGGGTCAGCAGCAGGCCTACGCTGGCCACCATGAAGACGGCCAGCCAGCGGTACTGGCCGCACAGGCGACGAAAGCGGTCGGGATCGTGGGGCATCTGGCGGTTCCGAATCTGACTGATCTTTAATCTTGACTTAAAGATCGCCGCTTCGCAACTTTATCTAAGAGTTAAACGAATGGAGGGCGGTCATGGTCAGAATGATCGAGACGGAAAGGCTGACGCGGCGCTTCGGCGCGCGGACGGCGGTGGAGGCGGTGTCGATGACCGTGCCGGATCAGGCGGTCTATGGGTTTCTGGGCCGCAACGGCGCGGGCAAGACGACGACGCTGAAGATGTTGCTGGGCCTGATCCGACCGACGGCGGGGACGGCCCGGGTCGGCGGCGTGGACGTGGGGCGCGACCGCATCGGCGCAGCGCGCAAGGTCGGCGCCCTGCTGGAGGCGCACGGCTTCTACGGCAACCTGACCGGGCGCGAGAACCTGGACCTGAGCCGCCGGCTTCTGGGCCTGCCGCCGAGCGAGATCGACCGGGTGCTGGCCGTCGTCGAGATGCGTGCGGACGCCGGGCGCCGCGTCGCGGGCTATTCGCTGGGGATGCGGCAACGGCTGGGGCTGGCGCGGGCCATGTTGGGGGCACCGCCGGTGCTGGTGCTGGATGAGCCGACCAATGGTCTGGACCCGGACGGCATCGCCGAGATGCGCGGCTTTCTGCGGGGGCTGCCGGGGCGGACCGGCGCGACCGTCCTCCTATCCAGCCACCTGCTGGGCGAGATCGAGCAGATCGCCACACACGTCGGGGTGATCCATCAGGGACGGCTGGTGCTGGAGGGCGAACTGGCCGCCCTGAAGGCGGCGGAGGCGTCGGAGATCACCCTCCGGGTCGACGACCCCCAGCGCGCGGCGGCGGTGCTGCGGCGATGGGATCTGACCCTGGTTGAAGGCGCTGACGGCATGATCGCGCGCCTGTGGCCCGGTCAGGATCACGACCAGGTCGCCGCTGGACTGAATCGGGCGCTGGTGGAGCAGGGGGTCAGGGTTTTCGCCTTCGGCGCCCGCGAACGCTCGCTGGAGGGGCTCTACCGCCAGGTGACCGAAAACACCCAATCCCTGCCGGAGGCCGCGTGATGTTGTCTGTCCTGTCTGTCGAGGTTCGCAAGCTGAACCGCTCGCTGGCCCTGTTGCTGGCCCTGGCGGCGCCGGGGCTGATCGCCCTGTTCGTCTTCTTCAATCTGCTGCGCCAGAAAGCGCCGCAACCGTGGGACATGTGGATGGTCAACGCCAACGCCATGTGGGCCATCTTCATGTTGCCGATGACGGTGACGGCGATGACGGCGCTGGTTGCGCACATGGAGCATGGACCCCGAGCCTGGGACCAGCTGCGGGCCTTGCCGCGGGCGCGCTCGAGCCTTTACGGGGCCAAGGCGCTTTGTGTGCTGGGCCTCGTGGGCCTCATGTCGGTGCTGGTCATGGGAATGACCTGGGGGGCGGTGACGGCGGGGGTGCAGATCAAGCCCGAACTGGCGCCGACCGGCGTGTTTGCGGCCGGGAAGTACGCCGGGCAACTGGCGGCTATGTTCGCGGCCGGGCTGTTGATGATTGCGATCCAGTTCTGGACGGCGATGCGCTTCGCCAGCTTCGTGCCCGCGCTGGCGCTGGGAATCGGCGGGACCTTCTTCGCCGTGGTGGCCGCGTCGGCCAAGCAGGGCGTCTTCATGCCGTGGCAGATGCCGGTCAATATGTTGGCGACCGAATCCTGGCGTGTGCAAACGGCGCTGGGCCTGGGCGGCGGCCTGGGCCTGCTGGTGCTGATCCTGGCCGTGGCGCACCTGGCGCGGCGCGAGGTGCTCTAGGCCGAGAAAAAGGGGGCGATCGAACCTCGACCGCCCCCTTCCTTGATGATGGCGCTGAAAGCGATCAGTTGCCGGTGGCGGCGCCGTCGGTCTTGATCTCGCTCATGGCCGACTGAAGATAGTTCTGGGCGCCCAGAAGCTCGATCAGCTTGTGCTGGTTTTCCAGGAAGTCGATGTGCTCCTCGGTATCGGCCAGGATCTTCATCAGCAGGTCGCGGCTGACGTAGTCGCGAGCTTCCTCGCACTGGGTGACGGCGGCGCTGGTGGTGGCGCGGCTGTCGATCTCCAGTTGCAGGTCGGCGCCCAGGCATTCGATCGGCTCTTCACCGACCTTGAGCTTGTGCAGATCCTGCAGGTTGGGCAGGCCGTCCAGGAAAAGGATGCGCTTGATCAGCATGTCGGCGTGTTTCATCTCGCCGATCGATTCCTGATAGATGACGTTGCCGAGGTGGCTGAGGCCCCAGCTTTCGAACATGCGGGCGTGCAGGAAGTACTGGTTGACCGCCGTCAGCTCATTGGTCAGCACCGCGTTGAGGGTGCGGATGATCGCCGGATCGCCCTTCATGGTCGTCGCCTTTCGTCATGGGCGGCGAAGGGAGGCCGGAGCGGCGCTCCAGACTCAAACGCTGCCGGATGCGAAGGCTTTTACCACGGCAAAGGCCGCGTGGTTCATTTGCGAGTATTTATCACTGCATTGATAGTGCGAGTGAATTTCGCTGTCAGATGCGTCGACTACTCAGCGGCGAGCGCGAAGGCCTGCTGGGTGTCCTGGATCATCTGACGCATTTCGCAGACGCATTTCGCGCACTGGGCAGTGCATTGATTGGATGCGAAAATCTCACGCGGGCGTGTGGCGCCCGCCTCGATGGCTTGGGCGACGTCACGCTGGCGAAGGCCGTTACAGTTGCAGACGTACAAGGCGGCAAGCCCCGAGGCAGTTACTGAGAATGGCTCGCTATAGCATTTCTTAAGGCGAGTGCAAATCGTTCGCATAGGGCTGCGACATTGACGCGCGGCGCGAGGACGGGCAGGGCGGGGACATGGCCCGTCAACCTGCTCTCACGCCCCGCCCGCCCTGCCAGCTGTATCTGATCACGCCGCCGGCCATCGCCGATCTGGAGGCCTTCGCCGGTCTGCTGGAGCAGGCGCTGGAGGCCGGCGAGGTCGCGGCCTTGCAGATCCGGCTGAAAGACGCCTCGGATGATCAGATCAGGGCTGCGGTGGCGCGACTGGCGCCGATCGCGCAAGCCCGTGACGTGGCGGTGATCCTGAACGACCGGCCGGATCTGGCGAAAGCCACCGGCTGCGACGGCGTGCATGTGGGCCAGGACGACACGCCGGTGGCCGAGGCGCGGCGCATCATGGGGCCGGACGCCATGATCGGCGCCACCTGCCATGACAGTCGTCATCTGGGCATGGAAGCTGCTGAGGCAGGCGCAGACTACGTCGCCTTCGGCGCCTTCTTCCCGACCGAGACCAAGGAAACCACGCATCGGCCCGAACTGGCTGAACTGACCATCTGGCAGGAAACGATGGAGACGCCCTGCGTGGCTATCGGCGGCATCACGGTCGACAACGCCGCTGAAGTGGCCGCTGCGGGCGCCGATTTCGTCGCCGTCAGCGCGGGCGTCTGGAACCATCCGCAAGGGCCGGCGGCGGCGGTTCGGGCGTTCAACGCTGTTCTCGAAAGCGCCTTCTGACTTCAGAGGATGTTTAGGAAGCTCGGGCAGCATGGGGCGTTAGTCGCGTACACCGGACCCGATCATGACGATGAGCCGAGCGCTCGACAGGGCTGAACCCGTTCTCGACGCCGCTTCTGCGGAAGGCGGCGTCGTCGTAACTGCGCCTAACGCCGCCTTTTTCCGACAGCCTCTCGCGCCGATCCTGACGGCGGTCGGCGTGACCATTCTGGTCGTGCTGGCGATCAGCTTCGCGCGGACCAACGGCCTGGTCGCCGCCCTGTGGGGCGCGGGCGGCCTGGGAGCGGCGGTCTGGCTGCGGGGCGGGCGGGGCCTGACCTATGATCTCGCCTTCGGGACCTTGGTGACGACCGGCGTCCTGGCAGGCGAGTTCCTGGTCGGCAACGGGCCGGCCCTGTCGGCCATGTTCACCGTGATGAACCTGCTGGAGATTGGTCTGGCGGTCGTCCTGGCACGACGCTTCGTGCCCGGACTGAGCGTCAACTCCGTCGAGGGCCTGATGCGGTTCCTGGGCGTTTGCGCGATCGCCGCCCTGCCGAGCGCGGTGCTGAGCGCCCTGGCGCTGAACCTCATGGTCGGCTCAGACTTTCTTGACGGCGCGCGGGTCTGGTGGTGCGGTCACGCCCTGGGCTTCGCCGTCGTGGGCGCCTTTGGCTTGGCCGTGCAGCGTCGCCATCTGTCGATCGTGCGCGAACCGGCGCGTCTGGCCGAGGGGATCGCCCTGCTGGGGCTGATCGGGGGCGCCTGCTACGCCATCTTCTCCCAACTGAGCCTGCCCTACGGCTTCTTGCTGATGCCGCTGCTGCTGATGATAGCGGTGCGGTTCAGAGTCGTCGGCATCGCCTCAGCCCTGGTTCTGGTGACGGTCATGGCCGTCGGCGGGACGATGGCGGGCAACGGCCCCTATCATTCATTTGCTCCCGAAAATCGGGCCTTGCTGGCGCAGCTTCTGGTCTTGCTGGGCTATATGCCGATCCTGATGGTCGCGGCCCTGCTGGAAGAGCGCGACCGCCTGGCGGAGCGCGCCCGCGCAGGGCGCGAGCGCGCCGAACGCGCCTCGGCGGCCAAGTCACGCCTGCTGGCCAACGTGGCCCATGAGATCAAGAGTCCCGTCAGCGGCATCATCGGCATCGGCGAGCTGTGGGCCGGCGGCCAACTGGGCGCGACCTCGCCCGATCAGGTCGAGATGGCGCAGATGCTGGTCAAGACGGCGCGTCAGGTGGAGACCCTCGCTCATGATCTGCTGGACGTGGCGCGCGCGGAGTCCGGCGCGGTCAAGGTCGAGTTGCGGCCGACCGATGTGGCGGGTCTTCTGGAAGACGTGCGCCGCGCTCTGATTCTGAAGCCGGAGGTCAGGGGGTTGTCGATTGACGTTCTGATCGAGGGAGACGCCTTGGTCGCCCAGGCGGATTCCCAACGTCTGGCGCAGGTCATCGGCAACCTGGCCAGCAATGCGGTCAAGTACGGCGCAGCGGGCGGGCGGGTGAAACTGCGCGCGGCCTGGGCCGACGACCGCGTGCGGATCGAAGTGATCGACTACGGGCCGGGGTTGTCCCCGGAGAAACAGGCCCAGTTGTTCGAGCCGTTCAACAGGCTGGGGCTGGAGCGTTCAGCCATTGAAGGGCACGGCATCGGCCTGGCCCTGGCCAAGCGCCTGACGGAACTTCAGGGCGGCGAGATCGGCGTCATATCGGCGCCGGGCGAGGGGGCGACCTTCTGGGTCGAACTGGCGGCGGCTTGACCGTCGCGCAAGACGGGAGGCAAGGTCACGGCATGAAAACCGTGCTTCTCGCCTCCGTCCTTTTGAGCGCCGCTCCCGTGGCGGCCCAGGCCCAATCTCAGGCCCAATCCCAGAGCGCCGAGGAACTCACCCGGTTGCTGAACGGCGCCCCCCCGGCTGCGTCGCGTCCGGCGACAGCGCCCGCTCCCGCTGCGGCGCCCCCGCCTGTTCAGGCGGCTCCGGCTGCCCCGGCCAGAGTCACTCCAGCGCCGACGCCACGCGCTGCGCCCGCCTCGACGACCACTGCGCCCGTCCGCGCCCCGGCTGCCGCCACGCCGGTCGCACCGGCTCGGACGCCCGCGCCGACGCCGTCAGCAGCTCCGACGGCCGTCCCGGCCTCCGTGCCCGCTTCGGCCCCCGCTCCGGCCCCCGCACCCGCTCCGGCGGCTTCGCCTGCGGCGGTCGTGCTCAGCCAGGCGGCGGTCGCCGCCCTGCCGTTCCGCATCGACCTGCCGACCGGGTTCCAGATGGTCGAGGGACGGGGAGCGCCGGACGCCAAGGTCTGGTCCGTGCGCAAGGCGGGCAAGACCCTGGCCATGATCTACGCCGGGCCGTCGTCGCAGTTTCCCATTTATGACGGCGAGCAGGTGACAGCGGCGGGCCGCGTCTCGGTCATCGTGCCGGAGGGGACGCGCCGGATCGCCATGGAACATCTGTTCCAGCGGCCCGAGGCTCCGCAGGAAATCCACGTCTGGCTGATGAGCCTCGACGGCGCCGACCGCGACGCCGCCGAGCGGATCGCCCAATCGGTCGATCCCAAATAGGCCCCGGCCTACTCTGACCAGACGGCCAGGTCGTTGCCGGACGGGTCGCGGAAGTGGAAGCGCCGTCCACCGGGGAAGGCGAAGATCGGGTGGGTGATTTCGCCACCTGCCGCCTGCACCTTCGCCAGCATGGCTTCAAGGTCCTGGGCGTAGAGGATGGGCAGGGGCTTTGGCGTCATCGCCTCGGTGGTGAAGCCGCCGTCCAGCCCTTCGCCAAACGCCGCATAATCAGGGCCGTAATCCTGGAACACCCAGCCAAAGGCTGAGGCATAGAAGGCCTTGTGCGCCGCCATGTCGGTGGCGGGCAGTTCGAGGTAGTCCAGCTTGCCGTCTTCGCGCATGGCGACTCTCCAGAAAATGGAGGCGGACGCTTGCACGACGGACGATCCTGCGCAAATCTGCAAATGGTTCGCAAATGCAGGAGTCGGCCCATGATCGTCCTGAGCGCCGGATGCGCCTCGCTGGCTTCGCTCATGCGCGACGCGGAGCGATGCGCGGGGCGGGAAACGAAACGGGCGCCGGTCGAAAACGACCGACGCCCGCGTCTGGTGTCCATCAATGACGGCGATCAGCGCGCCGTTTGGGTCTCGCCCGCACGCCACACGCGATAGCGCACCTCGACGTCCGACGGGGCGTAGACCACCACCGGCAGACGCGAGTTGTAGCGGATCAGCGGCTGTTCCTGCGTGGTGACGAAGGCCTGGCGCTCAGAGCCGGGAGGGCAGCCCATCATCGTGCTGGCGGCGTTCCCCAGGGCCGGCAGGACATAATAGTCATAGCCCCAACCCTCGGCTGTGCGAGTCTCCAGTCGACCGCCGAAGAACTGGCGGTTGCAGTCCACCGTCTGGGTCTTGCCCAAGATCAACTCGACCTTCAGCGCGCTTTCGTCGGCCTGGGCCGGCAGGGTGATGACGTGGCGCGTCTGACCCGCGCTGGCGGCGGGGAAGGCCTTAAGGGCGTCGCTGGTCTGGGCGCTGGGCGTGCTGTCGGCCATAGGGCTTCCCGCCTGAGCGGTGGCGCAGGCCGCCAGGGTCAGGGCGGCGACGCCGGCGAAGAGGGAGGGGAGGATTTTCAAAGGCATAGTCTCCACGGCCAAGATTAGCGTGACCGTGGAGAACGCCACAGCTTCAGGGCAGTTCCACGGCCATGGCCACGGCTTCGCCGCCGCCGATGCACAGCGAGGCCACGCCCTTCTTGCCGCCGCGCGCCTGAAGCGCCGCCAGCAGGGTGGACAGGATGCGCGCGCCCGACGCCCCGATGGGGTGGCCCAGCGCCGTGGCGCCGCCGTTGACGTTCAGCTTGGCGCGGTCGATGCCCAGTTCCTGTTGCGCGATCATGGCGACGACGGCGAAGGCTTCGTTGATCTCCCACAGGTCCACGTCCTCGACCGACCAGCCGGCCTTCTTCAGCGCCTTCTGCATGGCCGGGACGGGGGCGGTGGTGAACAGGCCCGGCTCATGGGCGTGGGCGGCGTGGGCGACGACGCGGGCGACGATGGGCAGGCCCAGGGCCTTGGCCGTGCTTTCGCGGGTCATGACCAGGGCTGCGGCTCCATCTGAGATCGAGGAGGCGTTGGCGGCGGTGATGCCGCCGTCCTTGGTGAAGGCGGGGCGCAGGGTGGGGATCTTGGCCGGGTCGGCCTTGCCGGGCTGCTCGTCTTCGCTGACCGTGACGGGGCCCTTGCGGGTGGCGACCTCGACCGGGACGATTTCGGCCTTGAAGGCGCCCGAGGCGATGGCGGCCTTGGCGCGGGTCAGGCTTTCGATGGCGTATTCGTCCATCTGTTCACGGGTGAACTGGTACTGGGCGGCGGTGTCCTCGGCGAAGACGCCCATGGCCTTGCCGGGGGAATAGGCGTCTTCCAGACCGTCCATCATCATGCTGTCGACGATGATGTCGTGGCCGATGCGGGCGCCGCCGCGGTGCTTGTTCATCAGGTAGGGGGCGCCGGTCATCGACTCCATGCCGCCGGCGACGATGACCTCGGCGGTGCCGGCCAGAAGGGCGTCATGCGCCATCATGGCGGCCTGGAGGCCAGAGCCGCACATCTTGTTCACGGTCGTCGCCTCGACGTGCTTGCCCAGGCCTGCGCCGATGGCGGCCTGACGCGCCGGGGCCTGGCCCAGACCGGCGGGCAGGACGCAGCCCATGTAGATCTGCTCGACCTTTTCAGGGGCGAGGCCGGCGCGCTCGACGGCGGCCTTGACCGCGGCGGCGCCCAGGTCGGTGGCCTTGACCGTGGACAGGGCGCCCTGGAAGCCGCCCATGGGCGTGCGGGCGAAGGAGACGATGACGACGGGATCGGATGCGGCGGTCATGAGGGCGTTTCCAGTATGGATCGTTTCGGGGGGATTAGGGGAGGCGAGGGGCCGCTGGCAAGCATAGCCAGCGAAGAGGGGTCAGAGCAGTTTGCGGCGCTGCCGGGCCAGGGCCAAGGGGCGACCGTCCACGCCCCAGGCGACAGCCTCGTCCATCGACCAGCCGAGGCCGTGATCCAGCAGCCGGTATTCGAAAAAGGCCCAGCCGTCGGGCGCGGTCTCGGGCGTCGGATCGTTGATGAAGTCGTAGCGCAGATCGACGCTGGTCATCATCGGCGGCGCCTTGAAGGCGGTCCAGGCAGGCGGATAGAGGGCGTCCAGCAGGTAGGCCAGCCGCAGCTCGTCCAGGGGCGCGCCGTCGCGGGTGCGCATCCAGACTCGCTCGATGACGGGCTTGCCTTCATTGCCGCCCAGGATATTGGGGCCGCCGTCGAAGCGATAATCGACATGCTGCGAGAAGCGCGGGGCCATGGGGCCGCTGAGGCCCGGCGCGTCGCTGTCCAGCACGGGCGGCGGGGCGAGCAGCGGGCTGAGAGTTTCGACACTGTCGCCGTCTGCGCCATAGGTGGCGCTGGCGTGGTGGGTCAGGCGCGCGCCTTGCCCGCCCTCGACCACGGCATAGGCGACGTTGCGGCCGCCGCGCAGCAGACGCGGGCGAAAATGGATCGGCTGGCCGTATTTGGCGGCGGCCAGATACTGGACGGTCAGGCTGCGTAAGGGCGCCTTGAGGTCCAGGCCCTGACGCATGGCCCCGGCGCACAGGGCCGCCAGCAGACCGCCGAAGGGAAAGCCCGCCTCGGGCGGGGCGACGATGGGACCGTTGGAAAATTCGCCCGACAGGTGGGCGGCGAGACCTTGCTCGTCGGGCGTCAGAGTCAGGGCGTCGTGCAGCAGGTCGGCTTCGGTCATCGGTCCACGCAACAGCAGGCGAAAGAGGCGCGGGCGGAAACTGAAGCGTCGCCGCCCGCAAGTCGAGGGATGCAGGAACCACGGGGGAGCCGCTAGTTCGTTGCCTAAAGAAACTGACAAACTGCGTCGCGATTGGCAACCCACTTGTCAAAAGCCTGACGCGGGGTCACTTTCCGCTGCATGGGACGCACCGCCGACTATAGCCGCCAGAGCTGCTCGATCGCCGCCACGCTGGAGGTGATCGGCGATCCGTGGACCCTGCTGGTCATCCGCGACGCCTTCAACGGCGTGCGCCGGTTCGAACAGTGGCAGGAGCGGCTGGGCGTGGCCCGCAACGTCCTGGCCGCGCGGCTGAAGTCGCTGGTGCAGCACGGAGTGCTGGAGCCGCAGCTCTATTCCGAACGTCCGCCGCGCAACGAATACGTCCTGACGCCCAAGGGCAAGGACCTGTACGGGGTCCTGGTGACGCTGCACGCCTGGGGCGAGAAACACGTCTATGGCGAGGCCGACAGCGGCGTCGCCATGATCCACAAGACCTGCGGCCACGACCTGAAACCCCGCATCGCCTGCGGCCACTGCAACGAGATCGTCAAACCCCGCGACATCGAAGTCACCTGGGCCGAGAACCGGCCCACCGTCGGCGACATGATGCCCAAGGAAGACGCGGCTTAAGGCGGGCGGCCTGCTCGTCACCGGGCCGGTTGGCTCGGGTTTCATGAGAGATGATGGTCCAGCTCGACCTAAGAACCAAGATGCTCGCCGCCTGCTTTTCGGCGGTGGCAGGCTTTGTTGATGTTGTCGGCTTCCTGATGACCGGCGGATTTTTCGTCTCGTTCATGAGCGGGAATTCGACAAGACTGGGCGTCGGCATCGCCGAAGGAAGTTCGACTGTCGGCGTCGCCGGCGGCCTGATCCTCACCTTCATGGCGGGCGTGGTCTTGGGCGCTAGCGTCGGTCGCCTCGCAAAGGCGCACAAGGAACCGGCTATTCTGGCCCTTGTGACCGGCCTTCTGGCGCTGGCCCTTGTGATGCATGGGCTCGGCCTGGGCGTGTGGGCCGTCCTTCCGCTGGCTCTGGCCATGGGAGCGCAGAACACGGTCTTCGCGGAAAACGGCGAAGTCAGAGTGGGCCTGACCTACATGACCGGCACATTGGTCAAGTTCGGCAAGCGGCTGACAGCCTCGCTGTGGGGCGGCCCGCCTTTGGGGTGGCTTCCCTATCTTCTGCTGTGGGCGGGGCTGTTGACCGGCGCAATCCTGGGCGCGCTGACCTTCGCCCGTTTTGGCCCCAGCGCCTTGGCGGCGGCTGTCGTGGCGATGCTGCTGCTGACCATGGCCTCCATTGCGGCCGACAGAGGCAGGCTCCGATAAGCTTGGGTCCGCAACCGACCGATTTCAGTTCTGGCTTTGGCGCCGAGCCGAGATTGGCTTTCAGGCCGGCTAGCGGGATGCTGTTAACGGCAGCAAAGGGTGGTTTGCGGTCCTACTCCGTACTCTCTGGTAGGCGGCAATAGGCCTCCAGCAATGCAGCAAAGGACGGAGCGACCTGCTCGACCGTGTCGAAATCATGATCCCAAATGTAGACGGCGTCACTGCGATCTCTCATGCGAAACGAGAGTAGGTTGCCCGAGCTATCGGTCGCGAAAGGGGCCAGATCATCAGGATAACCGAGCGGCCTCCAATCTCTGGTAGCCTCGACAGCCTCGTCTGGTGTCAGGAAGTCGCCCAGGTGCGGAAGATCCGATCTCTCGTCTATTGCGTCCCATAGTTCGGTGGTCGGTCTCGGCAGGCCGATGGCTAGGACCGCGCTGCGATAGGAGTCAGGATAGGTGTAGGACAAAGCCTTCTCCGCCTGTTCCAGGGCGACCGGGCGCACCTCAACTGGTGGATAGTCCTCGTGAGACCAGCGTTGACTAAAAGCGCCAAGCCAAGCCGCTGGATCATTTTTCATAGCCACCTCACAGCTTGCTGCGTCCACGGGAGACAGCGCAGTCATGCCCACAATTAGGACGGCCGCAAGCGATGAGGGAAGGCGCATGCCTTGATCCTAGCCGCGCAAGCAATGTCTGCAATGGGTAGAGGCTGTGTGAAAACGCCTCCAGCTCGAGCGAATTAGGTTAGCCTTCTGAGGTC
>NZ_QLLC01000023.1 GCF_003350205.1 Brevundimonas bullata | reverse complement strand
TCGTCGCCACCTTCCGCCCCGCCGTGGGTCCGCACGTTTTTACACAGCCTCAGTCCGTTGCAGTTCCCCCGCTTTAGTGCAGAGTGGAGTTTGTTAACGGGTTTTGGGAGGGACCGTTGATGCGCGTAGAGGCTTGCCTCGTTGGTGTTCTGATCGCTGTGGGCCTGCCCATGGCGGCGAGCGCACAGACGACGGCCTCGATGGCAGGGCCCATCGCGGTTCGGGGCAGCGACGCCGTCCAGTTCGAGGACGCCGCCGCCCGGCTGGACAGCGACATCGCCTTTATCGCCGCAGACACGCCCTTTGGCGCGCCGCTGGCCCTGTCGGGGTCGCCGGCGGGCCGAGACGCCTTCACCACAGCCCAGAGCGAGGCCTGGTTCGCAGGCGACGGCTTCACGGACCGTCTGCGCGTCACCGCCCGGGGCGAGCCGCGCCGGGCTGACGGCGCGCCGGTGCCGCCGCGCGCCCTGGACGCCCGCGCCTATGGCGACGAGCGCTATGACGTCACCTATACGCGCGGCTGGGTCGCCGCCCAGGGGCGGACGGCTTCGGGCCTGGAGGTGTCGCTGACGCCCCACGCCGGGGTCGGTTTCGGCGCCGACGGCACGACCGCCGAGGCCGGCGCCACCCTGAAGATCGGCGAGGGCCTGGACCGGCTGGCGCCCGACGGCGACGAGGCCTTTGGAGATCGGGCGCGCTGGTATCTGTACGCCGCCGGGTCCAAGCGGGCCGTCGGCTACAACTTCGCCCGCACCCGCGACGGCGACTTCGCCCGCTCGGGCATGAGCCACGACGAGGGCGCCTTCCTCGGCGATGCCTCCATCGGCGTGGCCTATCGCAGGGGCGCGCTGCAGGGCTCGGTCGGCGTCGTCTATCGCGAGATCGAGGCCAACGGCATCAAGGCCTATGGCGGCATCAACACCGACGTGTCGGAAGGCCTGGTGGCCTTCCAGTTGACGATCCGCCCGCGCGAATAGCGCGCCCTACTGGGGGCGCGCCACGCCTTCGCGGCGGCTGTCGGCCCCGCCGTCCCAGCGCCCGTTGCGCCACAGGGCGCCGTGCAGGCCCGAGTTCTCCGACGTATTGGGCCGCAGCACAATGCCGCGCTCAGCCATGCCTTCCTGCAGGGCCTCGCTGAAGCCCTCGGTGTCGGCGCCGAAGCCGTCGCCCTTGGCCACGATATTGGGCAGGTCGAAGGCCTCCTGCACCGGCAGGCCCCAGCCCAGGGCCGCGATCAGGGCCTTGGCGTTATAGGCCAGGATGGACGAGCCGCCCGGCGAGCCCAAAGCTCCGACCAGACGCCCTTCGCGGTCCAGCACGATGACCGGCGACATCGACGAGCGCGGTCGCTTGCCCGCCGCCACGGCGTTGGCCGCCGGCGTGCCGTCGGGCGCCGTCGGGACCAGCGAGAAGTCGGTCAGCTGGTTGTTGAGGAAGAAGCCGCCCGCCATCCGGCCCGAGCCGAACAGGCTCTCGACCGTGGTGGTCATGCTGACCGCATTGCCCTTGGCGTCCACCACGACGAAGTGCGAGGTGCCGGCCGGTTCGCGCGTGGCGTCAGCGCCGACGCGCGGCGCCCCCGGCGGCGTCCCGAACGGCGCAGCCCCACGCAGGGCCGGGGCCAGCGCCGCGCGCTCGGCCACATAGGTCGGGTCCATCAGGCCTGCGACCGGCACGGAGACAAAGGCCGGATCGCCGAAGTAGCGATCGCGGTCGGCATACATCAGCCGCTGAAGTTGGGCGAAGGCGGCCCAGGCGGCGGGGCTCTGCGCGCCCTGGTCCAGATCCGGCGTTTGCTCGCCCATGGCCAGAAGTTGCAGGATCGACGCCCCGCTGGACGGCGGCGGCGGCACGCAGACGACATAGACCTTGTAGGGACCGCACACGGCCTCGCGCACCAGGGGGCGATAGGCGGCGATGTCGGCGGTGGTCAGTGCGCCTGGACGCGGCCCCTCGGCCACGGCGGCGGCGATGGCCTCGGCCAGAGGCCCGGTCTGCAAGCCCGCCGCGCCCTCGCGCGCCAGCGTCCGCACCGTCTCGGCATAGGCGGGGTTCTTCAGCACGTCTCCGGCGACGTAGCGCGTGCCGTCGGCCTTGGTGAAATACTCGGTCGCCCAGCGCGTCTTCGCCTGGGGGGCATTGCCGTTGATCATTCCCGCCAGGCGCGGGCTGACGACAAAGCCGTCCTGCGCCAGGGTCTCGGCGTCGCCGAACAGCTCGGACCAGGGCAGCACCCCGTGCTGCTTCTGCGCCAGGGCCAGCATGGGCACGGCCCCCGGCGCGCCGGTCGAACGCCCGCTCAGCACCGCATCGACGAAGGGCAGGGGGCGTCCGTTCTCGTAGAAGAGCTCAGGCGTGGCCGAGGCCGGCGCCGTCTCGCGCCCGTCATAGACGGTGAGCGCGGCGGTCTCGGCGTCGTAGACCATCATGAAGGCGCCGCCGCCCAAGCCGGACGACTGCGGCTCGACCAGGCCCAGGACCGCCTGGATGGCCACGGCGGCGTCGACCGCTGACCCGCCGCGCGCCAGAACCTTCATCCCCGCATCGACCGCCAGGGGGTTGGCCGCCGAAACAAACGGACCGCGCGCCGGCGCCTGGACCGTCGTCGCCGCCGATTCCGCCGCCGTCTGTTCAGCAACCGACGTCGCGGCGCATCCCGTCAGCAAAAAGGCGCCGACGGCCGCAGTGGTCAGAGTGAGCGAAATCTTGCGCCGACGGTTCGACGAGAGGTTGGAATAGGCGCGCACGGAACGGCTCCTGCGGGGTTCAGGGAGAGGTTCATGCCTAGTGTCCCTGGCCCCTGACGCCAAGTCTGGATTTTCTATCGGCATTTTCAGAAAAGCCGCTTGCCAGCCCCGGCCCCGCCCGCTAGATAGCCGCCCTGCCCGCAAGGCAGTGCGCGCCCGTAGCTCAGCTGGATAGAGCATCAGACTACGAATCTGAGGGTCGGACGTTCGAATCGTTCCGGGCGCGCCATTCTTTTCAACCACTTACGACGATTTAGCGCCCCGGCCGTTTTGGCTGTGGTGCTGTAGTGGTGCTCGGCGTCTAGGATTGACGCGACGACGGCCGCCCTCCCAAAAAATGCAGGCCATGGCCTTCAAGCGCGGCCCCGCCCCCGTTGATTAGTTTGCAGAGGGGGTAGGGGGGGATTCCGACGCCGCCGCGCATGAATATGTGCGCGCGGATGAGTGACCCAAAATCAATCCGGGTTCGGGACCGCCGCGAAAGCGACGATCCCGTTCCGTTAGGAGCGGCCCTTAATGCCCGAGTATGGCGCGGGCCTTGGCCGTGTGGGGTGCGACACGCCCCTCCAGCCAGGCCCGCAGATCGGCGGGCCGATAACGAACCAAGTTGCGCGATATGGCGACGAAGCTGGGGCCGCCGCCTTTCCGGCGATAACCCTCCAGGGTCCGGGGCGACAAACCGAGAAAGGCCGCTGCCTGCTGTGTCGTCATCAAGGCCTCCCCGTTCGATGCGTCCAGCATCGCGGGCGCATCTGGCACGGCAGTCGCCTTTATCGGTCGCGGCGTGAAGATCAGGCCGTCGGCAAACGTCAGCGAGGAGCCGAAGATCAAGCCGCGCCTCCCAGGAGACGAGGGTTCGGCGTCGTGCCCTTGGCCGCGCCACGTTCAACGCGGAGGTTGTACAGGCGCAGGTTGGTGCGGTCGCCGTCCTGGTAACGGACGCGCTGTCCGCGCCCTGCACCGACAAGCAGCCGGGCCAGCGTCGCCATTTCGCCGGCTGTCCACGGATCATAGAAGCTGACGTAATCATACTTTCGGCTGCCATCAGCGCTCATGAAGAGGCTTTTGATAGCGTTGGCCTCGATGATAGCCAGGCCCTCTTCGCAGACGGTGGCGTAGCGGCCCGGGCGGTTGCTGAGCGGGATGCGGTAAACGGTTTCGCCGGACACCAAGTCGAGCGATGGGATTGCATTGATCATGTTTCGTGGTTCCAGACGCACGAAAGGCCCGCCGGGATGCCGGTCGGGCCTTTTCAGTGCGATACGTTGTGGATGAAGTTGGCGCGGTTTAGAGCCGAGATGATCGGGTCAGGACTTCATGAAGCTGACGACCAGAGCCGGGGCGCAAACACAGGCAGGGCGGGCGCTTCACGCGTTCACGGCCCTAGAGAAAGCCCTGAACCCTGAAATCACCTGTGGACCGAGGCTGACGCCCTCGGGCCACCCCGCGAGCACGGCCAGGACGACGTCAAATATCGTCATGCAGGTCGACCTCGGCGGCTTCGTCGGCCTCCCGCGCGGCGGCGAGAAGGTCGTCGACCTCCTTCTTCGTGATGATCCCCTTGGCGTGAGCCATGCGGAACCGGCCGGAAATCCAGCCCGCCGACGGCCGCTTGCCCTCGGTCGGCCAGAGGTGGCCCGGCAGAGCCTCGCCGACTTCCGCCTGGGTCTTGAACCGACCCGTGCGCGCCAGGGCGGCCAAGGCGTTCAGGGTTTCGTCCTGGGGGGTCTCGGCGGACCACCGCAGAACGCCGTCGGCGTCCTTCAGGATCACCGAGCGGTCCCCGATACTGGGATCGCGACGCCCCCGGAACTTGGTCCATTCGATGTTGAACCGGGCAGAGCCAGTAGGATCGAGGGCGTCCGCGCCGGGGTCCCGGGTAAGACCGATGATGGCCTCGAACGTCGTTGCGAGCATAGAGCTTCCTCGGAATGCGCGGCCGTTCTTGCCGGAGTGGTGGACGACGATGACGGCGATGCGCGCTTGCTTGAGACGGGCGAGCAACCGGACGACCCGCTGGGTTTCAGCAGCTCCGTTCTCGTCATCGAGGGTGGCCAGGGTGGACAGGTTGTCGAGGATCACAACCGCCGGATCGTGGCGGCGGATCAGGTCGATGATGGCGTCCTGCTGATCCTCGTTGCCGAAGTCGGGGAACGGCGTGCTGGGGGCCTGATGGTGCCGCGCCAGAATCGTCAGGTTGTTCCGCGCGACATCCAGGTCGATGTCCTCAATGGCCCCGGCGAGCGACGCCAAGCGACCCTGAAGGTCGTCCAGGGGCATCTCGCCGTCGATGAAGAGAACGCGCCTCGGCTCAGGCGACCGCCAGCCCAGAAGCGAGCCGCCGCCCGCGATAGCCAGGGCGAGCGACAGCGTGAGCATGGTCTTGCCCACGCCGGGGGCCGCCCAGATCAGGGCTGATTCCTGTTCGCGAAGCCACGGCGCCAACAGCCACTGGCGGGGCGTCATCGGCGTGTCGAGAAGCGCGCCCAGGCTGACGGTGCGCAGGGCGGCGGTTGATGTCGATGTCATGGTGTCCTTCCGGCCCCGGGCATTGACCTACGGGGCTGCAAAAGCAGGGTGACGGACGGGCGAGGACGCGCCGCCGGGAGAAGGCTTCATCTCCTAGAGCAAGGCTTAATTCGACACGCCCATGACGGCCGTTTTGCGCGCCGCCTAGCGGGTGGTTTTGCGCCCCGCCATCCCTCTACATGCGTCCGGGAAAAATGCTCCTGGCGCGATCTGGAGGCGCAATTTGTCAGCCCCGATCTTCACTCGCCGGAAGCTTCTGGCGTGCTAAGGGCCGCGTCACGAATACGAACTTGGGCGCGTCCATGAACCACCAATCCTTGTCGGCCTTCATCTGGTCGGTCGCCGACCTGCTGCGCGGCGACTACAAGCAGTCGGATTACGGCAAGGTGATCCTGCCGTTCACGGTGCTGCGGCGACTGGATTGCGTCCTGGCGCCGACCAAGGCGGCGGTGCTGGCCGAGCTCGATAAGCGCCAGGGCGCGGGCCTGAACCCGGAGCCCTTCCTGCTGCGGGCGGCGGGGCAGTCGTTCTTCAACACCTCGCCGATGGATATGGCGAAGCTGATGGGCGACCCTGACAACATCGCGGCCAACCTCTACGCCTACATCCAGGCCTTCTCGGCCGACGTGCGCGACATTTTCGAGAGCTTCGAGTTCACGACCCAGATCGACCGCCTGGCCAAGGCGGGGCTGCTCTATCAGGTGACCGAACGGTTCGCCCGCGCGGACCTCAGCCCGTCATCGGTCGATAACCACCAGATGGGCCTGGCCTTCGAGGACTTGATCCGCAAGTTCTCTGAGCTGTCCAACGAGACCGCCGGGGAGCACTTCACCCCGCGCGAGGTGATTAAGCTGATGGTCAGCCTGCTCTTCGTCGAGGACGACGACGCCCTGTCCAAGCCCGGCGTGGTCCGCACCATCTACGATCCGACGGTCGGAACCGGCGGAATGCTGTCGGTCGCCGAAGAGCGGCTGGGTGAGATGAACCCCGCCGCGCGCCTGACCATGTTCGGCCAGGAGCTGAACCCGGAGTCCTACGCCATCTGCAAGGCGGACATGCTGATCAAGGGTCAGGACGTCGCCAACATCATCTTCGGCAACACCCTGTCCGACGACGGCCACCCGACCAAACAGTTCGACTACATGCTGTCGAACCCGCCGTTCGGCGTCGAATGGAAGAAGGTCGAGAAGGTCGTCCGCGCCGAGCATGAGCAGCAGGGCTTCAACGGCCGTTTCGGCCCAGGGCTTCCCCGGGTGTCCGACGGGTCCCTGCTGTTCCTGATGCACCTGCTGGCCAAGATGCGCCCGGCGGTCGACGGCGGCAGCCGTTTCGGCATCGTCCTGAATGGCTCGCCCCTGTTCACCGGCGGGGCCGGGTCGGGCGAGAGCGAGATCAGGCGCTATCTGCTGGAGAGCGACCTGGTCGAGGCCATCGTCGCCCTGCCGACGGACATGTTCTACAACACCGGCATCGCCACCTATGTCTGGATCGTCTCGAACCGGAAACCGGCGCACCGACGCGGCAAGCTGCAACTGATCGACGCCAGCGGGTTTTGGCGGAAGATGCGCAAGTCGCTGGGCTCCAAGCGCCGCGAGATGTCCGAGGACGACATCGAAACCGTCACCCGTCTGTTCGGCGGCTTCCAGGCGGCGCAGCTGGCGACGGTGCTGGACGCCGAGGGCAAGGAAACCGAACGCGCCGTCGTCGTCGACGGCGAGGCTCCGCCGGTCGCGCCCGAGGGCGGCAAGGTCAAGCCGGCCCCGCTGTCGCTGATCCTGGACAACGCCGCGTTCGGTTATCGCACCATCACGGTCGAGCGCCCCCTGCTGGATGACCAGGGACGCCCGGTGCTCGGCCTGAAGGGCAAGAAGAAGGGCCAACCCCAGCCGGACAGCGCCCGCCGCGACACCGAGAACGTGCCCCTGGCCGAGGACGTCGAGACCTACTTCGAGCGCGAGGTGAAGCCGCACGCCCCCGACGCCTGGATCGACCACGACAAGACCAAGGTGGGCTATGAGATCCCGTTCAACCGCCACTTCTATGTGTTCGAGCCGCCGCGCGACCTAGCCGAGATCGACGCCGACCTGCTGGCCGTCACCGACCGCATCAAGACGATGATCGAGGAGATGGCAGCGTGAGCCCACTCGCCTACGACAGCCACCGGGACAGCGGGATTGATTGGCTTGGAAAGGTGCCGAGTCACTGGGACATAGTTCGACTTCGCCGTCTCGTCGAGATCAAAAAACGGATTGCGGGTGAAGAAGGTCCCGATGTTCTCTCGATCACGCAGCGTGGCATCAAAGTCCGCGATACGACGAGCAACGATGGTCAGCTAGCTTCCAGCTACGCTCATTATCAGCTGGTTGAGCCCGGCGACTTCGCAATGAACCACATGGATTTGCTTACTGGATGGGTGGATATCTCTCCATTCCACGGGGTGACAAGTCCCGACTATCGCGTCTTCAGTGCCAGGAGCGGCGCGAAATTTGACCCACGGTATTTGTTGTGGGTTCTGCAGCAGGGCTACATTGGACGCACCTTCTTCGCACTTGGCCAAGGCTCGTCGCATCTTGGTCGTTGGCGATTGCCAGCTGACGCTTTCAACGAGTTTGAGGTAGCTCTTCCGCCGCAAGCAGAACAGCGAGTCATCGCCGCCTTCCTCGACCGGGAAACCGGCAAGATCGACGCGCTGGTGGAGGCGCAGACGCGACTGATCGAACTGCTGAAGGAGAAGCGCCAGGCCGTCATCTCCCACGCCGTCACCAAGGGCCTCGACCCCGCCGCCCCGATGAAGGACTCCGGCGTCGAATGGCTGGGCCAGGTCCCGGCGCATTGGGAGGTGAGAAGGCTCGGAGACATTTCGGAGGAGCTTCAGACGGGACCATTTGGCAGCCAAATACATGCCAAAGATTACATTGACGGCGGTATTCCGATCATCAATCCCTCGAATATTAAAGAGGGGGTGATCAGGCCCAACTACAAGGTGTCCGTTACCCCCAAGAAAGCCTCTGAACTCGCTCAGCATATGCTCCGGTTAGGAGATATTGTGCTGGCCAGACGCGGGGAAATGGGGCGCTGCGGGATAGTAGATGAACACAGTGCCGGATGGCTATGCGGCACTGGTTCACTTCGAATTCGTTTGAACAAGATGAATTCGGCATTCATTGCCGCATTTATTGGAACGCCGTTCGCTGTCGAAAGACTGCGTTTGAGTTCGGTTGGCGCGACTATGGACAACTTGAACGCAGAGATAGTCTCTCGAGTCGCCATCCCGACGCCGCCCCTGTGCGAGCAGGAGGCGATAATGTTTGAATTGAGTGACCGCCTGAGCCGCTTAGATGCCCTAGCGGCTTCTGCAAGCTCAGGGGTTGCCCTGCTCCAAGAGCGTCGCAGTGCCCTGATCTCCGCCGCCGTAACCGGCAAGATCGACGTGCGCGGGACGGCCTCGCAGAGCAACGTCGTCTCCCTTGACAGCGCTCGCAAAGCATCAAACGAGCCGTCGTTGCCAGCCGTGGTTGGAGCCTGTGCCATTCTCGAACTTGGGGCGAAGGGGCGCATGGCGGTGATGAAGGCTGCCTATTTGGCCCAGAGCCACGCTAGGCTCGAAGGCTTGGCCGGACACTACGAGCGCGCGGCCGCTGGTCCATATGATCGGACCCTGATGTCTGTCATTGAGCGAGGGGCGTGGGACATTTGCGCTATCGTGACGCACGAGCCTCGGGCCGAGGGGCTTCCGGTTACGTATGAAATTCCTAAGAGCTTCCAGCCGCCCGCAGAGACTTTGTCGGTCCTGGTCGGCGAGGAGCGAGCGAAAGGCTTTCTCGCCATGCTGTCCTTGCTCAAAGATATCGACAGAGACGGTGTGGAAGCGGTGGCGACGCTATACGCCGTGTGGAACGACCTGCTAGCTGCCGAGAAAACCGCCGACAACGACGCCATCTGCGATGGGGTTTTCGGCTGGCACGCTGAAAAGCCCAAGAAGTTCAAGCGCGCCGATCTTGATCACTGGCTGAAGTGGATGGGCCGGAACGGTCTTGTGCCGGACGGCTCGGCTCCCCGAACCGACCATCAAGGAAGCCTTTTCGATTGAGGGTTATCAACATGAAAGGGGCCGAACTCTTCGTAGAGTTCTGAGTGATAGCCAGTCGGACATGGGCTCCGCCTGGCGATTGGGGGACGGGGAAGCATGAACATCCACAAAGAGATCAGCTTCGAGAACGACATCTGCGCGCACCTGGCCGCGAATGGCTGGCTGCACACTCCCGGGGACGCCGCCGGTCATGACCGGGCGCGCGCCTTGTTCCCCGCCGACCTGACGGCCTGGGTGCAGGCGACCCAGCCGGATGCCTGGAATGCCCTGGCGAAGACCCATGGGGCCGCTGCGGAAACCGTGCTGGCCGACCGGCTGCGCAAGAACCTGGACGACCGGGGGACGCTGGAGGTCCTGCGCACCGGCATCGAGATCGCCGGGGTGAAGACCAGGATCACCATGGCCCAGTTCCGCCCGGCCATGGGGATGAACCCCGAAATCACGCGCCGCTATGGGGCCAACCGCCTGCGCGCGGTGCGTCAGGTACGATACTCGACCGCCAATGAGAACAGCCTAGACCTGGTGCTGTATCTGAACGGCATTCCGGTCGCGACGGCGGAACTGAAGACAAACTTCACTCAGAACGTCGACATCGCCATCGACCAGTATCGGTTTGACCGCCACCCGAACCCCAAGGGCGGCAAGGCGGAGACCCTGCTGGGCTTCCCTGGGGGGGCTCTGGTGCACTTCGCGGTTAGCAACAGCGAGGTGGCCATGGCCACTCGGTTGGCGGGCAAGCCGACCGTCTTCTTGCCGTTCAACAAGGGCGACCAGGGCGGAAAGGGGAACCCCTTGAACCCCAACGGGCACCGCACGGCCTATCTGTGGGAGGAGGTCTGGCAGCGCGACAGCTGGCTGGAAATCCTGGGGCGCTACATGGTCACCCAGAAGGATGTGAAGAAGAAGATCACCCGCATCATCTTCCCCCGCTATCACCAGTTGGACGCGACGCGGAAGCTGGCGGCCCAGGTGCTGGCCGAGGGGCCGGGGGGGCGCTTCCTGATCCAGCACTCGGCCGGATCGGGCAAGACCAACTCCATCGCCTGGTCGGCGCACTTCCTGTCCGAACTGCACGATGCGAACGACAACAAGCTGTTCAGCAGCGTCATCGTCGTGTCCGACCGCAACGTCATCGACACCCAGCTCCAGGAAGCCCTGTTCGATTTCCAGCGCGTCACCGGCGTGGTCGAGACGATCAAGAGCGAGAGCGGGTCAAAGAGCGGCCAGCTGGCCAAGGCGCTGGCGGCCGGGAAGAAGGTCATCGTCTGCACCATCCAGACCTTCCCCTATGCCCTGGAGGAGGTCAGCAAGCTGGCGGCGACCGAGGGCAAGGCCTTCGCCGTCATCGCCGACGAGGCGCACTCCAGTCAGACCGGCCAAGCCGCGACCAAGCTGAAGGAAATCCTGTCGGCCGAGGAGATCGCCGCCCTGGGCGACGGCGGCGAGGTGTCGAACGAGGACATCCTGGCCGCGCAGATGGCAGGCCGCGCGGGCGACAAGGGCATCACCTACGTCGCCTTCACCGCCACGCCCAAGGCCAAGACCATGGAGCTGTTCGGGCGCAAGGACGAGGCTGGCGAGTATCGCCCCTTCCACGTCTATTCGATGCGCCAGGCCATTGAGGAGAAGTTCATCCTCGACGTCCTGCGGAACTACACGCCCTACAAGCTGGCCTTCCGCCTTGCGAACGAGGGCAAGGACTGGGATGAGCACGAG
The DNA here is from genome assembly GCF_003350205.1 of Brevundimonas bullata. Classification (GTDB taxonomy): domain Bacteria; phylum Pseudomonadota; class Alphaproteobacteria; order Caulobacterales; family Caulobacteraceae; genus Brevundimonas; species Brevundimonas bullata. Next base: position 36,584 of record NZ_QLLC01000023.1, on the reverse strand, counting down.
GTCGAAAAGGACGCCGCGCTGAAGGGGATCATGCGCTGGGTGCGCCTTCATCCCTACAACATCAGCCAGAAGGTTCAGATCGTCGTCGAGCATTTCCGGGAGAACGTCGCGCCCCTGCTGGACGGCAAGGCAAAGGCTATGGTCGTCCTGGGCAGCCGCCTGGAAGCGGTGCGCTGGCAGTTGGCCATCAGCCGATACATCAAGGAGAAGGGCTACCCGCTCGGGACCTTGGTGGCCTTCTCGGGCGAGGTGAACGATGCGGAGGCCGGTTCGGAGCCCTTCACCGAGACGAGCAAAAGCCTGAACCCCAGCCTGAACGGGCGCGACATCCGCGACGCCTTCGCCGGGGCAGACTATCAGCTGCTGCTGGTGGCCAACAAGTTCCAGACCGGGTTCGACCAACCGCTGCTGTGCGGCATGTATGTGGACCGGCGGCTGGCGGGCATCCAGGCGGTGCAGACCCTGTCGCGTCTAAACCGGGCGCACCCGGGCAAGGACACGACCTACATCCTGGACTTCGTGAACAGCTCGGACGACATCCTGACGGCGTTCCAGACCTACTATGAGACGGCCGAGCTGGAGAGCGCGACCGACCCCAACGTGATCTTCGACCTGCGCGCCAAGCTGGACGGCGCGGGCCATTACGACGACTTCGACGTCGAGCGTGTGGTGAAGGTCGAGCTGAACCCCAAGGCCAAGCAGGCGGAGTTGATCGCCGCCCTGGAACCCGTCGCCGACCGGCTGCTGAAGGCGTTCAACGGAGCCAAGCAGGCTCGCGCCACCGCCCTGGCCACCGGCAACGCGCAAGCGGCGGCCGACGCGCTGGATCACATGGCGGCGCTCGACCTGTTCAAGGGGGACATGGGCGCGTTCCTGCGCCTCTACAGCTTCCTCAGCCAGATCATCGACTACGGCAACACGGACCTGGAGAAGCGGGCGATCTTCTACCGCCGCCTGCTGCCGCTGCTGGCCTTCGGCCGTGAGCGCGAGGGCGTGGACCTGTCCGGCGTCCAGCTGACCCACCACAGCCTGAAGAACCAGGGGAAGCGCGACCTGACCTTCGGCACCGGCGAAGCCCCCAAGCTGACCGGCATGGCCGAAGTCGGCTCAGGCGGCATCTACGAGAAGGAAAAGGCGCTGCTGGACGAGATCATCGAGCGGGTGAACGGCCTGTTCGACGGCGAACTGTCGGACGAGGATCAGTTGGCCTACGTCACGGGCTTCCTACGCGGCCACATGGCCGCGTCTGATGAACTGCGGGTCCAGGCGGCGAACAACACCTCGGCCCAGTTCGCCAACTCGCCGACCCTGCGCCGGGAGCTGATGGACGCCGCCATGGACAGCGACGCCGCCTTCAACACCATGAGCCGCCAGGTCCTGAACTCGGAGAACGTGCGGGAGGAGTTGCTGAAGATTCTGCTGGGGCCGGGGCAGCTGTATGAGCGGCTGCGAGGAGAAGTCGACCGCTGAACCTACCCCGCATTTGACGCAGGGAAGGCCACGATCTCGGCCTCTTTCGGCTTGCGTTTCATCGCTTCGCGGATGCCCTTGCGGTTGGCGTCCTGGAGTTCCCGCAGCCGCGCGTTCTCGGCCGCGTGGACATACTTCATCGAGGTAGCGATGTCGGCGTGGCCCCCGGTGTTCTTGATGTCGATGGCCGTGGCCCCGCTTTCGGCCATACGCGTCAGGAAGGTGTGCCGGAACGAGTGGATCACGCCCCGGGTGATATTCGCGGCTTCCTTGATACGCGCCCAGGGCTTCTGAAGGCTGCTCTTCGGGTTCTTGCCGGTGTTGTCGGGGAAGACCCAGCGCGGCGACAGGAAAGGCGCGGTCGCGCGCCAGTGCCGCAACAGGGCGACCGTTTCCGAGTCCAGAGGATAGGTGTGCGGCTTTCCGCCCTTCATGCGATCTGCAACGACACGCCATGCGGGTTGAGCATCGTCCAGGTCGAACTCCGACCACTCGGCTTGCAGAACCTCGCTCGACCGCGCGCCCGTCACCATCAGGAGCATAAGCGCGGTGCGCGCCCAGGCATCACGTTCCTCTTCAATTGCCGCCGCGATCCGGCCGAGTTCATCGTCGGTGAAGGCGACATCGCGGGCGTTCTCCCGATACTTCTTCATGCCTGCCACCGGATTGTCGTTGCGAAGCTCGTTCTCCTTGGCGAAGCTGAACATGACAGACAACAAGGCCAGGACCCGGTTAGCAGTGGTTCGTTTCGCGCCCATGGCGGCGACGACGGCGTTGATGTCCCGTCGCGAGACTTCAGAAACCTTGAGCTTGCCCAGGCGCGGCTGGGCGTGGGACTTCCAGTTGCGGGTGTATTCCTCAACCGTTCTGGGACGGTTCTTGATCTTCAGCCGGTCGACCTCATAGCGCACCCACAAGTCATCCATCGTCGGCGCGGCGGCCCAGTCAGTATGAGCCTTGCGCGGATCGGCCCCGCCGCTGACCGCAAGGAAATGGCCATGCGCCAGTTTCCGCGCTTCATCCGGCGTCAACTCGCTGGTTTTGCCAAGGGTCAGAACAGGACGGGTGCCGTCAGCGCGACGATACTGGAAGCGATACAGCTTCTCGCCTCGCTTGGTGACGCGGACGTGAAAGCCGCGCACCTCGCTGTCGCGAACGTCGAAGTCCGTTCCATTCGGCTTGATTGCGGCGACCGTGCGCGCCGTCAGTTTCGTGGTGTAGCTGCCCGCCATCTATGCCTGCTCCTCGATATACCGCCCCTGCCTGTGGTGCCGCTGTGGTGCACTGTGGTGCAGGAACGGAGCGTATCTACGCGCGAGTGAATCTGCGAGCAACATAAAATTATGCAGGTTTTTTCGTATGATACAGCGCTTATGCGGAGCGCCACGGAGCGCGGCGTATTCGAAATGTCAGACTACGAATCTGAGGGTCGGACGTTCGAATCGTTCCGGGCGCGCCATTTACTTTCAAGAGCTTGGCGGTTAGTCGAGCTTCTTTCTTGAAGCGCTGCGGCGGCTTCTTTCCCTATTTCTGCTGATGTGTGTGCTGACGGCGAAATGCACTCGTGCGCTGGTCTGCTCGCCTGCCGCCGCCATGAGAGGGCGTCGCCGCGGGATGCGTCTCGGGCGCGCCGGTCTCGAATGACGGCGTTTGCTTGACCCCTGCGAGCGGCGCTCCTAGGGGGATGGGAGGCGGGGGCCCAAGACGATGACGCAGCAAGTATGGATGGGGCGCGAGCGCCCGGGCGCTCTGACGGGCGGGGCGCAGCGGGTCGGGCGGGGGCGTCTGACGCGGAGCCGGGTGCGGGTCGGGTCGACCGTGCTGGTGGCGTTGGCCGCCTTGGCGGCGCTGACGGCGACTTTTCAGACCTATGCCGATCCGCGCCTGTTGTTCATGGATGTGATCGCCGGGGCGCAGGTCTCTGGCTATTGCTGCCGCGGCTACTACGGCGTCATGTCCAATATGGGCGCGATCGGCTGGGCGCTCGCCGCGGGTGTGGCGCTATTCGCCGCTCTTTGTGTTTGGGCTCGCGGGGGCGCGCACGCCGACGGGCTGCTGCTGGGGTTTGGCGGGGTTCTCAGTCTGGCCCTGTGTCTGGACGACCTGCTGCTGCTTCATGAATCCATCCTGCCGGGTTGGGGTGTTCCACAGGTGGTGGTCCTCGGCGGCTATGCCTTGGCCGGTCTGGCCTATGCCTTTGCCCAGCGTCGTAGAGTGTTTTCGCGAGACGGCGGTTTTCTGCTTCTGGCCTTCCTCTTGCTGGGAGGGAGTATGGCCGTGGACGTCTTGCTGCATTCCACTCAAAGCTGGGTGGTTGCGGCTGAAGACGGGCTGAAGTTCGTCGGCATTTACGCCTGGCTGGCCTTCCATATCGATCTGGCCCAGCGCGCCGTCCTGGAAGACTGAACGGCGCGCTATCCGGGGCTCAGAGCAGGGCGGTGATCGCCGCGCGGGCGGCTTCGCCCAGGTCGGGGCGTTTCAGGGCCAGGGCGACATTGGCGCGCAAGAGGCCGATCTTGTCGCCGCAGTCGTGGGTCACGCCCTCGTATTCGTAGGCGGTGAAGGTCTGGGTCTTCATCAGCCGATCCATGGCGTCGGTCAGCTGAATCTCGCCGCCGGCGCCGCGCTCCTGGGTCTCCAGCAGGTCGAAGATTTCCGGCTGGAGGATATAGCGGCCCGAGATCGACATATTGGACGGGGCCGTGCCCTGTTTGGGCTTCTCGACCATGCCCTTCATGGCGAAGCGACGACCGTCCTGGGCGGAGGGGTCGATGATGCCGTACTTGTGGGCGGCGGCCTCGGGCACGGCTTCGACGCCGATGACGTTGCCGCCGACCTCGGCGTAGAGGTCCGCCAGCTGCTTCAGGGCGCCGGGCTGCGAATCGACGATGACGTCGGGCAGGATGACGGCGAAGGGTTCGTGGCCGATGATGTCGCGGGCGCACCAGACGGCGTGGCCCAGACCCTTGGGCTGCATCTGGCGGGTGAAGCTCATCTCGCCAGCGGTGGCCAGCTCGGCGTTCATGGCCTCCAGAAGCTCGATCTTGCCCTTGGCCAGAAGCTGGGCCTCCAGCTCGATCTGGTGGTCGAAATAGTCCTCGATGGCCTGCTTGGCGCGGCCGGTGACGAAGACGATGTGCTCGATCCCCGCCTCGCGCGCTTCCTCGACGATGTAGGACAGGATGGGTCGATCAACGACGTTCAGCAGTTCCTTCGGCGTGGTCTTGGTGCCGGGCAGGACGCGGGTGCCCAGGCCGGCCACGGGAAGAACCGCCTTGCGAAGGCGTGCGGGGGAAGTCGTCATCAGTCGTCCTGAAACAGCCGTTAGGCGCCTGTCATAGGCGCAAACCGTGACCGTTCCAAACGTGAGGGGGCGAAGCAGGTTGCATCCTTCCTCCCTGTCGCGCAGCGATGGGGAGGTGGCGCGGCGCCGAAGGCGACGTGACGGAGAGGGCGTCTCGACAGCTGACGTTTGCGCCGCCCCCTCCACCGCTACGCGGTCCCCCTCCCCATAAAATGGGGAGGAAAGACTCTCACTCCACCGTCACCGACTTGGCCAGGTTGCGGGGCTGGTCGACGTCCGTGCCCTTCTGGACGGCGGTGTAGTAGGCGAGCAGCTGCACTGGCACGGCATAGACCAGGGGCGCGATCAGAGGGTGGCAGTCGGGGGCGTCGACGCGGCGGATGCCGGCGCCGTGCGGAGCCGGAGCCGTGGCCGGGGCGATCATGATCACCGGGCCGCCGCGCGCCGCGACTTCCTGCAGGTTGGAGGCGGTCTTCTCATAGACCTCGTCCAGCGGGGCCAAGGCGATGATCGGGGTCTTTTCGTCCACCAGGGCGATGGGGCCGTGCTTCAGCTCGCCGGCGGCATAACCCTCGGCGTGGATATAGCTGATCTCCTTCAGCTTCAGCGCGCCTTCCATGGCCAGGGGGAACATGGCGCCCCGGCCGAGGAAGAGGACGTCGGTGGCCTTGGCCAGGTCTTGAGCGATGGCGCGAATCTGACCGTCCATCTGTAGAGCCTCGGCGATCAGGCGCGGGGCCTCGAACAGAGCCTTGACCAGTTCGGCCTCTTCGTCAGCGCCGATGCGGCCGCGCGCCACGCCCGCCGCGACGGCGAGCGCCAGCAGGGCCGCGACCTGGGCGGTGAAGGCCTTGGTCGAGGCGACGCCGATCTCCGGCCCGGCGTGGGTCGGCCACAGGACCTCGGCCTCGCGCGCCATGGAGGATGAGTGGACGTTGACGACGGCGGCGGTCTTCAACCCTTGCGCCTTGCACCAGGTCAGGCTGGCCAGGGTGTCGGCGGTCTCGCCCGACTGGCTGACGGCGACGGCGACCGTGCCCGGCGTCAGGGCCGGGGAGCGGTAACGGAACTCCGAGGCGATCTCGACGTCGCAGGGCAGGCCGGCGTATTTCTCGAAGGCGTACTTGCCGATCTGGCCGGCGTAGAAGGCGGTGCCGCAGGCGATGATCTGGAGGCGGTCGACGGCGGCGAAGTCCACGCCCTGGGTCTTGGCCGTGCCGCTCACCAGGTCGAGATATTCCGACAGGGTATGCTGGACGCTGTCGGGCTGTTCGTGGACTTCCTTCTCCATGAAGTGGCGGTATTCGCCCTTCTCGACCAGGGCCGAGGAGGCCGAGACCTGGACGATGGCGCGGTCGGCGGGGCGGCCCGCCGCGTCGAACATGTGGGCGCCCGAACGGGTCATGGCGACGTAATCGCCCTCTTCCAGATAGCTGATCTTCTGGGTGAAGGGGCCGACGGCCAGGGCGTCCGAACCCAGGTACATCTCGCCCTCGCCCCAGCCGACGACCAGGGGGCTGCCGCGACGCGCGCCCAGGATCAGCTCGTCCTCGCCCTCGATCAGGACGGCGAGCGCATAGGCGCCGGTCAGGCGGTCCAGGGTGGCCTTGAAGGCGTCCAGCGGGGCCAGGCCCGCTGTCAGCTTGTGGTCCATCAGGTGAGCCACGACCTCGGTGTCGGTCTGGCTCTCGAAGACGCGGCCCTCGGCCTCCAGTTCGGCCTTCAGCTCGGCGAAGTTCTCGATGATGCCGTTGTGGACCAGGCAGACGCGGCCGGCCTTGTGCGGGTGGGCGTTGGTCGTGGTCGGGGCGCCGTGGGTGGCCCAGCGGGTGTGGCCGATGCCGATGGTCCCGGTCAGCGGCTCAGCCGCCAGCACGGCTTCCAGTTCGCGGATCTTGCCCTTGGCGCGGCGGCGCTCGATGCGGCCGTCGACGATGGCCGCGATCCCGGCGGAATCATAGCCGCGGTACTCCAGCCGCTTGAGGCTGTCGACCAGACGGGGGACGACGGCGCCTGCGCCCGTAATGCCGATGATGCCGCACATGAGGTCTGCTCCGGTGAAGGGGCGAAGCGGTCACGCTTTGCGCGTGGCCGCCGTAAGGGGTAAGCGAGAGGGTTCCGCCCGTCTCGCCCTGTGATCTTGCGTCTAGGGGAAGCGAAGGCAGGCGACATCAAAAAATGGGTTTCGGAAGGTTTCTTTGCAAATCCTCCGGCGCCGCCAGCGAAGGACGACGCCCTTGGGCGAGAGAAAATACTTCGGCACCGACGGCATCCGTGGTCGCGCCAACACCCATCCGATGACGGCCGAGGTGGCGCTGCGGGTGGGGCTGGCGGCGGGCAAGATGTTCCGCACCGACGACGACCGTCGCCATCTGGTGGTGATCGGCAAGGACACGCGCCTGTCCGGCTATATGATCGAGCCGGCCCTGGTGGCGGGGCTGGCCAGCGTGGGCATGGACGTGCGCACCTTCGGCCCCCTGCCGACGCCGGGCGTGGCCATGATGACGCGGTCGATGCGCGCCGATCTGGGCATCATGATCTCGGCCTCGCACAACGACTATGCGGATAACGGCATCAAGCTGTTCGGACCCGACGGCTACAAGCTGTCGGACGAAATCGAGCTGAAGATCGAGGCCATGATGGACGAGGGTCTGGATCAGGACCTGGCCCCGGCCAACAAGCTGGGCCGGGTCAAGCGCATCGACGACGCCCCGCCACGCTATATCGAGATCGCCAAGTCGGCCTTCCCCAAGCGGCTCAGCCTCAAGGGCCTGCGCATCGCCATCGACTGCGCCAACGGCGCCGGCTACCGCGTGGCGCCGACCACCCTCTATGAGCTGGGGGCCGAGGTCTTCCCCGTCGGCGTCGAGCCGAACGGCCTGAACATCAACGCCGACTGCGGCTCGACCCATCCCGAGGCCGTGTCGGAGGCGGTGAAGCGCTATCGCTGCGACATCGGCATCGCCCTGGACGGCGACGCCGACCGGCTGATCATCTGCGACGAAAAGGGCCATGTGGTCGACGGCGATCAGATCATGGCCCTGGTCGGCCTGGCCTGGGCCCGCAAGGGGCGGCTGAACGGCGGCGGCGTGGTCGCCACCGTCATGTCCAACCTGGGGCTGGAGCGGAAGCTGAAGGCCGAGGGCCTGACGCTGGAGCGGACGAAGGTGGGCGACCGCTACGTCATGGAGCGGATGCGCGCCGGCGGTTTCAACATCGGCGGCGAGCAGTCGGGCCACATCATCCTGAAGGACTACGCCACGACCGGCGACGGCCTGATGGCGGCGCTGCAGGTGCTGGCGGTCCTGGTCGAGACCGGCGTGCCGATGAGCGAGCTGGCGCGGCAGTTCGAGCCGGTGCCGCAACTGCTGCAGAACGTGCGCTACACCGCCGGCAAGCCGCTGGAAGACGCCAAGGTCAAGGCCGCCATGGCCGAGGCCGAGGCCGCGTTGAACGGCTCGGGCCGTCTGCTGGTGCGGCCGTCCGGTACGGAAAAGCTGATCCGCGTCATGGCCGAGGGCGATGACGAGGCTCTGGTCAAACGCGTGGTCGCCGACGTCTCGGCGGCGGTGAAGGCGGCGGGTCAGTAAAGGTCGGCGGGCGCCGCGAACGGCGCCCGCCTGCATCCTCAGATCGCGGCCAGGGCCTGTTGCAGGTCGGCCCACAGGTCCTCGACGTTCTCGATGCCGACCGAGAGGCGCACCAGGTTGTCGCCGATGCCGCTGCGCGCCTTGGCCTCGCGCGTATAGTCCGAGTGGGTCATGCTGGAGGGGTGCGAGGCCAGGCTCTCGGCGCCGCCCAGGCTGACGGCCAGCTTGAACAGCCGCAGGGCGTTCAGCATACGGAAGGCCTCGGCCTCGCCGCCCGGAAGCTCCAGCGAGAAGGTCGAACCCGAACCCTTGCACTGGGCCTCGAAGATGGCCTGCTGCTCCGGCGAGGCGTCCGGCCCCCCGGCGGTCAGGACGGCGCTGACGCGCGGATCGGCGCGCAGGCGTTCGGCCAGAACAAGGGCGTTCTCCTGCGCCCGCTCCATGCGGATATGCAGGGTCTCCAGACTGCGCAGCAGCAGCCAGGCTGTGTGCGGATCGGTGTTGGTGCCGCAGATGGTGCGCATTTCGCCCACCCGCGCCATCAGGTCGGCGGCGCCCATGCAGCCGCCCGCGATCAGGTCGGAGTGGCCGCCGACATACTTGGTCAGCGAGTAGAGGACGAGGTCGGCGCCTAGCTCCAGCGGGCTCTGCCACAGGGGGCCGAGGAAGGTGTTGTCCACGGCCACGACCGGGCGCTCGGCCTGATCCACGGCCTTGGCGCCGGCCACGGCCCGGGCGATGTCGACCAGTTGATTAGTCGGGTTGGCCGGGGTCTCCAGATAGACGGCGGCGAGGCGCCCGCCGGTGGTCTTGGCCTCGGCGGCGGCCGCGATCATGGCGGCGTCCAGGGCGTCGGCGCCCTCGGCGGCGGGCACGCTGATCGCCTTGACCCCGTAGCGGGGCAGGATGCGGTCGAACAGGTATTCGGTGCCGCCATAGGCCGGGGCCGTATAGAGGATGACGTCGCCGGGACGGACCAGGGCGAGCATGGCCGTCGAGATGGCGGCCATCCCGGTCGAGAAGACCAGGGCCTTGTCGGCCTTGTCCCAGACGGCCAGGCGATCCTCGAGAATCTCGAGGTTGGGGTTGTTGATGCGCGAATAGATCAGGCCGAGCGCCTCGTCCGGGTCGCGCTGGCGCAGGCCATAGGCGACCTCGAAGAAGCGCTTGCCGTCCTCGGCCGACTTAAAGACGAAGGTGGACGACTGGAACAGGGGCGCCTTGATCGCGCCCTCAGACAGGGCGGGGTCATAGCCGTATCCCATCATCAGGGTTTCAGGCGCCAGGGTGCGGCCCCCGAGCACGCGGGTGCGGTGACGGTTCATTTTTGTGTTTCCTCTCCTGACCCGGTGATAGCCGACCCGGCAAACGCCCGCCAGACGCCATGTCTCGGAAAGAAATGTGGGCCTCTTTGGAAGTTTCGACCGCAAGGCAGCCGGCCGGATCAGGCCGTCAGGCGGGCGGCCAGGGCCTCGATGCGCTGGCGGATGTCTGGCACGGCGACGGTTTCCCAGAAGGCGGCGCGGGCGGGCGGGCCGAGGACGTAGAGGTCCAGGTCCGGCGTCCCGTCGGCATGGAGGACGCGACCGGCCTGGTCGCGTCCTCCATGCCGACGGGACGCCGGACCTGGAGGACGCGACCGGCCTGGTCGAGGTCCAGGCCGAGGCCTGAGGCGGCCAGACGGGCGCGGCCTTGGGCGATCAGGTCAGCGGTCAGGGGCGCGGTGGTCGCGTCATGGCCGGGGCCGGTGCAGTCGATCAGCCAAGGCGCCGACAGGGTCTGGGGGCCGTTCCGCGTGGTCAGGTGCAGGGCGGCGGCCCGGGCGGACGCCTCGACATTGCGGATGCGTCCGGCGCGGACGGTCAGGCGGCGCTCGACGAGCAGCCGGTCCAGTTCGGCGGCGATCTCGGGGGCCAGGCGGTGGCGATGGACATCCCACCACGGGCGCAGGTGACGCAGGAAGCGAGCGCGTTCGGCGTCGGCGGCCGTGCGCCACAGGTCGAGCGTGATCGGGCGATAGCCCTCCATCAGGCGTCGCCAGCCGTGGGTCTCGGCCAGCCTTCGCGCCGCCGCCAGTCGGGCCGACAGGGGGCCCGTCAGGGCTTCGGGGGGCAGGTCGATGGGGGTGTCGTGATGCGGGCTGTGGGCTCGGGGCAGAAGGCCGCGCCGCGACACCGCCGTGGCCCGGCCGCGCCATCCCTGGGCGGTCAGCGTCAGCAGGACGTCGACCATGGTCAGGCCTGCGCCGAGGATCAGGACGTCGTCGTCGGCCTGGATCGGCGTCAGGGCGTTGGGCGTCCAGGGATTGGCGATGATGCGTCCGTCTTCGCCGGTCGGGGTGGTGCGCGGCGCCGGGTTGCCGGTGGCCAGGACCACGGCGCGCCCCTCGATCCGCTCTCCCGTGGACAGGATGGCGGACCGCCCATCGACGGCGATGACGGCGCCGCAGATGCGACGGATCAGGCCTGGATGGGCCGCCTCAACCGCGGCCAGACGGTCGCGGACATAGAGGCCGTAGAGGCGACGCGGGGCGAAGCCGTCGGGGTCCGCCTGCTGGGGACAGTGCGCCGCCAACCAGTCGATGAAGTCGTCGGGACGGTCGACCACGGCGCTCATCCGCCCGGCGCGTACGTTCAGGCGGTGGGCGTCGTTCAGCGTGGAATAGGCGACGCCGAGGCCGATCATGTCGCCGCGCTCGATCAGGACGGAGGCCTGTCCGCCTTCGGCCAGGCGGGCGGCCAGCATGGCGCCGGAAAAGCCGCCGCCGATGATGACCACGGGCAGGGGGGAGGCGTCGTTCATCGTCTCACCTCGCCCGCGCCCGCATCCTTCGTCAAAGGGTCAGATTTCCTGATTGAAGGCGCCGATCTCGGGGTGGGCGGCGAGGCGGGGTTTGACCTCCTTGTGGAACAGGTCGCGCATGTCGTCGGCGGAGCGCATGCTTTCGACCACCACCACCAGTTCCGGCTTGTTGCTTGAGGCACGCACCAGGACCCAGGAGCCGTCCTCGAGGTGGACGCGGACGCCGTTGACAGTGATGGCCTCGACAATCTTGCGGCCCAGGATCGAGCCGCCCGACGCCGCCAAGTCCTCGTATTCCTTCACGATCCTGGCCAGGACGTCGTACTTCAGCTCGTCGTCGCAGTGCGGCGACATGGTCAGGCTGGTCCAGGCGTCGGGCAGGGCGGACTTCAGTTCGCTGAGTTTCTTGCCGGGGTTACGGTCCAGCATGGCCAGCACGGCGCCGGCGGCGACCAGGCCGTCGTCATAGCCGTGGCCCAGGTCGCCCGAGAGGAAGAAGTGGCCCGACTTCTCGAAACCGGCCAAGGCGCCCAGTTCGGCGGTCTTGCGCTTGATGTAGGAGTGGCCGGTCTTCCAGTAGACGGTGGTGGCGCCGTTGGCCTTCAGCACTTCGTCGGCCTTGTAGAGGCCGGTCGACTTCACATCGACGACGAAGGTGGCGTTCGGGTGCAGGGCCGACAGGTCGCGGGCCAGCATCAGGCCGATCTTGTCGGCGAAGATCTCCTCGCCGGTATTGTCCACCACGCCGCAGCGGTCGCCGTCGCCGTCGAAGCCCAGGGCCAGGTCGGCGCCGGTCTCCTTCACCTTTTGCGCCATCGCGACCAGCATGACGTGATCTTCCGGGTTCGGATTATACTTGGGGAAGGTCCAGTCGAGCTCGGTGTCCATCTCGATCACCTCGGCGCCCATCAGGCGCAGGGCCTCGGGGGCGAAGGCGCCGGCGGTGCCGTTGCCGCAGGCGGCGACGACCTTGAGCGGACGGGTCAGCTTCACCTTGGAGGCGACGTCCTTGATGTATTGCTCGCGGAAGCCCTCGACGCGCTCGACGCGGCCGCCGGGGCGGGCCACGCCCTCGCCGCTCAGGACGATCTCTTTCAGGCGGCCGATCTCGTCGGGGCCGAAGGTCAGGGGCGCCTGGGCGCCCATCTTGACGCCGGTCCAGCCGTTTTCATTGTGGCTGGCCGTGACCATGGCCACGCAGGGGCAGTCCAGGGCGAACTGGGCGTAATAGGCCATCGGCGACAGGGCCAGGCCGATGTCGATCACCTCCATGCCGCCTTCCAGCAGGCCGAGGATCAGGGCCTGTTTCACCGACAGGGAATAGGAGCGGAAGTCGTGGCCGACGGCGATGCGGGGGCGGACGCCGATCTCGTGGACATAGGTGGCGAGGCCCAGGCCAAGCGCCTGAATGCCCAGAAGGTTGATCTCTTTTTCCAGAATCCAGCGGGCGTCGTATTCACGGAAGCCGGTGGGCTTCACCAGGGGAGTGGTTTCGTAGGCCGCCGTATTGGGGCGGATGTCCTGGCGCGGCTTCAACATGGGTCTTCCTGAACGTCAATGGGCGAGAGAATGAACCGCCCGCCCCTAGCGTCGCGGTATAGCGGGCGTCCCCCGAGAGGCCAAGAACGCGCGGCGAGGCGTCAGGCTGCATTGGCGTTCGCGGCGGTGAAACCTTGACCAGCCCCGCGTCCACGGCCTACGCGAAGGACGACGATACGGAGACGCCCATGCCCCGCCTGATCCTGCTGCGCCACGGCCAGAGCCAGTGGAACCTGGAAAACCGCTTCACCGGCTGGGTCGACGTCGACCTGACCGCCGAGGGCGAGGCCCAGGCGCGGCGCGGCGGCGAGCTGATCGCCGAGGCCGGGTTCAAGCCCGCCGTCATGTTCACCTCGGTCCTGACGCGGGCCAAACGCACCGGCGCCCTGGCGCTGGACGCGGCGGGTCTGAAGGATGTGCCGGTGATCGAGGACTGGCGCCTGAACGAGCGCCACTACGGGGGCCTGACGGGCCTGGACAAGGCCGAGACGGCGGCCAAGCACGGCGAGGACCAGGTCAAGGTCTGGCGCCGCAGTTATGATGTGCCGCCGCCGCCCCTGGCGCCGGGCGGCGAGTTCGATTTCGGTTCGGACCCCCGCTACGAGGGCAAGGCCATCCCGGACACCGAGAGCCTGAAGACCACGCTGGATCGGGTTCAGCCCTATTGGGACGCCGAGATCGCGCCGCGCCTGAAGGCGGGCGAGGACGTGCTGATCGCCGCCCACGGCAATAGCTTGCGCGCCATCGTCAAGCTGTTGTTCGCCGTGCCGGACGACCAGATCGTCGGCGTCGAGATCCCCACCGGCAATCCGCTGGAGGTCGATCTGGACGCCGACCTGAAGCCGGTCGCCGCCCGCTATCTGGACCAGGCGCGGGCGCAAGCCCTGCCGCCGATGACAAGTCCGGGCGCATGAGTTCGACCAGCAAGGACGACGCCGTCCACATGCGCCGCGCCATTGATCTGGCGCTGGCGAGCATGGGCGAGACCTGGCCCAATCCGGCGGTCGGCTGCGTCCTGGTCAAGGACGGGGTCGTGCTGTCGGAAGCCGCCACCGCGCCGGGCGGACGCCCCCACGCCGAGGAGCAGGCCGTGCCCGCCGCCGGCGAAGCCGTGAAGGGCGCGACCGCCTATGTCACCCTGGAGCCCTGCGGCGCTCGCTCGTCGGGGCGCAAGTCCTGCGCCCACTTCCTGGCCGAGGCCGGGGTCGAGCGGGTGGTGATCGCCGCGCTCGATCCGTCGCCCTTCGCCTCGGGCCGGGGCACCGAGCGTCTGCGCCAGTCGGGCCTGACCGTCGAGACCGGCCTGCTGGCCGAGGACGCCGCCGTTCTGTGCGAGGGCTTCCTGCACCGGGTCGAGACGGGTCGGCCGATGGTTCGCGTCAGCGAGGACGGGAAGGGCTTCGACGGCCGCTTCGTCGCCGCCCCGCGCGCCGACCTGACGACCGAACTGAACCGGCTGGGCGAGGCGGGCTATACCCGGCTGTGGACCAATGAGGGCGAACTGGCCGAGGCCCTGCGCGAACAGGGCCTGCTGACCGAGTAAACCCGGTCGGAAATCCCTGTTTCCGCAAAGCTTCCTTAATGGGGCGTAAGCCATGTTGTCGGCATGAGCGACGCCGCCGATCCTGTCCGCAAGAAACCGACCCAGGCCGAGGTCGACCTGATCTGCGCCAAGCATGACCGCCTGTGGCAGGCGCGGCCCGGCGGGGCGCGCGCCGTCTTCGCCTGGATGGACCTGTCGGGGCTGACGCTGCGGGGCCGCAACCTGGCCGACGCCGACTTCGCCGCCGCCCGTCTGCACGGCTGCGACCTGTCCGGGGCCAAGCTGGACAACGCCAACTTCTTCGGCGCGGACATGCAGGACATCAACCTGACCGAGGCCAGCCTGCGCCGGGCCGATCTGCGCGGCGCCTGCCTGCGCGGGGCCGACCTGTCGGGGGCCGACCTGTTCGAGGCGGACCTGCGCGAAGGCACGATCGCGGCGGCGGACGGCAAGCTGGGCTTCCGCGTCATCGAGGCGCAGAAGCGCGGCGACACCCAGGCCCAGGGCGCCAGTCTGGTCGGGGCCAACCTGCAACGCTCGCGCATGACCGGCATGGTGGCCATCGCCGCCGACTTCACCGACGCCATCATGAAGGACTGCAAGCTGGTCCGGGCCAATCTGAAACAGGCCAATTTCACCGGCGCCGATCTGGCGGGCGCGGACCTTTCGGGGGCTGATCTGTCGGGCGCGGACCTGACCGACGCCATCCTGGTGGGGGTGAAGGCGACCATGTGGCGCACCGACGGGGCCAATATGGAAGGCGCGCTGACCGACAATCGCTCGGCGGGCGAATCCGTCAGCCGCATGCCCGCCGCCGAGATGCTGCGCGACCACGCCCAGTGGTGCGAGACGGGCGGGGCCGAGGGCCAGCCCTCGGTGTTCGACGGGGTCGATCTGCGCCCGCTGGAGTCCATTCGCGGTCTGAACCTGACGGCCCTGTCGGCCAAGGGGGCGGTCTTCTACGGTCTCGACATGGAGGGGGTCCAGCTTCAGGGGGCGCAGCTGGAAGGCGCGGACCTGCGCTCGGCCAATCTGCGCCGGGCCGACCTGCGCGGGGCGCGGCTGGGCCGGGCCAAGCTGAACGGCTCGGACCTGCGCGAGGCGCAGTTGGGGCCCTTGATGCTGGGCGCGGACCGGCTGCTGCCGGCGGACCTTTCGGGGGCTATCCTGCGCGGGGCCGACCTGTCGGGCGCTGACCTGCGCCGGGCGGTGTTGAAGGGGGCGGACCTCAGCCGCGCCGTCATGCACGGCGCTCAGGTCAAACAGGCCGACTTTACCGGCGCCCAGACCGGCGGCGCGCGCGGGCTGGACCCGGCGGATCTGAAGGCGGCGGCGGCGGCTTAACTGCGCCCGCTATAGCCAAAGCACTGGGTCCCCGCCTCCGCGGGGATGAGCGGGATTCTCGAGCGCACGAAAAAGGGGCGACGCGAACGCCGCCCCTTCTCAGTGTCTCAGGCGAAGGCTGCGGCTCAGGCGGCCTTATCCGCCTTGTCGGTCTTGCCTTCGATCAGGCCCTGGCCGGTCGCGATCTCGATGCGGCGCGGCTTGAGCGCCTCGGGCAGTTCGCGTTGCAGGTCGATGGTCAGCAGACCGTTGGACAGGTCGGCGCCCTTGACCACCACATAGTCGGCCAGCTGGAAGCGGCGCTCGAAGTCGCGCTCGGCCAGGCCGCGGTGCAGATAGGTCTTCTGGACCGAGGCGTCGTCGTTGGCGGCCTTCTTGCCGGTGACGGTCAGCGAGTTTTCCTTGGCCTCGATATTCAGCTCGTCGGGCGAGAAGCCGGCGACGGCGATTTCGATGCGATAGGCGTTCTCGCCGGTCGTCTCGATATTATAGGGAGGCCAGCCGTTTTCCTGGCTGGAGCGCGCGGCGCTTTCCAGCTGGCGGGCCAGTCGGTCGAAGCCGACGGCGGAACGGTAGAGCGGGGAGAAATCATAGGTACGCATGGGTCATCCTTCTGAGGTTCAGCAAGGTTGAGCCGCCCGGCGATTGGGGCCCCGGACGACGGAGGGGTTCAGTCCCGGCGGTCCGAAATCGGCCCCGTCAGGTCTGGAGAGCCCGGGATCGGCGCTCTCGGATGAAGAGGTAGGCGGGCTTTTTCTCGGCGCAAGGGGGCGACCTCGGAGCGCCTCGAAGGAAAAGGGCCGCGCGAAATCGTCGCTTGGTCCAATCCGCGCCTTGCCGAGGCCGCGAAGCGCCGTAAGGGTTACAGATTGTTTCCTTCAGGACCGACCGGAGCCCCCATGCGACCTCTCGTCCTCGCCGCCCTTGTGACGGCTGCGCTCGCCTCGCCCGCCCTTTCTTCGCCGGCATGGGCGCAAAGCGCCCCGGCGGAACCGCCGGCCCTGCAACACCGTCAGGGGCTGTCGATGGAAATGCCCAGGCTTGAGGAAGACGCCGCGCTTCAGGCCGCCATCGCCTCGCCCGCGCGGCCCGAGGCCGACCGCGCCCGCGACGGCCAGCGACACCCGTTCGAGACCCTGACCTTCTGGGGTTTGCAGCCCGGCCTGACGGTGGTCGAGATCGAGCCCGGCCGCGCCGGCTGGTGGCGCAACATCCTGGAGCCCTATGCGGCGGCCACGGGAGGGCGCTACGTTCCCGTCAGCAAGCCGACCGAGAGCATGGGCGTCGAGGACGGGACCGCCGACATGGTGGTGGTGGCGCGCGCCTTCCACAACTGGTCGCGCGACGGTCGGACCGATCCGCATCTGGCGGCCTTCTTCAAGGCCCTGAAGCCGGGCGGCGTCCTGGCGGTGGAGCAGCACCGCAGCGTCGATGGGCTGAACGTCGCCGATGTCGCCTCGACCGGCTATGTGCCTGAAAGCTACGTCATCCACGCCGCGCGCCGCGCCGGGTTCGAACTGGAGGCGCGCAGCGAGTTGAACGCCAACGCCAAGGACGACCGCGATCATCCGTTCGGCGTTTGGACCCTGCCGCCGACCCGCACGTCGGAACGGGCCGGCCGCACCCTGACGGCCGAGGAGCGCGCCGCCTTTGACGCCATCGGCGAGAGCGACCGCATGACCCTGCGTTTCCGCAAGCCCGAGGCCGCGAACTGATGCGGTTTGCGATTTTGACCCTGGTGGAGAAGCGTCCTAAGCCCAGGACCATGATGATCCTGACCCAGGGAGACGCGCATGGCTGAGCGTTCGACGCGACGCGCGGTTCTGGCGGGCGCCTGCATGGCCGCCTTCGCCGGCCTGGCCGCCTGCGGCAAGAAGGAAGAGAAGGCGGCGCCCCAGGCGCCCGCCGCTCCGGCGGGGCCGCCGGAAGGATCGCTGGAATGGGCCGTGGCCGGGGCGTGGCGCTCGGCGGCTGACAAGGGGCGCGACGCCTGGCGCCATCCGGTCGAGACCCTGCGGTTCTTTGGTCTGCAACCCAAGATGACGGTCGTCGACTTCTGGCCGGGCAGCGGCTGGTACGTCGAGATTCTGGCGCCCTATCTGAACAAGGGCGGCGGCACGCTTTATCTGGCGGGCTTCGCCGAAGAGCCGGCGGCGGAACCGGCCCAGGTCGCGATCAACAACGCCCTGAAGGCCCGTATCCTGGCCGACAAGAAGCTGTACGGCGCCGTTCAGTTCACCGCCTTCGGGCCGACGACGGGGCCGGTGGCCCCCGCCGGGACCGCCGACCTGGTCCTGTTCATGCGCTACATCCACGCCTGGATGGCGGCGGGCATCGCCGAGAAGGCCTTTTCCGACGCCTTCGCCGCCCTGCGCCCCGGCGGCGTGCTCGGCGTCGAGCAGCACCGGCTCCAACCCGATGAGGATCAGGATCCGGCGGCGGCCAACGGCTATGTGCAGGAGGCCTTCGTCAAGCAGCTGGCCGCCGAGGCCGGTTTCGTCTTCGTCGAGGCGTCCGAGATCAACGCCAACCCGGCGGACACCAAGGACCATCCCTTCGGGGCCGACACCCTGGCGCCCATCCGCCTGACGGCGCCCATGGGCCAGCCGGCCAATCCCGAGTTCGATCGCACCAAATACGACGCGATCGGCGAGAGCGATCGCATGACCTTGAAGTTCAGGAAGCCCGAGTGAACCGCGCCACCGCCTTCGCCGCCCATGCGCCCCTGATGGGGGTTCCCGGCGCCGCTTCGCCTCCCGGCGGAGAAGGCGACTGGTTCCGCGGCGCGGGCGGGCTTCGCCTGCGCGCGGCCCTGTGGACGCCGTCGGCCATGGTGGCCAAGACGCCGCGCGGGACGGTGGTGCTGAGCCCCGGCCGCACCGAACCGATCGAGAAGTATTTCGAGGTCATCGGCAACTTCCTGGCGCGCGGGTTCTGCGTCCTGGCCCACGACTGGCGCGGCCAGGGTCTGTCGGCGCGCTTGCTGCCCGACCGGCTGCGCGGCCATGCCCGCGCCGTCGAGGAGTTCCTCGACGACTACGCCCGTCTGCTGGACGCCTATGAGGCCCGGGCGCCCAAGCCCTGGATCATGGTCGGCCACTCCATGGGCGGGGCCTTGAACCTGCTGTCGCTGGAGGCGGGCGAGGACCGCTTCGCCGGCGCCCTGTTGTCCAGCCCCATGCTGCGCATCAAGACCGGCAAGCGGTCGATGTGGTCGGTCAAGCTGGCGGTGCGCTGGAACCTGCGTCACGGCAAGGCGGGCGACTATGTGCTGGACAACCCCGACGACCCGTTCGACCACACCTTCGAGAAAGACGCCCTGACCTCGGACCGCAACCGTTACGACCTGTGGCGTCAGCAGCTCTACGCCTGCCCGCACTTGGCCATCGGCGGCCCGACCTGGGGCTGGCTGGCCTTCGCCCTGGACGCGGGCGAGCGGTCGCTGAAGCCGCGCGCGCTGAAGGCGGTCAAGATTCCGGTCTGCGTGGTTCAGGCGTCCGACGACGACAAGGTCTGGAAACAGACCAACCGCTGGGCGGCGCGTCGCCTGGGCCGAGGCCGCTATGTCGAGGTGCCGGGGTCGCTGCACGAGGTCATCATGGAGGCGGACCCGTTGCGCGGCGTCTTCCTGGATGAATTCGACGCCCTGGCCGGCTATGTCGCCCCGGCCGAGGGGCAGGCCGCGACCGCCGCGCCGGCCCGGGGCGACGGCTAGAGCGAATTCGGTTTGGGTGCGACCCCGCCCAAACTCGGATAGCCGCTCCCGCTTCAGGCGTTGAGGACGGTCAGGGCCTGGTGGGTCAGGGCCGCGTCGCCGACGGCCAGGATGCGTCCGTCGCCGTCGGGCGTCTGGCCGGTCCAGCCTGTGACCTGGCCGCCGGCGGCTTCGATCACCGGCTTCAGCGCCGACCAGTCCCAGACCTTCAGTTCGGTTTCGGCCACCAGGTCGATGCGGCCCGCCGCCACCATGGCGTAGGCGTAGGCGTCGCAGCCCAGACGCGCCAGGCGGGCCGAGGCGCGCAGCCGCGTCCAGGCCTCGCGGTCGGCGCCGACGAAGATGTCAGGGTCGGTGGTGGCGATCAGGGCGTCCGACAGGAGCGGGCAGGGGCGGGTTTTGAGCGGCGTCTCGGCGCCGCCGCGCAGCAGGCGGGCGCCGGAGGGACCGCCCAGGAAGATCTCGTCCAGATAGGGCTGGCCGATGGCGCCGATCAGCGGCGCGCCTTCATGGCGCAGAGCGATCAGGGTGGTCCACAGCGGCAGGCCGGCGATGAAGGCGCGGGTGCCGTCGATGGGGTCCAAGACCCAGACGTGGTCGGCGTCCGGGCGGTCCTCGCCGTATTCTTCGCCGATCACGCCGTGATGCGGATAGCGGGCGGCGATCAGGCGGCGGATGGCGGCTTCGGACGCGCGGTCGGCCTCGGTGACGGGATCGAAGGCGCCGGGCCCGGCCTTGTTCTCTTCGGCGTTGTCGCCACGGAAATAGGGCAGGGCCGTGCGCGCGGCTTCTTGCGACAGTTCGACGGCGAAGGCTTCCAACTCGGTCATGCCGAGCAGATACACCGCCCGCCCTCAGGGGGCGAGGGGGGCAGAGCGAGATGACGTCAGGCGGCTTCGTCTCGGGCGAAGGCTTCGATCTCGGTTGCAGCGGCGGGACGCTCACGCGCTTCTTCGAGGCCGTCGTAGAAGTAGCTGATCGGGGTCGACAGGGCCTCGGCCAACTCCCACAGGCGGGCCGCCGAGATGCGGTTGGCGCCGCACTCGTATTTTTGAACCTGCTGGAAGCGAACCCCGACCTGAACGGCCAGTTGCTGCTGGGTCAGGCCCAGAAGACGACGACGACGACGCAGGCGACGACCCAGGTGAAGATCGATATCGGTGGCCATGACGGCCCCTCCCTCTGACGGTCTGTGCTGTACCGGATCGGCACGGCTCAGGCTGTTCGCCGCAAAGGCCGTGCCGATTTCCCCTCGGACGCGAACGGCGAAGCTTCTGACCCTGGGAGGCAACCCAGGCGGGCGCGGCGCATTACGGTCGAGGCATCACGCCATTTTTCATGGGAGGGACTGAATGAGCGGCTTTGGATTCATCGCCTGGATCATCATCGGCATCATCGCCGGATGGTTGGCGGAAAAGATCATGAAGCGCAGCCATGGCCTGCTGACCAATCTGATCGTGGGTGTCATCGGCGCCCTGCTCGGCGGCTTCCTGGCCAATAACCTGCTGGGGATCGACGCCTCGGGCAGCTGGATCGTCGGCATCATCGTCGCCACCATCGGCGCCGTTTTGCTGCTGTTCCTGCTGGGACTGGTGAAGAAGCGGGGCTGATCGGACATACCGAAAGCCCAACGACAAAAGGGGCGGCCCGACGGGCCGCCCCTTTATTCATACCGGCTCTGAAAATCAGGCGGCAGGTTCGTCAGCCGCCGCCGGCTCGGCGGAGTCGGTCGGCTCAGCAGGCGCGTCCGTGGCGTCGACAGGCGGCGTGGCGGCAGGCGCTTCACCGGCGACCGGGGCTGCAGCCTGGAAGTCGGACAGGCTGGCGTTGACGACGATGTCGGCGCCGTCCTGACGGATGCCGGCCACCGGCACAGGACGGACCGAACCGTCAGCGCCGCGCACGGTCAGTTCCTGACCCGAGGCGCCGTTCTGGGCGCCGACCAGCTTGCCGAGCTCGGAACCATCGGCGCTCTTGACCGTGGCGCCGGGCGTCAGGGTCAGGCTTTGGGGTTGAGCCGCAGGCGCCTCAGCGGGAGCCGGTTCGGGCGTCTGCGGCGTCGTGGCGTCTTGTGCGAGCACAGGGGCGGCGAAGAGGAAGGCGCCGGCGATGCCGGTCAGCAGGGCGGTCTTGCGGATCATGAGGTCTCTCCGTTTGAGCGAGTCTGGCGCTCGCGAAATAGTGAACTCGCTGCATTTCAGATTGTTTCATGCGCCTAGAAATGACCTTTTCAGCGCCGCAAACGGCCGATTCCTGCTTTATGTGAGGCGCAGGCCCCGAGAGGACGAATGACGACAACGAAACGGCAGGGCGGAGCAAGGCGGCTGGTTCAGCGTCTGGGCGGGCTGGTCTATGAGCTGACGCCGCAGATCTTCGCCGTGGCTTCCTTCATCCTGGGCGCGATCATGCTGTTGTCGGCGGTGACGCCGGCCTTCAGCGGACGGTTGCAGGTCCTGGGCCAGGTGACGGCGCCCCTGTTGATCGACCTGTCGCATTTCGCGGCCAGCGTGACCGGCTTCCTGCTGCTGCTGGTGTCGGCGGGTCTGTGGCGGCGTCGGCGCGGGGCCTACTACGCCGCCCTGTTCGGCCTGATGCTGGGGGCGGTCTTTTCTCTGCTGAAGGGGCTGGACTGGGAGGAGGCGGCCGAGTTGACCCTGGCGGCGGCCCTGCTGCTGCCCTGTCGGGCGGCTTTCAACCGGCGCTCGAGGCTGGGCGAGCCGTTGCGGCCGGGCTGGCTGCTGATGTTGGCCGCGGCGGTCGTCGCCATGCTGTGGCTGGGCTTTTTCGCCTATCGCGACACCGCCTATACCGACGAGCTGTGGTGGACCTTCCTGACGGACAAGCAGGCCTCTGGCTTCCTGCGCGCCGGTGCGGTGCTGGCGATCCTGACCCTGGTCGTGGCGGTGCGGTCGCTGCTGACGGCGCCGGGCGCCCGCAGTCACGGCCCGGCGGGGCCGGCGGACATCGAACGCGCCCGCGTCGCCCTGGCCGAAGCCGATACGGCGACGCCGGAGGCCAATCTGGCCCTGCTGGGCGACAAGGCCCTGCTGTTCAGCCCCTCGGGACGCAGCTTCATCGCCTATCGCGTGCGGGGGCGACGCTGGATCGCCATGGGGGAGGCGGCGGGTCTGAAGGCGGAGCGGCTGGAACTGCTGTGGGCCTTCGCCGAACTGGCCGACAGCTATGGCGGGGCGCCGGTCTTCTATTCGGTCGGCGAGGGCATGCTGGCGGATCTGGCGACCCTGGGCCTGGCCGTGCGCAAGGTGGGCGAGGCGGCGGTGATCGACGCCGAGCACTTCTCGACCGAGGGCAAGGGCAAGCAGAACCTGCGCACCGCCGTGAACCGCGCCGAACGCGAAGGCACGACCTTCGAGGTCCTGCCCGCCGGAGCCGCGCGGTCGCTGGAGACGGAACTGAGGGCGGTGTCCGACGCCTGGCTGGACCATCACAACGGGTCCGAGAAGGCCTTCTCACTCGGGCGGTTCGACATCGACTATCTGAACCGCTCGCCCGTCGCCGTGGCGCGTCATGACGGCCAGATCGTCGCCTTCGCCAACCTGCTGGTCGGGGCGCGCGGCGAGGAGGTCATGATCGACCTGATGCGCCATACGCCGGACGGGCCGCACGGGGTGATGGACTATCTGTTCACCCGCACGGCGCAGTGGGCGCGGGCCGAGGGCTTCCGCCGCCTTGATCTGGGCATGGCGCCCCTGTCGGGTTTGGAGGACCGGCGTCTGGCCCCGGTCTTCGCCCGCGTCGGCGCCCTGGTGTTCGAGGAGGGCGGGGCGGTCTACGGCTTCCAGGGCCTGCGCGCCTACAAGGGCAAGTTCGGCCCGGCGTGGCGACCCAAGTTCATCGCCGCCTCGACCAGCACCCCGCTGGCCCTGGCGCTGCTGGACGTGGCCCTGCTGACCAGCGGCGGCTGGCTGGGCCTGCTGGGGTTGAGGAAGTAGGGCGTCTTATTTCCCTCTCCCATCGGGAGAGGGGGAGCTAGCGGCCCCAAGTAGCCCGAAGGGCGATAGGCCCAAGCAATATGCCCCAAAAAAGAAAGGCGGCCCTTGCGGACCGCCTTCTTCATTTCGGTTGTCGTCAGCCTCAGTCGGGGCGGACGCGCTTCTTGCGGAAGGACGGGTTCAGGACGGCCTTGCGCAGACGGATCGACTTGGGCGTCACTTCGACCAGTTCGTCTTCTTCGATGTAGGCGATGGCCTGTTCCAGCGACATCTGGCGCGGCGGGGTCAGGCGAACCGACTCGTCCTTGCCCGAGGCGCGGACGTTGGTCAGCTGCTTGCCCTTGATCGGGTTGACGTCCAGGTCGTCCCAACGGCTGTTCTCGCCGATGATCATGCCCTGATAGGTCTTTTCGCCGGCGCCGACGAACATGACGCCGCGGTCTTCCAGGTTCCAGAGGGCGAAGGCGGCGGTTTCACCGTCCGAGTTCGAGATCAGCACGCCCTTCAGGCGACCCTCGATGGCGCCCTTGTGCGGCTCGTAGTGCGAGAAGACGCGGTTCAGCACGCCCGAGCCGCGCGTGTCGGTCAGGAACTCGCCCTGATAGCCGATCAGCGAACGCGACGGGCATTTCAGCTGGATGCGGGTCTTGCCGGCGCCCGACGGGCCCATGTCGGTCATTTCAGCCTTACGGGCCGACAGCTTCTCGATGACGATGCCCGAGAACTCGTCGTCGACGTCGATCATGACGTCTTCGATCGGTTCCATCTTCTCGCCGTTCGGGCCGGTCTGGAAGACCACGCGGGGACGCGAGATCGAGACCTCGAAGCCTTCGCGACGCATGTTCTCGATCAGAACGCCCAGCTGCAGTTCGCCACGGCCGGCCACTTCGTAGGCGTCGCCGCCTTCGGTGGTGGTGACGCGGATGGCGACGTTGGCTTCTGCTTCTTTCAGCAGGCGGTCACGGATGACGCGCGACTGGACCTTGTCGCCTTCGCGACCGGCCAGGGGGCTGTCGTTGACCGAGACGGTCATCGAGATGGTCGGGGGATCGATCGGCTGGGCCGGCAGGGCGTCCATGACTTCCATGGCGCACAGGGTGTCGGCCACGGTGGCCTTGGACATGCCGGCGATGGCGACGATGTCGCCTGCTTCCGAACCCTCGTCCAGGGCCTGACGCTTCAGCCCGCGGAAGGCCAGAACCTTGGTGATGCGGCCGCGCTCGATTTCCTTGCCGTCACGGTCCAGGGCGTGGATGGCCATGCCGGGAACGGCCTTGCCGCTCTGGATGCGGCCGGTCAGCAGACGGCCCAGGAAGGGGTCGCTTTCGATCAGGACGTTCAGCATCTGGAACGGCTTGTCGCGGTTTTCCTGAACCTTGGGCGCCGGGACGTGGTCGACGATCAGGTCGAACAGGGGGTGCAGGTTGTCGCTGGGGACGTTCAGGTCCAGCGTGGCCCAGCCCGAACGGCCCGAGGCGTAGATGTGCGGGAAGTCCAGTTGCTCGTCCGTCGCGCCGATGGCGGCGAACAGGTCGAAGGTTTCGTTGTGAACGCGGTCGGGATCGGCGTGGGCGCGGTCGACCTTGTTGATGCAGAGGATGGGACGCAGGCCCATCTTCAGCGCCTTGGTCAGCACGAACTTGGTCTGGGGCATGACGCCCTCTTCGGCGTCCACCAGGATGACGCAGCCGTCCACCATGCCCAGGATGCGCTCGACTTCACCGCCGAAGTCGGCGTGGCCGGGGGTGTCGATGATGTTGATGCGGGTTTCGCCGGCCTTGCCGTTCCAAAGGACCGAGGTGCACTTGGCCAGGATAGTGATGCCGCGTTCTTTTTCCTGATCGCCGGAGTCCATCGCGCGCTCGGTCGTCGCCTCGTTGGCTCGGAAGACGCCAGACTGAGCCAGCAGCTGGTCAACCATGGTGGTCTTGCCATGGTCGACGTGGGCGATGATAGCGACGTTACGAAGGTTCATTTCGGGCTCGGGCGGACTGTGTTCGGCCACGGAAGTCCGGGCCGCTGCAAGATGCGGAAAGCAGGAAGGAAGCGGCGCCTCTTACAGCCCTATCGTCGGAAAGACCAGCGGGGCGGTTCGATTGTGCGTCAGGCGGGTAAAATGAGCACGATGGTCGCCAGCGCAAGGCCCCCGATCAGCAGGGCTGAAAGCGCCGCCACGGCGGCCACGCGCGGCCCGGCCCGGACCACGGCGCGCGGATCGACCATCAGACCCAGCCCTGCCATGGCGATGAGGGTCATGGCGGTGACGGCGGCTTGCAGGGGGGGCAGGACGACCTCGGGGATCAGGCCGGCCGAGCGCAGACCCATCAGGATCAGGAAGACGACGATGAACCAGGGAGCCATGTGGTGCAGTTTGGGGCCCTTCGCGCCTTCCACCTTGCCGGACCGCAGCAGACCCAAGACCAGGCAGATTGGGCCCAGCATCAGGACGCGGACCAGCTTGACCACGGCCCCGGTCTGGACGGCCAGAAGCCCAGCGGGGGCGGCGGCGGCCAGGACCTGGGGCACGGCATAAACGGTCAAGCCGGCCAGGACGCCGACGCGGGTGGCGTTGAAGCCCATCAGGGCGCCGACGACCGGGACCAGCAGGACCACGGCGATGCCCAGGACGGCGGTGAAGCCGATGGCGGCGGCCACATCCTCGCCCTCGGCCTCGATGACCGGGGCGACGGCGGCGATGGCCGAGTTGCCGCAGATGGCGTTGCCGCAGGCCACCAGCAGGGCCATGGCGGGCGGCAGGCCGAAGGCCCGGCCCAGGGCGTAGCCGCCGACGATGGCCAGAACGACGACGCCGACGATGGCCAGCAGGAGGACAGGACCGAGCGCCATGACGGCGGCGCCCGACACGGTCGCGCCCAGCAGGGCGACGGCGACCTCAAGCAGGGTCTTGGCGCTGAACTGGACGCCGGGCATCCAGACATTCGACGGGGTCCAGAACAGCCGGACGCCCGCGCCCATCAGGATGGCGATGACCAGGCCCTCGACCCAGGGGTGGCCGAACAGCGCAGTCTCGATCAGTTGCAGGGCGAAGGCGACGGCGCCGACCCCGGCGCTCAGCAGAACGCCGGGCAAGAGGCGTGCGAGGCCGTGCAGCGGGCCGATCAGGCTGGAGGGGGGGTGGGCGGAAGGATGGGCGGTCGTCATGACGCCGCATCATCTGCTCCGGTTTCTGATCGATCCAACGGATAGTTCTGGATTTAACAATCGATAAAAGCGATTGATTGGCCATGACGCTGGAACAGCTCCGTATCTTTGTCGCCGTGGCCGAGCGTCTGCACATGACGCGGGCGGCCGAGGCGCTGAACCTGACCCAGTCGGCGGTCAGCGCGGCGGTGGCGGCGCTGGAGGGGCGGCATGGGACCCAGCTGTTCGACCGCGTGGGTCGCGGGCTGGCGCTGAACGCGGCGGGCGCGGCCTTCTTGCCCGAGGCCCGCGCCGTTCTGGCTCAGGCCGAGGCGGCGGAGCGGGTGCTCGACGACCTGGCGGGGCTGAAGCGGGGTTCGGTGCGGCTGTTCGCCAGCCAGACCATCGCCGCCTACTGGCTGCCGCCGCGCATGGCGGCCTTTGCGCGAGCTCATCCCGAGATCCAGCTGCATCTGGAGATCGGCAACACGCATCGGGTGATCGAGGCGGTGCTGGCGGGGGAGGCGGAGCTGGGGCTAATCGAAGGGGCGTTCGAGGCGGGGCGGGTCGAGAAGGTGCGCATCGACGCCGACCGGCTGGTGGTGGTGGCGGCGCCGGGGCATGGGCTGGCAGGGCGGGGCGAGGCTCTGTCGGCGGCGGAGCTGAAGGCGCTGGACTGGGTCTTGCGGGAAGAGGGGTCGGGTACGCGGAGCGAGTTCGAGGCGGCCTTGCCGCGCGGCGTCGCGGGCAGCTTGCGGGCGGTTCTGACCC
Organism: Brevundimonas bullata; assembly: GCF_003350205.1. Lineage (GTDB taxonomy): Bacteria > Pseudomonadota > Alphaproteobacteria > Caulobacterales > Caulobacteraceae > Brevundimonas > Brevundimonas bullata. The sequence continues at coordinate 9,412 of NZ_QLLC01000023.1, read as the reverse complement.
TGCCGTCCAACGAGGCCATCCTGTCGGCGGTGGCGGCGGGGGGGCTGGTGACGGCGATTTCGGAACTGGCCGCCCAGCCTCTGATCGAGGCGGGGCGGCTGGTTCGTCTGCCGCTCGATCTGCCCGAGCGGCCGTTTCATCTGCTGCGCCACCGCGAACGGCGGCCCAGTAGGGCGGCGGAGGCCTTCGCCTCCGCGCTTTAGAGGTTTTAGACCTTGGCCGAGCGGCTGCGGATCCACGAGTAGAGAGCGAAGGTCAGGGCGGCGAAGACGACGACGCCCGCCAGCATGGCCGGCCACATCGTGTCCTTGGGCAGAAGCGCGAACGGCGCTTCGTTCTTCGTGCTGACGATGACGGCGGCGGTGAAGACGCCGAACAGGCTCTCGCCCACGATCAGGCCCGAGGCGAGCAGCACGCCCATGCGACGGCCGACGTCGGCGAAGCGGGTCGTGGAGATCCACCTGTCATAGACCCAGCCGCAGACGGCGCCGACGACCAGCATGGTGGTGACGGCGGCCGGCAGATAGACGCCGATGCCGGCGGCCAGCGGCGGCAGCTTGACCTTGTCCTTGGTCGCGCCGCGCAGGACGATGTCGAGGATGATGACGCCGACGCCGACCAGGGCGCCGATACCGATCAGGTCCCAGCGCAGCTCGCCGCTGATGACGCCCTTGGCCAGGGCCGAGATCAGGGTGGCCTGCGGCGCGGCCAGGGTCTGGGCGCCTTCGACGATGGCGGGCGGTCCGCCTTCGAAGCCGAAGGCCTGGTTCATCATGTCCAGAACGAAGGGGATGACCAGGGCGCCGGCGACGACGCCGACCAGCAGGGCCGTCTGCTGACGCCACGGGGTGGCCTCGACCAGCTGGCCGGTCTTCAGGTCCTGCAGGTTGTCGTTGGAGATGACGGCGACGGCGAAGACGATGGAGGTGACGATCAGGGCGAAGGCGATGATCGACGGGTCCGCCGGCACCTTGGCGATGGCCATGACAGCCAGCATCAGCAGGGAGGCGATGACGATGGCCAGGATGCCGACGCCCGAAACCGGGCTGTTGGACGAGCCGATCAGGCCGGCCATGTAGCCGCAGATGGCGGCCACGGCGAAGCCGATGACCACGACATAGATCAGCCCGCCGATGACCAGGATGGGGGCCGAGGCGGCCAGGGTCGTGCCCTGGGTGAACAGGGCCAGCAGGACGCCGATGCCGACCAGGGCGGCGACGGACAGCAGGCCGACGATCTTGATCGGGATGTCCTGCTCGGTGCGGTCCAGAACCTCGCCGTGGGCGCGCTTGCTCTGCGCGGCCAGGGCCGAGACGAGACCGGCGACCAGGGGCTTGGCCAGCTTGAACAGGGTCCACAGGGCGGCGACGCCGATGACGCCGGCGCCGATGAAGCGGACTTCCTTGGCCCAGACCGTCATGGCCAGTTCCTCGGCCGGGGCGCCGGCCGGAAGCGAGGCGGCGATGGAGGGCACGCCGTGGGCAGCAGCCCAGGCCACGAACTCGGGCGAGGTCAGGATGGGGACGAAGATCAGCCAGGCCAGGACCAGGCCGAACAGCTGGGTCAGGCCGACGGCCAGACCGATCAGGTGGCCGGCGCCCAGAAGCGCGAACTGCATCGAGAAGCCGACGCCCGTGGCGCCACCGCCGAGGGCGGCGGGCAAGCGCAGGAAGGCGGTGGTTTCGGCGGCGAAGACGCGGGCCGATGCCAGGAAGGCGAAGAAGGCCGAGGCGATGGCGCTGCCGACCACGACGACCAGACCCGAGCGGTTCTCGCGCACGGCGCTTTCGGATTCATCAGCGCCGGGCGAGCCGACCTTCAGAACCTCGGCGGCGGCGACGCCCTCGGGGTAGGGAAGACCGCCCTGAACCACCAGGGTCCGGCGCAGCGGGATGGAGAAGGTCACCCCCAGGACGCCGCCGAGGATGCAGATCATCACCGACTCCCAGAAGGGGAAGTTCATCCACCAGCCGATCATGACCAGGCCGGGCAGGACGAAGATGATCGAGCTCATGGCGCCGCCGACCGAGGCGACGGTTTGGACCGTCATGTTCTCCCAGATGGTCGAGCCTTTGAAGGCGCGCAGCAGGGCCATGGAGATGACCGCCGCCGGAATGGCCGAGGCGAAGGTCAGGCCGACCTTCAGGCCCAGATAGGTGTTGGCCGCCGTAAACACCGCCGCCAGCAAGCAGCCCAGGATCAGGGCGCGGATGGTCAGCTCGATGCGTTTGCCGGTGCTGGGAGGACTGTCTGTCATGCGGGGCTCTTTCCGTGTGTCGCGCCGGAGGTAAGCCGGAAAGCGGCGCTGTGACAACGGGGGGCGGAGGATTGAAGGCGCGCCGTCATCTTCCTTCTCCCGCAAGGGGAGAGGGGCTAGATGTTCGTCATGCCTGAATTGCCTGAAGTTGAAACCGTGCGGCGGGGTCTGGAGCCGGTGCTGGAGGGGGCGCGGTTGACGGCGGCGCGTCAGAACCGGCCGGACCTGCGCTTTCCCTTTCCTGAGCGCTTCGTCGAGCGGCTGGACGGGGCGACGGTGCTGCGGCTGGATCGGCGCGCCAAGTATCTGCTGTTTCCGCTGTCGACCGGCGAGACCTGGGTGACGCATCTGGGCATGACCGGGCGGTTCACCCTGGAGGGCGTGGCGCCGGGGGTGTTCGAGACGGACGCGCCGGTCGCGGGCAAGCACGAGCACATGAGCCTGACCGCCGAGCGGGGCGGGGTGCTGACGCGGCTGGGCTATGCAGACGCGCGGCGTTTCGGCTTCATGGGGCTGATCCCGACGGAAGCAGTCGAGGGGCACGCCTGGTTTGCGGGGCTGGGGCCGGAGCCCCTGGGCAACGGCTTTTCCGCCGCCCATCTGGCCGAGGTCTTCGCCGGCAAGGCGCAGAACATCAAGGTCAGCCTGCTGGACCAGAGGAATGTGGCGGGGCTGGGCAATATCTATGTCTGCGAGGCCCTGTACCGGGCCCGCATCTCGCCGCTGACGCCGGCGGGCAAGGTCAGCCGCCCCCGGCTGGAGCGGCTGGCGACCGAGGTGAGGAATGTCCTGGCCGACGCCATCACGGCGGGCGGCTCGACGCTGAAGGACTTCGCCAATGTCGAGGGCGGGCAGGGCTATTTCCAGCATCGCTTCGACGTCTATGGCCGCGAGGGCGAGCCCTGCCGGACCGAGGGCTGTTCCGGCGTGGTGGCGCGGGTGGTCCAGGGCGGGCGTTCGACCTTCTTCTGTCCCGTCTGTCAGAAGGGTTAGGGCGCGGGTGTTCCAGTGGGCGGGCTGAGGCGCTAGACCTGCCGCGAACGATATAGAGGAGCGCCTGATGGCCGACGCCTATTCCACCCTGCTGATCGAACGCCACGCGGACGGCTATGCGGTCGTCACCCTGAACCGGCCGGAGGCGCTGAACGCGCTGAACACCACCCTGACGAGCGAGCTGGGCGACTTCCTGGAGAGCGTGGCCGACGATGACAGCGTGCGCTGCATCGTCCTGACCGGCTCGGTCAAGGCCTTCGCCGCCGGCGCCGACATCAAGGAGATGGCGGACCAGGCCTATGCCGACATGTACCGCGGCAACTTCTTCGCCCGCGCCCATGACCGGGTGGCTGGCTTCCGCAAGCCGATCATCGCGGCGGTGTCGGGCTATGCCCTGGGCGGCGGCTGCGAACTGGCCATGCTGTGCGACTTCATCATCGCCTCGGAGACGGCCAAGTTCGGTCAGCCCGAGATCAACCTGGGCGTGGCCCCCGGCATCGGCGGTTCGCAGCGCCTGACCCGCGCCGTGGGTAAGGCCAAGGCGATGGACATGTGCCTGACCGGGCGGATGATGGACGCCGCCGAGGCCGAGCGGGCCGGCCTGGTCTCGCGCGTGGTGGCGTCTGACGCCCTGCTGGACGAGGCCCGCGCGGCGGCGGCCAAGATCGCCGGCCAGTCGATCCTGGCGGTCATGGCCAACAAGGAGCTGGTCAGCGCCGCCTTCGAGACCACCCTGACGCAAGGTGTGGTGTTCGAGCGCCGCCTGTTCCACTCCCTGTTCGCCTTCGAGGATCAGAAGGAGGGGATGGCCGCCTTCGTCGAGAAGCGCAAACCCGTCTTCACGGGGCGCTGAAACCCAGGCTGTGATTCAATTCCGGCCGGGTCGCGTTGACCGGCCGGAGCCTTTCCGCTATAGCCGCCCGCTCTTGAGATTTCCTCGCCGTGGACGTGGGTTCGCGGCGTTTTCGTTCGAAGGTTTTACCCGATGGCCAACAATGCAGGCGCCCGCAAGGCGATCCGCAAGATCGAAGCGCGGACCGAAGTAAACAAGGCCCGCCGCACCCGCGTCCGTACTTACCTGCGTAAGTTCCAGGAAGCCCTGACGGGCGGCGACGCCGCCGCCGCCAAGGCCGCCTTCATCACGGCTCAGTCGGAACTGATGCGCGCCGTGTCCAAGGGCGTGGTTCACAAGAACACCGGCTCGCGCAAGGTTTCGCGCCTGGCCGCCCAGCTGAAGAAGCTGTCGGCCGCCTGATTTAGACGGCGTCGCGGACGGGCTTTCACGCCCTTGTCAAACGACGTCATCTGAGGCGTTCGGATGACCCGTAACAGGGTTGTCGCAAGAAAATCTAGCGATTTCAACGGCGAGGAAGCGCAAGCTCCCTCGCCGTCTTGCTGTCTGGCGTTAAGTCTCCGACAGAATCCGGCGTTCGGAATTGGGGCGAAATAGCCGTTTTCCCAAGCACTGCCGAGGTTTGCCGGAGTCAAACAATTTAAGTGCGAATCTCGACTCGAATCAGCGTTGATCTCCGGCGTGCGGCGGGTAAGTTTTGGCCTGTAACGCACTTCCATCCCAATCTGGATGAAGACGGGGGAAATCAATGGTTTCCGCCGGCGGGAGACGTCTGTCCGTGAGTATGACCCCACCTGCGAAGCCTCGGCTTTTCGGGACCGGAGAAGTCGTCCCGGCGGTCGCCTTCGTTGTGTGTTGGTTCGGTGGTTCTAACTCTTGGCGGGTGTGTTTTGACGAATTTGGGGGGCGCGATGACGGGCATGACGGATCCGGACCGTATCTGGACTGAGGCGGCGGGCCGCCTGAAGACCGAGATCGGCGACGGGCCGTTCAGCAGCTACATCGCGCCGTCGGCCGTGCGGCTGGATGCTTCGGGCAATCTGATCCTGGTGACGCCGACCGCCTATGCGCGGGACTGGGTGCGCAAGAACGCCCTGCGTCGCATGAACGAGCTGTGGCTGGGCCTGGACGGCCTGTCGCGCCGTCTGGATGTCCGTTGCCGCGCCGAGGTTGGCTCGCCCGCCCCGGCCACCGCCTTCCCCGCCGGCGAGGCCCCGCGCCTGGCCTCGGTCGGCGGCGTGGTCGCGCCTTCGGTTCCGGCCTCGGCCATCAGCGCCTCCGCCTTCGCCCCCTCGACCGACGGCGCCCGCGCCGTGCGCGCCGCCGGCCTGCAAGAGCGCCTGACGTTCGACAGCTTCGTCGAAGGCCAGGGCAACGCCTTCGCCTTCGCCATCGCCAAGCAGGTGGCCAGTTGGGCTGACGGCCACTTCAACCCGGTCTTCTTCTGCGGCCCCTACGGCTACGGCAAGACCCACCTGTTGAACGCCATCGCCTGGGAGGCGCAGCGTCTGCGCCCGGACGCCAAGGTGGTCTATCTGACCGCCGAGCGCTTCCTCTCGACCTTCGTGCGCGCCATGCAGGACCGCTCGACCGCGGCCTTCAAGGAGAGCCTGCGCTCGGCCGACATGCTGCTGCTGGACGACGTCCAGTTCGTCGGCGGCAAGACGAGCACCCAGGAAGAACTGCTCAACACCCTGACCTCGCTGATCGAGGACGGCAAACGCATCGTCCTGTCGGCCGACCGCGCGCCGACCGCCCTGACCGACGTCGAGCCGCGTCTGCGCAGCCACCTGGCCGCCGGCCTGACCTGCCCGGTCGAAGCCGCCGACCGCAATCTGAAGATCGCCGTAGCCCAGTCGCGTCTGAACGCCCTGGCCAAGCTGGGCGTGGTCTCGGGCCAGGCCCGCACCGACGTGCTGGAACATCTGGTGGACCGCACGCCGGGCTCGATGCGTGAGCTGGAAGGCGCCGTGAACACCCTGGCCGCCGTCGCCGGCGCCCGCCTGTCGACCCTGGGCGTGGAAGAGGCGCAGAGCCTGCTGGGCGTCGCCCTGCGCGGCGGACCCGAGCGCCGCATCACCGTGGATGAGATCCAGAAGACGGTCGCCGATCACTTCAACCTGAAGCAGGCCGATCTGCTGAGCGAGCGCCGCACCCGCGCCATCGCCCGCCCGCGCCAGATCGCCATGTACCTGTGCAAGCAGCATACGACCCGGTCCTATCCCGACATCGGCCGTCGCTTCGGCGGGCGCGATCACACGACCGTCCTGCACGGCGTGCGCAAGATCGAAGAACTGATGCCGAAGGAAGAGCAGATCGCGCGGGATGTGGAAGCCCTTACCCGCAAGCTGCGCGGATAAGGTTTCGTCCACGGTTAGCCTGTGGATAGCGGGGGCAGACGTCGTCGGATGTCGGCCCCCCGTTGCCCCCGCCGCTCAATGCGCTAGTGTTCCCGACCATCCTTACGGCGACGCTGATGAAGGCGTCGCGGCCCGGGCGAGACCACATGCAGCTGACCATCGAACGTTCCGCGCTCCTGAAAGCCCTCGGGCACGTTCAGAGCGTGGTCGAGCGCCGCAACACCATTCCGATCCTGTCGAACGTGCTGTTGAGCGCCGGACGCGACCGGCTGGCCTTCGCCGCCACCGATCTCGACATGGAGATGGTGGACGAGGCCGAGGCCCAGGTGAACGTCGAGGGCCAGATCACGGCCTCGGCCCACACCCTGTACGAAATCGTCAAGAAGCTGCCGGACGGCGCCGAGGTCTCGCTGACCTATTCGGGCGACGATCCGCGTCTGGTGATCTCGGCGGGCCGGTCCAAGTTCAACCTGCCGGTCCTGCCGGCCGGCGACTTCCCGATCATGTCGACGGAATCCACGGGCGCCCGCTATTCCCTGCCCAAGGAAGACCTGGCGCGTCTGATCGACAAGACCCGCTTCGCCGTCTCGACCGAAGAGACCCGCTATTATCTGAACGGCCTCTATCTGCACACGGTGGCCGAGGGCGGGGTGCCGCTGCTGCGCGCCGTGGCCACCGACGGCCACCGTCTGGCCCTGGCCGAGACCCCGGCGCCGGAAGGCGCGGCGGGCGGTCCCGGCGTCATCGTGCCGCGCAAGACCATTGATCAGGTCCGCCGCCTGCTGGACGACGGAAACGGCCCGGTCGAGGTCCAGGTCTCGGCCCAGAAGATCCGCTTCGAGTTCGGCCAGGCCAGCCTGACCTCCAAGGTCATCGACGGCGCCTTCCCTGACTATCTGCGCGTCATTCCCAAGGGCAACGACAAGCAGGCCGACATCGACAACGCCCTGTTCGCCAAGGCCGTGGACCGCGTCGCCACCATCTCGGCGGAAAAAAGCCGCTCGGTGAAGCTGGCCTTTGACAACGACCGGGTGAAGCTGACCGTGCGCAACATGGAAGCCGGCCAGGCCGAGGAAGAGGTCGAGATCGGCTATTCCGAAGAGCCGTTCGAGATCGGCTTCAACGCCCGCTACCTGCTGGACGTCGCCGGCCAGATCACCGGCGAGACCGCCCACTTCAAATTCGCCGATCCCGCGTCGCCGACCCTGGTGCTCGATCCGGCTGATCCGGGCGTGCAGTACGTGTTGATGCCGCTGCGGGTCTAAGCCCCGCAGAAAAAGTGAGCGCCGGGCCGGGAGGTTGGATGTATTTCTACACCTACATCCTGGCCGGTCGTCGCAACGGCGTCCTCTATACCGGATCGACCGACGACCTGCTGAAGCGGGTCGTCGAGCATCGCGAGAAGCTGCGTGGCGGCTTCACCGCCAAGTATGGGGTTTCGCGCCTAGTCTGGTATGAGCTCCACGGCACGCGCGACGAGGCTTTTCGCCGTGAGCGCCAGATCAAGGAATGGCGGCGGGCATGGAAGCTCGACCTGATCGAGCGGATGAATCCGGGTTGGGACGATCTGCTTCCGACATTGCTTTGAAGGTGTTGGCTGAACCAAATCCGCCGCTCATCCCGGCGGACGCCGGGATCCAGTCCTTTGGCTGCAAGCGCGGCGTGTCTGGCTCTCACTGGACCCCGGCGTCCGCCGGGGTGAGCGGGTTTCTTAGGGGGCGTTTAGCTTCCAAATCGGTGTATCTGCCGACCCACGCATGATCACCTCCCTCGCCCTCACCGACTTCCGTTCCTATGCGAGCGCCAGCCTGCCGGTTTCCGGCGGGGCCGTGGTGCTGCACGGGCCGAACGGGGCGGGCAAGACCAATCTGCTGGAGGCCATCAGTCTGCTGACGCCCGGCAAGGGTTTGCGCGGGGCGACGGCGCAGGAGATGGGGCGGCGCGAGCCGGGCGAGGCCGTGGGGCGGGCCTGGGCCGTCATGGTGACGCTGGATGAAGAGGGCGAAGAGGTGCGTCTGGGCACCGGGGTGCAGACGCCGGGGGCGGCAAGGCGCATCGTCCGCATCGACGGCGAGACGGCCCCGCCGGGGCGGCTGCTGGACCATCTGCGCCCGGTCTGGGCCACGCCCGAGCAGGATCGGCTGTTTTCCGATGCGCGGGCGGCGCGGCTGCGGTTCTTCGACCGGCTGGTGTTCGCGGCTGACCCTGATCATGCGGCGACGGTTTCGGCCTATGAAAAAGCGTTGAGGGAGCGGTTGCGGCTGCTGACCGACGGGGCGGAAGGGAAGCCCGCCGATCCCCTGTGGCTGGATGCGCTGGAGGCGCGGCTGTCCGAGGCCGGGGCGCGGGCGGCGACGGCGCGGACGCGGGCCCTGACGGCGCTGCAAGCCGGCATCGACGCGCGCGGAGACCGGCCCTTTCCCCAGGCCGACCTGGGCCTGACCGGCGAGGCCGAGGCGATGGCGGCGGCGGGGGCGGACGAGGCCGACATCGTCGGGATGCTGGGCGAGGGCTTTGTGCGGGCGCGGGGGCGCGACGCCGCCGCCGGACGCTCGCTGTTCGGGCCGCATCGCTCGGACCTGACGGCCCTGCACCGCGAGAAGAACCGGCCCGCCGCCGAGGGGTCTTCGGGCGAGCAGAAAGCCCTGGTGCTGAACCTGATCCTGGCCCAGGTCGGGCGGCTGGCCGATCCTGAATTCGGCCAGAAGGCGCAGCCCGTCCTGCTGCTGGACGAGGCCCCGGCCCACCTCGACGAGGTGCGCCGGGCGGCCCTATTCGACGAGATCGAGGCCTTGCAGTTGCAGGCCTTCATGACCGGCACCGAGCGCAGTCTGTTCGCGGCGCTGGAGGGACGGGCGCAGTTCGTGAGCGTGGAGGGCGGGGCGCTTTTCTAGCCTTCTCCCCTTGCGGAACCGTTGCATTATTCGCGGATCGTGATTCCCTGTCTCT
>NZ_QLLC01000022.1 GCF_003350205.1 Brevundimonas bullata | reverse complement strand
CGCCCGCCCCGCCAGCACCTCCGGCCCCGGCCATCATGCAGGACGGTCGCTACGTCTACCTGGGATCGCTCAGCGTGGACGAGCAGCGCGAAATCAGGGCCGACGCCGACGCAGCCCGTCGTGACGCCGAACAGGCCCGCCGCGATGCTGAGCAGGCCCGCCAGGACGCCGCCGACGGCCGCCGCGAAGTGCTCGAGGCCGCCCGCGTCAGCCAAGCCGACATCCAGCGCGCCAGCCGCGACGCCGCCATCGCCGCGCGTGAAGCGGCGACCCATGCCAGGGCCGCAGCAGCGGCCGCTCAAGAAGAAATCCGCACCGCCATGATCCAGGCGCGCGCCGACATGCGACGCGGCGCAGACGACATGGATCGGGGCGCGAAGCAGATGCGCGCAGAAGCCCTGCGCCTTCGCGATCCGGCCTATCGCGAGCAGGTCATCGCCGACAACCGCAGCCGCGGCAACGACGTGACCCACGCCGAACTGATCGAGTTGTCGCGCAGCATGCCCGGCCAGGCCGACGACATGGTCCGCTCGGCCCAGCGCATGCGCGAACAGGCCGCCTCCCGCCTCTAGCGACAGGCCCCAGGCCAATCAAAAAACCGCCCGGCTCCTATGAACCGGGCGGTTTCCGCGTTTCGAGAACAGGGCCGACCCGCCCTGTCTGTACGGCCTCAGAAATACTCGGCGCCCGCCGGGCACTGGGCCGCCACGCGTCGCGCGGTGATGCTGGCGGGGATATAGGGGGTGCCGCGCAGCAGCTGGGCGCCGCCGTTGAAGCGGAAGCTTTCGGGCTGATAGGTCCCGTTCAGGCGCACGTTGACGCGACGGCCCTTCTTGTCCTGACAGGTCCCCTCGAAGCGGGCGTTGCCGTTGCCGACCTCACGCGTCGAATAGGTGCACTTCCAGCGGTTGGTCGACAGCCCGCCGAAGAAGCGGTTGATCTCGCTGGGACGGACGCACTTGGTTTCGGTGTCGCGGCTGCCCAGGGCGCTGGTGGTGTATTCCCAATAGCCGGGCAGGACAGGCGGCGCAGCCGCCGTCTGGGCCTGGGGCGCGGCGGCGGGCGCGGCCAGCATGACGGCGCCTGCGACGACGGGCGCGGCCACGGCCAGAACACGGCTCAGCACGGGGGCGAACGAAACAGGCAGCGTCTTCATGGGCGGCAGCTTCCAATGGGTCTTCATGCGATACTCTATATAGCAGGTCGTTGAACGCCGGCTGAACGAAGGCGATCCCTCGGCGGTCATGTGGTTCTATCCCCGGCATGACTCGACTCCAGCCTTGACGGCCCGCGAGTCATTCATCTATACGGCCACCTCTCTCGCAGGGGTCCGCCCGCTGCGAACACCTGTTTCATGCGTCCGCTCACGTATCGCGGATGTGACCTTGAGGATCTTAAGATGTCGCGTCGTTGCGAACTCACGGGTATCGGCCCGATGGTCGGCCACAATGTGAGCCACTCGAACATCAAGACCAAGCGCCGCTTCCTGCCGTCGCTGAAGACGGTCAAGCTGGCCTCGGACTCGCTGGGCCAGACCTTCTCCCTGCGTATCTCGAACGCCGCCCTGCGCACGCTCGACTACAAGGGCGGCCTGGACGTCTTCATCGTCAAGGCTCGCGACGAAAAGCTGTCGACCGCCGCCCTGCGCATCAAGCGTCAGGTCAAGGCCAAGCTGGCTGAGCAAGCCGCTGCCTAATCAGGCGTCGTCTGACCAGATTTGAAGAGGCCGGTGGAAACACCGGCCTTTTTCTTTGCCTGCTTCTTTCCGTCATCCCGGAAACGGCGAAGCCGTTATCCGGGACCCAGTCGTCGGACCAAGCCCTCACGCCGCCCATCCTGTCGTCACCGCCTGGGTCCCGGGTCCCGCACGCGGCCCCGGGATGACGGCCAAGGGTTGCGGCGCAGCTCTCCCTCGCTAGGCTCACGGCTCGTTCTTGCCGGAGCTATAGCCTTGCGCCTGACCGCCGCCCTCTGCCTGACCATAGCCCTGCTCAGCGCCCCTGCTCTGGCGCAAGAGGCGACGCCGGCGCCCGATTCGACGCCCTTTACCCTGTCCAGCGGCACGCCGCGCACGCCGGAACAGCTGGCCCTGCGCTTCGACAAGGCCGATCTCAGCTTCAAGCTCCTGCCCGAAACCCAGTCGATCGAGGGCGTCGCCATCCTCGACCTCACCGCCACCGCCCCCGCATCCGCCTTGGTCGTCGAGCTGGACGCCCTGTTCGCCATCGCCGCCATCAGCGTGGACGGTCAGGCCGTCACCGACTGGTCCAACCCCCAGGGCCGCCTGACCATCCCCCTGGCCCAGCCCCTGTCGCCCGGCCAGACCGCCTCCGTCCGCATCGCCTACTCCGGTCGTCCCCATCAGGCCAAGCGCGCGCCCTGGGACGGCGGCTTCCTCTGGACCACCACGCCCGACGGCCAGCCGTGGATCGCCAGCGCGGTTCAAGGCGAGGGCTGCGACCTGTTCTGGCCCTGCGTCGACCATCCCCAGGGCGAGCCGGACCGGGTCGATCTGCACATCACCATCCCGTCCGACCTATCCGCCCCCGCCAATGGCCGTTTCCTGGGCAAGACCGACAACGGCGACGGCACGACCACCTGGAACTGGACCGCGCGCCAGCCTGACACCTACGCCATCAGCCTGAACGTCGGCCCCTTTGTCGAGATGGCCGCCGACTACCCCAGCCGCTTCGGCAACACCGTGCCCCTGCGCTTCTGGCGCCTGGCCTCGACCGACCCGGCCAAGGCCGCCGCCCTGTTCGCCGAATTCCCCAAACAGCTCGACTTCTACGAGGCGACCATCGGCCCCTTCCCCTTCGGCGACGAGAAGATGGGCGTGGTCGAGACCCCGCACCTGGGCATGGAGCATCAGACGATCAACGCCTACGGCAACGGCTACAAGCTCGACGGCAAGGGCTATGACTGGCTGCTGCAGCACGAACTGGCGCACGAATGGTTCGGCAATCAACTGACCAACGCCGACTGGGACGACATGTGGCTGCACGAGGGCTTCGGCAGCTATATGCAGCCCCTCTACGCCCGCTGGCTGAACGGCGAGCGGGCCATGCAGTCCGAGCTGCAGACCATGCGCCTGACGCTCGCCAACCGCTTCCCCATGGTGTCGGGCCAGCCGCAGGACGCGGGCACGGTCTATAACGGCGAGACCGGGCCGGGGCTGGACCTCTATTACAAGGGCGGCCTGATCGCCCACACCCTGCGCCTCTACATCGGCGACGACGCCTTCTACGAATCCCTGCGCCGGGCGGTCTATGGCCGTCCCGACCCCAAGCCGGGCAACTTCGCGCCGCGCTACGCCACGACGCCGGAGTTCATCGCCATCGTCAACGCCGTGACCGGCCGCGACCTCAGCTGGTTCTTCGACGCCTACCTCTATCAGGCCGCCCTGCCCGATCTGGTCATGACCCGCGACGGCGACCGCGTGACCCTGGAGTGGAAGACCGGCGCCGCCCGCCCCTTCCCCCTGCCCGTCGAGGTCGAGGTGGACGGCCAGACCCGCACCCTGCCCATGACCGACGGCCGCGCGACCTTCATCGCGCCCGCCGGCGCCCACATCCTGCTGGACCCAGGCTCAAAGCTGCTACGGCGGCTGGAATACCTAGAGCGCTGGAAGGCGTCGCAGGCCGGGTGAACGGCTTCAAGAAAAATGGCCGGGCGACATGCGCCCGGCCAAGTCGGAACGTGGAAACGTTCGGGAAGTATACACAAGCGTAGTGGAGAACTACGCCTCACCAGAAATAAGAAACGGGTCCATATAGTAACAGTATGGACCCGCTCATATTAGGTCACATCCAGAGGCGCCGGATCCGTCACCGGGTCAACATAGAGAAGACCGTCAACCTCGCAGGTAGCAGGCGATCCGGGAATATAGGTGATCGCCGGCACGTCGATGGTCTGATTGACGATATCAAACTGAACGCCGCTCAGCACACCCGTGCAATTCCCGCCCACAGCAATGACATCAACATAAATATCAAGAACGGCAGAAACGCCAGGCGTGCTCGACACCACAGTCACCGGCCAGGAGAAATTCTGCGGATAAATAGCCGATCCGCAAAGGAAGAAGCCTGGAGCAAAGGTACCACCAGTAATAGTCCCGGACCCAGCGCCATCAATATCAAGCGTCAATTGCACATCGCAAGGAACTGCCGAAGGCAAAGTCTGACGAAGATTCAATGTACCAGAAAGAGACCACGTACTCGTAGCCGGAGTAAAAGATTGAGCGCTAGCCGCAGAAACGCCCGCGACGGAAATCAATGCAACGGAAGACAGAACGCTAAGTAGCTTTTTCATAACCTTCTCCATTGATCAGACTAAACACAATAGTTTAGCTACATTAAACCGATATCAAATTACGTATTAGTCAAATTTATTTTATGATTAATATCAGAATCTCTTCGTAAGAGAGACACCAAACAACCTTGGGTCAAGCGTGAATACGTTTGTTGTAAGCATAGTATCATCACTATTTGTGAACGCATCAACGATAGGCGAGTCATCAAATACGTTTTTGACGTATGCGCTTAATACAAAATTGCTCTCCATATTTTCTATAGATACAGACAGATTAACGTTATCCCAGGATTCAAGCTTGTCGTATTCCGTGTTGTATATACGGAAATAGCTTTCCGCCTGCCTGTAGTAATCCCCTCTCAGGGTCGCATCAAAACTACCAAGTTGCCATGTGTACTGGGCCCCAAGGCTAGCGGTCCACCGCGGCGCATTCGGCAACTCGTTCCCGCCTAAATCAACATCAAAGCCTCGCCCGCCATTCGGCGCATCCCTCAATGGATTATAGTCGATACCGAACATCTGCCAGTAACGTGGACCTTTACCGAAATTCGGATCGAACGAACCTAGTCTTTCTGTAGCTCCGCATAGCAGCTGCATAGCTTGGAACTTCACGCCCTCAGTTTGGAAGGCGTTCGTCATAATTTTTTCGACATGCTTTACAGGAGCAATGCAGTTCGAAGGAACCTGAAGCCACGGACGAACAAGCATCCAGTCCGCATTGCCTTGCGTCCTATTCATGACATCAATCGACTTTTCCCCGTCATCAATCCTTGTCTTTAAGTACCCGACATTTGCATCAACCCTGAAATTAGGAGTGACATTGTAGGTTAATTCAAACTCGACCCCCATGCTTTTCGCATCGAAGTTCTCATTCAGGGATATGCGATCAACAATTTGCGAAACTTGATAGTCGCTATAGTCATAGTAGAAAGCCGTTGCGTTGAGACGAATTTTTTCTTCAAATAGATTTGTTTTCAAACCAACCTCAAGCGCATCAACATACTCAGGCTCGAATGTCGAGGCGAGCGGTTGATACTGAACTACGCGAGGGTCCAGCCCTGGACGCGGAGGGTTCGACCCACCCCCCTTGTACCCCCGGGCATATGAGGCGTAGGCCATGACATCATCTGATGGCTTCCAGTCCAGGACCAGTCGCCCTGTAACCGCACCCCAGGACTGAACAACATCAGGAGACGCCGGCAATCCTCGAACCACGCTGCCGCCCGTCAGATATCCGTATCCATAAAGATCGCTAGAGCCGAGCAAGAGCTGGGTCGGATATGGGGTAGACGTCTTTTTGTCGTCGGTATACCGAAGCCCCAAGGTCAAACTCAGATCATCGGAAATATCTAAATAGCCCTCGCCAAAAACACCCCATGAACGTGTAGAAACGACATTTTTACTACGAAAATAATTGTGACCATCACCAGCAATAGATTCAATAGAGGAATAATCGACATAGACACATTCAGACTTACTTCCATCTAGACATTTTGTAGTTATTTTGGACCCATTAGAAGCAAAACTTCCGCTATAGTTATATTCGGCTATCAATGAGAATAGATTGTTAAATACATAGTAATCATCTTGGGTATCAAATTTCAGATAATTTGCACCTAGATTAAAATTAAACTTTCCGCCGAAATCGGACTGAATACGTATTTCTTGGTAAAATTGTTCATTTTTGGATTTACTTAAATCAGCAGATATCATTCCCTTGGATGGGCCAAGCTGCGGATCAGTATAGATACCGCTTGGAGAAGCTAATGAGTCGCCAATAGGCCTGCGCCGGCTATCGTACAAATTTCTACTGTCATTAAAAATATCATTTGACGGGTAACGCATATAGTCCTGCGTAGACCAAAAATAATCTTTTGCATAAGCCGTCTGAGACGTGATCTTAATTCTGTCCGTTAAATAAAATACAGCATTCATTTGATAGACATCATTACTTACAACGAACCTCGGATCATAGGCCGTCGCTATCTCTCTCAAATTCTTAGACTGAACCACTCCAGCATAAGGATTCGTACCAATATCAACCGCAAGAACAGTCGCCGTAGTCCTCGGGCCAGTAAGGATTTGACCATAAACGACCGCACCGGCGGCGACGACCTGGGCCATGCCCATCCCGTTCGGCGTGCCATAGGCGGCATCGGTAAAGAGCGAACGCGGCAGGCAGCCCTGGCTCAGCCGCCCCTGCAACTCCGGGTTCGTGATCTTATAGGACCCGATCTGCGTCGGGCCCGGATCGGTCGTGCAGAGCTGCTTTCCCGTGCGAGAACGGTTGTCGTCTTCACCGAAATGCTCCCAGATCAGATTGACATTGAACCGATCGCTGGGCTCCCAGGCCGCTGACAGACGCGTGGAATAGAGATCACGCCCATTCACCCGGGTATCCTTGAAGGTGTTGTGATCAAATCCTTCCCGCTTGGTCAGGCTCGCCGCCGCCCGCACCCAAAAGGTGTCAGCCAAAGGTATGTTGACCATCATCTGGCCGCGCATGGATCCAAAATTGCCCGCTTCGGCTTTCAACATCGCGTCGAAGTCCGGGCCGGGCAGGTTGGGGATCATGTTGACCACGCCCGCCGTGGCGTTTCGGCCATAGAGTGTCCCCTGAGGTCCGCGCAGCACTTCGACGCGGTTCACATCAAGGTATTCCTGCTCGAACAAACGGTTTCGGATCAACGGGGTGTTGTTGAAGCTGACCGCCACGGCCGGATCAGATGAGGCGGAAACCGCCTTGGTCCCGATCCCGCGGATCGAGAAGTTGTACATGCTGAAATTGGCCTTGGAGAAACTGACGTTCGGGATCGCCCGCAGCAGTTCCGAGCCGCCCTCGATCTTCATCGCGTCCAGGGTTTCCGCCGAGAAGGCCGAGACGGCGATGGGCACGTCCTGGATGGATTCCTCACGCTTCTGGGCGGTGACGATGATGTCTCCGACGGTCGTCGCTTCTTGCCCCCCGTCCTGGCCGGACGGTCGAAGGTCGTTTCCCCCGGCGTCCCCCTGTCCCACGCGCACCAGGCGAACGGCGTTGGGGCCGGCGAACTCGGCCTTCAGCCCGGTCCCGGCCAGCAGGCGATCCAGAGCCTCGCCCACAGGCAGTTCGCCAGACACGGCCGCGCCGCGCTGGCCCGCGGTCAGGGATTGGTCGGCGGCGATGGAAATTCCGGCCTGACGTCCGAATTCCAGCAAGCTCTGCGACAGCGAGGCCGAGCGAATATTGAACGACGCCACCGCAGATTGGGACGCCGCGCCCGCAGGCATGGCCGCCGCAATCATCAGGGCGGCGCACCCTGCCCCCGCAAGCATACGCAGACGTGGAAAACGAACATACGAAGACCGCAACATCATCAGCCCCTCCCTCCCAAGAGATTCTTGTTTTGGGGGTTAGACGCGGCGGGATGCGAACACCCTACCTGATCATGAAGAAATTCTTGGAACCGCTGTGATCGTTAGGGTTTCAGCGCGTCTTCTCGCCCCATATTGTGGACCTCGGCGCCCAACAGGGCGGCCAGCCGCTTCACCGTATCGGCCCGATCGTCGATCACCAGTCGAAGGGTCACATGACGGCGGCCCAGGGCCGGGTCGATCGTCAGCGGACGCTCATAGAAGCGATTCACATCCTGCACGACCTGGTTGATAGGCGCATCCTCATAGGTAAGGACGCGCTGGCGCCACTCATCGACGGCGTTCGTCGAGATGGCTGAAACCTTGTACGCGGTCCGTGCGGACGCCCCCGCGTCCTTGACGTACAGCCGCTGTCCCGCCCGCAGCAGCATGGGTTTTTCGTCGCCAGACAGTCGGCGCACCTCGACCACCCCCTCCTTGACCGCGACGTCCAGACTCTGATCCCGGTTGCGGACATTGAAGGCCGTGCCGACGGCCCTGACTTCATATCCGCCCGTCCGCACCAAGAAGGGCCGCTCAGGGTCCTTGCGCACCACGAAGGCCGCCTCGCCCTCGCGCAGATGCACGACGCGCTCGCGAGCATTGATGTCATAGCGTGCGCGGGTCACGACATTCAGAGCGACGATGCTGCCGTCCGCCAGTTCCTGACTGCTCTGTTCGCCAATCCCGGTTTGCGTGCTCTGCTGATCGAACTTCCACCAGACGCCGCCGCCCAGGCTGACCGCCAGACCCAGGACCAGAACCGCCGCAATCGCCGCGCGATGGGGTCGAGCCTTTCGTCTTCTGAGCGCAACGCCCATCTCTCCGACCGCCGAGACCTCGCCCCAGACCTCATGCATCCGGTTGAGCGCCGCCTGGTGCAAGGGATCGGCGCGCCAGGCGTCAAAAGCCTGTCGCTCGTCCAGCGTCATAGGCCCTCTGCGCTGGGCGGCGAACCAGCGGGCCGCCTCTTGCTCGATGTCGTCGGAAATCATCATGAACCAGGAGAGCGGGCGACCGGGGAGGACGGGAAGATACAATCATAGACGTATGAGCTGCGCCACGCCCTAGTCGTCGAACCCTTCCGCCTGCATGCCCCGCAACAACTGCAGCATGGCCGAGGAGATGTGCTTTTCAACGCCCTTGACGCTGACGCCCATGCGACGCGCGATCTGCGGGTAGCTGAGACCTTCGATCCGATGCAGCAGGAAGGCTTCACGGCGCCTGTCCGGCATGGCGTCAATGACCTTCAGCGCCCGGCGCAACCGCTCGGTCGCCAAAAGAACCCGCTCGGGATCCGGCGACGGACATCGATGCTCTTCATAAGCCGTCTGATCCTGAAACAGGCGCGCGGCGCGACCTCGGCCGCGCATGCGGTCGATCACCAGGTTTCTGGCGATGCGGAACAACAGATGGGCAGGAGCGCCGACCGGCTCTCGCTGCGCGGTCTCGACCAGGCGCAGACAGGCGTCCTGAGCCAGGTCCGCCTCGTCTTCGCGCGCCTTGCGGGTGATGGCGCGCAAGGCGTCAGCGTGGACGCGGCAAGCCGTCTCCAGGTCGACCGGAGACGCATCCTGTAATGATCGCTTCCCCATGGTCCCTCCCCGGACCTGCGCAGCTTGACGAACACTGTCATCCAGCATTCGCCGCCCGTCAAGATACAGGGATGTAAACAAGCGCCCGACCAAGCACCGACGCCGCTGCAAGGCGGCGTCGGTGCTGGTGGATCAGAACTTGCCGATCAGGTTCACGAACCAGCCGCGCTCGTCGTAGCTGAGGTCGCCAAGGTCGTCCGAGAAGTCGGTGAAGTTGTAGCCGACGCCCAGTTTCACGTGGTCGCCGAAGTGGCGATAGACGCCGACCAGGGCGCCCAGACGGCTGTCCTGCGCCTCCTTGATCGACAGCTCGCGCACCTCGACCAGGACGTCCCAGCGGCGGACGATCTGATAGTCGGCGCGCACGGCCCAGAACGTCGCCTCGCTGTCGAACCAGGGCGCGCTTTCGTCGCGAGAGGCGCGCAGTTCGCCCAGACGCCAGGCGACCTTGGCCCCGACCGCCAGACGCGGCGTGACCTGATAGGTCCCGTCGATTGCGGCGATGTGGCTGCGCTGGGCATAGTCCAGCGACTGCCCCAGGGCGTCCACCTGGGCCGGCGACGGCAGGTCGGCCAGATAGGTGTACTTGGTCAACAGGTTGAGCCGGTCATTGTCCACCGGGCGATAGGCCCCGGCCAGCGCCAGTTCGTAATAGTCGGCGTTCATCGCCATCGCCTGATCCGAGTTGGACAGGGAGATGTTGGCCTTGGCGAACAGGCGCAGCGACGGCGTGGCCTTGTAGGTGACCTGATTGCGGGTGGCGACCGTGGTGCGTTCGCCGACCGTGTCGCCCTCGTCCTTGCGGTATTCAAGGGCTGACGCCCAGCGCAGGCGGTCGCTGCCATAGTCGGCGGTGGCGCCGATGGCCATGCGGTCGATTTCCTGACCCAGGGCGTCGGCCAGAGAGCCGGTCTCGTAGCGGGCGCCGAAGGTCCAGGCCTCGATGGGGCTGAAGTCGACGCCGTAGGCCTGGGTCCAGCCGGTGGGGCCGTCGCCGTGGTCATAGCGTTGTTCGGCGAAGACGCTGGTCTTCTCGCCCATCTGTTGACGCGCGCCGCCGGTCAGGCGGCCCAGACGACCGCCGGTCATGGCGTCGGGGTTCTCGCCGGCCAGGGCGTAGCCCAGATAGAGGCTGCCCCGATCCGTCATGGCGAAGTCGGCCCGCACGTCGGCGCCGAAGCCCATGTCGCCGTCCGAGACCTCGCCCTTGAACTTGAGCCGGTCGTGGACCTGATATTCGCCGCCGAGGCCGAAACGGTCGTTGGATTCCCGCCCGCCGTCATGGTCCAGCGTCGCCTGGACGAAGGTCCAGACAGCCCAGGGGGCGTCGCGCTGCTCGACGTTGGGCGTCTCGGGATCGGGTGTGTGGCGATAGCCGAGCGAGACCGCCGCGTCGGTCCGCGTGCCCTCGCTGGGCGGCGGCACGTACAGCGGGCTGTAGGGCGTGCGCTGGCCCTGCTGCTTGTCCGAACGGACGCCGATTGAGCCGAACCAGCCCGCCGCCGTCTCGCGACGCAGGCCGACCTCGACCGCATGACGCTCGGTCAGGCGGCCGTCGGTGACGTCGCCCTTGGCCTGCAATCGAACCGTGTCGCTGAGCGCCATGTCGAAGACGCCGCCGTACTGATCCAGGGTCTCGCCAAAGGTCAGTTCGCCGGGGGCCGAGAAGCCGGCCTCGCGCGTCTTCCAGTAGCCGCCGAAGCGCCCGTCGCGCTCCAGTCCCAGTTCGTCCAGCTGACCGGCGAAGGTCAGGCTGACGGCGTTGGCCTGATCGGCGACGGTGTCGACCTTGGTGAAGTCATAGCCGCCGGTGGACGACAGGTAGGAACCGTCGCCCGGCCCGTCCGCCTGGGCGAACTCCAGCTTCACAAAGCTGTTGGGCGCGTGCTGATACAGGACGTCGGCGCCGAACAGATCCTGCGACGCCTGATCCTCGCCCTGATGATAGGCGCTGCCGGCGACGCGCAGACGGTCGGTCAGCCAGTGCTGCGCCCGCCCGCCCGTGGTGAAGGCCTCGGGCCGCGTCAGGCCCGGCGAATACTCATAGGCAGCCACGACCCAGACCGGGTTCCCGGCCAGCGACGACTGGGACACGAAGCTGTTCGCATCCGCCGTCATCGGCGGCGGATTGCGCATGACGACCCGCCCCTGAAGGTAGTTCACCTCATAGTCGCGGGCGGCGATCAGCTCCTGACGCTCCAGCACCAGGCCGGAATCCTTGTCGCGGACTTCCAGGAAGACCCGCTCCGACCCCGGCGCGATGTCGCGGTTGCGGAAGAAGTAGACCGAGCCCCCGGTCGAGGCGAAGTCCTCGCGGCTGGCGATGGTGCCGGGGTCGGCGGCGAAGCCGGTGATCTCGGTGCGGCGTTCGCCGCTCGCGGTCACGGCGTCGCTGCGCCAGTCCAGATTGGCGCCATAGAGGGTCCGCTGGTGACGGATCAGCTCATTGCCGCCCAGACGGCTCTGGAACACGCCCCACAGGGCGTCGGTGTTCTCGTTCTCGGCGCGAAGATAGAAGCGGCCATAGGTCGGGGCGTCCTCGACCGTGACCGAGTCGTCGCCATAGACCGGATAATGCATCTCCGGGTCGATACGGCGCAGCAGCGAGCGCGGGTCCTTCTCCAGGAAGCCGTCGAACAGGCTCTTCAGCGGCTGCTCGCCGGTGTCGGCCGAGGCCGTCAGGCGCCAGTCGTTACGAACCACGCCCTTGAAATAGAAGGCCAGACGACCGTCGACGAAGTCGTCGCGGTGATCGCCTGCATCGCCCAGCAGTTCATGCTTGGCGGCGTCAAAGCTGCGGCTGCCCGCCGTGATGTCGGCGATGCCGACAAAGAAGCGGTCGGTGCGCGGCAGGACGATCTCCCGCACCAGATCAACCGGCGCCTGACCGGGACGCGCCACCTGAACCGCCACGGCGGCGGTGTCGGCGGGGACGATCTGCTGGACCATGAAGCGGCCCGTGCGATCCACCGGAACCGTGGTTCCGAAGGCGGTGACGCGGGTGGCGGGGTCAGCGACCTCGCCGCTCAGGGTGACGGCCGCGCCCTTGACCGAGATGGCGTCGACGACGCGCATGTTCTCGAACAGGGGACCTGCGTGGATGTCCGGCTTGGTGACGTTGACCGCATGGGTCACGTCCAGCGTCAGGGCCGAGGTCTGGTCGTAGCGGCCTTCGGCGTCATAGACGCGCAGCACATAGCGATAGCGATGCTCGCCCGGCTGATCCCGGTCGGTCGTCCACAGGACGGGTTGGCCGAAGCGCGCCGGAATAACCGTCAACGGCGCTTCCTCGGTGCTTTGATCGGCGCGGAAGATGCGAACCTCGGCCCGGTCGATATAGGCGGCGTAGTTGCTAAGGGTGAAGAAGCGCACGGCGTCGCCGGCGCGGATCACCGGCTGCTCCGCCACGATGCTCAGCACCGGGCGCACGTCGAAGGCCGTGGCCTGAACCCGCACGTCGGCCCCGGCCAGGGCCAGATCCTGACGACGCTGGCGGTCGGCGCGCAGATCATCGCCGTCCTCGCCTGCCCCATCGACGCTGACACGGAACGGACGCGCCGCCCCGCGATCAGCGGCTTCCAGGTTGTTCCCGACGCCGCGGCGTTCGACCGCCGCATCGTCCGCCACAGGACCGCAGGGGCGCTCGGTGTCGCGACCGCAATAGACCTGACGGTCATCAGCGGCGGCGTCCTGGGCCTGAACCCCGGTCGCGAGGGCGATGGCCGATCCGCCCATCAGCAGGGCGGTCAGCAGCTTGTTCGACGCGCGGATCATTGCACGCCTCCCTCATGAGGAGTGGACAGGACGACGGTCTCCTCTTCGATGACCAGTCGGTAGCGGCCGCGCTCGTCGTTCCAGCGATCCTGGAGGCGACGACGGACCTGGGCGACGCGGTCCTTGATCAGGTCCGCGCTTTCGCCCTGGGCGGCATAGGCCAGACGCAGGACCGAGGGACGCTCGGCCAGGGTCTCGATCAGGCCCTCGAACTGCTGTTCGAACTCCGGACGCAGAGCCTCGCCGTCGAAGGCCTCGCCGTTCAGGTCCAGACGGACCACGCGGTGCAGGCCGGCGCCGAAGTTCAGGCGGGCGAACTTGCCGCGCGTCAGGCGCACCGTTTCCGGGTTGCCCGAGGTGACGCGGTAGCCCGTCGGCAGGGTCCGGTCGTCCAGCTTCACGATGAAGTTGGAGCCGCGGTCCTCGTTCGGGATCATCGGGCAGGTGATGTGATACCGGCCTTCGGCGTCCGTCGTGATCAGCAGACCGCGCGCGGTCGCCAGACGCACCCCCGGCAGACCCGGCTCGCCGTCGTCCTGAACGCCGTTGCCGTTCCGGTCGTCGAACACCTTGCCCAGGATGTCGGTGCAGTCGAAGTCCGGGTCGGGGATCATCCGCACCGTGGCCTCGGCCAGGTTGGAGATGACCTGATCGACGATCAGGTTCACCGCAAAGG
The DNA here is from genome assembly GCF_003350205.1 of Brevundimonas bullata. GTDB lineage: Bacteria > Pseudomonadota > Alphaproteobacteria > Caulobacterales > Caulobacteraceae > Brevundimonas > Brevundimonas bullata. The sequence goes on along the minus strand of NZ_QLLC01000022.1, from coordinate 37,958 downwards.
CGACGTTGGTGTGCTCGCCCTCGACCACGCCCGAACCGACCACCAGGATCAGCTCCAACCGCTTGGTCTCGCCCGCCGCGAAGGTCAGGTCGTTCCAGGTCAGCAGACGACCGTTCTGGATCGGCTCGACCGCCACGCCGTCGATACGGGCGCTGCTCTCGCGATAGCGGAAGCCGGCGGGCACGCGGTCCGTCAGGGTCAGGCCCGTCAGCGTCCCGGCCAGGGTGTTGCGGGCCGTGATGACATAGGGGACCAGACCGCCGCGCACGACGTTGACCATCGGGGTCGTCTTCGTGACCTCGATCGCGCCCTCCAGGATCGGGTCCAGGGGGATGTTGTTGTTGACGATGTTGGCCGAAACCCCCGGCGTCATATTGAAGCTCAGCACATAGCCGGTGGTCATCACGCCCGTCAGGCAGCCTTCAGCCGTGCCCAGCGGCGGCGGGCCGTTGCTGGTCGAGACCAGCAGGGGGTCCGGCGTCGCATTGACCGTCAGCGGTCCCGCGCAGGGCGGAATGATCGTCGACGGCTGGTTCGGGTTGTAGGTGCCGTTCGGCGGCGTCACCGACAGGCTGTAGGCGCCGGCCGGGGCCGAGGCCGTCAGCTGGAACTGGTACAGGCCCAGGGCGTCGGTGATCTGACGCGCGTTTCCGGCGCCGCCCAGCAGATGCAGGGCGGGATCGAAGCCGGCCGGTCCGGTGATCTGGACCGTCGCGCCCGGAATGGCCGTGCGGCGGACCGCGTCATAGACCACGCCCCACGGGTCCAGCGGCAGGGACTGCTGGGTCACGCCGGCGCCCGGCGTCAGGGTGATCCCCGTCAGTTCGCGATCCTTCAGGGTCGCGCCGCCCGCATTGGAGGCCGAGGTCACGCCGTCAACGAAGGTCGCGCCGGTCTCGTTCGGACGCGCCCCGCCATAGACGGCGTTGTTGTCCGGGTGACGGAAGCGCACGCCATAGCCCGAGCCGGGCGCCACGCCGGTGAAGGCATAGCCGCCGTCGGCGCCGGTCTGGGTCGTCGAGATCAGGACGTCGCCCAGGAACAGCTCGACGGTCCAGCCCGCTTGCGGGGCCTCGCCGCCGCCGCGTGCGCGGTCGTGGTCAGAGTCCATCCACACCGAGCCCGAGATCTGGGCCTCGTCGCCGCGCTCGCCGAACAGGTAGCCCGTCGCCTTGGCCGCAGGGGCCAGGACGATGCCCGTGATGGCGTCGCCGCCGTCCGATGCGCCTCCCGAGGTTCCAGGCGTGTCCAGACCGTCGTCATAGCCGTCCGGCTGGGTTTCCGTGACCGTGTAGGTCCCGCCCGGCAGGTCGGTGAAGCGGTAGCTTCCGTCCGGTCCGGTCACGACGGTGCGTGTGACCGCCTCGCCGCGCGCATCCGTTCCCGTCAGGACGACGGCGACGCCGCCGATGACCGGCTCGTTGGCGTCGCGGACGCCGTTGTTGTTGGTGTCGTTATAGACCAGGCCCGACAGCGAGCCGGTGCGCTCGCCGAAGTTGATCGGCACGGTCTTCTCATCCGTGACGACGGCGACAGGCACGCGGTTGGTCGGATGCTCCGGCCCCTCGCCATAGCCCGCAGGCTGGGTCTCGATGACCACATAGTCGCCCGCCGGCACGTCGCCGAAGCTGTACGACCCGTCAGGTCCCGTCGTGGTCGTGGCCACCAGGTCGCCCGAGGCGGTGCGCAGTTCCACCACCACGTTCGCCAGCGGACGATCGCCGCCGTCATTCACGCCGTTCAGGTCAACGTCGACATAGACGTTCCCGCTGACGCCCTGACCGCGCTCGCCAAAGGCATAGTCGATCGCGTCGGTCGCTTCGGGCAGGACGATGTCGCTGATCCGGTCGCCGGGCGTCGCCACGACGCCGCCGACCGAACCCGCGCTGTCCAGGCCGTCCGAATAGTTGGCCGGCTGGGTCTCGACGACCCCATAGGTCCCCGCCAGCAGGTCGTCGATGATCCACTCGCCCGAGGCGTTGGTCGTGGCCGTGCGGTTAACCGCACCGCCCGCCGCGTCCGTGCCCGTCAGGGTCACGACCACGCCCGCGATGGGCGCCTCGCCGGCCTGACGCACGCCGTCGTTGTTGCTGTCGACGAAGACGTGGCCTGCGATGCTGCTGACCGTGTCGGCGAAGTCGACCGTCTGGGTCTGACCAGGGGTCAGGTTGACCGAGACCTCGTTCGGCGACGACGAGCCATAGCCGTCAGGCTGGACCTCGCGCACCGTATAGTCGCCGGCGGGCAGGTCGATGAAGATGTAGGTTCCGTCAGCGCCGGTCGTCGTGGTCGCAATGACCACGCCGTTCTGGACCAATTCGATGGTCACGCCGGCCAGAGGCGGCTCGCCGCCCCCGTTCACACCGTCGCGCTGCGGGTCCTTGAAGACCGTGCCGCTGATGACCACGGCGCGCTCGCCGAAGACATAGTCGGTCGCGTCCACGCCGGCGCCCAGGGCGATGCCGCCGATGGTGTTGGCCGCAGCCGTGCCGTCGAAGACGCCGTTGTTGACCGAACCGCCCGCCGAACCGGCGGCTTCACGACCGTCGGCATAGGCGCTGGGCTGGGTTTCCGTCAGGGCATAGGTCCCCTTCGGCAGGTTGTCGAAGACGTAAGAGCCGTCCGCCTTGGTCGTGACCGTGCAGGTCTGGCTCGGGTCCAGGGCCGCGCGCCAGGCGCAGATGTCCTGACCGTCGGCGGTCGTGCCCGACAGGATGATCTCGACGCCGCCCAGGCCGAGTTCGCCGGCCTGACGCACGCCGTCGTCATTGCCGTCGACATAGACCAGACCGGCCAGCGAACCGGCCAGCTCGCCGAAGGCGTAGTTGGAGCCCAGCTCGCCTGTGTTCAGCACGATGCCGCTGATGACGTCGTTGGCCGCCGCGCCGCGCACGACGCCGCCGACCACGCCCGCCGCATCCTTGCCGTCCGTGTAGTTCGACAGAGGCGCAGCGGTCTGCGCCTGCTGCGTCAGGGTATAGCCCGTCGCGTCCGATCCCGGCGCCGACAGGAGGATGAAGGCGCCCGCCGCATCGGTCGTGACCGTGCAGTTGATCAGGTCACAGACGTTCTGGCCGTTGGCCGTGGTGCCCGACAGGGTGACGCTCACGCCCGGAATGCCGGCCTCGCCCGCATCGCGAACGCCCGTGTCGTTGTTGTCGACATAGACATAGCCGCTGAGGCCCTGGCCGCTGGCGCCGAAGTCATAGTTGATCGACGACGAGCCGGCGGTGACGACGATGACGGCCACGATCTTGTTGGCCTCGCCCGGCGCCGCCGTATTGGCGCCGCTCTGGCCGCCGGAATCGCCGCCCGAGGTGCCGATGAAGGCGCCCGTGTGGGTCAGACCGGCCGCAGGCGTGATCTCCAGCGCATAGACGCCGGGACGCAGCACCTGACAGGTCGGCGTGGCCGAAGCCGCGTTCGGGAAGCTGTAGAGGCCGGTCGCCGTCGTGGTGATCAGGCAGTCGATGGTCTCGTTCAGGTCGTTCAGGCCCGTCAGGCGAATACCGGCGCCGGCCAGGCCCGTGGTCTCGCCCGCGCTGCGGATCGCATCGGCGTTCGGGTCCAGGAAGACCATGCCGCTGAGCAGCGAGGTCGGCAGTTCGCCGAAGTTGCGCTCGGTCAGATCGGCGCCCGGCGCCACCGCGCCGATGTCGAAGCCTTCCGGCGCCGTTCGACCGCTGGAGTTGGCGATCACGAGGGCGCCGTTGGCGTCCTTGCCGTCGGAGGCGCCGTTCGGCTGGACCAGTTGCGTCACGGTATAGGCGTCCGCGCCGTTCGACGGCGGCACCGATGCGAACTCATAGAAGCCCGTCGCATTGACGTTGGCCGTCAGGTTCACGGCGCCGCCGGCGTAGTCCGTGCCCGTCAGACGGATGTGCGGCGTCGAGGCGAAGGCGGCGGGCGCAAAGCCCGTCTCGCCGCTGCCGCCTTCACGCACGCCGTTGTTGTTCAGGTCGCGATAGACATAGCCCGACACCTTGGCCGCGCTGACTTCCTGGAAGACATAGCCGGTCGCCTCCGTGGTCGCCGGCAGGACGATGTTGGAGATCGTATTGCTCGACGCGCCGCTGCCATAGGCGGCGTTGTTGACGTCGCCGCCCGCCGTGCCGGCGGTCTCGTTGCGGTCGAACGTGCCCGAGGGCTGGGTCTCGACGATCTGATAGGTCCCGGCCGGCAGGCGGTCGAAGGTGAAGGCGCCGCCAGCGCTCGTCGTCGTCGTGCGGTTGACGATGGCGTTGCCGAACACATCCGTCCCGCTCAGGGTCAGGGTGACTCCGGTCATGCCCTCGTTGGCGTCGATCGCGTCGTTGCGGTTGTCGTCGCGATAGACGGTGCCCTTGATCGACGACGTCGTGACCTGGGTGGTTTCGGTCTTGGTGTTGTTGGCCGGGTTCGTGTCGCGGCTGATTTCCTTGCCCGAGCCGTCCAGACCCGGCTTGATCTCAGCCGTATTGGTCAGGTTCGTGTTCAGCGCGCCCGCAAACGGATGGGCCGCCTTGGCGAACATCGTCAGGGTCACGGTGTCGCCCATCCCGGCGGGGAAGTCGCCGTCCAGCACGCAGGTGATCTTGTTCGCGCCCGAGCAGGTCATGTTCGAGACCGAGGCCGCGCCGGCCACGGTGAAGCTCTCTTCGTACTGACCGGCCACATTAACCCGCGTCCAGCCCGACGGAAGCTGATCCGACACGCGCACCTGGGTGGTCGGCGAGACGCCGTTGTTGCGCACGACGATCCGATACTCGACCGGCTGGTTGATCTGCACCGGCGACGGCGTGACGCGGGTCTTGCTGACGACTTCCAGATCGGTCGCGGGAATGACCGTCGTGGTCTGCACCGCCGTATTGTTGGCCAGCTGGCTGTCCGCCTGACTGACCGTTGTATTGTCCTGTTCCAGCGACACGATCTCTGCGCCGTTGGAGAAGGTCATGGGACCCGTAGGCGGAGCGCCGGTGACAGCCATGAACAGGCGGAAGATCACCTGACGCTCTTCATCCAGGAAGTTCTGGCTCGGATCGCTGTCATGCAGACGGCACTCGATCTGGCCGCCGGCCACAGTGACGCAGCTCGGAGCGGGCGGCGTGTAGAGCGTCAGCCCGCCGTCAGCGCCGACCGGGTTCACCTCGAACTTGGACAGGGCCATCGTATAGCCGGCGGGCGCGGCCGGAATATCGGTGACGACCACATTGCCGGCGCGCGAGGGACCATAGTTGGAGGCGCGCAGGTCATAGACCAGCTCGGACCCGAACGGCATCGGGTCGAATTCGGCGCTCGGCTCTTCCTTGGTGATCGCCAGGTCCATGGTCGGCGCCAACACCGGGTGCGTCAGGGCGACGCTGTTGTTGGTCGCGTTCGTCTCGTTGGTCGAGGTGGTCACGGTCGCGGTGTTGACGTGGTCGATCGGGAAGCCCGAGGTCGCCCCGCCGAACGGGAAGCGGGCCCGGACCTGCTGGCTGATCTGATAGGTCTGACCGCGACTGATCGTGCCCATGGGGCAGGTGATCGCGCCGGTCGCATCATCCTTGACGCAGGTCACGCCGCCCTTGGTGGTGGACGGCTGACCGACCAGTTCGAAGCGCGTCGTGTCGATGGTGTCCTCGACCACCACGTTAGAGGCCGGGTTCGGCCCCAGGCCGCGCACGCTGATGCTGTAGGTCGCCAGCACGCCGACCTTGGCCGGGTTCGGCGAAACCGTCTTGGCGTTCAGCGTGATGTCCGTGATCGGCGCGATGTCGTAGCTGGCGGTCGACTGGTTGTTGGCCAGGGCCGTCGGGTCCTCGGTCGTGTCCGGCGAAGTCACCAGGGCGACGTTGTCGAACAGACCGCTCTCGACCGGACGCGAAATGCGCACGATGGCCGTCTCGCTGTCGCCGACGTCCAGGTCGCTCACCGTCCAGCTGATCCTGCCGTTGCTCGCGCTGTAGGCCGGCGCGCCCTGGCTGGCGCTTTCCAGGTTGAAGCCGGTGACGAAGCCGTTGCCGGCGTCATTGATGAAGTTCGGCAGCACGTCGGTCACGACCACGGTGCGGGCGATCTGGCCGCTCAGGTTGCTGACCGTGAAGCGGATGTAGAAGTCCTGGGTGTTGAAAGGCACCGACAGGGCGGGCGTCTGGGTCCAGGGTCCCGTCGCGTTCAGGCTGACCTCCTTGACGATGGCCAGATCAGCCTCGTTCGGCGTCGAACGCGAAATCGCAGAGGCGCAGTTGTTGCCGCCGTTGAGATCGCCCGGCAAGGCGCCCGCCGCCGTACAGGCGGTGTTGGTCAGGTTCAGGTCCGCGCCCGTACCCGCCAGGGTCTTGAGCGACAGCACCGCATCGGCGCCGACGGCCAGGCTGCCTGGCCCCGACAGTTCGCAGGTGATCTCAAGCCCCGCCTGCGAACAGACCCAGGGAGCCGCCGCCGAGACATAGGTCTCGTCCGCCGTCACCGTGTCGACGATGCGCAGCGGATTGGCCGCGTCATAGTTCAGCACCGACGGTCCCAGGTTGCGGACCGTGATCGTGCTGGTCATCACCTCGCCGGCCTCGACCGGATTGGGTCCCTTGACCTTCCGCGTGCGCAGGTCGGCGTTCGGCGCGACGATGCTGTAGCCGGCGTTGGCCGTGTTGTTGTCCGGGATCGGATCTGTAATCCCGGCCGGCGACGTCACCGTCGCGGAATTGACCGCGCCGCCGCTCGTGACGGCGAGCGAGCGGACAGGAATGACGAAGGTCTGGACCCGCCCGGTCGTCAGGACGCCGGCCGTACAGCTCACCGTCTGCCCCGCGACGCCGCAACCCGCCGGCAAGGGCGTCAGGATTTCAAACTCGGGCGCGATCTGATCGACAATGACGGCGCCGTCGACCGTCGTCGGCCCGACGTTGCGGATCTTCAGGGTGATGTCGGCGCTGTCGCCCAGGACGATGGTGGCCGGCATGGTCTTTTCCGCCGACAGATCGGAACCCGGCTCGATGGTCGTGACCACCGGCGTCGCAACGTCGTTGGTCGTGTTCGGGTCAAGCACCAGCAGGCTGGTCAGCCCGGCAAAGGCGTTGTTGGTGATGGTGCCGCCCGTGGCCAGCACCCGCCCCTTGATCGTGATCGGCGGCAGATCGCCGATCAGGGCCGCTCCATTATAATTACAGGCGACCGTCAGGCCGCTGCGATTGCAGGTCCAGTCGCTGCCCGCCGCCGAAATGAACTCGAAATTGTTGGCGGCCGGCAGGTTGTCCGTCACGCGGATCGCGGCGGTCGCGTCCGGCCCGGCGTTCCTGGCCTGCAAGGTATAGGTCAGGATGCCGCCGGCGGGGATGGAGTCATCGGGCTCTCCGTCGTCCTTGACCACCGACAGGTCCGCGCCCTCGCGAACTGCCGGGGAAACCGTCAGACTGTCGTTGCCTGCGTTGCCGTCGACATTGGTCAGGCTGGAGATGCTGGCCGTCGTCGTCCGCGATCCGGCGCTGGTCGCATCCGCAGAGAAGACGACGGAGGCGTCGCCGCCCGCCATCGGCGGCATGGCGCAGGTCAGGGTCTGGCCGCCGACCGCGCCGCTCAAGCTGCAGTAGGCGGGGAAGGTTCCCGCCGCGACCGAGAAGTGCGACGGCACGGCGATGGTCACGACGGCGTCGTTGACCGGGTCCGGCCCATTGTTGGTGGCTCGCAGGGTGAAGGTCGCACGCGCGCCGTTGGCCACCGGGTTGGGCGCCCAGGTGTAGGCGGAGACTTGAAGATCAGACGCGGCCGCAGCGCCGGCCACGCCGGCGATCGCCAGGGGCGCAGCCATGGCGGCCACACGCAGCGCCACGCGCTTCAAGGTTTTCAGCAGTTTCAACACGTCACGAGCCTCCGGTTCGACCGAAGACTCGGGAGACGGACAAGATGACCACGCAGCTCCGTCCCGGCGCTTCACAGAAGCCCGGACGTCCATCTACGCAGCATCGCCCCCCGATGGGTCGAAGACGGGGCAACTAGCCCGCACGACCGGATATAGCCACGCCTGTAACGTAACTAAGTGTATGATTTTACGTGAGTTTACATTAACCTGGCGTTATCGGGTGTGACCAGACTGGGGCGATGCCTCTCCGCCATGGCCAAGGGCTCGGCGCCCGCAGAGGCGAAGCCGCCGCTAGCCTCCGCGGGGCAAGACCGAACCTCAAAGATGCACCCGTGAGGCCGGCACGACAGCCGGCCTCACGGGTGCGCCGCCCTATTCTTCGTCGGGGTGAGGCGCCAGGGTCTCCACGCGCGCCACGCCGTCCGCACCCTTGGTCAGGCGGAAGGCGTCCAGCTGGCGGCCCGTCGCGGTGAAGGCGCGATAGACCACGGCGTCCGGCGACACATCCAGGGTCTGGAAGGTCTGGGTCCGCGAGGCCGAGCGCGAGGCCCAGCCCAGATCGGCGACCGGATACATCTTGGGCCCGGCGACCGAGACCACATAGGTCGAGCCGTGATCGGACGGACGCGCCGGCCCCGCATTGAGCATGGGGCCGGTTCCGATGGCGCCGCGCGCATAGCCGTGGTCGTGGGCCTGCAGCACCAGATCGACGCCGTACTTGTCGATCAACGGCTTGAGCGCGTCGCGCACCCTGGCGTTGTCGCGATCCGGGTCGATCGAGAACAGGGGGAAGTGCAGGAACAGCGCCGTCCAGCGGTTGGGGTTGTTCGCCAGAAGCCCATCCAGCCAGCGCACCATCTCGGCCCGCATGGCCTCGTCGCCGTGGAACAGGGGCGCGTCGACCGAGATCAGGCGCAGGCCCTGATAGTCGACGGTCCAGGCCGTCTCCTTCAGCTTCTCGACGCCCGCCGGGCCGGTTTCCGGCAGGGTGTACTGACGCCGCCACTGAGGGTTCAGCACGGGGCCGCGCCCGTACTCATGATTGCCCGGCGTCGGCATCTGCGGCGTCTGGGCGTAGAGGAAGCCGCCGGCGGCGAACCATTCGCCCCATTCATTGTCGCTGTCGTGCCGGTTGATCAGGTCCCCGGCATGGATGACGAAGGCGGCGTCCCCGGCCTTGCGGAAGGCCATCCTCATGGTGCGCGACGCCTCGCTGAGGATGTTGTTCTGCATGTCCCCCATATAGAGGAAGGTGAAGGGCTCCGCCGTCGTCGCCGCCGTGCGGAACTGCAGCCACTCCGACCACCGCACGCCGTCGCCGACGCGGTAGGCATAGATCGTCTCCGGCTTCAGCCCCTTCAGCACCGTCGAATGATAGGCCGCCCGGAACTCGGCCGCCTCGCGCACGGCGATGGTCGCATCATCGGTGACAGCGGCTGTACGGACCGCCTGCTGGATGAAGTCGGGGCCGTCCTGGGCCTCGGCGTATTCGACGAAGCCGACGACGCCCGGCGCGGTGCGCCAGGTGATCGCCATCTCGTGCGCCGGGTCGGCGGTCAGGTTCAGGATGATCCGTTCCGGCTGCTCGGTCGGCGGCGCCACGGGCCGGTCCGAAGCCTGGACCGGCGCGGGTTCGGGACGCAGCGGCCGCTCCGCCGTCTGCGCCATCGTCTGTCCGCCCAGGGCCGCCATCGCGGCCCCAAGCATCAGGGCGTGGGTCGTTTTCATGCTCCCCTCCCCGATCAGAAGACGTAGGTCAGGCCGACCGAGATCGACCGCCCGTTCTTGATGTAGGCACGGCTGGAGCTCGTGCTGGCGCCGGCCGTGTACCAGTAGGTGTGGTTGTCGAAGAGGTTCTGCACCTGCAACGACGCCGTCGCCCCGTTCCACAGCTTGCGCCGCACGTTCAGGTCCACGAACTCGTAGTCCTGCTCATAGGGGTTGTTGCCGAAGTCCTGGATGCCTTCGAGGAATTCCGACTGATAGCTGTAGGCGGCGTAGGCCTCCCAGCCCTCGCGCGCCCAGAAGATCTGGACGTTGGCGACCGCCTCGGGCGTCTCCATCAGCGGCAGGGTATAGCCCTGCGGGTGCCAGGAAATGCCGGTCTCGGCCTCCGACTTCTGCAGCGTCAGGTTCACGCTGGCGCCCAGAGCCGACAGCGGACCCGGCAGCCAGTGAAAGACCTGCTGGGCGCTCATCTCGACGCCGTAAACCCGCGCCCACTTGCCGTTGTTGGGCTTGGAGACGGTCACGCCGTCCGGGCCGACGTTCACGCCCGACGTCCCGTCGCGGATGTTCGACGACGAGGAACGGTACAGGAAGTTCTCGATGTCCTTGTAGAACAGACCCAGCGAATAGGCCCCCGTGTCGCCGTTGTAGCGCTCGACCGACAGATCGTAGTTGATCGCCTTCATCGGCTTCAGGTCCGGGTTGCCCTGCTCGATGGCGACCAGCAGCCACTCGTTCTTCGGATTGATCTTGCCGTCGCCGTCCGGATCGCTGTCGTAGCCATATTCGCGCGCCGAGGACATGCGGGCGATGTCGGGACGGGCGAAGCTGGTCCAGATGGCGGCGCGCACCTTGGTCCGGTCGTCCAGATCATAGTTCAGGTGGATCGACGGCAGGACGTTGATGAAGTCGCTCTTGTCCGTCGCGTAACCCGCGCCCTGAACCTCGTCGAGGATATAGGCGTCGATCGTATTGTTGGTGCTCTCGACCCGGACGCCGCCCAGGATCTGCGCCTGACCGAAACGGGCCGTGGCCATCAGGTAGCCGGCGAAGATGTCTTCCTGGAAGGTGAAGCTGTCCTCGCCGCTCAGCTCGGCGTTGCCGGGATCGGTGGCGAAGCCGTCGAAGAAGTCGCTGTTCCCCGCCATGGCGCGCTGCAGTTCGGCCAGCATGGCGTCATTGTCGATCACCGTGCCCAGACGATAGAGGCCCGAATACTCGCCGTCGAACAGGCTGGAGACCTCCTTGCCGTAGAAGCGCGAGAAGTCGGCCAGGGTGCCCGAGGCGTCCAGATCCATGAACTCGCCGCTATAGGTCGAGCGCTTGGAGCTATAGAATTTACCGCCCGTCTTCACCGCTTCCAGCCAGGTCGAGACCGGACGCCATTCGACGTTGAACTGGCCCTGCCACAGCTCTTCCTCGGCCCCGCCGATCTCGCCCGACAGTCCGGCGAAGCCATACTGGCTGTTGTCGTGGATCGCCGCCATGCCGGCGTCGTTCAGCACCCATTTGGGGAAGCGGCTGTCGCCGAAGTTGACGACATCGACGCCCTTGTTGCCCAGCCAGCCGTACTTGTCGCTGCGGAACTCCATCTCATAGGAGTCGTCGGTATTGTCCTCCGACTTGGCGTAGGAGAGGTCATAGTCGACCGTGAAGTCGCCCAGGCGGCTGATGCCCCCGAGGTTCAGCGACATGACCGTGCCGGTCTCGCGCGAGCCTTCCCAGAAGCGACGCAGGCGGAAGCCCTGCGGGTCCCAGGTCCCCGAGGCGCCGTCCAGCGTATAATAGGACCGCGCCGAACGGTCGGCGTCGGTGATCCGGCCGTCCTTGTCACGGTCCACAATCTGGGCCGTGGTGTAGCTGTAGATCCGGCCCAGCTTGGCGTCCGTGCCGATCACCGCGTCCTCGGGCCGCAGCAGACCCGTCATCGTCTTGTCGACCTGGCTCAGGCGGGTCGAGTTCTTGCCCGTGTCGTTGCGGAAGTTCAGGCGGTTGCCGAACTCGTCCTGGGTGTATTCGTTGAACTGACCGCGCAGGTGAAAGTCGTGAGCCACGCCGCGATAATCGAGACTGGCGTTCAGCCCGTGACGCTCCACCTCAGTCTCGCCAAAGCCCAGGTTCATGCCGCGCATGACGAAGCTGGCGGTGTCCCAGCCCATGGTCTCGCTGTCGGCGTACCAGACCGGCGGCTGGTTATCGCCGTCCACGCCGTTCTGCTCGAACTGCGACTTGCGGCGCGACCAGCTGCCGGTGACGAACAGGCCCCAGTTGTCGTTGAACTGACGCCCGAACGAGCCGGAAATCTCGCCCGACTTCTCGTCGTCAAACTTGTCCAGCATCCCGGCAGAGACCGACAGGACGCCATAGACCGGGTCGTGGTCAAAGGCCGTCGGCGTGCGGATGTCGATGGTGCCGCCCAGGGCGTCGCCGTCGCGATCCGGGGTCAGGCTCTTGATGACGGTGATCGAGTCGATGCCTTCCGGCGGCAGAAAGCTGAGACGCACGCCGCGATAGAAGTTGTCGCCCGGCGAACCGGCGCCGCCCATGCGCACGCCGTTCATGGTGTAGTTGTTCAGTTCGGTCGACAGGCCGCGAATGGTGATGCGGTCGCCCTCGCCCGTCGTGTGGTTGCGCACCGCATTGACGCCCGGCAGACGCGACAGGGACTCAGCCACGTTGTTGGCCGGCAGGTCGCCCATGTCGTCGGCGCTGATGACGTCCGAGATGAAGTCGGCCTTGCGCTTGGCGTCCAGCGACCGGCGCAGGCCCGCCGCATAGCCGACCACCTCGACCTCAGCGACCTCAAAGGCGTCGGGCGACGTGGCGCTGGCCTGAGCCGACTGCCGCACCAGGGTCAGGACGCCGCGCACCTCGCGCGCCTCGACGCCCGATCCGGCGATCATGCGACGCAGGGCCTCACGCGGCGTCATGGCCCCCGTGACGGCGTTGGAGGTCCGCCCCCGCGTAAGGCTCGGATCAAAGACGATCTGCAGGCCTGTGTCGCGCGACAAGGCCTGCAACGCCCGGCCCAGGTCCTGGGCCGGAATGGAAATAGCGGCGCGCGTCTCCGCTCCCGGCGTCGCCTGCCAGGCGTAGGCAGGCGCGGCCGCGGACGTCAGAACCGCGATGGCGGCCGCTGTAAGCAGGCCGGTCTTGTGAATAGGCATTCGATAATCCCCTGCGATCATACGGATCGTTATGGGGTTAGACGGCGACTGCAGAGGTCCTGACAGCTGTCATGAAAACTTGCCCTGAAGGTCGCCTAACCTTTGGAAATCTCAAAATGATCCGCCCCCTGACGGGTCAGTTTGAAGCCGTGAATTCCAGCCATGGCGGCCAGGGCGTCTTCCGGTCGATCATAGGCGAAACGCCCGCTGACCAGGACCCGCCCGACGCCCGGGTCCGCCAGCTTGACCTGGACGCCCGTGGCGCGTTCCAGGTCCTCGACCACACTGGCCAGGGTCGCTTCATTGAACTCCAGCCACCCCTTGGCCCAGGACGGAACATCGGTCTTGGCTTCCGGCCTGAACATCGTCTCGCGCTCCACCACGCCGCCCAGGACTGTCGCGCGCTGACCCGCGCGCACCTTCATCCACATGCCCCGGTTCGACATCACCTTCACGACGCCCTCGAACACCACCACCTCGACCACCTTGCCGTCAGGGGTCTGGCGTTGATCCACGTTGAAACGGGTCCCCAAGGCCGTGACGCGCACGCCGTCGACCTCGACCGAGAAAGGTCGTTCCTTGTCAGGCGCGACCTCAAAGAAGCCCTCACCCTTGAGGCGCAACCGGCGTTCCTTGTCGTCCAGTTCGACACGAACTTCGCTCAGACCGTTCAGCAGAACGGCGGAACCGTCCGCCAGTGCGATCGGCTGAGGGACGCCCCTGGAGCCGACGATCAGGTCCCCTCGCGGCATGAGGACCGTCACAAGCGCCAGCGCCCCGCAAACCGCCGCCAGGCCGCCCCCGATGACAAGGGCGCGCGGCGCCGACGGCCTGCCCCGCGGCGTCGGTCGCGCCCGCGCCACCCGCTGCGTCGCCCAGATCACGGCGGCGTCGGAAATCAGGGCGTCATGCCGCCTCAGCAGCTCCGCCCGTTCCGGCCGCCCCTCCAGCCACTGATCAAGCGCCGTCTGTTGCTGTGGCGACCATGTCGCCGCACGTCTGGCGTCAGCCCAAAGCGCAGCCTCCCGATCATCTTTTGATCGGTTAAATCTGGTCGGCATGGCGGCCCTCCGCCGTTCGGCGCAGCGTCTGAGCTGCGCGGCTGTAATGTTTCTGCACGGCCTCGACCGACAATCTCAGATCACGAGCGATCGCTTCATAAGACTCCTCGCCCGCACGACGTCGCACAAAGACCTCTCGCCGCAAGGCCGGCATGGCCTCCAGCGCCCGCTGACATAGTTGTAGTCGTTCACTCATGTCCAGCGCCTCCAACGGCGTCGCCCCGCTGTCGATGAGATGATCCGCCTCTTCCAGATCCTCGATCTGCACACTGACGACGCGGCGGCCGCGATCGATCAGGATATTGCGCGCCGTGCGCATGGCGTAGGATAGCGGGTCGCTGATCAGGGTCTCACGCGCCCGCGCCAGGACGCGCATGATCGCTTCCTGCGCCACGTCCTCGGCGTCGCCCGCTGTCGCCAGCCGGCGCCGCACATAGGCCAGCAGGACCCGGTTCTGCGCCGCCAGCGTCCGCCCCACCTCCTGTTCGTGACCGATCACACGCAACGCCCCCCGCCGGAGCGTGGCTATACGGACCGCTCATGTCAGAGACGATGAAGTTTCGTGTCAGTTTGATCGCAAGGCTGTCGCCGTCCTGGCGGCCCGGCCCTTGCCCCGCCAGGTCGCCTACGGCTCCAGCTCGATGTCCCAGTAGAGGTAGTCCAGCCAGCTTTGATGCAGGAAGTGGGGCGGGAAACGCCGACCGGCTTCCTGCAGCTCCCACGAGTTCGGCTGATGCGCGGCGCGGCGCAGCAGGGGCATTCCCGCCTGTTGTGGCGTGCGTCCGCCCTTCTTCAGGTTGCAGGGGCCGCAGGCGGCGACGATGTTCTGCCAGGTGGTGCGCCCGCCGCGCGAGCGGGGGATGACGTGGTCGAAGGTCAGGTCCTGGGCCAGTCCGCCCTGCCCGCAATACTGGCAGGCGAAACCGTCGCGCAGGAAGACGTTGAAGCGGGTGAAGGCGGGCTTGCGGTCCTGATCGACATAGGACTTCAGCGAGATGACGCTGGGCAGCTGCATCTCCATCGACGGGCTGCGCACCACCTTGTCATAGGTGGCGACCACGTCGACGCGCTCCTGCCAGACGGCCTTGACCACTTCTTCCCAGGGCCAGATCGACAGGGGGTAATAGGACAGAGGCCGAAAATCAGCGTTCAGCACCAGGGCGGGCCAGCCGGACGGCGGACGGGTCAGGACCTGCATCAGGCCCTCCCGCGCATACGGGGGGATCTTGAGGCGACAGGAGTGAGGACACGTCTCCTTCCCTAGTCTTAGCCAGAACAGCCTACGCCCGATTCCCCCTCATCGCCATGACCGACATGCAGCGTTTTCGTGACGCCGCCTCAGAAGATCTCGACCAGTTCGAAGCGTTCGCAGACCACCTTCATGCCCGGCGCCCAGCTGCCTTCGCGGCGATAATAGGCCTCGTGCGCGTCGCGCCACCATTCATAGGTCAGGTCGCCCTCCCCCTCGGCGCGGGCGAAGTCCTCGCTGACCTGCTCGAAGGGCATGATCTCGACCTCGGTCGTGCGGATGGCGCAGCGCGGAACCCCGGCGCCGTCCAGGATGACGCTGACCTCGCCGACCGTCGGCATGATGTCGGCCTCGCACGCCGCCAGTGACGAACAGGTGGCGCGCTTGCCCCCCGCCATCACCAGGGCCAGCAGTTCGTCGGCCAGTTCGGGGCTGTCGCCGAACGGCCAGCGCGGCGCGTCGCGATAGGCGGCAGGCACGTCAGTCATGGATCAATCCTCAGTTTCTTGTTGGAGCACTGGGAAAGGCCGGCAGGCTCCAGCCCCACTTCAGGGCGCCCGCGCGCAGGCCAAAGCCCGCCACGACCGCCACCCCCACCGCCGGCCAGGTCGGCACGGTCAGGGCCTTCAAGGTCACGAACAGACCCGCCGACAGCAGGGCCGCCGTAATGTTCAACTCGCGTCGCAGCAGGATCGACGGCTGGCCCGCCAGGACGTCGCGCACCACCCCGCCGAAGCAGGCCGTCAGCACCCCCATGACGACGCAGATCAGGGGCGCCACGCCATAGGTGGCCGCCTTGGCCGCCCCCATGACGCCATAGGCCGCCAGGCCCGCCGCATCCAGCCACAGCAGGGCCCGGAAACGCCAGGTCCGCGCCCCCAGCATCCATATGGCCGTCGCCGCCAGCACGCAGGCGGCGATATAGCGCCAGTCCTGCACCCAGAAGACCGGCGCCCCGATCAGCAGGTCGCGCAGCGTCCCGCCCCCGACGCCAGTGATGGCGCCGAAGAAGGCGAACGTCACCAGATCATGCTTCTCGCGCGCCGCCGCCAGGGCGCCGGTCGCCGCGAAGACGGCCACGCCGGCGAAGTCCAGCAGCGGCAAGACGGTCTCAGGCCGGGTCAGGTCGGCGTCAGTCAGCGGGTTCACGTCGGCGGGTCCTCCAGCGCGATATCGCCACGCTTGACCCCTCCATACCACCCCCAGAGCAGATGCGCCGCCACCCCGCGATGCGGACGCCAGATTTCCGCCCGGGCACAGGCCTGCTTCTCATTGGGACGCACTTCGCCCGCGTCGGCCCAGCGCATCGCCTCCTGCAAGGCCACGTCGCCGCCAGGAAAGACATCCAGCCGCCCCTCGCAGAACATCAGGAAGGTCTCCGCCGTCCATTTCCCCACGCCCTTGATTGCGGTCAGGGCCGCAATGGCCTCGGCGTCGTCCAGCCGCTCCAGATGGTCGAAGTCGATGCGGCCTTCGACATGCGCCAAGGCGATCTCATGCCCGTACTTGGCCTTCTGTCCCGACAGGCCAAAGGTCCTCAGCGTCTCGACGTCCAGCGCCAGCACCGCGTCCGGCGTCACCGCCCCGCCCAGCCCTTCCACCGTCCGCTTCCAGATCGAGGCGGCGGCGGCGACCGAGACCTGCTGCTCCACGATCATGCGGAACAGGCCCTCATAGCCGCCGGGGCGCAGCCGCCACTCGAACACCGGCGTCGTGGCGTGCGCCCGCGCCAGCGCCGGATCGGCGGCGGCCAGGGCCTCGCGGGCGGCGGCGATGGAGGAGACGGAGGGAGCAATGGCCATGCCTCATGCTAGGCCCGCCAATCACCCTTCGGAAAGAGGGCGCCCGTCCCCCATTCTGACCACGGCCGGAAACCGCTAGGCTGTGCCGATGTTCGCCACCCGCTTCGCCCCCTCGCCCACCGGCCGCCTGCACAAGGGACACGCCTTTTCGGCCCTGACCGCCTGGACCGCGGCGCGCGAGGCCGGCGGGCGCTTCATCCTGCGCATCGAGGACATCGACCCGACCCGCTGCAAGCCCGAGTTCGAAGCCGCCATCTTCGAGGACCTGGCCTGGCTGGGCCTCGACTGGGAGACCCCGGTGCGGCGCCAGTCCGAGCATCTGGCCGACTACGCCGCCGTCATCGAGGCGCTGAAGGCGCGCGGCCTGGTCTATCGCTGCTTCCGCACCCGCAAGGACATACTCGACGCCATCGGCGACGCCCCGCACGGCCCCGCCGAAGCCGTCCGCCCCGGCCCCCACTCGCCCGACGAAGAAGCCCGTCTGCTGGCCGAGGGCCGTCCCTACGCCTGGCGGCTGTCGCTGGACCGCGCGCGTGAAGCCCTGGGCGACACGGCCTGGAACAGCCTGTCCTTCATCGAGGAGGGCGCCGGTCCCGACGGCGAAACCGGGCTCGTCCGCGCCCGTCCCGAAACGGCGGGCGACGTGGTCCTGGCCCGCAAGGACGCCGGGGCCGCCTACCACCTCGCCGTCACCCACGACGACGCCCTGCAAGAGATCACCCATGTCGTGCGCGGCCTGGACCTGTTCGAGGCCGCCCATATCCAGCGCCTGATCCAGACACTGATGGGCTGGCCCGCGCCCGTCTACCGCCACCACCGCCTGCTGACCGGCCCCGACGGCCGCCGCTACGCCAAACGCGACCAGTCGGTGACGCTCGCCGAGCTTCGCGCGGGCGGCCTGACACCCGAGGCGTTAAGGGCCGAGTTGGGGTTCTAGAAAAACTCCTCCCGAGGAGGATCGAGGAGGGTCCGCGCCCTGCACTTCTTCTGCGCTCAAGTCGCGAGGGCCCGCGGCCCGAGCATAGCGCTCTTCTCTTCCAGGCAAAAAGAAAGGCGCGGAACCCGTAGGTTCCGCGCCTTGTCCGTCGGCCTTAGAGAACCTTGAGGTCCACAGCCGAGGTCTTGCCGCGCTGATCTTCCAGCGAGTACTCGACCTTGGCGTTTTCATCGAGGCCCTGCAGGCCAGCCTTCTGAACGGCCGTGACGTGGACGAAAACGTCCGAGCCGCCGCCGTCGGGCTGAATGAAGCCATAGCCCTTGGTGGGGTTGAACCACTTAACCGTGCCGGTCGCCATCTTAGCGTCTCCGTAAACGCGCTTTGCCAGGCGGATTTCCACGCGGGATAATCCGTCAGTCCATCTGGACAAGCTCGTTCAGGCGAAGGAGCGAGACGCGGGTTTGGACCCCACGTGAAATCCGGACTGCCCGACTTTGTCACCCGACTATCCACAGTCCGTCAACTGTAAAGCGAATCCCCAGGCCAAGAGCTCAGGTGACTATCGCGCGCTCAGGCACACCCCGCGGGCGGCGCCGTCCAGATGGAAGTGGTCGCGGTGCGCGGCGTTATAGTCCGGCGTCAGAACATTGCCGAACAGGCGGCAGCCGCCGTCTCGCAAGCGTCGCAGGAAGACGGCCTTCTGCTTCCCCTCCGCCCCCTTCCCCTCCCAGTCCCGCAGCACCGACACCGTCCGGCCGTCGGTCAGCCGCACCCCCGCCACATCGATCGCGTTGGCCCGCGCGTGCTGGCTGGGCCGCGCCGCTTGATCCTGCGAGCCATAGACGCGACGGCAGGCATAGGTCCCCAGGCTGTCGATCCGCGCCGGTTCCGATCCTAGGACCTCACGGGCGGCGGGTTGCAGCACGTGGCGGTCCCACAGGATGTGACGCACCGCGAGCGGGCAGCGCATGGCCAGGCCGCTCGGACTGACCGGGGTCATCTCGCCCCCGGTCAGGCGCACCGCGCCCCGCACCACGCAGAAGCCGCCGTCGTCGCGATCCTGCCCCCGCCGCACCTGAACCCCAGCCTGACGCAGCAGGGTCAGACAGGCGTTCGTGCGAGCCTCGACCTGTTGCGGCGAGGCCCGATCATCCACCTCCAGGCGGGCGACCTTGGCGGCGGTGGCCCAACCCATGGGCTGGCGCAGGTCCAGCGGCTTCCACGGCAGATCCTGCGGCGGCGCCCAGGCGTCGAGCAGAAAGAACAGCCCGCAGGCGACGAGGCCCAGGGTCACGATCCCGCTCCAGACATCGGCCAAAGGTGCAGGCTTTGCTGTCATCCCCAATCCAATGCCCTAGAGCGCGCGCAGGATCCCCATGGCCAGGGCCTGACAGGCGGATCCGCCGCGCCCGCCGTCGTTCGACAACCCGAACAAGGCCCGCCCGCCCGCCGGATCGACGATGGCGATGGCGTGCCACATCGTGTTCGACCCCTCGTGCGCGATCACTGGCCCCCTGGCCCAGGGCTGGGGCGGCAGGACGATCCAGCCGCAGACGTAGGACTGGCCGTCAGCCGGGGTGATCAGCCGTCGCACCGTCTCAGGCTGCAACCAGCCGCCGCCTTCGGTCAGGAAGACCTGCAGGAAACGAGCATAGTCCGCCGCCGTCATGTGCGCCGTTCCCGCCGGACCGAGCGCCAGCGGATTGTCGGAGCCGTCGTCGCTCGGATCCATGGCGATCGCCGTCTCGCCGATACGACGATGGCCCCGGGCGTTCTCCCCTTTCGGCGCGCCGAACCCGGCCGAGGTAAGGCCCAGCGGTGTGAACAGTTCGACCTGCATCGCCGCCTCCCACGACCCGCCGGTGATGGCCTCGATAGCGGCGCCGATCAGGACATAGTTGGCGTTGCCGTATTCAAAGGTCCCGCGCCGGCCCGATGGCGGCGCGACCAAGGCCTTCTCGACGATGGCGCGGCGCTGTTCAGGCAGGGACTTTTGATCGGCCCGCGCCGTCATCAGCCAGGCCATGCCCATGACGGCCTCGTCCTTCAGCCCCGCGCTGTGGCTCATGAAATCGTCCAACGTCGCGCCGTCCCAGCCTGCGTCGATGCTCACGCCGGGAAAGGCCTCGGCCAACGGCATGGCCCAGCGCGCCCGCCCCTGCTCGACCAGCCGCGCGAACACCGCCGCCGTCATCGCCTTGGTGTTGGAGCCCAGGTGCCAGCGGTCGCTGGCCAGAGCCGAAGCGTCCTGCCCGCTGCGGCGAACACCCCGCACGCCCGACCATGCCAGCCCCTGCGCCGTGACCAGTCCGCCCGCCAGGGCGGCCGGCTTCACCCCGTCAAAGGCGGCGCCCAGCGCCGCGTCAAAAGCTGTGACCGGCTCAGCGACGGCGGCGGCGGGCAGGACGCTGGCGACGGCGCTGGCGGCGATGACATGACGACGATTGATCATTTCGGGCTCCGTTGCGTTCCATTCACAACAGCCAGGCTGGCGGCGCCAATGAATTTGCCGCAAGCTTCGTTTATCGCAACAATGGGACGCTTCCTTCATGGCCAAGGACAGCTACGCCGACACCCTCGAAGCCCTGCAGATTCAGCTGGTCGAGAGCCAGGCCTGGGCCATCGAACAGGGGATGAAGATCGTCATCGTCTTCGAGGGTCGCGACGCCGCCGGCAAGGACGGGGCGATCAAGCGGATGACCGAGTTCATGGCCCCGCGCCAGACCCGCGTCGTCGCCCTGCCCAAGCCGAACGATCGCGAACTGTCGCAATGGTATTTCCAGCGCTATACCGCGCACCTGCCGGCGGCGGGCGAAACGGTCTTCTTCAACCGCTCCTGGTACAATCGGGCGGGCGTCGAGGCGGTCATGGGCTTTTGCACCGTGGCCCAGCACGAACGCTTCCTGCACGACGCGCCGCATTTCGAGCGCATGCTGACCCAGTCCGGCACCATTCTCATCAAGCTGTGGCTCGATATTTCGCAAGAAGAGCAGTCGCGGCGTCTGGATGAGCGCACCACCCATCCGCTGAAACGCTTCAAGGTTTCACCGCTGGACGGGGAGGCCCAGGCGCGCTGGAGCGACTATTCCGCCGCCCGCGACCAGATGCTGGAACGCACCCACATGGACTATGCCCCCTGGACGGTGGTCGCCACCGACAACAAGAAGAAGGCGCGGCTGAACATCATTCGTCACGTCCTGCACCAGTTGAACCGCCCGGGGCTGGAGGCCAAGCAGCCGGACCCGGACATCGTCATGAGCGCGGACAAGGCCAAGGGCCTGTTGGCCCCCTGAGGTCTGATGATCTCTCAGTCGTCGCCGAACAGGCGGCGGTTCTTGTCGACAAAGGCGTGGATGGCGTTCGTCAGCGGCCCGTTCTGACGCCCCTTCAGATAGGCCCAGCCCGCCCCTGCCCCGATGATGGCGCCGCCGGTGTCGACGATCAGGTCCCACATGGTGTCGACCAGACCGGACTTCTGGGTGTTCAGCCCGAACAGCTGGTCCAGGGTGAACTCCCAGATCTCCCACACCGCGCCGATCATGACGGCGAAGCAGAAGGCGAAGAAGGCCACGGTAAAGGGCGCCGCCGTCAGCCGGTTCCCCTTCACCAGCATCAGCATCAACAGCGACCCGACCAGCCCGAACGCCACCGCCGACCCGCCGTGCAGCACCACGTCCCACCACCAATAGCGCTCATAGAAGTCCCCGACCTCGCCCAGCACAAGGGTGGCGCACAGGAAGGCGGCGATGGCGCTGACAAAGGCCGTCGGCAGGGCGACCCCGATCTTCTCCCCCACCCAGATCGGAACCAGCGACAGCAGCAAGGTCCCCGCCGCGACAAAGGTGACGCTGAACGCCCCCGTCAGAAACCCGCCCACCGCCGCCCCGATCAGGATGATCCAGGTCAGATACAGGATGATGGGCGGTCGGTTCGATTGTCGAGGCAAGGTCATCGGCTGGCTCCTGCGGACCGCAACAACCTTAAGGATTAGACCTGTCCGCAGCTGTAGTCAGCCCCTACCGCGTGTTGATCGACGCCAGGGCGTGTTCCGCGATCAGCGTGTCGGCCAGGCCGTGGGGATTGCGCACGTTGTAGTTCTCAGTGGTCACGACCACGACGACGTCCAGATCCGGCACGATCACCACCTTGTTGCCGCCGGTCCCCGCCATCGCCCAGGCCGCCTGCGGCTGGCCGTTGACGGTGTAGGTCGGCAGCCAGATCAGATAGCCATAGTCGCCGCGCTGCGGATCGACGCTGGCCTGGGGCGTCGTCATGGCCACGGCGTAGTCCTCGGGGATCACCTGCCGCCCCTCCCACTGGCCCCGGTTCAGAAGCAGTTGGCCCAGCGTCAGCAGGTCGCGGCTGCGCAGCCCCAGACCCCCGCCGCCCTGCGGCAGGCCCGTGGGCGAGATCTGCCATTCCTCGCCCTCTATCCCCAGGGGCGCGAACAGGGCCCGGCGCGCAAAGGCGTCCAGAGGCTCGCCCGTCGCCGACTGGACGACCGCGCCCAGGGTGGTGGACCCGGCGGTGCAATAGCTGAAGGCGCGGCCATAGGGCTGATCGACGGGTTTGGGAATCCAGGCCGGGAAGCCTCGGATCGGCAGGTCGAAGGCGAACTTCACCCAGTCTTCGATCAGGTACATCCGCTCTTCATTGCCGCGCGAAAACTGGTTGTCGTCGTCGCATTCCAGCAAGGAACTCATGGTCAGCAGGTCCTCGACCGTGATCGCCCCCTTGCGCGGGTCGGGATTGTCGAAGGGGCCGTAGGACGCAATGAAGGGCATCACGGGCGCATCGACATTGGCGATGTCGCCTTCGGCGATCGCCGCTCCCACAAGCATGGCGGTCACGGTCTTGGTGGCCGAGCGGGTGTTGCGGCGCGCCTCGGCCCCGCCCTCGTCGAAATAGGTCTCATGAACCAGTCGCCCATGACGGGCGATCAGCACGCTGGTGATCTTCTGGAAGGTCCCGGCGCGCACGGCGGCGTCCATGGCGACGAGCCGCTCGGTAGAGGCCCCCTGACTTTCCGGGGAGCCGGTGCGCCAGGGCGTCTGGGCTGAGACCGGAGTGGCGACGGCGAGCACGGCGCAGGCGGTGATGACGAGGCGATACATGGGGAGGTCTCCTGAAGGCGGCCTGCGTCGCACGCCCCGATCCGGCCGTCTTGAACAGGTGAAACCGCTAGCGAAAAAGCGCCCGGTAGCGCGCCGGGCTCAGGCCGTAGATGCGGGTGAAATCGCGGGTCATATGGCTCTGGTCGGCATAGCCCGTCTCATCGGCCAGGGCGGCCAGATCGACCCCCCGCGCCATCAGGCCTGCGGCGCGGTCAGCGCGGGCCTGGCGGATGGCCGCCGCCGGCGACTGGCCGTAGTGCCGGCGATAGCGCCGCGCCAGCGAGACCGGATGAACCCCCACCTCGGCGGCGATGCTGCGGACCTCCATCCCTGGCTGGGCGGCCCTGTCGGCGATGATCTCGCTCGCCCGCCACAGCCATTCCGGCGCCGGGTCCTCGTCCAGTTCATCCGGCGACAGAACCGCCCCCGCCAGATCAAGCGCCAGCCCTTCGATGATCATCTCATCGCCCGCCAGAAATCGCGCGGTCGCCCCGACCAGCCGCCTGACCACGCCTTCCGCCGCCCCTCGCAGACGCAGCGGATCGCCCAGGCGCGCGCCCGCAGGCGGCATGAAGCTGAGCGACAGAAACCGCCCGCCCGCCTCATCAAAACAATCGCTGTGCTCGACCCCTGCCGGGTTCCAGACCAGGGCGCCAGGACCAAAGGCCTGATGACGCGGCGTCAGGGGATCATGCGCCAGGCTGCGGTAGCCCGCGTCCAGCGCCAGCACGAAATGGGCGTCTTCATGCGAATGAAGGTGAACCTGTTCGGGCGGCAGGGTCGCGATCCTCAGATCGACCTTGTAGCCATGCGCCCGCACGCCGCGCGTCTGCGCGCCCAGGAATTCGCCCGGTGAAAGCGACGGACTGGCCATGACGGAGGGTCACTCTTTTACTGGGCCTTGACCGCCAGAGGTCGGGGACGGGGTTAAGCTTTACAGTGTTCTCTGACGGCTAAGCCCCGGACGCAAGCGCCCGCCCCTACTTCAGCCCGTCTTCCGCCAGGGTGTGCGCCACGATGGCGTTGGCGTGGCCGTGGCCCATGTCGTGCTCGTTCTTGAGCAGAGTGACCAGTTCCATGTGCTTGGCGGGATAGCGGGCGCGGACCTCGGCCTTCCACTCGGCGATGAGCCGTCCGTACTTCTTCTCGATGGAAGGGAAATAGGACTCAGGGCCCTTGATCGGCGCTTCAGTCATCGGCGGCTCCCTCCAGTTTGGCCGACACTAAGCGCAGCCTGACCGCATCCCGCAAGCGTCCTCGCATCACGCGGATCGGACGCAAGGTCTTCACCCGCCACCGCCTCAGGGTCTAAGACCCCTGCATGAGCACAGCCCCGCTTCCCGACGCCGCCCGCCAGAACTGGGTGGACCGCTACGCCCCTGAGGGGCTGAAGCCGTGGCTGAAGCTGGGCCGCTTCGACCGGCCCATCGGCATCTGGCTGCTGCTGCTGCCCGGCTGGCAGGGGATCATGCTGGCTCTGAACCAGTACGATCGGCCCTTCGGCGGCTATGAGCTGTGGCTGATCGCGGGCTTCGCCATCGGCGCCGCCCTGATGCGCGGCGCGGGCTGCGCCGTGAACGACATCGTCGACCGCGACTTCGACGCCCAGGTGGCCCGCACCGCCCTGCGCCCCATTCCGGCGGGTCAGATCAGCGTCAAACAGGCTTGGGCCTTCGTCGCCGGTCTGTGCCTGATCAGCCTGTGCATCCTGCTGACCATGAACCTGACATCCGTCCTGCTCGGCGCCCTGTCGCTGGGACTGGTCGCGGCCTACCCCTTCATGAAGCGCATCACCTGGTGGCCCCAGGCCTGGTTGGGCCTGACCTTCAACTGGGGCGCCCTGCTGGGCTTCGCCGCCGCCACCGGCGGCCTGTTCTCGCTGGGCTGGCTCTATGTGCTGGAGGTCCGCGCCAGCGGCGACGCCTACTGGATGGCCGAGGGCCTGAACCAGATGGGCCACCTCGCCCTGTCAGCCCTGCTTCTGTATGCCGGCGGCGTCTTCTGGACCCTCGGCTACGACACCATCTACGCGCTTCAGGACATCGAGGACGACGTCATGGCCGGGGTCAAGTCCTCGGCCCGGCGTCTGGGCGCCCAGGTCAAGCCGGGCGTGGCGATCTTTTACGTCCTGGCCGTCCTGCTGGCGGGCGCCGCCGGTTTCGTCGCCGGGCTCGGCCCCGTCTTCTATGTCGGTCTGGCCGCCTACGCCCTGCACCTGGCCTGGCAGGTCAAGGCGCTGAAGCCCGAGGACGGCGTCCTGGCCCTGCGTCTGTTCAAATCAAATCGCGAGGCGGGATTGATCCTTCTGGCCGCCATCGCGTTCAACGGCCTAGCTTCCTGATCGCGCCCTCCCAAAAGGAACTCCGCATGACCTCGTACCGCGTCCCGCTCCGCGCCCTCCTCCTGACCGTCGCCGTCGCGGCCTCCCTCGCCGCCTGCCAGCGCAACGAGCAGAAGGCGCCCGAGGCGTCGAAGGCCGCCGCTGCGGTCGCCGCCGACGGCCCGCTGAAGTACGAGAGCGCCACCCCCTACGCCAAGGTCAGCCTGACCCTGCCGGACGCCATCAAAACCCAGCCCGAGCTCTACGCCGCCCTCTATCGTCAGGAGGTCGCCGACCTGGCCAAGTACGCCGAGGGCGCCCAGGCCGACCGCACCGAGGCCGGCGGCGAGAGCGCCATGGGCCCCTATGAGAAGACCATCGCCTATGGCGATCCGGTCCAGACCGGCCGCCTGTTCAGCGCCATGCGCACCGACTTCGACTATTCCGGCGGCGCCCACCCGAACACGGTCGCGACCGCCCTGCTGTGGGACAAGACCGAGAAGCGCCGCATCAGCCCGGCCGACCTCTTCGCCAAGGGCGCCGACCTGTCGTCGCTGGAACGCGCCCTGTGCGACGCCGTCAACACCGCCAAGAAGGCCCGCCCCGGCGCCACGCCCGTCAAGGTCGGCGGCGACACCTGGTCCTGCCCCAGGCTGAAGGACCTGGCCATCGTCCTCGCTCCCGGAGATGCGCCGGGCAAGGCCGGCGGCCTGACCTTCCTGCTCGACGCCTATGCGGTCGGCCCCTACGTTGAAGGCGCCTACTACCTGACCCTGCCCGCCTCGACCTTCCAGAGCCTGCTGGCCCCCGCCTATGCGTCGGAGTTCGGCGGCAAGCCGCTCAAGACCGGCGACGTCACCAACGACCTGCGCCCGAAGTAAAAACTGAGCCTCTCAATCCTCCCCCGTTCACGGGGGAGGGGCACCATGCGCAGCATGGTGGAGGGAGCGGATGCAGACTGTCGCTTAAAGGATTGGGGCGCAGCACGCCTGCGGCTCGCCCCCTCCACCGCCTGCGGCGGTCCCCCTCCCCCGCTCCGCAGGGGAGGATCGCTCAAACCTCAATCCGCCAGAAACTCATCCACCAGCGCGCTCAGCCGCTCGGGCTGATCGGTCATGATGAAGTGGCGGCTGTCGTCCACGCGCACCAGTTTCACCCCCGGCAAGGCCGCGTACTCGCGTCCCCACATCCCGTCCGCCATCGCCGCCGACGCGCCGCCGTTCGCATCGGCGGCATAGACGGCCCAGACCGGCGTGGTCATCGCCGCCAGACCCGGCCGGGCGTCAGTGGTCATGACGTCGCGGATGGCCGAGGCCATGGCCTGACGGTCCGAGGCCATCGACCATTCCACCATGTCCGCCCGCCCAGCCTCGTTTCGCATCATCCCGGCCGCCGTGCGCTCCTGCTGCACGCGATAGCCGGCGGCGTCTGCGTTCAGGATGCCCGCCGCCGCCTGGTCGGCGAAGGGCCGCGCGCTCTCGACGGTCGCGGTCGGGCCATAGAGGGCGCTGAAGAAGGGCAGGCTGTCCACGCTCATCACCCGCCCCACCGCCTCCGGGTGCTGCTGCGCCACCAGAAGCCCCGTCAGTCCGCCCATGGAGTGACCGATGACGGCGGGCCGGTTCAGCGTCGCCGCATAGCGGGCCACCTCATCGACCACCGGCTGGACAAAGGCCCCGTCGCCATGCGTCCACGGCTCGCCTGCAAACCCCGCCAACTGCACCAGATGCACCCGATGCGTCGCCGCCAGCCGCTGCGCCAGCGGCCGCCACACCTCGCGTGAGGAGGCGAAGCCTGGGATCAGGATGACGTCGGGGCCTTGGCCGATCACCTCGACCGACAGCCGGTCCGACGCGAAGGCGGGCGCTTCAACCCGAACCGGCTCGGCTTGGGCGGGCGAGGAGACAGTCCCGGCGGTCCAGCCAATGGCGGCGGCCAGCATGAAGGCGCGAAGGGTCTTTGCGGGTGCAGAGATCTTGGACATGGGATTTCCTTTCAGGTTCAGAAAAGCCTCTCCCCCGCCTTCCATGCCCAGCGCGCAGCCGGGCTCGGTCCTCGGGACGAGCCCGAGGAGGACGGCGGAAAGGAAGCGTGGAAAGTCAGGTTATGCTGACAAAGACGTCAGCCGTGCGGGTTCTCGAACACCTCTTCCACCGGCCGCGCGAACAGGGCGGCGATGCGGTAGGCGAGGTCCAGCGAGGGGTCGTGCTTCTCGGTCTCCAGGGCGTTGACGGCCTGACGCGAGACCCCCAACGCCTGCCCCAGCTGTTCCTGGGTCCAGTTGCGCTCGACGCGCAGCAATTTCAGCTTGTTCTTCATCAGTTCGACGACCGGACCATGGGTGCGACGCAGCCGAAGAGGGCCCAGAACAGCGGATAGATCAGCCAGCCCTCGGCGTGCGGCGCCCCGGCGAAGCTCTCGCCGAACCCCCAGGCGCTGAACAGGGCCATGGCCACGCCCGCCGCGACGATGAACTGCTTGGCCGTCACCGCCCGCACATATTCGTCCGAGTCGCGCATGAAGCTCAGCGTCGCCCAGATCTGGCCGGCGATGGGCGCTGAAACCGCCAGGGCCAGCCCCCAGGCCACGGGCTTGCCCTGGATGGCGTCAAAGGCCCCGAATATGGTCGCCAGCATGACGGCGACATAGCCGCTCATGAAGGCCATGGTGCGGACGAAATAGCGCCGACCGGCAGGGGTGTTCTGTTTGCTCATCGTCAACATGGAAGGCGCTCCTGACTGAATGTAATGCCTACCTTACACGATCATCATGTCACGTTAACCTGACTTTTCGTCAGGCGCGCCTGACGCAACCCCTGACCGTCGTCCCGGCCGAAGCCTCGCGGCGCGAGGCGCAGAGCCGGGACCGCCCAAGACGCCGCCGCCTACGTTTCCTGCGGCCCCGGACAGCCCTCCGGGCTTCCGGGATGACAAACAATTGCCTGCCCCCTAGACACCCACCATGCGTCTGACCCCCGCCAACGCCCCCGACTTCATCGCCGCCAACACCCGGCTGCAGGCCGTGCCGCATGCGCCGGAGATTTCGCTGTGCTGGCGGACGAGATCACGCCCCTGTGGCGGCTGACCGAAGAAGAGCTAGGGGCCATGGGCCTGCCCCCGCCCTTCTGGGCCTTCGCCTGGGCCGGCGGTCAGGCCCTGGCCCGCTGGCTGCTGGACCACCCCGCCGAAGTCGCGGGCAAACGCGTCATTGACCTCGCCACCGGCTCGGGCCTCGTCGCCGTCGCCGCCATGAAGGCGGGCGCCGACAGCGTCCTGGCCGCCGACATCGACCCCTTCTGCGCCGCCGCCGTCGCCGCCAACGCCCGTTCCAACGGCGTCGAGATCGCCTTCACCGACGCCAATCTGCTCGACGCCCCGCCCCCGCCCGTCGACCTGATCTGCGCCGGCGACGTCTTCTATGAAAAGCCGATGGCCGAGGCGGTCCTGGCCTGGCTGAAACAGGCGCAAGCCAACGGAACCCGCGTCATCGTCGGCGACCCCGGCCGCACCTATTTTCCGAAATCCGGCCTGAGCCTGCTGGCCGAATACACCGTCCCCACCACGCGCGAACTAGAGGATCAGGAGGTCAAGCGCTCGCGCGTCTGGTCGCTGGACTGATCGCCCTCACGCGTCTCGCGGCAAGACCGTCAGCACCCGCGCCATGAACTGGTGGAAGGCCTCCATATAGTCCCGCAGGAACTGCTCCGTCTCGGGCACGCTGACGTTGCCTTCGTCGTCGATCAGGTCCTTCTTGAACTGGATATAGGCCTCGACGGCGTTCATCTGGGGCGCCTGCAGGAAGCCCAGGATCGGCCGCAGCACCTGCTGGCCCACCGCCGTGCCGATGGCGCCGGGCGACGTCCCGATCACCGCCGTCGGCTTGTTGGCGAAGCTGTTGGTTCCATAGGGACGGCTGGCCCAGTCGATGGCGTTCTTCAGCCCGCCGGGGATCGAGCGATTATACTCCGGCGTGACGATCAGGATGGCGTCCGAGCCCTTGATCGCCGCCTTGAAGTCATTGGCCACCGCCGGATAGTCGGCGTCGTAGTCATAGGAATAGAGGGGCAGATCCGCGAACGAAATCTCGTGGAACTTCAGCTTCTCGGGCGCGACCCTGATCAGGGCCTTGGCCAGCTTCCGGTTGATCGACGCCTTGGCCAGGCTGCCGACGATATAGCCGACGTTATAGGTGGTCATGACGCGAATCCCGCTGGCTGAGACGACGCCGACCGCCGCCTCAGGCGAAATGCCTCAGCAAGCTTGGCGGTTCCGCCTCAGACCGTGACCGCCTGCCGCCCCCGCCCCGCCTCGCCGAAGACCCGCAGATAGCGATCGATCTCGCCCCGGTCGCCGGTGGCCTTCTCGACATTGTCCGACAGCTTGACCGCCGAGCGCCCGCCCGCCCGCGTCACCTTGCAGACCAGAGAAATCGGCGTCAGCTCCGGCATGGGCGCCGGTGCACAGTCGCGGAAGTCGTTGGTCAGATTGGTGCCCCAACCAAAGCTGGTGCGCACCCGCCCCTTGAAGTGGGCGTGAGTCGTCTCGATCGTATCCACGTCCATGCCGTCAGCGAAGACGAGCAGCCGCTCGCGCGGATCGCGCCCCTGCGCCTTCCACCAGGCCAAGATCTCCTCCCCGCCCTCGATCGGCGGCGCCGAGTCAGGCCGGAAGCCCTTCCAGTCGGCCAGCCAGTCCGGCGCATCGGCCAGAAACGCTCTTGTCCCAAAGGCGTCCGGCAGGGCCACCAGCAGGTTGCCGTCATAGGTCGCCCGCCAGTCCTCCAGCACCTGATAGGGCGCACCGCGCAGCGCCGCGTCGTCGTCCCCCGCCAGCGCCGCCAGCACCATGGGCAGTTCGTGTCCGTTGGTGCCGACCGCCTCCAGGTCGTTGTTCATGGCCAGCAGGACATTGGACGTGCCGATGAAGGCGCTCCCCAGCCCCTCCTTCAGCGC
Source organism: Brevundimonas bullata (assembly GCF_003350205.1). GTDB lineage: Bacteria > Pseudomonadota > Alphaproteobacteria > Caulobacterales > Caulobacteraceae > Brevundimonas > Brevundimonas bullata. The sequence continues at coordinate 7,813 of NZ_QLLC01000022.1, read as the reverse complement.
CTCGACGCACCAGCCCTGCCACAGAAAGCCGTGCCGCCGCCGCGTGCCGAAATCCGAGATCGACAGCGGCTCCAGCGCCCGCAACCGCTCGACCTTGCCCCACAGCCTGGTCTTGGCCCGCGCGTAGAGGACGTCCAGCTCGAATCGCCCCAACCGCCGCAAGGCCCGTCGGCTGCGCAGTTCGTTGAGGATGGCCAGGGCCGGAATCTCCCACAGCGTAACCTCGGCCCAGGGGCCCGAGAACGCCAGCCGGAACTGCCCGTCCGCCCCGCGCGACAGGTCGTAGTCCGGCAGGCGATAGTCGGCCAGCCAGGCCAGGAAGTCGGGCGTAAAGATCGACTTCACCCCGTAGAAGGTGTTGCCGCCCAGCCAGATCAGCTCGCGATTGGAAAACCGCAGGGTCCGCGCATGGTCCAGTTGCGCCCGCAGCTCCGCCTCGTCCACCTCCTCGGCCAGCCGCACGCTGGTGGTGCGGTTGATGACCGAAAACGTCACCGGCACGTCGCGATACCTGCGCCAGATCAGCTGCAACATCAGCAGCTTGTAGAAGTCGGTGTCCAGCAGGCTGCGGACGATGGGGTCCAGCCGCCAGCCGTGGTCATAGGCCCGCTTGGCCAGATCGACGCTCGCCATGCCCGGTCAGTCCGCCTCTTGCTCGATCACAGCCTCGGGCGGGGCCTCGCTCTCGTTGACCAGCCGCCCCTCACGCGTCGGCTTGATGTAGGGCTCGGGCTCCGGCGTCACGGCGTTGCCGCGCATCATCGACCGCCCGGCGGTCAGCCCGCCCGTGACCTGCAGATCCAGTCGCGCTGCGTCGCGACGGCGCACGTCGGCGATGGTTTCGGCCGCCTCGTCTTCGGCCACGCCCAGATCGACCAGCACCGCCTCGCCGAACTTCAGCGCCGATTCAAAGGTTTCGCGGATGTGATAATCGACCCCCGCCGCGATCAGGCGCAGCGAATGCCCCCGATCAAAGGCGCGCACGAACAGCTTCACGCCCGGGAATTCAGACTTCATCAGCTGCACGATCTTGTCGGCGGCCTCAGGCTTGTCGACGCAGACCAGCACCGCCTCGGCCTTGCCCGCGCCCGAGGCCCGCAGCGTGTCCAGCCGCGTGCCGTCGCCGTAATAGACCTTGAAGCCGAAGTTGCCCGCCGCCTGGATCATCTCCACGTCGTTCTCGATGATCGACACGTCCACGTCGCGCGCCAGCAGGGGCTGGGACACCACCTGGGCGAAGCGGCCGAAGCCGATGATCAGCACCTGGCCACCCAGGCCCTCGGCGGCGTCGACGCCTTCAGCCTCTTCGGGCGACAGGCCCGCCTCCTTGGGCAGGAACAACTTCAGCGCCAGGGTCGTCAGCGGCGTCAGCGCCATCGACAGGATGACGATGGCCGTCAGGGTCGCCTCGGCCTGGCCGCCGATCACGCCCGCCGTCGCGGCGGCGCTGTAAAGGACGAAGGCGAACTCGCCGCCCTGGGCGAACAGGGCCGCCCGCTCGATCGCCTCATGGTGACGCGCCTTGAACAGCCTCGCCACGACATAGATCACCAGAGCCTTGACCAACATGAAGGCCAGCAGACCCGCGACCACGATGCGCCAGTCGGTGATGACCACCCCGATGTCCAGCGCCATGCCGACCGACAGGAAGAACAGGCCCAGCAGGACGGCGCGGAACGGCTCCACGTCGGCTTCCAGCTGGTGCCGGAAGGTCGAGTCCGACAGCAGGACGCCGGCCAAGAAGGCGCCCATGGCCATCGACAGGCCGACCTCGTCCATGATCCAGGCCGTGCCCGCCACCACCAGAAGGGCGGCCGCCGTCATCACCTCGCGCCCGCCGTTTCGGGCCAGGAAACGGAAGGCCGGATTGATCCCATAGCGCCCGATGACCAGCACCCCGGCCACCGCAGCCAGCGCCAGGCCGATGGTCTGCCACAAGGGCGTGGCGCTCTCGCTCGCGGCGCCGATCGAGGCGGCCAGCACGGCGACGATGGCCAGCAGCGGCACGATGGCCAGGTCCTCGAACAACAGGATGCTGACCGCCCTCTGCCCCTGCGGCGTCGGCAGGTCGCCCCGCTCCTCCAGCATCTGCACGATGACGGCGGTCGAGGACATGACGAAGCCCATGGCCCCGACGAAGGCCACCGGCGCCGACACCCCCGCCGCCATGGCGACCAGCGTCAGGGCCAGGCCCGCCAGCCCGACCTGGGCCGCGCCCAGGCCGAAGATCTCGTTCCTCATCCCCCACAGGCGCTTGGGCCGCATCTCCAGACCGATGATGAACAGGAAGATGACCACGCCGAACTCGGCGACGTGCAGGATGGTTTCCGGCTCGCGGAACAGGGCCAGGCCGAACGGCCCGATGGCCGCCCCCGCCGCCAGATAGCCCAGCACCGAGCCCAGCCCGAGCTTGCGGAAGACCGGCACCGCCACGACCCCCGCCGCCAGCAGAGCCGCCACATGGCCCAGATCCAGTCCCGTCGCTGCGTCGGCCATCGCTCACCCTTATGTTTGAGCCGCCATTGTGGGGGCGAAGCATCGCGATAGCGAGCCTCGATCCGCGCCGCCGGAACCGCTCCCTTCCCAAGGGGTTCCCAAGGCCACGCCTGAACCGCTTGGAGAGACCCATGAAGATCCGCGACGTGATGAGCAAGGACGTGCAGGTGGCCCGTCCCAACGACACCATCCAGGAAGTCGCCGCCCGCATGGCGGCGGGCGATTTCGGCTTCATCCCTGTGGCGGACGGCGAAAACCTGGTCGGCGCCGTCACCGACCGCGACATCACCGTACGCGCCGTGGCGGCGGGCGCCGCGCCGACCGCGCGCGTGGTCGAGTTCCTCAGCCGCGACGCCCTGGTCGTGCGCGCCGACGACGACCTGAAGGTCGCGCTCGACCTGATGAGCTCGCGCCGCATCCGCCGCCTGCCGGTGGTCGACAAGGACGGGCGTCTGGTCGGCGTCGTCTCGCTGGGCGACCTGTCGACACGGGTGAAGGAGAAGTACGCCGGCGAGGCCCTGGAAGAGATTTCCCGGTCCTCCTGAGGTCCCTTTCCTCCCCATCTCATGGGGAGGTGGATCGGCGGCGCAGCCGGCGAGACGGAGGGGGCGGCGCCGACCTTGGTCGCAATTGGCGTCTGAAGGTTCAGACGTCGCGTCGCCCCCTCCACCGCTTCGCGGTCCCCCTCCCCATTCCATGGGGAGGAAAAACCACCGCTGCGACCTTTACCGCGCGCTAACCACGACGCGGAACCGGACGATAACGGCTGGCGCGCCATGCTGCCCCCTCGCAGGGGAGATTTCAGCATGGCGCGCGCACAGTTCCAGAAGGGCCAGAAGGTCTGGGTCGAGAGCGTGGGCGCCTGGGCTCAGATCGAAAAGGTCCTGCCCGTCTGGGCCAAGGGCTTCGACGAACCCGTCCGCATCACCTACGAAGTCGGTCTGGGCCGAGAGTTCCAGGCCGCCGAACTGCAACTGCCGACCGAGGACGCCGCCGCCACCGTCCTGGGCGACTGGCGCGTGCTGCGCGCCCGCAACAAGTGGCAGGAACCGGCCGACTGCGCCCACCACCCCTTCCCCGGCTCCTATCCGGTGGTCGTCACCGACAAGGCCGACTGGGGCGGCTGGCGCGTGCCCGGCGCCGAATATGACCGCGATCCCGAACGCATCGAGTTCCAGTCCCGCCTGATCGCCGCCGCGCCCGACCTGATGGATCTGGCCCGCGAACTGGTCGAGACCGTCTCGGAATCCCCCGACGACGCCCCGCCGGAAAGCCTGCACCTGGCCCGTCGCGCCCGCGACATCCTGCGTCAGATCACCGATGTCCTGGCCGCGCCCGGCGACGCCGCGCGTATGCCGACCGCCGCCGCCGACGAGGCCGCCTGAGTCTTTCCTGCACCTGTTCGCCTCTAAGGTGAAAAGCCTGCCACGCCGGGCCTCGACAGGAATCCGCGACGCAGCCTAGATTCCCGCCTGCTGTTTCAGGATGAGAGGGTCGGCTTGCAGGGCAAGGAGCGCCGCAGCTATCAGCCGGGCCGTCGGGCCACGGACCAGACCACGCGCGGCCATATGCCGTGGGTGCGCGCCCTGCTGCTCGCCGTCGCCCTGCTCATCACCGCCTACGCCCTGCTGGTCATCCGCGACGACAGCCGCCCCCGGCGCGAGGCCGAAGCCGTCCGGGTCGAGGCCCTGGCGCTGGAGGCCCAGCGCGCCGCCGGCCAGATCGCCGCCCGCCTCGCCCTGACCGACCGCGCCCTTGATCTCGTCGCCCGCGACCTGGCGGAACAGCCGGCCCAGGCGGTCGAGGCCCTCGACCGCGCCCGCGTCGTCGCCCCCGACGCCGGCTTCGTCGTCACCGACGCCGCCGGTCAGGTCCTGGCCGCCGTCGGCGGCAAGACCGACGCCGCCTCGGCCCGCTCCGCCGCCTACGCCCTGCACGACGACGCCCTGCTGATCCGCCGCCCGCTCAAGGACGGACGCGCCGTCATCGCCCGCACGCCCCTGCCGCCGCTCAAGACCGAGCTGGGCGGCGCCAGTCTCAGCCTCCTGCCCGCCGGTCAGGCGCCCGCCGCCGCCGGGCGTGCGGTCAAGGGCGCCGACGGCCAGTTGCGCCTGACCGCCTCGGCCCCCATCGGCACCGCCGATCAGGCCGTCGTGGCCTCCATGCCCGCGTCCGGCGGCCTGTCCGCCTGGCTGGACGACGCCTGGATGCTGGCCCTCCCCCTGCTGCTGGTCCTGCTGATGCTGGCGCTCCTGGCCGTTCAGAACTGGCGCCAGACCCGCGCCGGTCGCCAGTGGGCCGACACCGAGCGCCGCTTCCGCGTCGCGGTCGAGGCCGCCCGCTGCGGCGTCTGGGAATGGGATCTGGCGCGCGGCCAGGTCGTCCTGTCCGACTACATGGCCGCCATGCTGGAGGTCGAACCCGGCCAGGCCCTGACCACCCAGGCCCTGATCGAAAAGGTCCACCCCCGCTACCGCGAGACCCTGGTCGACGCCCTCGACCGCGCCGCCGCCGACGGCGTCTTCGACGTCACCTTCCCCGTGCCGCTGAAGGGCGGCGGCATCCGCTGGATCGACGCCCGCGGCCAGTCGCGCCAGCCGCGCCGCGACGCCGGCTTCACCAGCCTGCTGGGCGTGGCCCTCGACATCACCGAGGCCCGCCGCTCCAAGGCCCAGGCCCAGGCCGCCGAGAACCGTCTGCGCGACGGCATCGAAAGCGTTTCCGACGCCTTCGTCCTGTTCGACCGCCAGGGCCGGCTGATCCTGTGGAACCAGGCCTTCCAGGACGCCTTCGCCTTCCCCCCCGGCGTGGTCGTGCGCGGCGCTCAGAAAGACGCCCTCAACCAGATCGCCGCCCAGGCCATCAAGGCCGAACACCCCTCCGCCAGCGGGCGCGCCGGCGTGCGCGAGGTCGAGCTGAAGGACGGCCGCTGGCTGCAGATGGCCGAACGCTTCACCGGCGACGGCGGCACCGTGGTCATCGCCGCCGACATCACCGTCATCCGCCGCCAGGAGGCCGAGCGCCGCCGCGCCGCCGACGAACTGCGCGGCATGGTGGCGGCCCTGGAAGATCGCGAAGCCAAGCTGTCGCTGCTGGCCCGCAAGTACGAGGTCGCCATGACCCGCGCCGAGGCCGCCAACCAGACCAAGTCCGAGTTCTTGGCCAATATGAGCCACGAGCTGCGCACCCCGCTGAACGCCATCAACGGCTTCTCCGAGATCATGGCCGGCGAGATGTTCGGCCCCCTCGGCGACCGCCGCTATAAGGGCTACGCGGCCGACATCCACCAGTCGGGCCAGCACCTGCTCAGCCTGATCAACGACATCCTCGACATGGCCAAGATCGAGGCCGGCAAGCTGACCCTGCACTACGAGACCGTCTCGCTGAACAGCCTGTGCAACGACGCCATCCGCCTGATGCGCGGCAAGGCGATGGAGTCCGGCCTGACCCTCGGCCTCGTCGCCCCCGACGCCGTTCAGGTCGAGGCCGACCATCGCGGCCTGAAACAGGTCATGCTGAACCTGATCTCCAACGCCGTGAAGTTCACGCCCGAGGGCGGCGCCGTCACCGTCACCGTCGCGCCCCACGACGCCGACCATGTCCGCGTCTCCGTCACCGACACCGGCATAGGCATCAACGCCGCCGACCTCGACCGCCTGGCCCAGCCCTTCGAACAGGTCGAGGGTCAGCACTCCAAGACCACCCAAGGCACCGGCCTGGGCCTGGCCCTGACCAAGTCCCTGATCGAACTGCACCGCGGCCAGATGACCATCGAAAGCGAACCCGGCCACGGCACCACCGTCTGGTTCGACCTGCCCCTGCGCGCCCCCGAAGGCGCCATGGCCCCCGCCGGCGCGCCCGTTCAGCGCGTTCAGTCGCAGGCGGCGTGAAGCAACCCTGCCTGAACATCGCCAGGGCCAAGCGCAGATTACCCGCGCTGAGCGTCCGCGTTGCACCTTGAGCCCGAGGTCGCCAATCGACCCAGTTCGGTCGGCAAAGCGAGCCTGCTTGTGCCGGCTATAGCGGCGCCGGATTTCTGACCTGCCTCAGACACCACGGACTAGAATGAGCCGCTTAATCGAGGGGGTGTTCGCCAATGGGTAGTGAGATCATCTTTATCATCCCAGCGGCGCTCGGCTTCGCGGCCATAGCGACGCTCGGCGGCACGCTCGTGGTCTGGCTTGTCTGGATGTTGGCGCGCCGATGGGGACCGCTCTCACGGCGAGGGGGGTCGTCTCACTTCCCGATAGGCGCGACTGCTGCCGTGCTGCTCGCCATCTCATTGCCTGCCGGATGCATAAGAGCCTGCCAGCCTATCCCCCAGCCCGAAAGCCTCAGGACAGTGGCTGCATTCGAGGTGCCCCTGACCTCTGCGGTCGATCGGGCCAACTTCTTGACCATCCTCACCGCTGAGGCGAGAGCCGAGGGTCTCGACCTCAACGTCGAGACGGCAAAGGAAATGGAGCGCTGGGCGGAGATGTTACCCGAACTTCGCAGGTCGATCCATGCCACGGTCTATCGCGGCGGTGATCTCCGCCAAACCGAGGCCTATGTCTCCGACAGGTCTCACCTGGGCCATGCGTGGATATCCTTCACCAAAGGTGAAGACCCTGCGCTGGCGCGGCGCTTCCGTGAACGACTGATGTCACGGACCGTTGAGCGCTGGCCTGAGACACTGAGCGTGCCGGTCGCCCAGACAGGCTCACTTCCGAACAAGGAGGACTTGGTCCTGGGCGACCATGGCTATGAAATCGGCCCCGCCGAAATGGCGGGATACCTTTGCGGGACCGCTCCCGGCAACAGCCCCCATTCGGCTTGCGACTAGGCGGCTTGCCGTTTCCAGAATGCGTCGGTCCCCTCTGAAGTCGGGGGAGTCAGCTTGTCAGCCACGAGGTGAATGTCTGGTTCCCGGCCGGGCGCCTATTTCGCAGAACGACCCGTTGCGGACGTTGCCATGGAGGCTTGAGCGTTTACGCTCAAGCCGATGACAGAGCATCGGGACAGGCAACGCTACGAGAGCCCTGATGGCCAATCAGCCATCACAATCGAGCAGAGAGATCATGGCTTGTGGCGGTTCACCGTCTGGAAGTTGGTGGCGGCGCAAGGCGACGAGGACGAGTTCGACCATGCATACTGGCTGCCCAGCTTTGAATCGGGTTTGTACGCGGCGGCAGCCGAAGCGACGGCAGCTGCCAGGACCCAGGTCGACTGGTTCCGATCCTAGGTCAGCTTTCCACCCTCAAGCGAACTTCGCTTCACGACCGAGGCTGTGTGAAAACGCCTCCAGCTCGAGCGAATTAGGTTAGCCTTCTGAGGT
>NZ_QLLC01000021.1:25352-68766 GCF_003350205.1 Brevundimonas bullata | reverse complement strand
CTCGTCGCCACCTTCCGCCCCGCCGTGGGTCCGCACGTTTTTACACAGCCTCGGTCGAAAGCAGCCATCGCCGCATACACGGCACCGGGCGGAGGAACAGGGAACCGCCTGGGTTCCGGGTTCGCTTCGCGCCCCGGAACGACGGCGGGCGCTCCGAACCTCCGCGCGACGATCGCTTCCGGCGCGAACAGGCCGCCCGCATCAAGACCGGCGGTGCGCGACCGTGGATGACCAGGTAGGGGGCTGTGAAGCGGACAGGCTGGATGTCAGCTCAGGGTGGGTAGCGGTCGTTGGATTCAATGAGCTCTAGCGAGTGTAACGCTCAGAAGTCGGTCGATGAAGGCGTTCAAACTCGAAGCTAAATCACCAACAGACTGGACAGAGATCGACTCTGGATACCATCCGCTCACATCGTAGCCGATCCCAACGGCCCCGATTTGGATTTGGCCCTCCCGACGGATGCCATCCAAAACCGACTGCAGATGAGCGTCCAGATACATTGCGCCATTCGCCTGTTGAGTTGAGTCGTCCACTGGCGATCCATCGGAGAGAACCAGCAGGGTCTTTGCGGCCTCCGACCTAACCAGGAGGCGACTTGCGGCCCAGACAACGGCTTCACCGTCGATGTTCTCCTTGGGAAGGTCCGGCCGGAGCATCGACCTGATCGCAGCGCCGGAAATCTCGCTGCCTTCGTCGTCGCCGTCGCGATAGACGACATGGAGGAGTTCGCAAAGTCGGCCCGGGTGACGCGGTCTGAGCCGCCATTTCCATCGTCTGCGCGGTCTGCCACCCCTCCACGAAGCGGTAGTGAACCCGAGGACTTCGACTCGACAGCCCGCAGCCCTCAGTCTCCGAACAGCTTGCGCAATTGCCGCAGCGGCAAGCGCCATAGGGGCGCCGCGCATCGAGCCGGACTGGTCCAACAGGAGTGTAATAGCCGTGTCAGGTTGTGCACTGACTTCCCAGCCCGTGGCTGGTGCCTGAGCGGCGGGAGTTTCGAACGAAGCCGTCAGCGCAGCATCGAACTCTGCGAAGGACGCATCCACGGCTTTCGTGTCCAGCGCTGATAGAGGGCCAAGAACACCATCCAGTTCATCCCATCTGACCTCACGGTCAAACCTAGTGGTGAAGACGCGATAGTCAGGTGTGGGGTCACTAGCCATGGCCGACCATACAGCCTCAACGGCCTCTGCCAATGGGACCGTGGAGGTCCGCCATGGGCGTGAACCGAAGTTAGCCTAAGAGTGAGAAGCGGAGTTTTGTGAATGCGGGACGACAATCCGCTAGTTAACATTGGCAGATGACAGGTGTTTTCCAGTTGCTCGCCGTTCTCTTTGCGTTAGCTGCGCTCGGCTGGGGTGCGGTCAAGTTCGGCGATGTTGTCGCAGAAGCCGTTGATCCCGACAGTAGGCGTCAGCTTCGCCAATTTGTTCGCGTCCTGGCTGTAGCGGTCGCGGTTGTTTTGGGCGGTTTTATTGCAGTCACGGCGCTGACCGCTGTCCTTTGGGGCACGGGGTGTGAGCGTGTTCTGGACCCAATGGCTTGTCCAGCGGAGGACTGACGGGCGCTGACGATTCAATGTCCGCAACGGTCGAGGCCAGTTATGGCCAAGCGCGGCACAAGCCGTCACCCCGGCGGCGCCAAGGGGCGATGGGAAGCATCATCCGTCTGGATTCCGGGTTCGCTGCGCGTCCCGGAATGACGGCGGCAGCAGCGAAAGCGATTCCTCACTCCTCCGTCTTCTTCGCCTTGCGCATCCAAGGGCGGGTTTCTTCGCCGTTGGCCTTGGCGGTGATTTCCTTGAGCTTGCGACCCTGCATGGTCGAGAAGGCCTGACCGGGAGCGCCTTTCTCGGGGTCGGCGAAGGCGCGGCCGTGGGTCTGGATGCGCTCGCCGACCGAATCGAGGAAGTCGCCCTCCCATTCGGACAGCGAAACGCCCGTCTTCTCGGCCGAGCGGCGGGCGCGCTTCAGAGCGTTGAGCGCCGCCCGCTTCGCAGCTTCCTTCTGCTGTTCCCAGGGAGACAGCGAAGGTTTTGTTTTAAGAGCGCTACCGTCCTTCGGACGACTTGAGCGTAGCGTTTCAGCGCCGCTGGCTTTTAGGCTGCTGGAGCGCGTCAGCCCGCTGGAGCGCAGCTTGGATGCGTCGCCGCCCTTCAGGCTGCTGGAGCGTGAAGGGCGGTCGCTGGGGGGCTTGAAGGGGGTGCGCTTCAGGCCCGCCTCCCTCAGATCTCGCCGAGGGCCGACAGATAGAGGTCGAGGATGGCTTCTTCTTCCTGACGCTTGGCCTTGTCCTGCTTGCGCAGGCGCAGGACCTTGCGCAGGACTTTGACGTCATAGCCCTCGCCCTTGGCCTCGGCGAAGACCTCCTTCATGTCGACCATGACGGCCTGCTTGTCCTCTTCGAGGCGCTCCAGGCGCTCGATGATCGAGCGCAGACGGCCCTGGGCCGTGGCGGTCAGGACGTCCGAGGAGGCGTCAAAGGCGGGGGCGTCGTCGGCCATGAAGAAAGCTCCGAAACTTGAATTGGCCGACGGGCGACCGTGAACCCACTCTCAAGCAGACCGGGGGCCGAGAGGGCAAGAAAGGAATCGCCCGAACCGCTCAAGAGGCCGAATCGCCGCGTTCCAGCAGCCTGACGTCCGGACACGAAAAAGGCTGCGGACAGTGTCCGCAGCCTTTGAATATCGCAACCGCAGCGCCGAAACCGGCGCCGACAGGCTTTAGCCTTGCTTGGCTTTGAAGCGCGGGTCGGTCTTGTTGATCACATAGACCACGCCCTTGCGGCGAACGATCTTGCAGTCGCGGTGGCGACCCTTGAGCGACTTAAGCGAGCTACGGACCTTCATGGTCGGACGTCCCGAAGAATTGGAGGCCCGTGAGGGCGGTCAAAAACAAATGCGCGGGTCCTTGCGAGAAGGACCTTGCGGCGGAGCGGTGCGTATAGAGAGGCCCTCGCCTTTCGTCAACATTAAGCGCCGGGATTCCGCTGGAGGCCTGGCCTCCGGGTCGAACGGAGGGTCTCCGGACATGCACGTCCGGCGCGTCGCCCCTACGCCACCAGGCCGTGTCCAAGGGAGCCGAAATGTAAAACGCCGTTCGTTAACCGGCAACTGTCGAAAAGGGTTAGCGGCGACTTAACCCTTTTCACGGAAACCCCTTTCCGCTTCGCGCGCTTGTGATTGGTCGTGGATTTTGGGGGCGTTAGCCTGTGCTCATGCGTATCGCCTATCGTCTTGTCCTGATTGGTTCTGTGGCGGCCTGCGCGCCCATGGTTCCGTCGCCGCCTCAGCCGCAGCCTGTTCCGCCCGCCGTCGTCGAGCCTGCGCCGGCGACCCCGCCATCGACGCCGCCCCCCGCCACGGACATGGCCGACGCCTATGATCAGGCCAGCTTCGAGGCCTGGAAGAAGAGCTTCCTCGATCGGCTCGGCGGCGCGCGGAAGTGGGAGTATTCGCGTGAGCTGAACGGCGTCACGCCGAACGCCAGCGTCATCCGCCTGGACCGCAACCAGCCCGAATTCTCGCGCCCCGCCGGCGCCTATATCCAGAGCGCCACCGCCCCGGCGCGAATCGCCATGGCCCGCCAGCGCGTGGACCGTGTGCCGTGGGAGGTGACGCAGAGATTCGGCGTGCCGACCGAGATTCTGCTCGGCGTCTGGGCTCAGGAGAGCGCCTTTGGTCAGGTTCAGGGCGATTTCGACGTCATCCGCTCGCTGGCCACCCTGGCCTATGACGGCCGCCGTCGCGCCTGGGCCGAGGACCAGCTGAAGAACGCGCTCGACATCGTTGTCGATGGTCGCCGCAGCCGCAGCGGCCTGAGAGGCAGTTGGGCCGGTGCCATGGGCCAGACCCAGTTCATGCCCGACAACTATCTGAAGCTGGGCGTGGATCAGAACGGCGACGGCAAGGTCGACATCTGGGGCTCGGACGCCGACGCCCTGGCCTCGGCGGCGAATCTGCTGGCCCAGGCCGGATGGAAGCGCGGTCAGGGCTGGGCCTATGAGGTCATCCTGCCCGCCGACTTCGACTACAGCCAGGCTGAGGGGCCCAAGCATGACTGGGCATGGTGGTCGGCGCGCGGCGTGCGTCTGGCCAACGGCGGCGCGCTGAACGCCGATGAAGCCGCCGAGGGCGCGACCATCCTGCTCCCGCAGGGCGCCAAGGGGCCGGTCTTCCTGGCCCTGCCCAACCACTATGTGATCCGGCGCTACAACAACTCGGTCAGCTATGCCCTGGCCATCGGCCTGATCGCCGACGGGGTGGCGGGCAAGCCGCCGCTGACGGCGACCTGGCCCAACGACGGCCCGCTGACCCGTGAACAGCGCGTCGGCGCCCAGACGGCGCTGACGCGAATGGGCTTCGATACCCAGGGCGTGGACGGCGTGATCGGGTCGAACACGCGCGCGGCCCTGCGCCGCTGGCAGCAGGCCAACGGGCGGGTGGCGGACGGCTATCTGACGGACGTGCTGGCGGACGAGCTGATCCGGCGGGCGCGGTAAAGAAATCTCCCTCCCCTTCATGGGGAGGGTGGCTGAGCCCAAGGGGCGAAGACGGGTGGGGGCGCTTGACAAGCCAGACGCTGCGCCCGGCATCGCCACGCCCTCCCCACCCGGTCGCTGCGCGACCACCCTCCCCATAAAGGGGAGGGAAAAACGGCGCCCTACCCCTTCATGCGCCAGGTGGCGCCTTGCGGGCCATCCATGACGACGACGTTCAGTTCGTTCAGGCGGTCGCGGATGCGGTCAGCCTCAGTCCAGTTCTTTTCGGCGCGGGCGGCGGCGCGTTGCTCCAGCAGGGCTTCGACCTCGGCCTTGAGCGCGGGATCGCCGCCCTCGAACCATTGGTCCGGCGTCAGGGCCAGCACGCCCAGCAGGCCGGCGGCTTCGGTCAGGCTCCAGCGGGCCATGGCGACGTCGTTGATGTCGGCCTCGGCGTCGTTCAGCAGGTCGCGCAGGGCGTTGCCCAGTCCAAACAGTTGGGCGATGGCGCCCGGCGTGTTCAGGTCGTCCTCCAGCGCGTCCAGCACCGGGTCCAAAGCGTTCTCGGCCAGCTCCATCTCGGCCTCGTCCAGCGCGGCCTCGTCGAAGTCGGCCAGGGCCGCGTCGGCGTCGCGCAGGACGCCGTAGAGACGGTCCAGGTTCTTGCGGCTCTGCTCCAGCAGGGTCTGGTTCCAGTCCAGCGGCTGACGATAGTGGGCGCTCAGCAGGGCCCAGCGCACCACCTCGCCCGGCATGGCCTGCACCAGATCATGCAGCAGCAGGACGTTGCCGATCGACTTGGACATCTTCTCGGCGTCCACGGTCAGGAAGCCGTTGTGCATCCAGTAGCGGGCGTATTCGTCGTGCGCCTGATCGCCATGAGCATGGCCGTGGGCGCAAACGCCCTGGGCGATCTCGTTCTCATGGTGTGGGAAGACCAGGTCGATACCGCCGCCGTGGATGTCGATGGGCAGACCCAGGGTCTTCTCGATCATGGCCGAGCATTCGATGTGCCAGCCGGGACGTCCCTGGCCCCACGGGCTCGGCCAGGAGGGCTCGTCCGCCTTGGACGGCTTCCACAGGACGAAGTCGTGGGGGTTCTTCTTGTAGGGGGCGACCTCGACGCGGGCGCCGGCGATCATGTCGTCCAGATTGCGGCCCGACAGCGCGCCGTAGGACGGATAGGAGGAGACGTCGAACAGGACGTGGCCTTCGGCGGCATAGGCGTTGCCGGCGTCAATGATGGCCTGGATCTGGGCGGTGATGGCGTCGATGTAGTCGGTGACGTGCGGGGCGATGTCAGGCGGGCTGACGTTCAGCAGGCCCATGTCGGCCAGATAGGCGGCCTCATACCGCGCCGTGATCTCGCCGATCGGCACGCCTTCCTTGGCGGCCTTGGCGTTGATCTTGTCGTCCACGTCGGTGACGTTGCGGGCGTAGACGACCTTGTCCGGGCCATAGGTCCGGCGCAGCAGGCGCACCAGGACGTCGAACACCACCGGCGGGCGGGCGTTGCCGATATGGGCGTAGTCATAGACCGTGGGGCCGCAGACATAGAGCGTCACCCGGTTCGGATCGCGCGGCTCGAAAGCGCGCTTTTCACGGCGAAGGGTGTCGTGGATATGCAACGGCATGGGTGACAGTCTTTGCGAGTTTTCTTGCGGGACGGACGGCGTGTCCCATATAGCGGCCTGATACACAGTCCGAACGGATTGGTAAAAGGTAGCCTTGGCGGTCTCCCCGCCCCGCTGGATCAGTTCATGAGCACTTCGCCCGCCAAGCCCGTCCTCGTCACCGATGCAACCGCCGTCGTGCGCCCCAGCCGCGAACAGGCGCTGGAGGCCGTGCGCACCCTGATCGCCTGGGCGGGCGACAATCCCCAGCGTCCCGGCCTGATCGACACGCCCAAGCGCGTGGTCGACGCCTATGCCGAATGGTTCGACGGCTATGACGCCGATGCGGGCAAGGAGCTGTCGCGCACCTTCGAGGACGTGACCGGCTATGACGACATGGTCATCCTGCGCGACATCGAGATCGAGAGCCACTGCGAGCACCACATGGCCCCCTTCCTGGGCAAGGCCTATGTCGCCTACCTGCCGGGCGAGAAGGTCGTGGGCATCTCCAAGCTGGCGCGCGTGGTCGAGATCTTCGCCCGTCGCCTGCAGAACCAGGAGACGCTGACCAACGACATCATCGAGGCCATCGAATCGCACCTGCAGCCGCGCGGCGTGGCCGTCCTGCTGGACGCGGCGCACCAGTGCATGACCACGCGCGGCGTGCATCACCGCCACGTCACCACCATCACCACCCGCTTCACCGGCGCCTTCAAGACCGACCCGGCCCTGGCCGACCGCTTCCTGAAGCTGGCGCGGGGCTGAGGACAAAGAGCAGAGTCTCAAAGGGTTTGATCCGGTCGTTTCGCAGATGCGAAGCGGCCGGTTTTGCAATCTTATTGCCCGATGACGCGAATTCGTCACGCAAGACGGCTTTACAAGCCCGGCGCGGGACGCCAAGACACCAACCATACCTTTGAGTGCTGCTCGCCAGAGAACGCGGGCTGTGATGGGAGACGACGGCGTATGGGCTCTAAACTTTCCGGTCCCGCGGGCCAGGGTGGCAAAACGATCGAACAGAACGCGGACATCAACGTCACGCCGTTCGTCGACATCATGCTGGTTCTGCTGATCATCTTCATGGTCGCCGCGCCTCTGGCCACCGTGTCGATCAAGCTGGACCTGCCGCCGGCGGTGCCGAGCGTGACGGACGAGAAGCCCAAGGAACCCGTGTACATCACGATCCAGGAATCGGGCGAAATCTACATCGCCGAACAGGAAACCTCGGTCGCCACCCTGCCGGCCGACGTCTGCGCCGCTCAGGACGTGACGACGGACTGCCGCGAAGAGCGCGTCTTCGTCCGCGCCCAGCCGGAAGTGAAGTACAACCAGTTCATGGAAGTCATGAACAAGCTTCAGGAAAACGGCTTCTACAAGGTCGGCCTCCTGAACGAAGACATCAGCTAAGACCTCTCTTTCGCAGAGTGTCAGGACAAGGGTCGCCCCACCGGGCGGCCCTTTTTCTTTGGCCGCGCCTCAACCGGGCGCTTGCCCTGATCCCCGCCGCCGTTCTTGATGCGGGCTGTGAGTTTCGGGGGAAATCGCCATGATCGCAGCTTTGCTGGCCGCCAGCCTGCACGTCGCCGTCCTCGACGGAGCCTCCGACTGCCGCCCCATCGCCGGCGCCGAGGCCCTGTGGCGAGAAGACATCCGCTACGTCTTTATCGGCGAGACCCACGGCACGACCGAGGCGCCCGCCGCCTTTGCCGAGCTGGTCTGCGCCGCTCTGGAACAGGGGCCGGTAACGGTTTTCGGTCGAATATCCGGTGCAGATGCAGCCGACGCTGGACGCCTTCATGGCCGCCGACAGCGAGACGGCGGCGCGCGCCGCCCTCGCCGCCTACGAGTACGGCCCCTTCGTCCACCATGACGGGCGCGGAAGCGGCGCCATGCTGGAGCTGTTGCTGCGGATACGCGCCATGGCGAAGGCGGGCGAGGATGTGACCCTGGTCGCCTCCGTGCCGGACAGTCCCCGCGTCGAGGGCTTCCGCCAGTCCTATGCGGAGATGGACCGCGCGGTTCTCTGGGGACGTCAGGCCATGGCGCGGCCAAAGGCGCGGGTCATGGTTCTGGTGGGCCGGGTCCACTCGGAAAAGGTTCGCCGGATCGGCTCGCCGCTGGGCTTGCCCGCCGCCGCCCATATCCGGCCAGAGGAGACCCTGTCCCTGTCCCTCGCGCGTCAAGGCGGAGAGGCATGGATGTGCCTGGACGAATGCGGAAACGCGCCGATTCCCGAATCCGACGACCCGACGCTGCGCGGCCTTGTCTTGGCGCCCCAGCAGGACGGGAAGTTCGACGGCCTGCTGGCGCTCGGCCCGGTGAGGGCGTCCGCCCCCGTCAAGCCTTGACCTGACCTCGCGTCAATCGCCTAGAGTTCATTTCTAAACAGGACGGACCCTATGACCGAGCTCGTGACCCGCGACTTCACCGCCCTCGCCGCCGACGGCTATCCGTTGTCGATGCGGTTGATCTCGGCGGCTGAGCCGAGGGTGGCTGTGCTGGTGTCGTCGGGGACCGGCTTTCCCAAGGGCTTTTATGAGCGGTTCGCACGGCATCTGGCGGGTCAGGGCGCGGCGGTGCTGACCTATGATTTTCGGGGCATCGCTGGGTCGCGGCCTGACGATCTGAAGGCCATGGCGATGGACTATCCTGACTGGGGGCGGCTGGACATGCCCGCCGCCCTGGACGCCCTGATCGCGGCGGCGCCGGGCCTGCGCATCGTCCATGTCGGGCACAGCGTGGGCGGGCACTTTCTGGGCTTCATGGCCAATCAGGACCGGATCGAGCGCCACGCCTTCGTCTCGGTCGGCACCGGCTGGTGGGGCGGGCATCACCGCGCCTACAATCCGATGGAGCTCTTCTTCTGGATGGGTTTTGGGCCGTTCAGCCTGATGCGGCACGGCTATATCAGGGGCGGCGGCCTGTGGGGCGGGACCGACCTGCCGCGCGGGGTCTTCACCACCTGGCGGCGCTGGTGCCTGAAGCGGGAATACTTCTCGCGCGAGTTGGAGACGACGCTGCGACCGCATAATTACGAGGCGGTGACGGCGCCGATCCGGTCGTGGATCTTCACCGACGATCCCATCGCCACGCCGAACAGCGCGCGGGACCTGCTGAGCGTCTATCCCAAGGCCCCGTCCGAGATCAGCGTCCACGCGCCGTCCGACTTCGGCGCACGCCGCATCGGCCACGAAGGCGCCTTCCGCAAGGGGATGGAGCCGCTGTGGGAACGGATTTTCCACTGGCTGGACAATGGCGAAGGCTGATCCGGCGCCTATATCGAGCGCTCCCCCGACTTCGCGGAGCCAACCCATGCCCTATGCCGATCAGCCTACCGTCGTCGCCTCTGGCGTGGAGGTTCCGCTTCTCGGTTTCGGCACCTGGCAGTTGGAGGCCGACGACGCGCGGCGCATGGTGCGCGAGGCCCTGCGCATCGGCTATCGTCACATCGACACGGCCTGGATCTACAAGAACGAAAAGGCCGTGGGCGACGGCATCGCCGACGCCGTGGCCGAAGGGATCGTGACGCGCGACGACATCTTCGTCACCACCAAGATCTGGGTCGAGCACTTCCATCGCGACGCCCTGCTGCGACAGGCCGAGGAGTCGGCCATCAGCCTGGGCCTGACGCCGGACCTGTTGCTGCTGCACTGGCCCAAGCCGACGCCGGCGCTGGCGGAGACCATCGGCGCCCTGAACGAAGCGCAGGAGAAGGGTCTCACCAAGCACATCGGCCTGTCGAACTTCCCCTCAAGCCAGTTCCGCGAGGCGGCCGGGCTGTCCAAGGCGCCGCTGATCACCAACCAGGTCGAGTATCATCCCTATCTGTCGCAGAAGACCCTGATCGAGACGGCGCGCGAGCTGGGGTCGTCCATCACCGCTTGGTCGCCGCTGGCTCAGGGCAAGATCGCCGAGGACGCGGTGATCGGCGAGATCGCCAAGGCCCACGGCAAGGCGAA
Source organism: Brevundimonas bullata (assembly GCF_003350205.1). Classification (GTDB taxonomy): domain Bacteria; phylum Pseudomonadota; class Alphaproteobacteria; order Caulobacterales; family Caulobacteraceae; genus Brevundimonas; species Brevundimonas bullata. Next base: position 58,715 of record NZ_QLLC01000021.1, on the reverse strand, counting down.
TGGTCAGGTCGTCCTGCGCTGGATCATCCCGCAGGGCGTCATCGCCATTCCGCGCACCGCCAAGGAGAGCCGCGCGGCGGAGAATTTCGACATCTTCGACTTCGAACTGTCGGCGGAGGAGATGACGCGCATCCACGCCCTGGCCCGTGCCGACGGTCGCCTGGGCGACTGGCTGGACGCGGCCTTCCAATGGGATCAGGATGCCTGACCTCACAGCGTCATAGGCGCCCGCGTCAGGAGGACGCCATGGGTTCGGTTCTGGGCTTTCCGGGGATTGATCCGATGGACGCCGTCGTCGGCGCCCGCATCCGGCGCTGGCGTGACCAGCGCGGCGTCGCGGCCGAGGATCTGGCCGCCGCCCTCGACCTGACGCCCGAGGCCCTGCGTCGGGTCGAGGCGGGGCGAGAACATCTGGATTCCGCCGGCATCGACGCCGCCACCCGCGCCCTGCACCTGCCGGTGTGGGCGCTGGCAGCCGACAGGCCTGAATATTGATGGCCCGCCTCTATCGCGCCGTCTTCGCCTGCGTCGGCTGGTTCGCCGTGGCGCTTCAGTATGGGGTGACGCTGGCGGATAACCCCGACAGCAGCGCGGGCGAGCTGACGCTGAACTTCTTCAGCTACTTCACCATTCTGAGCAATGTTCTGGTGGCCCTGGCCCTGACGGCGCCGGTCGTGGCGCCGAACACTCGGCTGGGGCGCTGGTTCGCGGGCGAAGCCGTTCGCGCGGCCATGGCCATGTATATCGTCGTGGTCGGTGTGGTGTACCACTTCCTGCTGGCCCCGACCTGGAACCCTCAAGGCCTAGCCCTGCTAGGCAACAGCCTGCTGCACTACGTCATGCCCGCCGCCTTTGTTCTGGACTGGCTGCTGTTCGCGCCCAAGGGCCGTCTGAACTGGAAGGATCCGGCCAAGTGGCTGATCTTTCCGCTGATCTACGGCGGCTGGACCCTGATCCACGGCGCGCTGAGCGGTTGGTGGCCCTATCCCTTCGTGGACGTCGGCGCTTTGGGTCTGGGGCGGGTGCTGCTGAACTTCGTCGGCCTGTTGATCTTCTTCCTGATCGTCGGCCTGATCATCGTGACGCTTGATCGCACCTTCGGACGGCGTGACAGACGCACGATTGCCGCCTAAGCGTCAGCGCATGGCCTACAAGTCCCTGCGCGATTTCATCGCTGTCCTCGAAGCCGATGGCGAACTGGTTCGCGTCTCCGAACCCGTCTCCACCCATCTGGAGATGAGCGAGATTCAGACCCGGCTGCTGCGTAACGGCGGCCCGGCGGTCCTGTTCGAAAAGCCGGTCATGCCCGACGGCTCGATCAGCCCCATCCCCTGCCTGGCCAACCTGTTCGGCACGGTGAAGCGGGTGGCCATGGGCGTGACGCTGGAGGGCAAGCAACGCACCACGGCGGGCGAGTTGCGCGAGGTTGGCGAACTGCTGGCCTTCCTGCGCAACCCGACGCCGCCGCGCGGCTTCTCCGACGCCATGGAGATGCTGCCCCTGGCCAAGACCGTCATGTCGATGCGGCCCAAGACGGTGAAGAAGGCCCCGGTGCAGGAGGTGGTGCTGAAGGGCGATCAGATCGACCTGACGTCGCTTCCCATTCAAGGCTGCTGGCCCGGCGAGCCCGCGCCCCTGATCACCTGGGGCCTGGTCGTGACCAAGGGGCCGTCAGACGACCGCGAGGACGACTTCAACCTGGGCATCTATCGGATGCAGGTCCTGGGCAAGGACAAGGCCATCATGCGCTGGCTGGCCCATCGCGGCGGGGCCCAGCACTATGCCCGGCACAAGAAGGCGGGCAAGCGGGAGCCCCTGCCCTGCGCCGTGGTTCTGGGCGCCGATCCGGGGACCATCCTGGCCGCCGTGACCCCGGTGCCGGACACTCTGTCGGAGTATCAGTTCGCCGGCCTGATGCGCGGCTCCAAGGCCGAGCTGGTCCCATGCAAGACCGTGCCGCTGATGGTGCCGGCCAACGCCGAGATCGTGCTGGAAGGCCACGTCCTGCTGGACGAGTTCGAGGACGAAGGCCCCTACGGCGACCACACCGGCTATTACAACTCGGTCGAGAAGTTCCCGGTCTTCCAGGTGACGGCCATCACCATGCGCCGTGACCCCATCTATCTGACCACCTTCACCGGCCGTCCGCCGGACGAGCCGAGCGTGCTGGGCGAGGCGCTGAACGAGGTCTTCATCCCGCTGATCCGCCAGCAGTTCCCCGAGATCGTCGACTTCTGGCTGCCGCCCGAGGGGTGCAGCTATCGCATCGCCGTGGTGTCGATGAAGAAGGCCTATCCGGGTCACGCCAAGCGGGTGATGATGGGCTGCTGGAGCTATCTGCGGCAGTTCATGTACACCAAGTGGATCATCGTCGTGGACCACGACATCAACGCCCGCGACTGGAAGGATGTGATGTGGGCCATCTCGACCAAGATGGACCCGGCCCGCGACATCACCGTCATCGAGAACACCCCGATCGACTATCTGGACTTCGCCAGCCCCGAGAGCGGCCTGGGGTCCAAGATCGGCCTGGACGCCACCGACAAGTGGGAGCCCGAGACCAAGCGCGAATGGGGCGAAGAAATTCGCATGGACGAGGCCGTGGTCGAGCGGGTCAACGACCTGTGGGACCGTCTGGGCTTGCCGGGCGACAAGACGCCGATCTGGAAATAGCGGCTCGCGTCGGGGCGCGGTTCTGGACAAAGGGTTCACACGGTCTGGAAATCGAGGCGAAGAGGGTTAAGGTCGCGCTTCATTTTTTGCGTGGTTCCGGAGCCCTCATGTCGCATCGCCTCCTGGCCGCCGCCCTGCTGCTGACGCTTGCGAGTCCCGCCATGTCCCAGACCCCGCCCGCTTCCGTTCCGAACGTTGCGCCCTGGGATCAGGCCTTCCTGCCGCCCGCGCCCGCGTGGAGCGGGGCGTCCAGGGCCCTGCTGCGCGATGCGTCCGATCCCTGGGTCACGGCCTTCGAGGCGGATGCGGCGCATGACTTCTCGCCCTCCTATGCCGACACCCGCGCCTGGTTCGACCGGCTGGACGCGGCCAGCGATCTGATCCGCATCGAGCAGTTCGGCGTCTCGCCGGAGGGCCGCCCCCTCTATGCAGTGATCGCGTCCAAGGATGGGGCGACGCTGGACCCGTCCAAGCCCGTCCTGCTGGCCCAGGCCGGCATCCACCCGGGCGAGATCGACGGCAAGGACGCGGGCATGATGCTGCTGCGCGACATGGCCTTCTACGGCAAGGACGGCCTGCTGGACCGGGCAAACCTGATCCTGATCCCGATCCTGAGCGTGGACGGGCATGAGCGCACCGGCCCCTATTCGCGGCCCAACCAGCGCGGGCCGCGCAACCAGGGCTGGCGTCACACGGCGACCAACCAGAACCTGAACCGCGACTTCATGAAGCTGGATCAGGCCGAGATGCAGGCCGTCATGGGCCTGATCCACAAGTATCAGCCCGACCTCTACGTCGACATCCACGTCACCGACGGCATCGATTATCAATACGACGTCACCTATGGCTACAACGGCGAGGACGGGGTCTGGAGCCGCAGCCCGGCCATCGCAAAATGGCTGGACGAGGCCTTCAAGCCCGAAATGAACGCCGCCCTGGAGGCTCAGGGCCACATCCCCGGCGAACTGGTCTTCGCCATCGACGACCGCGACCCGAAGAAGGGGATGAACGACGGCGGTCTGGGCGAGCGCTATTCCAACGGCTGGGGCTCGGCGGCCCACGTCCCGACCATCCTGATCGAGAACCACAGCCTGAAGCCGCACGAGCAGCGGGTGCTGGGAACCTATGTCTTCCTGGAACAAGCCCTGAAGGTTCTGGCCGAGAAGGCGCAGACCCTGCGCGCCGCCATCAGCGCCGACCGCGCCCTGCGCCCCGCCGAACTGCCCGCCAACTTCAAGGGCGACGAGCAGCCGACGCGGATGCGCGCCTTCAAGGGCATCCTCTATGACACCTACGACAGCGCCGCCTCGGGCCGTCCCGAACTGCGCTGGCTGGGTCAGCCAGACCCGGAGCTGTGGCAGGTGCCCTACTTCGGTTCGCACCCGACCCTGACGCTGAAGCGCCCGACCGCCTACTGGGTGCCGTCCTATCGCGCCGACCTGATCGAGCGATTGAAGATGCACGGCGTGCAGATGGAGGCCCTGGACGCGCCACGCACGGTGGCCGTCGACATGCTGCGCCTGGTCGACCCCAAGGTGTCGGGCCGCACCAATGAAGCCCATGTGCCGATCACGGTCGGCGAGGTTCGCGCCGAGGCCCAGGACTGGACCTTCCCCGTCGGTTCGGTGCGCGTGCCGACCGATCAGCCGATGGGCGACGTCGCCATCCTGCTGTTGGAGCCGCAGTCGTCAGAGAGCTTCTTCGCCTGGGGCATGTTCCCCGAGGTGCTGAACCGCGTCGAATACATCGAGGCCTACGCCATCGCGCCGCTGGCCGAGAAGATGCTGGCGGCTGATCCGGCGCTGAAGGCCGAGTTCGAGGCCAAGCTGGCGGCCGAGCCCGCCTTCGCCGCCGACGGCGACGCCCGTCTGGCCTGGTTCTATGAGCGCACGCCCTTCTACGATCAGCGCTTCCGCCTCTATCCGGTCGGACGGGAGAAGTGAGCATGGTCCCCTCGATTCAAGCCGCGACCCTGTGGGGCGGGCTGCTGATCCTGCTGCTGCTGGTGCTGTCCAGCGTCGTGGTCAGCCGTCGGCGTCGGCATCTGATCGAGTTTGGGGACGGCGGAAATCCCGAGATGACGCCCGCCGTCCGGGCCTTCGGCAACGCGGCGGAATACATCCCGGCGGGCATCTGCGGCCTGATCCTGCTGGCATTCGTCGGCGCGCCGCCCCTGCTGATCCACGGCGTCGGCGGCGTGCTATTCGCGGGCCGGGCCATCCACGCCTTGGGTCTGCTGTTCCAGAAGGGGCCGTCGCTGGGCCGGGTGACGGGGATGGTCCTGACCTGGCTGGCCCTGCTGGTGGCGTCGGTCAGCCTGATCGCCTGGTCGGTCCTGTAAATCCCTCTCCCGATGGGAGAGGGCTTGAGCCTCCAAGAGCGCAGCGATTGGTGCGGCGAAAGGGTGAGGGTCGTCCGCCTGAAAATCCTCTGAAATCGCCGCCAAGCTCCTTTCGCAGCGGCTCACGCCGACTGATCGCTTAGCCCCTCACCCTTTCGCGCAAGAACACTCGCTTCGCTCGCGTGCGCTCAAGCCCTCTCCCGACGGGAGAGGGTATGCGTCGCACCTGTTGCAGGTCGGAGTTCCGTCCGCCATATCGGGGCATGTCCGATAAGACGCCCTCCCCCGACATCCTCCATGATCTGGTCGCCGCCGCGCTGAAGGCCGGCGCCGACGCCGCAGAGGCGGTCTCCGCCCACCGCGCCTCCCTGTCCGTCGGCGTGCGCAACGCCGAGCTGGAAGAGGTCGAGCGCGAGGAGGCCCGCGACCTGGGGCTGCGCGTCTTCATCGGGCGGCGTCAGGCGACGGTCTCCGCTTCGGACCTGTCCGACGCGACCCGCGCCCGTCTGGTCGAGCGCGCCGTGGCCATGGCCCGGCTGGCGCCCGAAGATCCCTATGCCGGTCTGGCGCCGCAGGACCGGCTGGCCAAGGGACCGCACGCCGACCTCGACCTGTTCGACCCGTCCGAACGCACCGCCGAGGCGCTGGAAGCCGCCGCCGCCGAGGCCGAGGCCGCCGCCCTGTCTGTCGAAGGCGTGGCCCGGTCCGAGGGCGGCCACGCCTCCTGGTCGGCCAGCGAATGGCGTCTGGTCACGTCTCACGGTTTTGACGGCCGCCATAAGGGCAGCGCCTTCTCGCTGGGCGTCGGCGTCATCGCTGAAAAGGACGGGGCCATGGAGCGCGGCGGCGAGAGCCGGGCGACCCGCTACCTGTCCGACCTGCCGGGCGCCGCAGAGATCGGCCTGAAAGCCGGTGAGCGCGCCGCAGCCCGCGTCGGCCCGCGCAAGATCGCCTCGACCACCGCCCCGGTCATCTTCGAGAACCGCATCGCGACGCAGGTGCTGTCGCCCCTGCTGGGCGCCATTTCCGGCCCGGCCATCGCCCGCGGCAGCTCCTTCCTGAAGGACAAGCTGGGTCAACGCGTCCTGCCCGCCGGCGTCGACATGATCGACGATCCCTTCCGCCTGCGCGGCCTGGGCTCGACCCCCTTTGACGACGAAGGCGTGGCGGTCGAGCGGCGCAACATCGTCGAGGACGGCGTCATCACCACCTGGCTGCTGAACAGCGCCGCCGCCGCCCAGCTGGGGATGTCCTCGACCGGCCACGCCTCACGCGGTCTGGCCGGGCCGTCCGGCGTCTCGACCCACAACCTGCATCTGGCGCCGGGCGAGCACGACAAGGCGGGCCTGATGACCGAGGCCGGGTCGGGCCTGCTGATCACCTCCATGTTCGGCCCTTCGCTGAACGCCAACAACGGCGACTGGTCGGCGGGGGTGTCGGGCTTCTGGTTCGAGAACGGCGAGTTGGCCTATCCGGTCAGCGAAGTGACCGTGGCGGGCAATCTGATCGACCTCTACGCCCGACTGGTGCGCGGATCGGATCTGGAGTTCCGGGGTTCCTTCAACAGCCCCTCCCTGATGTTCGACGCGGTGGCTATCGCCGGAAAATGACTGATCTCGCTTCCGACCTCGAACTGATCCGCGACGCGGCCCTGGCGGCGGGCAAGCTGGCGCTCGAGCATCGCGAGGCGGGGCTGAAGGTCTGGTCCAAGGAGGGCGGTTCGCCCGTCACCAGCGCCGATCTGGCGGTGGACCAGCTGTTGCGCGACACCCTGCTGACGGCGCGGCCCGACTATGGCTGGCTGTCGGAGGAGACGGCGGACAACGCCGACCGTCTGTCGAAGAAGCGCATCTTCGTGGTCGATCCGATCGACGGCACCGTCGCCTATATGAAGAACAAGCCGTGGTGGTGCGTGCCCATCGCCGTGGTCGAGGACGGCCGCCCCGTCGCCGCCGTCATCCACGCCCCCATGCTGGGCGAGATGTTCGAGGCCACGCTGGGCGGCGGCGCCCGGTTGCAGGGTCGCCCGATCAGCGCCTCGGACACCGACACCCTGGAGGACGCCGAGCTTCTGGCCGACGCGCGGCTGATGGAGGCGCGCGAATGGGCCGAGCCCTGGCCGGAAATGCGCTTCACCAAGCGCAACGCCCTGGCCTATCGCATGGCCCTGGTCGCCGCCGGGGCCTTTGACGCGGCCATCGCCATCAGCCCCAAATGGGACTGGGACGTCTGCGCCGGCGCCCTGATCGCCGAGGAGGCCGGGGCCAGGGTCAGCGACCATATGGGGCGCCCATGGTGCTTTAATCGTCGCGATCCGCGACAAACCAGCCTGATCTGCGCCGCGCCGGCCCTTCACCCGTTGATCGTGAGGCGCACAGCGCCTATCCCGCTCGCCATCTGAACCTCCCTCTCGCAATGGACCCCCTCTCCATGGCTGACGCCCCCCATAACGCGCACGATCCGCAACTGCTTCACCTCGTCATCGGCGGCGAGATGCGCCACCCGGCCGAGCCGGTCTTCCGCGATCTGACCCAGGTCGAGTTCGTCGGCGCCTTCGGCAGCTATGACGAAGCCAAGCAGGCCTGGAAGGCCCGCGCCCAGGCCACGGTCGACAACGCCCACATGCGCTACTTCATCCTGCACGCGCACAAGTTGATCGACCCGCGCTCCGACGTCTGATCCATCGCGCGCGCCTCACGGCGACGTTTCGGAACCGCACAGGCGGCTGACGCGCTTTCTCGTCAGCCGCCTTTGGCGTTTCTGGAGAGGTCACCGACATGCTGCCCACCCTGATCGTCTTGTTGTTGGTGATCCTGGCCGTCGTCGCTATCGTCTGGGTCGTGCGCAAGGGACCCGCGCACACGCCGCGTCCGGGCGAGGATCAGGACACGGCTTGGAACGACCCGATCACCCCGGCCGAACCCCATAGCCGCCCCCACGACCCGGAGCCCCGACCTTGACCCTGTTCGGCTACACCATCGACGGACAGCAGCTGTTCGGCGTCCTTTCCCTGGTCAGCGTTCTGGCCCTGTGGCTGATCGTCTTGGGCCGCGAGCGCAACTATGCGCGCTGGTTCCGCCAGTGGGAGGCCGACCGCAAGGCTCGCCGCGACGCCGAGACCGCGCATCACGGTCCCAAGCGCGGTCCCTGGGGCTGACTACTCGCGCTTTAGCAGGCGGTCGATGACCAGCTTGCCCCACCAGCCGGCCTTGAACTCGGCGCGGATGGCCTTGGGATCATAGGCGTCGCTGTCGATCCAGTCCTCGAAGCTGACGCCGGTCGGCTCGACCTCGGCGACGTACTTCTCCAGCACATGGTCCAGCACGCCGGTCAGGCCCTCTCGGCTGTGCAAGGTGCGCTTGCCCAGTTCCGACATGGCCGCCGAGATCGGCTCGCCCAGATGGAAGTGGCGATAAAGCACCGCCATCATCCCAGCCCGGTCCGCGCCCGACTTGCAGTGGATCAGGGCCGGATACTCAATCGTCTGGAACAGTTCGCGCGCCCGGTGGATGCGGTCGCGGCCCGGCGGATCGCGCGAGTCCAGCGGGGCGTCGATCAGGGTCAGGCCCAGCCGCTCGCAGGCGTGCTTTTCCAGCCAGTAATAAGCCTCGTCGCGCTGGCCGCGCAGGTTGATGACGGTCTTGATCCCGCGCCGTTTCCAATAGGCCAGCTGGCCAGGCGACGGCTGATTTGTGCGCACCAGGTCGGGCCCAAGCCAGTGGGCGTTGGTGAAGGCCGTGCGCAGGAAGGCGTGGTCGGCCCAGAAATAGGCCCAATGCGCCTTGAATCGGCCCATCGCCCTGGTCAGATCATAGCGCTGCATAAGCCGCAGATAGCGACGAAACCGCACCGCGTCACCTGCAGGCTTCGCCGTGCGGCTTGACTTGGCGTCCAACCCGTTCGACCGAGAGCCATGACCACCCCCGCGCCCGCATCCGACACCCGCGAACCTCTGCGGCCGCTTCTGGGCCGAATCTGGCGCGACTACCTGTCCCGGCACAAGCCGGCCTTCTTCGCCTCCATGTTCTGCGCGGCGCTTTCGGGCGGCCTGACCGCTCTGCTGCTCAAGTTCCTGGAACCGGCGATCGACCTGCTGTTCACCAAGCACGAAGGGCCGGTGGATATCTGGGGCCTGGTCAGCATTCCGGCGGACAAGGTGCTGATCCTCATCCCTCTGGTCATCATTGTGGTGGCCGTCATCCGGTCACTGGCCATGGCGGCGCAATCGGCCCTGGTGAACCGGCTGGGGCACGGCATTGTCGGCGACATCCAGAAGCAGCTGTTCTCGGGCATGATCCGGGCCGACCTGTCGCGGCTGCGCGGCCAGCATTCGGGCAGCTTCGTCTCGTCCGTCCTGTTCGACGCCAACCTGGTGCGCGAAGCCTTCACCTCGGGCGTGGTCAACTACACCCAGAACGCCCTGATGCTGCTGGGCGTCATCATCGCCATGGGCTTCATCGACCTGCCGCTGACCCTGATCGTTCTGCTGGGCGTGCCGGTGGTCAGCTGGATCATCCGCCGCTTCGGCCAGAAGTCACGCAAGGCCGCGCGCGGTGCCATGGTCGAGACCGAGGCCCTGTCCAGCGCCCTGATGGAGAACCTGGACGGCGTCCGCGTCATCAAGATCGAGAACCGCGAGGCCGCCGAGGAAGCCCGCGTCGGCGAGGTCATCGCCCGACGCCAGCGCCACATCATCAAGGGCGCCGACAGCCGCGCCTTCGCCGGACCGGCCAGCGACATCGTCGCCTACGGCATCGTCGCCGCCGTCATGGCCTATGCCGGATGGAGCGCCAGCCAGGGTCAGATGACGGTCGGCGCCTTCGCCTCCTTCATCGGCATGTTGCTGCTGGCCGGACAGGCCCTGCGTCAGGTGACGAACCTGACCACGGTCCTCAGCGAGGGCCTGACCGCCGCGCGCCGCCTGTTCACCGCCCTCGACATCGAGCCGGAAATCCGTGAAGCCGCCGACGCCATCGCGCTGGAGACCGGCCCGGTCACGGTCGCCTTCGATCACGTCTCCTTCGCCTATCAGACAGGCGAGGACGGCGGCGCGCCGACCCTGTCCGACGTCAGCCTGCACGTCGCGCCGGGGGAGACCATCGCCCTGGTCGGGCCGTCGGGCGGGGGGAAATCGACCATCCTGTCGCTGCTGCCGCGCTTCTATGACGTGACCGCCGGAGCGGTGACGATCAACGGCCGCGATATCCGCGAGCTGAAGCTGCAGTCCCTGCGCGACCATATCGCCCTGGTGACGCAGGAGCCCTTCCTGTTTGACGACACCATCGCCGCCAACATCGCCTATGGCCGCAAGGGCGCCACGGCCGAACAGATCATCGAAGCCGCCCGGTCCGCCGCCGCCCACGACTTCATCACCGCCCTGCCCGAGGGCTACGCGACCCGCGTCGGCGAGGGGGGGATGCGGCTGTCGGGCGGTCAGCGCCAGCGCGTCGCCATCGCCCGCGCCTTCCTGAAGGACGCCCCGATCCTGTTGCTGGACGAGGCCACCAGCGCGCTGGACACCGAGAGCGAGGCCCTGGTCCAGGCGGCGCTGGAGCGGCTGATGCACGGTCGCGCCACCCTGATGATCGCCCACCGCCTGTCCACGGTGCAGAACGCCGACCGCATCTATGTCATCGATGCAGGCCGCGTGGTCGAACAGGGCACCCACGCCAGCCTGGTCAAAAAGGGCGGCCTCTACGCCCGACTGGCGCGGCAGCAGTCGCTGGACGGCCCGCTTCCCGTCATCGCCTCGCCCCTGCCCGACGAGACCGGCGCATGAGGCCGCTGCGCAACCCCGTCGTCCAGACCTCCATGGCCTGGCTTTTGTCCGAGTGGATGCGGTTCTGCTACGCCACCATCCGCTGGGAACACGAGAACGAACAGCTGGCCGAGGAAGTCTGGGCCGAGGGCGGCGGCGTCCTGTGCGCCTTCTGGCACTCGCGACTGGCGCTTGGCCCTGCCAGCTGGCCGATGAAACGGGCGCAGCCGATCAAGGGGCTGGTCTCGCTCAGCCCGGACGGCGAGTTCTTCACCAAGGCCGTGGCGCGTCTGGGCATTCCCGCCGTGCGCGGCTCCTCGGCCAAGAAGGACAAGGCGGCCAGTTCCAAGGGCGGAACCCAGGCCCTGCGCGACGGTCTGAAACAGCTGAAGGTCGGCGGTCTGGCCGTCACCCCCGACGGTCCGCGCGGCCCCTCGCGTCAGATGGCCGAGGGCCTGCCCCTGATGGCCAAGCTGTCAGGCGCGCCGGTCCTGTTCATCGGACTTTCGTGCAAACCCGCCATCCGTTTGAACAGCTGGGACCGGGCCGTCCTGCCCCTGCCCTTCGGCAAGGGGGCCATCGTCTGGGACAAGGCCTGGTATCCCGAAGGCGCCGAGATGGCCGAGGTCGCCGCCGACTGGACCGAACGCCTGACCGCCGTCGAGGCGCGCGCCGATGCGATCACCGGGCTGGAGCGGATCTAGGCCGTGATCTTCAGCCCCGCCCTGATCGCCTATCGCCTGCTGACCCGCCTGATCGAGCCCCTGGCTCCGCGCCTGCTCGACGCCCGCGTCAAGCAGGGCAAGGAGGACCCGCAGCGCGTCGACGAGCGCCTGGGGCTGGCCGGCGTGGCCCGCCCCGCCGGTCCGCTGATCTGGATTCACGGCGTCAGCGTGGGAGAGGCCCTGTCCATCCTGCCGCTGGCCGAGCGCATCCGTAAGGACCGCCCCGACGTGACGGTTCTGGTCACGACCGGGACGCTGACCTCGGCCCAGGTTCTGGCCAAGCGCCTGCCGTCCGGCGTCATCCACCAGTTCGCACCCGTCGACAGTCCCGGCGCCGTCGCCGCCTTCCTCGACCACTGGCGACCCACCGTCGGCGTCTTTGTCGAGAGCGAGCTGTGGCCCAATCTGCTGATGGCGGCGAAGAAGCGCGGCGTCGCCCTGGCTTTGGTCAGCGCCCGCATCACCGACAAGACCACCGAGGGCTGGAAGAAGGCCCCCGGCATGGCCCGCGCTCTGATGGCCTGCTTCGCCCACGTCTGGCCTCAGGATCAGGCCAGCGCCGACCGGCTGACATTACTGGGCGCCCGCGTTGACGGTCAGGTGAACCTGAAGCTGTCGGGCGAGCCCCTGCCCTATGACCAGGGCGAGTTCGGCCGTCTGTCGGCCCTGATCGACGACCGCCCCGTCGTGGTCGCCGCCAGCACCCACGAGCACGAGGAAATGGCCATCGTCGGGGCGCTGGATCATCTGGCCGACCGGCTGTTCCTGATCGTCGTGCCCCGCCACCCGGATCGCGCCGACGAGATCGCGCGGTCGCTGGCCCAGGACGGCTACAGCTTCGCCCGGCGCAGCCAGCGCCAGCCGATCACGGATCAAACCGACATCTATCTGGCCGACACGCTCGGCGAACTGGGCCTGTTCATGCGGCTGGCCGATGTGGTGGTCATGGGCGGGTCGTTCGCGCCCGCGCTGGGCGGCGGGGCCGTCGGCGGGCACAATCCGCTGGAGCCTGCGCGTCTGGGCAAGCCGGTCGTCACCGGCCCCGACGCCAGCAACTGGGCCGCCGTGACCCGGATGCTGAAGTCATCCGGGGGGCTGATCTCGGTGCTGTCGCCGGCCGAACTGCCGGGCATCGTCGGCCCGTTGCTGGCCGATGCCGACGCGGCGCGCGACATGGGCGAACGCGGCCGCCGCGCCGCCGCCGAGGCCGCCGCGGGGCTGGACCGGCTGTGGCTGGCGCTTCAGGCCCATCTGCCCGCCGCCCCCACGCGAGGCCGTCGATGAAGCTGAACACCCCCCGCTGGTGGTATAGCCGCGACCGCCGCCATGCCCCGGTGGCGCGCATGCTGCTGAAGCCCGCCTCGTGGATCTGGGCCGGCGTCACCGCCCGCCGCATCGCCCGCGCCACTCCGGTCGATCCCGGCGCGCCCGTGATCTCGGTCGGCAATCTGACGGTCGGCGGCTCGGGCAAGACGCCCGTCGCGCGCGAAGTGCTGCGCCTGCTGCATGCCCGGGGGATCAAGGCCGCCGCCCTGTCGCGCGGCTACGGCGGGACGCTGGAGGGACCGGTTCAGGTCGATCTGGCCGTGCATACCGCCGCCGACGTGGGCGATGAGCCGCTGATGCTGGCCGCCGACGCCCCCGCCTGGATCGCCCGCGACCGCACAGCCGGGGCCAAGGCCGCCGTCGCCGCCGGGGCCGAGGCCCTGGTGCTGGACGACGCCCATCAGAACCCGGCGCTGAAGAAGACCCTCAGCCTGATCGTCGTGGACGGCGAGACGCGCGGCGACGAATGGCCCTTCGGCGACGGCTCGGTGTTTCCCTCCGGCCCGATGCGCGAGCCATTGAAGGCCGGGCTGGCGCGGGCCGATGCGGTCGTCATCCTGCTGCCTGCCGACCTGGCCGAGGCCGACCCCGAACTGGTCGAAACCTTTGGGGACCTGCCTGTCTTAATCGCCCGGCTGGAGCCCGCCGTCGCGCCGCCGCCCGGCCCGCAGGTCGGCTTCGCCGGCATCGCCAAGCCGTGGAAGGTGGAGCGGTCGCTGATCGCCGCCGGCTGCGACCTCAAGGAGTTCGTGCCCTTCCCCGACCACGCGGCCTTGTCAGAGCGCGACTTCGCCCTGCTGACGGATCGGGCGGCTCTGTTCGAGGCCGGTCTGGTCACGACGGAGAAGGACTGGGTGCGACTGCCGCCGGAATGGCGTCAAAGGATCGTCGCCTGGCCCGTCACGGCGCAATTCGCCGACGAGGCGGCGTTTCAAACCTTCCTGACGCGGAATCTCAGCCTTAGCCGTCCCTGAAAATGGATCTTGATGGGCAAAACCATCCCTAAGTGACGAGATTTTACAATCCTGACCTTGGTCTTCGGCCCCAAGCCCGACCTTAAGCGTTATGGGTGAATGACCTCTCGGAGCGTCCAGTAAAATGAAGATCGCAGTTCTAGACGACGACCCAGTCCAGCTGGAGACCATTTCCAGCGTGGCGCAGGCGGCCGGCTATCGTCCCGTGCTTTTCTCGCGGGCGCAGGCGCTGATCTCGGCGCTGCGCAAGGATACCTTCGACCTTCTGATTGTGGACTGGAACCTGCCTGATCGTTCGGGTCTGGAAGTGCTGGCCTGGGCGCGGACCAATCTGAAGCCGCCGCCGCCCATGCTGCTGGTCACCAGCCGCGCCGAGGACGAGGACATCGTCGCCGGTCTGAACGCCGGGGCCGACGACTACCTGCCCAAGCCCCTGTCGCCCGCCGTGCTGGAGGCGCGCATCAACGCCCTGATGCGCCGCGCCTACGCCCAGCCTTCGACGCCCGGCGCCGAGATCCACGGCGATACCGTCTTCCACGACTCGTCCAGCGCCGTGACGCGCAACGGCAAGACCGTGGTCCTGACGGCCAAGGAATATGCCCTGGCCCAGTTGCTGTTCCGCAACCTGCACCGCGCCCTGTCGCGGACCTATATTCTCGAGACCGTCTGGGGCAACGAGCCCAATCTGAACAGCCGCTCGCTGGACATGCACATCTCGCGCATCCGCACCAAGCTTGAGCTTCGCCCCGAACAGGGCTTCCGCCTGACGCCCATTTACAGCTACGGGTATCGTCTGGAACGCGTCAGCGCCGTTGAGGCCCTCATGGGCGACATCGCGTCCGAGGACGCATAAGAGGCGACACCATGAACAGAAACCGGATGATCATCGTCGGCCTGACGGCGGCGCTGCTCACGGCTTCTCCCAGCTTCGCCCAGAACAGAGCCGCGCCCCGATCCGCGCCAGCCGTCGTGCCGGTCGAGACGCTCGACTATGTGGTGCGGCCCGGCGACACCCTGATTGATCTGGCCGCCGCCTATCTGAACCGCCCCTCCGACTATCGCCGGGTTCAGCGCGACAATCGCGTGGCCAACCCGCGCCGTCTGCCCGTCGGGCGCACCCTGGCCATTCCGGTGTCGCTGCTGCGCGCCGATCCCGATCAGGCCCGTATCTCCAGCTTCAGAGGCGCCGTCACCCTGAGCCAGGGCGGACGCGCGGCGCCGCCGACGCAGGGTCAGGCGGTGTCCGAGGACGCCGTGCTGACCACCGGCGCCAACGCCTTCGTCCGACTGGCCCTGTCGGACGGCAGCCATGTGGTCGTCCCATCCAACAGCCGCGTTCGTCTTTCCCGCTTGCGGCGCTACGCCCTGAACGGGGCCGTGGATCACGCCATGACCGTCGAAGCCGGGCGAGCTGAATCCCAGGTCACGCCGCGTCGGCGCCCCGGCGGCTTCGTGGTCCGCACCCCCGTCTCCGTCTCCGCCGTGCGCGGCACCGAGTTCCGCGTCGCCTTCAACGACGCCGCCGACCGATCGGCCACCGAGGTCATCGAGGGCGTCGTCGAAGTCGATTCGGGCGATGGCCTGAGCGAAGCCGTCGCCGTCGCCGATCAGGGAGTGTCGACCAGCCTGACGGATACACGCCTGCTGCCTCTGCTGCCCGCGCCCGCCCTGGCGCAGCCCGACGAGGTCCAGTCCGGCCCGGTCGTGGACTTCACCCTGACGCCGCTGGACGGCGCGGCCGCCTATCGCGGGCGTCTGGCCACGGACGCCGGCATGATCGACGCCTTCGCCGAGGCCGACAGCGCGCCGAACACGCCGCGACTGTCGTTTGGCGATCTGGCGGACGGCGCCTACTTTCTGCGTCTCGGCGCCCTGTCGCCCGAAGGCATGGAAGGCCGCAACACCACCTACAGCTTCATCCGCGCCCGCAACGGCGTCGTCGGCCTGACGTCCGGCAGCGAGACCCGCGACAACCGCCGCTTCTATCGCTTCCGCTGGGAGGCCGAGGGCGAGGGCGAGGCCCGCTTCCGCTTCCAGCTGTCGCGTGAAGACGCCGAGGGCCGGGCCGAGGGACCGCCTCTGGTCGATCAACCGGGCGTGGCCGAACAGGCCTTCACCCTCAGCGACCTGCCGCCCGGCGTCTATACCTGGCGGGTGCAGGGGTCGCGTCATCGCTTCGGCCGCCTGCTTCAGGCCTGGTCCGAGCCCCAGCAACTTCGCATCGGGCGCTGATCCGTGCCGGCGCGAGGCTGGCTGGGCGCTGGCCTGACAGGCCGACGCGCCCTGATCGAATGGGGGCTGGTGGCGGCGGTCACGGCCCTGCTGGTCGGCTGGCTGGCGCTCACCCCCGCCGCCGACCGCGCCGACAACCTGATCTATGACGGCCTGATCCGGTTACAGGACGGCCCCGCCGACCCGTCCATCGTCATCATCGCCATCGACGACCGCAGCCTGAACGCTCTCGGCCGCTGGCCCTGGACGCGGACGGTCCACGCCGCCCTGATCGACCGTCTGACCCAGGCCCAGCCCCGCGCCGTGGCCTATGACGTCCTGTTCACCGAGCCCGAAGCCGGCGACGCCGCCCTGGCCGCCGCCCTGGCCCGCGCGCGCGACGTTCACCTGCCCCTGCTGGTCGAGGCCCCCGGCGAGAACGGCGCCGCCTGGCAGGTCAGCGAACCGGCGTCCGATCTGGCCCGCGCCGCCGCCAGCCTGGGCCACGTCAACATGATCGTCGACGGCGACGGCGTGATCCGCCGCGTGCCGCTCTACATGCAGGCGGGCGCTCACAGCTGGCCGCAGTTGGTCCTGCCCCTGGCCGAGACGGCGGGGGCCGCGCCGCCCGCGCCGCGCCCGGACACGGACAGCGGCGAGGCCCTGATCGCCGCCGCGCCTGAAGCCATCGCCTATCGCGGCCCGCCCGGACGGTTCAGCACCCTGTCCTTCGTCGACGTGCTGAACGGCGAGGTTCCCGCCGACTTTCTGAAGGACAGGCTGGTTCTGGTCGGCGCCACGGCGCCCGGAATGGGGGACCGCTACGCCACGCCCGCCGCGCCGCACGGCGAACTGAGCCCCGGCGTCGAGATCCAGGCCGCCCTGCTGCAGACCCTGCTGGAGGGCGGCGGTCCGCGCACGCTCAGCCCGCCCTGGGTGCTGGGGTTGTCCTTGCTGCCGCTGGCCCTGCTGATCGGCGGTTTTCTGGTGCTGCGCCCCCTGGCCAATATGGTGCTGGGGGCGGGGCTGATCGTCATGACGCTGGGCCTCAGCGCCGTCGCCTTCCTCAGCGCAGGCCTGTGGTTTCCGCCGGCTGCGGCCATCGCGGGCCTGGCCACGGCCTATCCCTTCTGGAGCTGGCGTCGCCTGGCCGCCGCCTCGGCCTATATGCAGAGCGAGGTCGAGGCGTTTCAGCGCGAGGCCGCGCCCATCCCGATCGCCGGCCTGACCCCCGCCGTCATCGCGCCGCGCCACGGCGACGTCGTCGCCAAGCAGGTGGACACCCTGCGCGCGGCCCTGAAGCAGTTGCGCGACCTCGACCGCTTCATCGCCGACGCCCTGCGCAGCCTGCCCGACGCCACCGTGGTCGCCGCGCCGGACGGCCGCGTGCTGGTGGCCAATGATCGGGCCCGCGCCCTGTTCGGCGCCGCCCTCGGCCCGGATGCCGGTCTGGGCGACCTGTTCCTGACCCTGGGCGAGCCGTCATGGCGTCGCTTCATCACCGACGAGGCGAACGACCTCGGCGATATTCTGGCCCCCGGCGGTCAGGTGCTGAAGGTGGCGGCGGCGCCATTGACCGACGCCGAAGGCCGCCCGGTGGGCCATATCGTCCGCTTCGCCGACATGACCGGCTTCCGCGTCGCCGAACGCCAGCGCGAACAGGCCCTGCAACTGCTCAGCCACGACATGCGCGCGCCCCAGGTGTCGATCCTGACCCTGCTGGAAGGCAGACAGGACCGCGCCGACCCCGCTTTCGAACGCCGCATCGGCGACTATGCCCGCCAGACGCTGGATCTGGCCGAGGGCTATGTCCAGCTGGCCCGAGCCGAGTCCCAGCCCTATCGCAGCCTGGTCCTGGATCTGGGCCAGGTGCTGATGGACGCCGCCGACACCCTGTGGCCCCAGGCCTCAGCCAAGGGCGTGACCATCCAGACGCCCGACAGCGAGGAAGAGCATCTGGTTCAGGGCGACCCGGCCCTGCTGCGGCGGTTGCTGACCAACCTGCTCGACAACGCGCTCAAATACGGTCCGGCGGGCGGCGTCATCACCTGCACCCTTGAGGGCGGCGAAGAGGATGGGCGTCCGACCCTGATCGCGCGGATCAGCGATCAAGGCCCCGGATTGTCCGAAGAAGCTCAGCGGCGTCTGTTCCAGCCCTTCGGTCACGGCGACGCCGATGCGCGCGGGTCCGGGCTGGGCCTGGCCTTCGTGCGGACGGTGGCCCGGCGTCACGGCGGTCAGGTGATCTATGAGGCGGGGCTTGTCGGCGCCACCTTCGTTCTCACCCTGCCCCGGTTCATCGAGGCGGACGCGGCCTAGGGTTTCATGGGGCCGCAGGCAGTTCCGCGACCACGGCCTGGGCCAGGGCGTCCAGGGAGGCGTCCGCCTGGCGATCCCCGACCACGGTCACGGCCTGGGCCTGATAGGCGGTCGGCGCGGCCCCGGGTCCGTTCAGGGTCAGGCTGAGGACATGGGTCTTGCGCCGGGCCGACCACCATTGCGGCAGAACCGGCGACGCGGTCCACTCACCTTGACGCGCCGCGTCGTCGGTGAAGGCGCCGGTGCGCTGGGGGCGAACGCCATAGGCGATCTCGATCAGCCAGTCGGCGCTCTTGTCGCCCTCACGCCAGCCCCTTGCCTGGAGTTGGCGCCGCACGGCGGCCGTCGCGGCGGTGACATCCGGCGCTCCGGCGTCGGGGACCGCCAGCCGATAGGTCGCCGCGCCGGGTTGGAACGCCGCAGGCGGGGTGACGTCAATGCGCGGCCCCGCGGCGCACCCGGACAGGGCGGCGGCGGCGGCCAGGGCGATCAAGAGGGAGGAAGAACGGGCCATGGCTCACTCTAGCCCGCAGAACACGGTCGAGCCATGGCCGTCATCAACAGGTCAGTCCTGACGGAAGACCTGGCCGCTCTTCATCACGAAGCGGACGCGTTCCAGTTCGGTCACGTCGCTCAGCGGGTCGCCCGAGACGGCGATCAGGTCGGCGGGCATGCCCGGCGCCAGACGACCGGCCTCGTTCGAGATCTTCAGGTGTTCGGCGGCGCCGACGGTGGCGGACTGGATGGCCTCCAGCGGGGTCAGACCGGCGCGGACCAGCAGGGCGAACTCCTGGGCGTTGTCGCCGTGGGCCGAGACGCCGGTGTCGGTGCCGAAGGCGATACGGACGCCGCCGGCATGGGCGCGGCGGGCCATGTCCAGCATCTTGGGTCCGGCTTCCAGCGCCTTGGCGGTCTGGGCGGGGGTGAAGAAGTTGTCCGGGCTGGCGGCGATGCGGGCCACATAGTCACCGGCCATCAGGGTCGGGACCAGCCAGGCGTTGTGCGCCTTGAACAGCCGCATGGACTCGTCGTCCAGATAGGTGCCGTGCTCGATGGAATCCCCGCCCGCCTTGAGGAAGGCGTTGATGCCATCGACGCCGTGGGCGTGGGCCGTGACCTGGCGTCCCATGCGGTGGGCCGAGGCGACGATGGCGGCCAGTTCGTCCTCGCTGAACTGCTGGGCCAGACCGGCGGCGGTGTTGGACAGGACGCCGCCGGTGGCGGTGATCTTGATGATGTCGGCGCCGCTGCGGACCTGAAGGCGCACCGCCCGCATGCAGTCCTCAGGTCCCGAGCAGATGCTCTCGGGCGACATCAGGTGAAGGATGTCGTCGCGATAGCCGTTGGCGTCGCCGTGACCGCCATGGATCGACACGGCCGAACCCGAGGCGATGATGCGCGGCCCCGGCACATCGCCGCGCCGCACCGCGTCGCGCAGGGCGAAGATGGCCTCGTTGCTGGCCCCCAGGTCGGCCACCGTGGTGAAACCGGCGTTCAGGGTGCGGCGCGCGAACCGAGCGCCGACCATGGCTTGGGTCGCGTCCGACTGCGTCACGCCGTCCAGCCGCGAATTGGGGCTGGATTCGCCAGTCAGGTGGACGTGGCTGTCGATCAGACCCGGCAGGACGAAGGCGCTGCGCAGATCGACCACTTTTCCGTCGCCGACGAAGCCGTCGCGGATTTCGACGATCTGGTTCCCTCTGATCACGAGAGTTTTATCGCGCAGGACGCGACCGCTGGCGGGATCGGCCAAAAGCCGCCCGACTTGGACGAACGTGGTCGGCTGTTCCGCCGAAACGGCAGCGACCGCAGGGGCTTGTCGCGCTTGGGCCGAGGTGGCGGCCAGAACGGCAGCGGTCACAATCAGAGCCAGTTTCTTCATCGGTCCCTCCCAGAACTCCAGATTTCACCTTACGCCCTTCGCGGCTTTCGCCAAGGCTCAGGTTGCGTCGTTACGCCCCTTCGTGAAACAAGCCGTCACAGTTGTTTAATCGTGCGAGGGGCGTCGCATGCGGCTTTCCAGACGTGGCTTGATCTTGGGCGGTTCGGCCCTGCTGGCGGGATGTTCTTCCGCCGCCTCTACCGTTCAGCTCGCCGGCGTCACGCCTGCCAGCCTTCCGATCGTTCCGGTCCCGACCGTCGCGCCGCAGCCCGCCACCTTGGCCAGGGCGACCGGCCCCGCCATCGACCCGCACGGCATCGTGCGCAAGGACCTGATGGAGCGCGCCCAGGCCGCGCTGGACACTCACGGACACAAGATTTCCAGGCGCGACCGAATGTATCTGGTCGATTTCCAGAAGTTCTCGGGCGAGGACCGCTTCTACGAGGTCGATCTGGAAGGCGGCTGGGTCACGGCCTATCGCACCAGCCACGGGCGCGGCTCGGACCCGGCGCACTCGGGCTTCGCCCAGCGCTTCTCGAACCAGATGGACAGCCATATGTCGTCCATCGGCGCCTACGCCACGGCGGGCGCCAGCTGGGGATCTCAGCAGGGGCCGAACGTGCTGCTGGACGGGCTGGAGTACTCCAACAACCGGGCGCGCGAGCGGGCCATCATTATCCACGGCGCCGACTACGCCGACCCGGCCTTCCTGGCCCGCGAAGGCAAGCTGGGCCGGTCCTACGGCTGCTTCTCGGTGTCGCACGCCGACCTGGCGCCGCTGCGCGAACGCATGGGCGAGGGCCGGCTGCTGTTCGCCATGGCCTGATCGTTTGATCGTCACCCTCGGACTTGTTCCGATGGCCTATCGTTCGGCCAGGCCTCACATCCAAACGGGAGGCGCAGCTTCAGCGCCAAGCGCCGCGTCAAAGACCGCCATGGGCCCTCGGGACAAGCCCGAGGGTGACGTAAAATATTAGATCAGCGCGACCGTGCCTATCGCGGCTCCAGCGCCCGCCAGCCGATGTCGGTGCGGTTGAAGCCGCCGGGCCAGTCGATCCTGGCGATGGCCTCATAGGCGCGTTCGCGCGCCTCGGCGATGTCGGCGCCGTAGGCGCAGACGTTCAGCACGCGACCGCCGGCGGCGACCAGGGTCCCGTCGTCGCGCTTCCTGGTTCCCGCGTGGAAGACCTGGACGTGGGGGCCGAAGTCCTGATCGGCGCCGCGAATGACCGAGCCTTCCAGCGGGCTGTCGGGATAGCCCTTGGCCGCCATGACCACGCAGATGACCGTGCCGTCCTTGAACCGCGGCGCCGGGGCCTTGGTCAGGTCGCCGCGCGCGCAGGCCAGCAGCAGGGGCACGATGTCGCCGTCGAAGCGCATCATCAGCACCTGGCATTCCGGGTCGCCGAAGCGGGCGTTGAACTCGACCACCTTGGGGCCTTCGCTCGTCGCCATCAGCCCGGCGTAGAGGACGCCGCGATAGGGCGCGCCCTCCTCCGCCATCTTCTGGATGGTCGGCTGCACCACGCGGTCGTTGGCGGCCTGCACCAGTTCGGGGGTGAAGACCGGCGCCGGGGAATAGGCCCCCATGCCGCCCGTGTTCGGACCCAGGTCGCCGTCGAAGGCGCGCTTGTGGTCCTGGGCACCGCCGAACAGGACGGCCCGCTGGCCGTCGCACAGGGCGAACAGCGAGCCCTCCTCGCCGTCCATGAACTCCTCGATGACGACGCGCGCGCCGGCCGAGCCGAAGCGCCCGCCCAGCATCCGCTCAATCTCGGCCTCGGCGTCCTGCCTGTCGGGGCTGATAGCCACGCCCTTGCCCGCCGCCAGACCGTCGGCCTTGATGACATAGGGGGCGGAATAGTTGTTCAGCGCCGCCTTGGCCGAAGCGGTGTCCTCATAGACGCCGTAACCCGCCGTCGGGATGCCGTGGCGTTGCAGGAAGGCTTTGGAGAAGGCCTTGGAGGTTTCCAGCTGCGCCGCCTTGGCGGTCGGGCCGAAGATGGGGATGCCCGCCGCATTCAGCCGGTCAGCCAGACCCTCGGCCAGGGCCGACTCGGGGCCGACCACGACCAGGTCCGCCTTCATCTCGCGCGCCAGGGCGGCCAGGCCCTCGGCGTCGGTGGCCTTGAACTCGGGCCGCAGTTCGGCGTGCCGGGCCATGCCGGGGTTGCCGGGCGCGGCGACAAGCCGCGTGACCAGCGGCGACTGGGCGATCTTCCAGGCCAGGGCGTGCTCACGCCCCCCCGATCCGACGAGCAGAATGTTCATGATCGCGAAATGACCGGCCCAGCCGCCGCGGTCAAGCGGCAGAAAGGGTTACTGCGCCGGCGGGGTCCAGCGCGGCAGGGCCGCCAGCTGCTGCGCCGTCAGGTCGGTGGTGAGGTCCTTGTCGGCGCCGTTGTTGCGCGCCAGGCTGCGAACCTGATCGACAGGCACCTGCACCTTGACGTCGCCGGGGCCGTCCAGTTCGACCACGAGGTGGGTCAGCTTGCCCGAGGCGTCCAGCACCAGGACCTCGACATCGCCCAGGTCGGTGTTGTCGGCGGCGATCAGATCGGCGTCCTCAAGCTGCTGGCGCGACATGCCAAAGGCCAGG
The DNA here is from genome assembly GCF_003350205.1 of Brevundimonas bullata. Lineage (GTDB taxonomy): Bacteria > Pseudomonadota > Alphaproteobacteria > Caulobacterales > Caulobacteraceae > Brevundimonas > Brevundimonas bullata. Next base: position 35,907 of record NZ_QLLC01000021.1, on the reverse strand, counting down.
GCGGCGTTGGTCGTGGCCAGATCGGCGCGGTTCTCAGTCACCGGGGCGGGCTGCGCCCCCGACGCCGGGGCCTGAACCACGTCATCGGTGCGATTGTCGCCGCAGGCGGCCAGGGCCATCAGGGCGGCGGCGGAAACTGCGGTCAGGGCGATGGTCTTCATGAAGCTCTCCGTTTCAGAACAGGGCCGAGGCGACATAGATGGCCGCCCCCAGCAAGAAGATGACGCCGAGCACCAACCAGGGACTGACCGCGGGCGTTTGGCTGCGTCGCGACAGCTGCTGCTCTCGCGGCGCGCGGTCGGCGGGATCGGTTCCGGGCGGATCGGCGGGTTCCATGGTCAAGCCAACGAGCGGGGCCGCTGCCCGTTCCCGCCCGCGACGACACGGGCTAAGGTGACATCATGATCTCCGACGACGACTATGCTTTCGAAGGCCCCGCCGAGGCGCCCGCCGCCGCGCGGGACAACAACCCGCCCCTGTCGATCTCGGAGCTGAGCTTTGCGCTGAAGCGCACGCTGGAAGACCGATTCGGCCATGTGCGGCTGCGCGGCGAAATCTCCAAGGTGAGCCGTCATGCCTCGGGCCACGTCTATCTGACGCTGAAGGACGACAAGGCGGCCATCGACGGCGTGATCTGGAAGGGCGTAGTCCGGGGGCTGGGCGCCCAGCCGGAAAGCGGGCTGGAAGTCATCGTCACCGGCAAGATCACCTCCTACCCGGCGCGGTCCTCTTACCAGATCGTCATCGAGAGCATGGAGCCGGCGGGCGCGGGCGCCCTGCTGGCCCAACTGGAACGGCTGAAGGCGCGCTTGCGTGACGAGGGGCTGTTCGAGCCGTCGCGCAAGAAGCCGCTGCCGACCTTCCCGGCGACGATCGGGGTCATCACCAGCCCGACCGGAGCCGTGATCCGCGACATCCTGCACCGCATCGCCGAGCGCTGGCCGTGTCGCGTCATTGTCTGGCCGGTGGTGGTTCAGGGCGACGCCGCCAGCGGTCAGGTGGCCAAGGCCATTCGCGGCTTCGATCAGATGACGCCGGACGGGCCGATCCCCCGCCCCGACCTGCTGATCGTCGCGCGCGGCGGCGGCTCGGTCGAGGACCTGTGGTGCTTCAACGACGAGGGCCTGGCCCGGACCGTGGCCGAGGCCCGCATCCCCATCATTTCGGCCGTGGGGCACGAGACCGACACCACCCTGATCGACTTCGTCTCCGACCGCCGGGCGCCGACGCCGACCGGGGCCGCCGAGATCGCCACCCCGGTCCTGGCCGACCTGCGCTGGGCGCTGAGCGATCTGGAGGGTCGACTGGCCCGGTCGGGGTCGCGTCTGCTGGAAGACCGCCGCACGCGGCTGCGCGCCGCCGCGCGCGGCCTGCCCGCCCGGCCCGAAGACCTGCTGGCCCTGCCGCAGCAGCGGCTCGATCACGCCGCCAGCCGCCTTGGGTCGGGTCTGCATCGCAACGTCGCCGTGCACGAGCGCCAGTTGGCCGTGGTCGGCGGACGCCTGTCCAAGGGCCTGCTGGACCGCGCCATCGAGCGACGCGGCGACCGGCTGGCCGCCTATGCCGACCGCTTCGGCCCGGCGATGAAGCGGCGGCTGGATCGCGACGAGACCCGGCTGGCGGCCCTGTCACGGGCGCTGGCGACGCTGGACCCCAAGCGGCCCAAGCCCGGCTTCGCCCGTATCGAGGACGCCGAGGGCGCCATGATCGCCTGCGCCGCCGCCCTGTCGCCGGGCCAGGCGGTCCGCATCGTCTTCGGCGACGGCGCCAGGGAGGCGACCATCGACGGCGAACGCGTAGCCCCTCGGCCAGCCGCCACGCCTGCGCCCAAGCCCGCGCCCAAGCCCGTGCCGCGCCCGAAGGCGCCGACGGCAGGTCAGGGCGACCTGTTCTAACGCCTCAAGCGGACGCTGAACGCCGCGGGTTGAACTTCTTTCGGATCACAGTGATTCGGCTCTCGTCTCGCGCTGCGACCCGTGCCAATCATCGATCCATGACGACGCCTGCTTCGCCTCCCGTTTCGCCCTCGCCCGCCACGTTGCATTACGGCGACGGCGAGTTCGCCGTGCTGCGCCCCGGCGCCTATGTGGCCTGCGCCGTCAGCGGCGTGCCGATTCCGCTGGCCGCCCTGCGTTACTGGTCCGTCGAACGCCAGGAAGCCTACGCCAGTCCGCTGGAATTCATGGCCGCCGTGCGCGACGCCTGACGTCAGCGACCCTCCGCTTCTTGATGCCGTTCGGTCCTGCCGTCTGTCAGATTGTGTCGTAACCCATGTCCGCCTTGCAATCGCTCGACGTCCTGCTCGCGGACGACAACCCCAATATGCGGTCCATCATCTTCGCCATGCTGAAGTCCATCGGCGTGACCAAGCTGCGTGAGGCGGCCGACGGCTCGGCGGCGCTGGAGGCGCTGAACGCCCGTCCCGCTGATCTGGCCATCGTCGACTTCAGGATGCTGCCGGTGGACGGAGTGACCTTCACCCAGTTGATCCGCACCGCCCCGGACAGCCCCAATCCCTATCTGCCGATCATCATGATGACGGGCCATTCCGAGCACCGACGCGTGGCCCAGGCGCGCGACGCCGGAGTGACCGAGTTCCTGGTCAAGCCGGTCACGCCCCTGGCCCTGCTGACCCGTATCCAGTCCGTCATCCTGCATCCGCGCGAATTCATCAGAAGCGACAGCTATTTCGGACCCGACCGCCGCCGCACCCAGCCGGAAGCCTACGCCGGGCCGTTCCGGCGCGTCAGCGACGCCGTGATCGACTAGGTTTCGGCGATCTTCAGCGCCGCATAGACCTTGGCCGGCCAGCGCTTGTGGACCCAGAACCAGTCCACCGGATGCTCGCGCACCCGATCCTCGACGAAGCGGTTGACCGCCTGAACGCCGGCCAGGACGTCGGCGGCCTTGTCGCCCGTATCCGGCACGGTGATCGGCTCATGCGCGGTCACGCGGAAACGCACGCCGGGCAGGCGCACCACCGACAGCGGCTGGATCACAGTGCCGAATTTCAGCGCCAGCCGGGCCGCGCCGGGCGAGGCGTTGACCGGCTGACCGAAGAACTCGACCTCCGGCCCCTGATCGTATTTCTGATCGACCAGCAGGGCGACCGACTCGCCGCGCTTCATGCCCGCCATCAGCTCGCGCGTGCCGTCGCCCTTGGGCGCGAACAGCTTGATGCCGTACCGCGCGCGGCTCTGGCGAATCTGCACCTCGACGTAGGGATTATTGGCGGCGCGATAGGTGACCTGGCACGGCACGCCCGCCGCCAGGATCGCCGAGGCCATGATCTCGAAATTGGCCAGATGACCCGAGGCGAACACCACCGGGCGGCCGCTGTCCCGGATCGCGTGCAAACGCTCGAAACCGACCAGGTCGATGCGACCGCTGCTGGGCGTCAGGCGGTCCATGACCGCCATTTCGGCGAAGGTGCGCCCGGTCTGCTCCCACTGGTCAATCGCCAGGCGGTCGCGCTCGGCGGCGTCCATGTCGGGGAAGGCGATGCGCAGGTTGCGCGTCACCGTCCTGTGCGTGCCGGTCAGCGGGCCGAGCGTCCGCAGCAGCTTGCCGCCGAAACCCGACGCCCGCTCGACGCCCAGCGCCCGCAAGAGACCGAACAGCGCCGCGAAGGCGACCGCTTCCAGCCGCCAGTTCAGGTCCTGGAAGAACCCTATCTTTTTATGTGCGCTATCGCCCTTCGGGCTGCTTGAGCGCATATCGCTTGCGCTATCGCCCTTCGGGCTGCTTGAGCGCATGTCGCCTTCGCTACCGCCCGTCGGGCTGCTTGAGCGTTTTTGTTCTTCACCAGGCAATCGTCAGTCCGCCGTCCACGACCAGGGTCTGTCCGGTCACATAGGCCGAGGCAGGGCTGCACAGATAGACCGCCGTGCCCGCGATTTCATCAGGCTGGCCGATCCTTTTCAGCGGTGCGGGTTCCGTCACCGTCTTCAGCAGCTCCGGGTTCTCCCACAGGTATTTGGCGAAGTCGGTCTGAACCAGGCCCGGGGCGATGCAGTTCACGCGCACGTTCGACGGGCCGTATTCGACCGCCAGATTGCGCGCCAGCTGCATGTCGGCGGCCTTGGAGATGTTGTAGGCGCCGATCAGGGCGTTCCCACGAAGCCCGCCGATAGAGGAGATGATCAGGATCGCCCCGTCCTTGCGCTCCAGCATCTGCGGCGCGACCATCTGGATCAGCCAGTGGTTGGAGATGACGTTGTTCTGAAGGATCTTCTCAAACTGGTCGTCGGCGATGCCCGCCATCGGCCCGGCGTAGGGATTGGTCGCGGCGTTGCAGACAAGGATGTCGATCTGGCCAAAGGCGGCCTTGGTCTCGTCCGTCAGCCGTTGCAGGTCTTCTTTCGAGGCGATGTTGGCGGGGATGGCGATGGCGCGGCCCTCGCCGTGCTTCGCATTGATCGCGCCGGCGACCTCTTCGCAGGGCCCGGCCTTGCGCGAGGAGATGACGACGCGGGCGCCGTGTTCGGCCAGACGCTCGGCGATGGCCTTGCCGATGCCCTTGGACGAGCCGGTGATGATGGCGACCTTGCCGCTCAGATCAAACAATTCCACGCCTAAACCTCCCATTTGGTCGGATTTCTGTGTCCGAACCCTAGCCGTTACCTCTAGTTACCCTGATACTTGGCCGATTCCATACGGGAAAGGCGGTTCAACACCGGCCCCATGCGCAAGATTACCGGCGGTTTTCTGTTCTTCGGCTACCTCTTCCTGTCCCTGACCATCGGGGCGGCGATCTGGCGCGCCGGTATGGGCGCGGGCGCAGGCGCCGCCGGGGTGCTGGGCGCGCTGGGGGTTCTGGTCGGGCTGCACGCCGCCGTGTCAGGGGTTCTGGACCGTCGCGCCCTGCGCAAGGAGATCGCCAAGGTCCGCGAGGCGCACCGCTTGCTGGCCGATGCGATGGAGTCGACGCAAGGCGCCCTGACCGAGCTGGCCGAGGCCATCGAGAGCGGCGCCCTGTCCAAGACCGAGGCCCTGACCGGCGAGGTGCGGATGCTGGAGGGTCTGGTCCAGCAGATGAGCGAGTCGATCGACGAGCGTCTGGCGACCTCGCCCATCACCGCCGACACCTATGAGGGCCGTCGTCAGGTCCAGTCCAACACCCTGCTGAAGACCGTCCATGACGCCCTGACGGAAAACCGCATCGACCTCTATCTGCAGCCGGTCGTCACGCTGCCCCAGCGCCGGACCGTCTTCTACGAGAGCTTCACCCGCCTTCGCGACCCGTCCAACCGGGTCATGATGCCCGCTGAATACCTGTCGGTGGCCGAGGGCGAGGGCCTGCTGCCCGCCATTGACAACCTGCTGCTGTTCCGCTGCGCCCAGATCGTGCGCCGCCTGGCGCGTCAGGATCGCAAGGTCGGCGTCTTCTGCAACGTGTCGCTGGCCTCGCTGGGCGACGAGACCTTCTTCCCCCAGTTCCTCGACTTCCTCAGCCAGAACCGCGACCTGAAGGACGCCCTGATCTTTGAACTGGGTCAGGCGACCTTTGACGCGCGCGGCGCCGCCGAGGCCCGCAACATGGCCAAGCTGGCCGACCTGGGCTTCCGCTTCTCCATCGACAAGGTGCAGACGCTGGATCTGGACTTCGCCGACCTGCAACGCTCGGACGTACGCTTCATCAAGGTCGCCGCCGACCTGCTGATCGAGCAGCTGCTGGACCTGGACGGCGCCGCGCCCCTGCCGACCCAGCCCGACATCCAAGCCGCCGACTTCGCGCCCCTGACCCGTCGCTACGGCCTCGAACTGATCGCCGAGAAGGTCGAGAGCGAGAAGCAGGTGGTCGACATCCTCGAACTCGACATCGGCATGGGCCAGGGCCACCTGTTCGGCGAGCCCCGCGCCATCAAGGAAGCCGTCCTGGCCGAAACCGACCCGCCCGCCGAGTTCGTCCGCACCACGCTGAAGTCGGCCGAGCAGCGCCGCCGGTTCTAGGACCATGCTCACGCCGCGACTGATTGCAGCCGCCTGCTTGAGCCTGATGATCGCTGGGTGCAGCGATACGCCCGCCTTTCACCGCGAGAACCAACAGTATCTGGCCCGCTGCGTATCCGGCGAAGCTCTTGTCGTGGAATCACGGGATCAGGGCCGCACCCTGATCATCAGCGGCGTGACTTTTCCCGAGCAGACCGTTCAGTTCGTGCGCGGCAGCATTCTCGAGGACTACTATCGCAACGGGAACATCCAAGTCTGGCTCGATCCTGAGCTGAGGATCAAGCTCAAGGACGGGACATGGATCAGCTGCCCCTCGTGAACCACCGCCGATAACCGCCAGACAGCGACAGCCAACGCAGCGTTCATGCGCTCATGACCGACGCCGCTTATCCCCTCGACTGGCCCCGCATCGCCGATGATCTGAACGCCCAGGGTTGGGCGACTGTCGGGCCGCTGCTGACGCCCGCGACCTCTCAGGCCCTGCAAGCCCTCTACGACCAGCCCGAGCGGTTCCGCAGCCGTATACTCATGCAGCGGCACGGCTTTGGGCAGGGCGAGTATCAGTATTTCGACAATCCCTTGCCCGATCCCCTGCCCCGGCTGCGGGCGCGGCTCTATGCCGGTCTGGCGCCCATAGCCAACGGCTGGGCGGCGCGGCTGGAGCGGCCCGGCTTTCCCGACAGTCTGGATGAGCTGACCGCCCAATGCCGGGCGGCGGGCCAGACGCGGCCGACCTCGCTGATGCTGCGCTACGGCCCCGGCGACTACAACCGGCTGCATCAGGACCTCTATGGCGATCTGGTCTTCCCCTTGCAGGCGGCGATCCTGCTCAGCGATCCCGGTGATTTCGAGGGCGGGGAGTTCGTGCTGGTCGAGCAGAAGCCGCGATCCCAGTCACAGGCCCATGTCGTGCCGCTGAAGCAGGGCGAGGCGGTGATCTTCGCCGTACGCGAACGGCCGGTTGCGGGGGCGCGCGGCGACTATCGCGTGCAGATGCGCCACGGGGTCAGCAGGGTGCGGGCAGGCCGGCGGATGACGCTGGGGCTGATTTTTCATGATGCCAGTTGAGCAGCTTCTTTCCTCCCCATTTCATGGGGAGGTGGCGCGGCGCGCAGCGACGCGACGGAGGGGGCGGCGCTACACCCGTTAGCAATAGCGCGAAATCGGGACAGGGCGGCGTCGCCCCCTCCACCACTTCGTGGTCCCCCTCCCCATGGAATGGGGAGGAAAGAAAAGGCCCCTCCGCCGGAGCGGAGGGGCCTGATCCCTAGGCCTTCTGAGCGTCCAGCCAGCGGACGGCGTCGGCGTCGCGGGCTGACAGGTCGGGGAAGTCGGCGTCGGAGCCGACGTCAGGGACGCGGCGCCAGGAGCGGGCGCACTTGGGATGGTCGGCCAGCTTGACCTCGACGGTGACGGCGTCGCCGCCGACCGCCAGTTCTGCGCCCGAGGTGCGGAAGACCTCGGCGGCGTCCAGGCCGTCGAACGGCGCCAGCAGCTCAGCCGGGGCCGTGACCACCGGCCAGGCGTCCAGGGCGCCGCCGATCAGCTTGTCGCGACGGGCCGCTTCCAGCGCCTCGTTGACCACTTCCAGCACCGTGTTGACCCCGGCCCAACGCTCGGCCTCGGCCGGGTTGCGCCATTCGCCCGGCGTTTCCGGGATGACGCGGGCGCAGTTGGTGCCGGCTTCTGGGAAGCGGGTGGTCCAGGCCTCTTCCATGGTGAAGGGGGTCAGCGGGGCCAGCCAGGCGGTCAGGCGCATGAAGACCTCGTCCATCACCGTACGGACGGCGCGGCGGCGAACGCTGTCAGGACGGTCGCAATAGAGGCTGTCCTTGCGCACGTCGAAATACAGCGCCGACAGGTCGCCCGAGCAGAACTCCAGCACCGGACGGACCACGTCCTGGAAGCGATAGTCGCGGTAGGCCTCGCGGACCTGAGCGTCCAGTTCGTGCAGACGGTGCAGGATGAACTGTTCCAGCGGCGGCATCTGGTCGTAGGGCAGGCGTTCGGCCTCGTCGAAGCCGTTCAGGGCGCCCAGCAGATAGCGGACCGTGTTGCGCAGCTTGCGATAGGCGTCGACCGTGGTTTGCAGGATCTGCTTCCCGATGCGCTGATCCTCGGCATAGTCCACCAGGGCGACCCAGAGACGCAGGATGTCGGCGCCCGATTCCTTGATGACGACGGCCGGGTCGGTGGTGTTGCCACGCGACTTCGACATCTTCTCGCCGTTCTCGTCCTGGGTGAAGCCGTGGGTCAGGACAGCGTCATAAGGGGCGCGGCCGCGTGTGCCTGAACCCTCCAGCAGGTTGGACTGGAACCAGCCGCGGTGCTGGTCGGAGCCTTCCAGATAAAGGTCGGCGGGCCAGTGCGAGGGGCGGTCGCCGGTGTAGCCGTGAGCCGGATCGCGGGCTTCCAGCGTGAAGGCGTGGGTGCAGCCGGAGTCGAACCAGACGTCGAGGATGTCCTCGACCTTCTCGAAGCGGTCGGCGTCGTGCGCGCCCAGGAAGTCCGCGTCGGGCCGGTCGAACCAGGCGTCGGCGCCGCCCTCGGACACGGCCTTCAGGATGCGGGCGTCGACTTCCGGGTCATGCAGGGGCTGGCCCGTCTGCTTGTCCACGAACATGGCCAGGGGCGTGCCCCAGGCGCGCTGACGGCTGATCAGCCAGTCGGGGCGGCTTTCGACCATGGAGCGGATGCGGTTCTTGCCCGCCGCCGGGTGGAAGGCGGTGGCGTCGATGGCCGTCAGGGCCTTGTCGCGCAGGGTTGCACCGTCTTCCAGTTCTTCATCCATGCGGATGAACCACTGGGGCGTGTTGCGGAAGATGATCGGGGCCTTGGAGCGCCAGCTGTGCGGATAGGAGTGCTCCATCCGGCCGCGCGCCAGAAGATTGCCAGCCTCGATCAGCTTTTCCATCACCGCGCCGTTGGCGGGGCCGAACTTGCCGGTCTTCTTGCCCTCGGTCTCCAGCACCTTGAGGCCGGCGAACAGGGGGACGTGCTCGTAATAGGCGCCGTCGGCGTCCACCGTGTCCGGCACCTCGCGGTGGCCGTGGGCCAGCCAGACGGCGTAGTCGTCCGCGCCGTGGCCGGGCGCGGTGTGGACGAAGCCGGTGCCGGCGTCGTCGGTCACATGGTCGCCGGCCAGCAGGGGCACGGAGAAGCCGTAGCCCGAGTCCAGCGCCGCCAGCGGGTGGGCGCACTCCAGACCCGAGGGGTTGATGGCGTCGACGCGGGTAAAGCCGCTGATCTTGGCCGCCTTGAACACGTCCTCGGCCAGCTTGTCGGCGATGATGAAGCGGTCGCCCGGCTTGGCCCAGGGCTCGTAGTCCAGGCCCTCTTCCAGAGCCGTGACCTCATAGAGACCATAGGCGATCTCGGGGCCGTAGCTGATGGCGCGGTTGGCCGGGATGGTCCAGGGCGTGGTCGTCCAGATCACCACCGAGGGCGTGGCCGCGCGGAAGGACAGCAGGTCGTCGGGGTGGCTGTCGGTCGCGCCGACCACCGGGAACTTGACCCAGATCGTGGGCGAGACGTGGTCGTGATACTCGACCTCGGCGTCGGCCAGCGCCGTGCGCTCGACCGGCGACCACATGACGGGCTTGGAGCCGCGATACAGCTGGCCCGAGTTCTTGAACTTGTGGAACTCGGCGACGATGGCCGCCTCGGTCGAGAAGTCCATGGTGGCGTAGCGGTTGTCGAAGTCGCCGGTGATGCCCAGGCGCTTGAACTGATCGCGCTGCACGTCGATCCAGCCGGCGGCGTATTCACGGCAGGCCTTGCGGAACTCGGATTTGGAGACCTCGTCCTTGCGGCGGCCCTTGGCGCGGAACTGCTCCTCGATCTTCCACTCGATCGGCAGGCCGTGGCAGTCCCAGCCGGGGACGTAGTCGACGTCATAGCCCAGCAGGAAGCGCGAGCGGACCACGAAGTCCTTCAGCGTCTTGTTCAGGGCGTGGCCGATGTGGATGTCGCCGTTGGCGTAGGGCGGGCCGTCGTGCAGGACGTAGAGCGGCGCCTTCTGCTCTTGGCGCACAGTGCGCAGGTGGCTGTAGAGGTCGCCCCAGGCCGCGATGATCTCCGGCTCCTTCTTGGGCAGCCCGCCCCGCATGGGGAAGGGCGTCTCGGGCAGGAAGACGGTGTCGCGATAGTCGCGGCCCGATGCGTCGGAAGCGGTGTCGTTGGTGGCGTCGGCCATGGGGTAATCTTTGTCTTTAGCGCGGGCGCCGAGGAGGCGGCGCGGACGCAGTCTAGCGTGAAGGCCGTTGAACGGCATCGGCGATATTCGATCCCGACGTGCGCGGGGCTCTACGGCCCTGGCGCTACGCCGGGCGGCTAATCGAAATCGGACGGATCACGCGAACGGTCATGGTTGAAACCGTCTAGCAGAGGACCCCACCCCCACGCCATCCCCGCGCGGCCAAAGCTTGTCTTTGGTCACGGCTGACCAGATAGTCCTCTCTCAAGGTGGATGGGGAGCCTGGAATGGCCCGAACTGCGACGATGACGACCCGCTCGAAAGTCCTCTGGGGCGTGAGCCTTTCGCTGTGGCTGCTGGTCGGGGCTATCGAAATCAACACTTTCACCATGAACATGGGCGCCGTCA
>NZ_QLLC01000021.1:0-25184 GCF_003350205.1 Brevundimonas bullata | reverse complement strand
CGCGAATAGAGCGGGTCGCGGCCGGGGCTGACCGCCCCCGCCCCCGAAGCGCCGCTGACTGGTCGCGCGGCTATCTATGCTGCGGGCGAGCAGAACGCCGAGGCCTTCGCCCGCGCCCTCTATGCCAACGCAGCCGCGCCTTTGGCCAACGATCCGGCGGCGGCGGCGGTCAGCCCCGGCCGCGACCCGCTCTATTCGCGCACCCTGAACGCCCTGATCGGCGTCGACTTCCGCGAGGCCAAGGGCGAGGTTCCCTATCTGAACTATGACCCTGTCTGCGCCTGTCAGGACGCCGACGGCTTCGCCCTGACCGGGCTGAAGATGACGCCCGATGGCGACAAGGCAGCCTTGGCCGATGTGACCTTCGCCAACCACGGCGAGACGCAGCAACAGACCCTGAAGCTGGTCAAGGAAGGCCCCATGTGGCGCATCGCCGACGTCGTCGACGCCAAGGGCAAGTCCCTGCACGACGCCCTGATGGCCATCGCGGAACGGGCCGAGAGCTAGCCGCCATCTGCGACAGAACCTCCGCTCGCTCAGGCAAGCGTCAGACGTACGAGCACCATGATACTTGTCATGAAAGCCGCCACGGCCATGCTGCCGATGACGGCAGTGAATATCTGATGCGCGTTCAGCTTCTTCAATTCTCACCCCTCCGAAAGCGGATCGTTCGCTGCAAACGGCCAGTGCTGCGGCGACGGACCGCCGCCGCCGCTTCGCCAACCGCTTGAGCTCTGCCGTCGCCAGGGCGACGAGGGCGATCCGTTCTGACGTCGGACGCCCCGCGCTGGCCTGCTTCAGGCCTGCCCCATGCGCTTCAGAGAGCCGCTAAGGACCGCAAAACGCCGTAAGGATTCCATGCGGTTTCCTTCACCACGCATCAGCGACGCATAAGCGCTGGGCGTGTATCGGGCGTGTTTGTACGACTGCGCCGCTGCATAATGGCGCTGTCACCCCGGACGGCCCGGAGGGGCGATCCGGGGCCCAGGCGCGAGACCTAAGGTTCGTGCGTAGACGTATTAACTGCCTGGGTTCCGGGTTCGCTGTGCGCCCCGGAATGACGAAAATGAGGCCGGTTCGCCGACCCTTAGCCCAGCACGGCCCTAGCCGCTGCCGCGTCCGCTTCGATCTGGACCTTGAGTGCGTCCAGGCCGTCGAACTTCATCTCGCCGCGCAGGAAGGCGATCAGTTCGGTTTCGAGGGTCTGGCCGTAGAGGCTCTCGTTGAAGTCCAGCAGCCAGACTTCCAGCAGCGGCTGTTCGATCTCGAACATGGGGCGGACGCCCAGGTTGGCGACGCCGTTGATGACCCGCCCGTCCGGCAGCCGGGTGCGGGTCGCGTAAACCCCGTAGGCCGGGCGCATATAGTCGCCCATGGCGATGTTGGCGGTCGGTACGCCAATGGTGCGGCCGCGCTTGTCGCCGTGGATGACCTCGCCCTGGATGGCGAAGGGGCGGCCCAGGATGGCGGCGGCGCGGTCCATGTCGCCGGCCTTCAAGGCCTCGCGCACGGCGGAGGACGACAGTTTAAGCCCCGAAACGTCGTCGATGCGGTCGGTGACGGAGACGGTGAAGCCCAGATCCTGTCCATAGGTCCGCAGCGCCTCGGGCGAGCCGGAACGGCCCTTGCCGAAGGTGAAGTCGAAGCCGACGGCGGCGTGGGCGACGCCCAGCCCCTCGGACAGGACGCGGCGGGCGAACTCTTCGTCCGTCATCCCCGCCATCTCGCGGTCGAAGGGGATCAGGTACAGGCGGTCGACGCCGAGCGGCGCCATGGCGCGGGCCATCTGGTCCGCGGTCATCAGGCGAAAGGGCGCGGCCTCGGGCTGGAACAGACGGCGCGGATGCGGGTCGAAGCTGACCACGGCCAGAGGCGCGCCCAGACGCTGGGCGGCGGCGCGGGCCGAGGCGATCACCGCCTGATGGCCCCGATGCACCCCGTCGAAAGCGCCGACGGCCACCGCCGCCCCGCGCTGCGAGGCCGGCAGGTCGCGCCAGTCGCGAATGACCTCAACCGTTTTGGAGACCACAGGAGACCTCAGCGGGCGGAGGGCTTACGCCGACGCGGCACGCGCACGACGGCGACCCCGTCCATGATCAGCTTGTCGCCGACAAAGCCTTCGCACTTCAACTCGACGCGGGCGCTGTCGGTCTCCAACTCGATTACCGTGATGACGATGCGGACCGAGTCGCCGATACGGACGGGGAAGTGGAAGGACAGGGTCTGCGAAATATAGATTGAGCCTGCGCCCGGCAGGATGGTGCCGACCACGGCCGAGCCGAAGGCGGCGCTGAGCAGGCCGTGGGCGATGCGTCCGCGATAGGCCGTCTTGGCGGCGAATTCTTCGTCCAGATGCACCGGATTGAAGTCGTCCGACGCCTCGGCGAACAGGCGAATCCGGTCCTCGGTGACGTGGACGGTCTTCTCTGCGGCCATGCCGACGTGGAGTTCATCGAGGATGTAACCGCCCGACGGATGCTGTGTGACGTATTCGACCATCAGCGGCCTTTACGGCAGGTGCGACGAAATGGCGAGCCTCACCACGCCAGTTCGAGCGCGGCGTAGCGGGCGAAGGTCGTCTCTGCCCGGAGCAATTCGCCGGCCAGAGCCGGATCGAGGGTTCCGTCCGCCCCCTTGGCGGCGTCGCCGTGGATGCCTTGGGCGATGAACAGGCAGTCCAGCGCCTGCTCGGCGGCGCCCAGAACATCCGTCACCACGCCGTCGCCGATACACAGGACGCGCGAGCGGTCGACGGGACGGCCCATCAGGGTCTGCGCCTCGCGCAGCGCCAGTTCGTAGATGGGGCCGAACGGCTTGCCCGCCATGACCACGCGGCCGCCCATGGATTCGTAGAGGTCGGCGATAGCGCCGCCGCAATAGATGATGCTGTCGCCCTTCTGCACGATGCGGTCGGGGTTGGCGCAGATCAGCTCCAGATCGCGTTCGACGGCGGGGATCAGGCGCTCGCGGTAGTCCTCGGGCGTCTCGGTCGCGTCGTTGTAGGGGCCGGTAACGGAGATGAAGGCCGCATCCTCGGCGCCGTGGGCGCTGGTCAGGTTCAGCCCCTCATAGAGGACGAAGTCGCGATCCGGGCCGATGATCCAGGCCGGGCCGGGGGCGCGGCGGGCCAGTTCGGCGCGGGTGGCGTCGCCGGAGGTGACGAAGGCCTTCCAGGCGTCGCGCGGCACGCCCAGGGCGTCCAGCTGCGCCACCACGTCCGACGAGGGGCGCGGCGAGTTGGAGATGAGGACGACATGGCCGCCCTTGGCGTTGAAATCGGCCAGGGCGGTGCAGGCCGTCGGCCAGCTCTCGCGGCCGTTGTGGATCACGCCCCAGACGTCGCACAGCAGGATGTCATAGTCGTCGGCGACGGCGGACAGGCGAGGCAGGGCGTGAGGCAGGGTCATGGCCCGGTTATAGCCTTCGAAACGCCGGGGGGAAGGCCGCAACCGCCCTCCTCTCTTGTTCGCTTTTCCCTCTTCGCCCTCGCCTCTCTTCCTGCTAACCGGCTTGGGACATGAAAATTTCTCGCCTCGCCTATGCCGCCTACGGCATCGCCCTCGTCGTCATCGTGCTGGACCAGTTGACCAAGGCCTGGGTCCTGAGCGCCATCGACGCGGCGCACATCTCGCAGATTCCAGACGGCTATCGTATCGCCGAAGTCGCCCCGCCCCTGTTCAACCTGACCTATGTGCTGAACACCGGCGTCAGCTTCGGCCTGTTCGGCGGCGGCGCGGGACGCTGGGTCCTGAGCGTCTTCTCGGTTCTGGTGGCGTGCGCACTGGCCTGGTGGGCGACGCGCTCGGACCGCAAGCTGATGATCGCGGCCATCGGCCTGGTCATGGGCGGAGCGCTCGGCAACGTCTTTGACCGCATCCGTTTCGGCGGGGTCGTGGACTTCCTCGATTTTTCGGGATCGGGCCTGTTTCCCTGGATCTTCAACGTCGCCGACGCCGGCATCACTGTGGGCGTGGTCCTGCTGATCCTGGACAGCTTCCTCTCCGAACGTCGTCCAACGGTTGGCGCGGCCAACGAAAAGTCGTAATCACCCCCTCTTCACTGTCGTCCCGAGCCAGCGCCGTTGGGCGCGCCTCCCGGAGCCGAGCTGACCTTATGCGTATTCGTAACGCCCTTACCGTGGCCCTTTTCGCCACCACCGCCCTCAGCCTGACCGCTTGCGCCAGCGTGAAGCAGGGCATTGGTCTGACCAAGGTCGTGCCGGACGAGTTCCTGACCGTCTCCAGCGCCCCCCTGTCGGTGCCGCCGGAGTACGGCCTGACCCCGCCGTCGCCGGGCCAGCCCCGCCCGCAGGAACTGGCCCCTGAAAGCGCCGCCCGTCAGATCCTTCTGGGTCAACGCCAGGCCGTGACCCGCACCGGCGGCGAACAGGCCCTGGTCAGCCAGGCCGGCGCCGACCGCGCCGACCCCCTGGCCCGCTATGTCGTCGACGATGAGTTCGGCGATCTGGCCCACAAGGAAGAAAGCTGGGCCAACCGCGTCATGTTCTGGCGCAAAGACGACGCCGCCAGCCAGGCGCCGACGGTCAGCCAGAGCGGACAGGGCGCGCGCACCATCGACGCCGCCTCTGAACAGGCCCGTCTGGAAGCCCTGACCGGCGGTCGCGAGGGCATCGCCATCACGACGCGTCGCGACAGCCGCTTCAAGCTGCCGGGCCTCTAAGACCTCGCTATCAGCGACTAGACCTGATTGTGGACGCGTCTGGCCCCTGGCCGGCGCGTCCTTTTCATTGGGAGCCTCCCCTGTCCGACACGCTTGATCTCGCCGCCCTGTCGGGGCTGGACCAGCTTCAACTAATGCTGGACGGCCGACTGCCCGCCGCCCCCATCGCCGAGACGGTGGGGTTTCGCCTGACCGATCTTGCCGAAGGCCGCGTGGTGTTCGAGGGCGAGCCGACCCTGGCGGTCTATAACCCTATCGGTTCGGTGCACGGCGGCTGGATCGCAACACTGCTCGATTCGGCCTGCGGCTGCGCCGTCCATTCCGCGCTGAGGCCCGGACAGGCCTATACGACGCTGGAACTGAAGACCGTCTTCCACAAGGCGTTGAAGGCCGGCACGCCGGTGCGCGCCGAAGGCCGCCTCATCCAGGCCGGGCGCCGCGCCGCCTTCTCCGAGGCTGATCTGCGCGGACTGGACGGGACGCTCTACGCCACCGCCACCTCCACTTGTCTGGTGATGGAGCGATCTTAAGCCGTCAGGGCGCGCGGCAGCTTGAACGAGACCGTCTCGCGGGCGCCGTCGTCCTCGGTCACGGTCGCGTCGAATCGGGCGCGGATGGCGTCGATCAGGGCCTCGATCAGCGGCTCGGGCGCCGAGGCGCCGGCGGTGACGCCGACCGTGGTCACGCCGTCGAACCACGACCAGTCCACGTCGCCGGCGTCATCGACCAGGCGCGCATCGCCCGCCCCGGCCTTCAGCGCCACATCGACCAGACGGGCCGAGTTGGACGAGTTCTTGGACCCGACCACCAGTACCAGCTGGCAGCCTTCGCCCAGGCGCTTGACCGCCTCTTGCCGGTTGGTCGTGGCGTAGCAGATGTCTTCCTTGTGCGGGTCCGGCAGTTCCGGGAATCGCCGCTTCAGCGCCGCCAGGATGTCGGCGGTGTCGTCCACCGACAGCGTCGTCTGCGTGGCGTAGGCCAAGGGTTGATCACCGGGCCGCTGGAAGTTTTCTGCGTCCGCCACCGTCTCGACCAGGCTGATGGCGCCGGGCGGCAACTGGCCCATGGTGCCGACGACCTCGGGGTGGCCGGCGTGGCCGATCAGGATGATGTGGCGGCCCTGTTCATGGTGGCGCTCGGCCTCGACATGGACCTTGGACACCAGGGGGCAGGTGGCGTCGAGGAACAGCAGTTCGCGCGAACGCGCCGTGGCCGGCACCGACTTGGGCACGCCGTGGGCCGAAAACACCACCGGGCGGTCGTCGGGGCATTCGTCCAGTTCCTTGACGAAGATCGCCCCCATGCCCTTCAGCCGCTCGACGACGTGGCGGTTGTGGACGATCTCGTGGCGCACATAGACGGGGGCGCCGAACTTCTCGATGGCGCGCTCGACGATCTGGATGGCCCGATCCACACCCGCGCAGAAGCCGCGGGGCGTGGCCAGGCGCACATTCAGCGGACGAGGATCAAGGGCGGAGGGCGAGACGGGCGCGTTCATGGGCCGGAACCTAGTCGTTCGAGGCCCTTACCGCCACCGGCTGCATGGTCGCGTTTGCCGCGCCTCGCTTTAGCCGCTATCAGCATCAAGCGTGCAGCGGTCGGCGCCGACTGTCGCGCGCTCCCTTTCGCTTGCCGGAAATGAAATTGATGCGTCGCGTCTTCACTGCCCTGGCCGCCCTGTCCGTGACAGCCGCGCTTGTTCCTACCGCCGCCTCCGCCCAGTTCGGCGGGCAGCAACGTCCCGGTCAGCAGCAACAGCAGCAGGAAGCGCCGCAAGCGCGCCCGATGCGGATCGCGCCGCTGAGCCGCCGCGCCAACGCCGGTCCCTGCCCCTATGTGAAGGTGCTGTACGACGCCGCCCGCTTTGTCGAACTGGCCGACTATCAGCGGCCTTCGATCGCCGGCGTCGGTTTCACGGGCGAAATCGAAGGCGTGACCGCCGACTGCGTCTATCGCGAGGCCGATCCGATCCGCCTGGACTTCAACGTCCTGTTCAACCTCGGCAAGGGCCCGCAGGCCAGCGGCGACGCCCGCACCTATCGCTATTGGGTGGCTGTGACCGAGCGCAACAGCGCCGTTCTGGCCAAGGAATATTTCGACCTGCCGGTGAACTTCGAGGGCCAGACCACGGCCTCGGTCCAGCAGGAACAGTCCATTGTCATCCCGCGCGCCGACGCCACCACGGCCGGTAGTAATTTCGAGGTCCTGATCGGCTTCGACGTCACGCCGGAAATGGCCGAGTTCAACCGCTCGGGCAGCCGCTTCCGCGTCACCGCCGGCCAGACCCAACCGAACCCCTAAGCACATGACCGATCTCAAGACCTCTCTCAGCGAAGCGGTCGCCGCCGCCTTCGCCGCCGAAGGCGTGGACGCAAGCCTGGCGCGCGTCGTCGCTTCCGACCGCCCTGACCTGGCCGACTTCCAGTCGAACGGCGCCCTGGCCGCCGCCAAGGCGCTGAAGGCCAATCCGCGCGAACTGGCCGGCAAGGTGGTCGAGCGCCTGAGCCATGATTCGCGCCTGTCGTCAGTCGAGGTGGCCGGTCCCGGCTTCATCAACCTGAAGCTGTCGAACGCGGCCCTGGCGCAGCGCGCCGCCGAGGTCGCGGCGGACGAAGCCCTGGCCGGCGCCTCGCGCGTCGAGCCGCGCAAGGTGGTGATCGACTACGGCGGCCCGAACGTGGCCAAGCCCATGCACGTCGGCCACCTGCGCAGCGCCATCATCGGCGAGAGCCTGAAGCGGCTGTTCCGTCTGCGCGGCGATGACGTCGTCGGCGACGCCCACTTTGGCGACTGGGGCTTCCAGATGGGCCTGCTGATCACCGCCTGCGGCGATGAAGGTCTGGCCGACGCCTTCATGGTCGAGGGCGACGGCCCCTTCCCGGTCGAAACGCCCGTCACCCTGGCCGACCTGGACCGCCTCTATCCCCAGGCCGCCGGCAAGGCCAAGGAAGACCCCGCCTTCCGCGACCGCGCCCGCAAGGCGACGGCGGAACTGCAGGGCGGCCGTCCCGGCTATCGCGCCCTGTGGCGGCACTTCGTCGCCGTCAGCCGCGAGGCGCTGAAGCGCGAGTATGACGACCTGTCGGTCGACTTCGACCTGTGGAACGGCGAGAGCGACGCCGATCCTCTGATGGCCGAGATGATCGCCGACCTGAAGGCCAAGGGTCTGCTGGTCGAGGACGCCGGCGCCCAGGTGATTCACGTCGCCCGCGACGGCGAAACCCGCAAGAAGAAGCTGGCCGACGGTTCGGTGGTCGAGGCTCCGTCGCCCCCGCCCCTGCTGGTCATCAGCTCGGAAGGGTCGGCCATGTACGGCACGACCGACCTGGCCACGATCCTGGACCGCCGCAAGTCCATCGATCCCGACCTGATCCTCTACGTCGTCGACGAGCGTCAGGCCGAGCATTTCGAACAGGTCTTCCGCGCCGCCTATCTGGCCGGATACGCGCCCGAGAAGTCACTGGAGCACCTGGGCTTCGGCACCATGAACGGCGCCGACGGCAAGCCGTTCAAGACGCGTGCGGGCGGCGTGCTGAAGCTGCGCGACCTGATCGACACGGCGACGGAAAAGGCGCGCGAGCGTCTGCACGAAGCCAAGCTGGGCGACGACCTGCCGACCGAAGAGTTCGAGGATATAGCCCGCAAGGTGGCGGTGGCCGCGCTGAAATTCGCCGACCTGTCGAACAACCGCACCACCAGCTACGTCTTCGATCTCGACCGCTTCATGAGCTTCGAGGGCAAGACCGGCCCCTATCTGCTGTATCAGGCCGTGCGGGTGAAATCCCTGCTGCGCAAGGCGGCGGAACAGAGCGTCGAGACCGCCCCCATCGTCATCGAGGAAGCGGCCGAGCGCGACCTGGCCCTGACGCTGGACGCCTTCGACGCGGCTACGGCGGACGCCTATGACAAGCGGGCGCCCAACCTGATCGCCGAACACGCCTATCGCCTGGCGCAGAGCTTCTCGAAATTCTACGCCGCCTGCCCGATCCTGGTCGCGCCGGACGCCGCCACCAAGGGCTCGCGCCTGGCCCTGGCCGCCGCCAGCCTGCACCAGCTGGAGACGGCGCTGGAACTGCTGGGGATAGAGACGCCCGAGCGGATGTAAGCTTCGCTCCGTCATCCCGGACGGCCCGCAGGGCCGATCCGGGACCGCCGGAAGCGCGACGATCTGAAATGTCGAGTCTTGGGCGCTCCGGCTCAGCGCCTCGCTCCGCGAGACTTGGCCGGGATGACGGGGGGGCGTGGCTTCGCTATGGTTCCGCCACCCTACGGAGCCCTCCCCCATGTCCCTCGACGCCTACATCGCCGGCCTGCCCAAGGCCGAACTGCACCTGCACATAGAGGGCTCGCTGGAGCCGGAGCTGATGTTCGAGCTGGCGCAGCGCAACGGCGTCGCCATCCCCTATGACAGCGTTGAGGCCGTGCGCGCGGCCTATGACTTCTCGAACCTTCAGGACTTCCTCGACATCTATTACGCCGGCGCCGCCGTGCTGCTGACGCGTCAGGACTTCGAGGATCTGGCCTTCGCCTATTTCCAGCGGGCCGCCGCCGACAATGTGCGCCACGCCGAGATCTTCTTCGACCCCCAGACCCATACCGACCGGGGCGTGCCCTTTGGCGTGGTGGTCGAGGGCCTGATCGCGGGTATGGACCGGGCCAAGGCCGAGTTACGCGTCACCAGCGGCCTGATCCTCAGCTTCCTGCGCCACCTGAGCGAGGACGAAGCCTTCGCCACGCTGGAGGCGGCCAAGCCCTACCTGCACCACTTCATCGGCGTCGGGCTGGATTCGTCCGAGGTCGGCCATCCGCCGGCCAAGTTCCAGCGCGTCTTCGCCGCCGCCCGCGACCTGGGCCTGAAGCTGTGCGCCCACGCCGGCGAGGAAGGCCCGCCTGCCTATGTCCACGAGGCCCTGGACCTGCTGCACATCGACCGCATGGATCACGGCAACCGCTCGATGGAGGACGAGGGCCTGATCGCGCGTCTGGCCGCCGAGCAGATGACCCTGACGGTCTGCCCCCTGTCGAACCTGAAGCTGTGCGTGGTCAAGGACCTGAAGGACCATCCAGTGCCCGAGATGCTGCGCCGCGGCCTGCACGTCACCCTGAACTCGGACGACCCCTCCTATTTCGGCGGCTATGTGAACGCCAACTACATCCAGTTGGCCAACGCCGTGGGTCTGACGCGGGAACAAGTGACGCTGCTGGCGAAGAACAGCTTCGAGGGGAGCTTCCTGAGCGAGGCTGACAAGGCGGAGCGGATCGCGGAAGTGGACGCCTACGCGGCGGCGCACTGATCCTATTTTTCGTCATCCTCCTGCGAGCCGCGCAGCGGCGCTGACCGGGGGATGACGGAAGATAGGGCTGCACCGCTTTCGGTCCACGCATGTTCCTGATATGTTCCAGTCATGGAGCGCCCCGGCCGACAGCCTGATGAAGACGCCGCCGGTCTGCGTTGGCTGTTCATCGACCTGAACGCCTTCTTCGCCAGCGTTGAGCAGCAGAGGAACCCGGACTGGCGCGGCAGGCCCGTCATCGTCCGCCCGGCCGCCAGCGAATACACCGGCGCCATCGCCGCCAGCTATGAGAGCAAGGCCTTCGGCGTCCGCACCGGGATGCAGGTGGCCGAAGCGCGCCGACTGTGCCCCGGCCTGATCGTCGCCGAGGCGCGGCCCGATCTCTATGTCGAAATCCACAAGCAGATCATGGCCGAGATCGACCGCCATGTGCCGGTGTGGAAGGTCGGCTCCATCGACGAATGTTCCTGTGAACTCATCGGCCCTGAACGGCAGGAGGCGAACGCCGTCGCCCTGGCTCGGCGCATTCAGGCGGGGATCATGAAAAATGTGGGCGAGTGCCTGCGTTCATCCGTCGGCTTGGCGCCGTCGCGCTTTCTGGCCAAGACGGCCTGCGGGATGCAGAAGCCCGCCGGGCTGACCATCCTGCGCGCCAACGAACTGCCCGGCGCCATCCTGCATCTGCCGCTGTCGCAATACCCCGGCATAGGTTCGCGGATGCGCGAGCGGCTGGCGGCGGCGGGCGTCACAAACACGGCGGACCTGTGGGCCATGACCGCCAAACAGGCCCGCGCCGTCTGGAACAGCATCGAGGGCGAGCGCATCTGGCGCGGCCTGCATGGTCTGGACAGCGAACCGACGCCGGTCAAGCCGCCCGCCTCCATCAGCCACAGCCATGTCCTGGCTCAAGCGATGCGCAACCCGGACAAGGCGCGAGCGGTGGCGCGACGGCTGATGGTCAAATGCGGGGCGCGGCTGCGACGGATGGGGCTGACCGGCGCCGGGATCAGCCTGCATCTCGACATGGGGCCGAAGGGCGCCAAGCGCGGCTGGGACACCACGGGCCTGACCCGCGCCGTCGCCCCGACGCAGGACACCTTCGCCCTGCTGGCCGCGCTGGACGCTCTGTGGCGCAAGGTCGAGCCAGAGCTTGAGGCCGGGCGGCTGAGCTATGTCGGCGTCGGCGTCCACGGCCTGAAAGCCCTCGACGCCTTCGAGGCCGACCTGTTCGAGATCGGCCCCGATCAGGACGGCCAGGCCCGGTCCTTGCGCCTCTCGCAGGCGCTGGACGAACTGAACCGTCGTTTCGGCAAGGATACGGTCAGCATCGGCCCCAATGCGGGTCTGCCCGACTATATCGGCGCCAAGATCGCCTTCACCCGCATCCCGGATGCGGAGGACTTTTACGAGTAGAAAGCTGTCTGCTTGCTCAGGCCGCCGCGATCTGATCGACTTCGTTGACCGAGCCGAGGGCCACCGGGATGCGCTGGTGCAGTTCGGTCGGGGTCACGTCCAGAATGGCCTGGGTCCCGTCCGTCGTCGCCTTGCCGCCCGCCTGTTCGATCAGGAAGGCCATGGGATTGCCTTCGTACATCAGGCGCAGCTTGCCGGGCTTGTTCGGCTCGCGCTTGTCCCACGGATAGAGGAAGACCCCGCCGCGCATCAGGATGCGGTGCACGTCGGCCACCATGGCGGCGACCCAGCGCATGTTGAAATTCTTGCCCCGAGGGCCGTCCGCGCCCTGCAGACAGCCGTCGACGTAGCGCTGCACGCTCTCGGTCCAGTGGCGCTGGTTCGACATGTTGATGGCGAACTCCTTGGTGTCCGCCGGGACCGTGATCCGCTCGTGCGTCATCAGCCACTGTCCGTCATGCGACAGGGTGAAGCCGGCCACGCCCTGGCCCGTGGTCAGCACCAACATGGTCTGGCCGCCATAGACGGCATAGAGCGCCGCGACCTGATGACGGCCGGACTGCAGGAAGTCGGCCTCGGTCGGCGTCGCCGAGGGCGCCTTCAGCACCGAGACGATGGTGCCGACCGGGGCGTTGATGTCGATGTTGGACGAGCCGTCCAGCGGGTCGAACAGCACCAGGTATTCGCCCGCCGGGTTGGTCGCGGGCTGGACCGTGTCCATTTCTTCCGACGCCACGCCCGCCACGGCCGGGCAGGCCAGCAGCATTTCCGTCAGGACATCGTTGGAGATGACGTCGAGCTTCTTCTGCTCCTCGTCCTGGACGTTGACGACGCCGGACGCGCCCAGGGCGCCGACCAGGGCGCCGCCCGAGACGATCTTGCGGATCTCGACGCAGGCGGCGGCGGCGACCGTCAGGGTCTGGGTCAGCGCCTGCGGCAGAGCGAGCGAGGCCAGGTGGGCGGCGAGGTCGGTACGGGCGGTCATGGCGGCCTTCAATCCTGTCACGAGAGCAGTTCGGCTCCTCATGGCCTTTCGGATCGTACACGGCAAGTCCGGCGCCGCTTGACTTCGGCCCGGAGTCGGGGCCTTAGGTCGAGCGCTCTCGCGGGAGAGATCGGCGGTCGTGTAACGGCTGTCGGGGCCGAAGGCGCAACCGCCCCGGAAACGCTCAGGCAAAAGGACCGCGAGGGCGCACGGACGCTGGAAAGTCGCCCCCCCTTCCCGGGATTCATGGGCGCGCCGACGGAGCAAGGCTGTTCGCCACCTGGCGACGGTCGGAATCTCTCAGGCTTCAGGACAGCGGGGGCGCGACGACGGCGAAGCTATCGCCGCAACCCGCGACCGGAGGATGCTCGATGAGCGACCAGGCCCTGAAGAACACCCCTCTCAACGCCGCGCACCGCGCGCTGGGCGCCCGCATGGTCGGCTTCGGCGGCTATGACATGCCGGTCCAGTACGAAGGCGTTCTGGCCGAGCACCGCTGGACCCGCGAACACGCCGGCCTGTTCGACGTCTCGCACATGGGCCAGGCCAAGATCACCGGCGCCGACGCGATTGCGCAGTTCCAGCGCTTCGTCCCTGGCGACTATGAAATCCTGAAGGCCGGCAAGCAGAAGTATTCCCTGCTGCTGAACGCCGAGGGCGGCATCATGGACGACCTGATGGCGGGCAAGCCCGACCATGACGGCCTCTATGTCGTGGTCAACGCCGGCAACAAGGACGCCGACTTCGCCTTCCTGAACGCCAATCTGGCGGGCGACGCCACGCTGATCGTGCTGGACGACCGCGCCCTGCTGGCCATCCAGGGGCCGGAAGCCGCCGAGGTCATGGCCAAGCACGAACCCGCTCTGGCCGAGATGGGCTTCATGGATTCGGCCCGTCTGATGCTGTTCGGCGTCGACTGCTTCGTCTCGCGCTCAGGCTACACCGGCGAAGACGGCTATGAGATTTCGGTGCCGAACGCCGACGCCGAGCGCGTCTGGAACACCATTCTGGAAGACGCCCGCGTGAAGCCGATCGGCCTGGGCGCCCGCGACAGCCTGCGCCTGGAAGCCGGCCTGCCGCTGCACGGCCACGACGTCGACGCCACGACCAGCCCGGTCGAGGCCGCGCTGACCTTCGCCCTGTCCAAGTCGCGCAAGGAAGCCGCCGACTTCAACGGCGCCGAACGCATCCTCAAGGAACTGGCTGAGGGCCCATCGCGCGTGCGCATCGCCCTGCATGTCAAGGAAGGCGCCCCGGCCCGTGAAGGCGCCGAGATCGCCGACATGGACGGAAATCTCATCGGCGTCATCACCTCGGGCGGCCCCTCGCCGACCCTGGGCCGCAACATCGCCATGGGCTACGCCCCGCCGGCCTTCGCCGCGCTGGGAACGGAGCTGAAAGTCATCGTGCGCGGCAAACCCGCCGCCGCCGAAGTCGTCGCCACCCCCTTCGTGGCCACCCGCTATTATCGGAAGCCGAAGGCCTAACCGCCTCCCCTTCCGTCATCCTCGGGCCTGTTCCGAGGATCCAGAAACACCGACGCCCGCCGTCGGATCTCGACCTTCCCACGTCGGCGGGTCTGGATCCTCGGCACAAGGCCGAGGATGACGAGTTAAACAGGCTGCTTCGGCCGCATGAGGAAGATCGAAATGCGCTTCACCAAAGATCACGAGTGGGTTCGCCTCGAGGGCGACGTCGCCACGGTCGGCATTTCCAAGCACGCGGCTGACGCCCTGGGCGACGTGGTGTTCGTCGAGACGCCGGAAGCCGGCAAGAGCTTCAACCAGGGCGACAGCTTCGCCGTGGTCGAAAGCGTCAAGGCCGCTTCGGACGTCTACGCCCCCGTCTCGGGCGAAGTGGTCGAGGGCAACGCCGCCCTGGCCTCGGCCCCCGAAACCGTCAACGCCGATCCCGAAGGCGAAGGCTGGTTCGCCAAGATCAAGATTTCGGACGCTTCGCAGGTCGAAGCCCTGATGGATCAGGCCGCCTACGACGCCTTCCTCGCCACGCTGTAAAAGAAGCCCTCCCCTCGAGGGGGAGGGTTGGGAGGGGTGGAGGCATCCCCCCTTCCCATCTGAACTCCGATCGGCGCCACCCGAGTTTCTTTCGGCGACCGCCTGCCAACACCCCATCCCAACCCTTCCCCCTCGAGGGGAAGGGCTAGGAGTCAAAGATGCGCTACCTCCCCCTGACGCCCGACGACCGTGAGGCCATGCTGGCCGCCATCGGCGTCAAATCCATCGACGACCTCTTCGTCGACGTGCCGCAGGCCGCGCGCCGCGACGGCTTTGTCGACCTGCCCCGCGTGGCGGGCGAGCTTGAGGTCGAACGCGCCCTCTCGGCCATGGCGGGCAAGAACGCCACGGCCGGAACCGTCCCCTTCTTCTGCGGCGCCGGCGCCTACAAGCACCACGTCCCGGCTACGGTCGATCACGTGATCCAGCGGTCGGAGTTCCTGACCAGCTACACGCCCTATCAGCCGGAAATCGCGCAAGGGACCCTGCAGTACCTGTACGAGTTCCAGACCCAGGTCGCGAACCTGACCGGCATGGAAGTCGCCAACGCCTCCCTCTACGACGGCTCGACCGCCATGGCCGAGGGCGTGCTGATGGCCACCCGCGTGACCCGCCGCAACAAGGCCGTCATCTCGGGCGGGGTGCATCCCCACTACGTCAAGGCGACGGAGACCGTGGTTCACGCCGTCGGCGTCGAGACCCAGGCCCTGACCGCCGCCGTTGACGCCGAAGACGCCGTCATCGCCGCCATCGACAAGGACACGGCCTGCGTCGTCGTCCAGACCCCGAACGTCTTCGGCACCGCCACCGACGTCACCAAGATCGCCGAGGCCGCCCACGCCGCCGGCGCCCTGCTGATCGTCGTCGTGACGGAAGCCGTGTCGATGGGCCTGCTGAAATCGCCCGGCGAAATGGGCGCCGACATCGTCGCGGCCGAGGGCCAGTCGATCGGCAACGCCCTGAACTTCGGCGGCCCCTACATCGGCCTGTTCGCCACGCGCGAGAAGCTGCTGCGCCAGACGCCCGGCCGTTACTGCGGTGAAACCGTCGACGCCGACGGCCGTCGCGGCTTCGTCCTGACCCTGTCCACGCGCGAGCAGCACATCCGCCGCGACAAGGCCACGTCGAACATCTGCACCAACTCGGGCCTCTGCTGCCTGGCCTTCACCATCCACATGAGCCTGCTGGGCGAGACGGGCCTGCGCCAGATGGCCCTTCTCAATCACGAGAAGGCCGTCGCCACGCGCGACGCCCTGGCCGCCATTCCCGGCGTCGAGGTCCTGACCCCGCGCTTCTTCAACGAGTTCGCGGTCAAGCTGCCCAAGAACGCCGCCGAGGTGGTTCAGACCCTGGCCGACAACGGCGTCCTGGCCGGCGTGCCCTACAGCCGTCTGGCCCCGGAAGCCGGTCTGGACAATGTCCTGCTGGTCGCCGCGACCGAGACCACCCTGGACGCCGACATCAAGATCCTGGCGGCCTCGCTCGCCAAGGTCCTGGCGGCCTGATGATCCGCTCGCACCCCGTCTTTGTGGGTGTGGCGCTGGCCCTGTCCGCTTGCTCGGAATCCGGTTCTCCGGAGTCCGATGCGTCGGTGGGACTGGCGGCCAGTGAAGCGTTGGCTCAGCGCGTCAGCCCATCGGCAATTCGATTGGCTGACGACACCTGCATCGACACTTCGCAACTGCCGAAGCCGTGGACGCAGGAGCCAGAAACCTCGCCCAACATCCTCAAGGTCGCTGCAGCCGGCGGGGCGATCCATGTCATCCCGTTTGAGCGTGAAGGCTATGATACAAGCTTTGACGGCGAACCTCATGACGGCAAAGTCCGCGTGAGCCTGTCTCGCGGTCCTTGGGGCGACAACGCTCATTCCTCCCTTGAGGCGGTCGAGCGAAGTGTCGCCGAAGGGCTGCTCAAGCGCACCTCCCCCTGGGGAGCCAAAAGCGATCTTTCCGCCTACAGCGGCGTTGGCGACACAAAATATGTGAACCAGCAGGACACGATTCGGTGCCGCGACTACAGCGCCTCGATTTCCTGCCACCTCCTGACCTCTGATCGGCAAGTGAGGTTCGGCGTCCTCTTGGATGACGCTGAGCGCACCCGTCTGCCCGAAGTCCTCGACATCATCGCCACGGCCGTTAACGCGACCCGCGGCCCTTGCCCTTCCTCTGCTGTGAAAGCCACATCATGAGCACCATGAACACTGTCGGCCGTCCGACCGCCCCGAACGCCCTGCCGGACAACGACTACAAGCACCCGACCCTGACGGGCGCGCGCGGCCTGTTGCAGGACGAGCACCTGATCTTCGAAGGCGAAGGCTGGGGCAAGACCGGCGTCGACCTGCCCAAGCCCAAGACCGACGGCTCGGACCTCGGTGATCTGGTCCGTCGCGACCCTATCGGCCTGCCGGGTCTCTCGGAGCCTGAGACGATGCGCCACTATGTGCGCCTGTCGCAGAAGAACCACGCCATCGACCTGGCCATCTATCCGCTGGGCTCGTGCACGATGAAGCACAACCCGCGCCTGAACGAGAAGATGGCGCGTCTGCCGGGCTTCTCGGACATCCACCCGCTGCAGCCGCAGTCGACGGTTCAGGGCGCGCTGGAGCTGATGGACCAGCTGGCCCATTGGCTGACGACGCTGACGGGCATGCCCGCCGTGGCCCTGTCGCCCAAGGCCGGCGCTCACGGCGAACTGTGCGGCCTGATGGCCATCCGCGCCGCCCACGAAGCCAAGGGCGAGCATGAGCAGCGCCGCAAGGTTCTGGTCCCGACCTCGGCCCACGGCACCAACCCGGCCACTGCCGCCTTCGTCGGCTATTCGGTGGTCGAGGTCGCCCAGACCGACGACGGCCGCGTGGACGTGGCTGACCTGGCGTCCAAGCTGGGTCCGGACGTGGCGGCCATCATGGTGACGAACCCGAACACCTGCGGCCTGTTCGAGCGCGACATCCTGGAAATCAGCCGCCTGACGCACGAAGCGGGCGCGTATTTCTACTGCGACGGCGCCAACTTCAACGCCATCGTCGGCCGCGTTCGTCCGGGCGACCTGGGCGTCGACGCCATGCACATCAACCTGCACAAGACCTTCTCGACGCCCCACGGCGGCGGCGGTCCGGGCGCCGGTCCGGTCGTGCTGTCGGAAGCCCTGGCCCCCTTCGCCCCGGCCCCCTGGGTCGTGAACACCGGCGACGGCTACAAGCTGGTCGAGCGTGAGGAAGACGAGGCGGCCCAGGCCTTTGGCCGCCTGTGCGCCTTCCAGGGGCAGATGGGCATGTATGTGCGCGCCCTGTCCTACATGATGTCGCACGGCTCGGACGGCCTGCGTCAGGTGGCCGAGGACGCCGTCCTGAACGCCAACTACATCAAGGCCCGCCTGTCGGACCTGATGAGCGCCGCCTTCCCCGAGGGACCGTGCATGCACGAAGCCCTGTTCGACGACGAGTGGCTGAAGGGCACGGACATCACCACGCTCGACTTCGCCAAGGCGATGATCGACGAGGGCTTCCACCCGATGACCATGTACTTCCCCCTGGTCGTCCACGGGGCCATGCTGATCGAGCCGACCGAGACGGAATCCAAGCAGGAGCTGGATCGTTTCATCAACGCCATGCGCCTGCTGGCCGAGGCGGCCAAAGCCGGCGACGTCGACCGCTTCAAGGGCGCGCCCTTCCATGCGCCCCTGCGGCGTCTGGACGAGACCCGCGCCGCGCGTTCGCCGCGTCTGCGCTGGTCCGCCCCGGAAGGCTCGAACATCGCCGCCGAGTAGGACCGCGATACCCGATCTGAAGTAGAGCGCCGTGTCTTTCGGGACACGGCGTTTTGCGTTTCTGCGCCTCTAACGAAAGCTTCACCCCCACGCCACGGTTCGGCCTTGTCGCGCGTGTCTAGAAGAGTGTGACAGCATCGCCACGTTAAGCGTGAACTTCCGAGAGGAAGGAGCGCGCCGCACGCGGAGGCGTTGTCCCCCTGCCTCCTCCCCGACTGTGACGCCTGTGACCCTCGCCCTGATCCCCTTCCGCGCCGACAGCCGGCCTCGTCAGAGGCCTGGACTGCTGCGTCGTGCGAAACGGCTGGGCATGATGGCGCTGGGCTTCCTGATCATCGGCCTGGGCATCCTGATCGCCCCCCTGCCCGGCCCCGGCGGCGTGCCCGTCATCGCCCTGGGCCTGGTGCTGCTGCTGCGCAACTCGTGGTGGGCCAAGCGGCAGTTCATCCGCGCCCAGTACGCTCGGCCGAAGTGGGTCTATCCCTTCCGCCGCCTGATGCGGAAGAACCCGGAGATCGCCCCTGTCTTCTGGCAGCAGGCCCTGCGCGCCGAGAAGGTAGTCCTGCGCAAGCGTCCGTCGCGGCAGTTGATCCGCGCCCGCAAGCGCATCCGTCGCTTTTTCCGCAAGCTCTTCCGCTAAAAAGCCACATTTCATCGCACACGGTAACGTGAACGGCGGATCAGCCCGTTGAGCGCCGATCGGCGTATGCTTCCCCCTGCGTAGTCAAAAGGCAGATGGCGTTGGGAGGCGCTTTTCTCATGATGTCACGCGTAAAACAGGGAATCGTCGCCGGCTTCATTGCGACCGTCGCGGTCTCCATCCTTGAAGCGGTGAACCTGCTGTTCGCCAAGGTCTTCGATCCCTTTCCTGAAATCGTCGCCCGCATGTTCGGGTTGGGCGGCAATCTGGCGGCGGGCTGGGCCATCCACTTCGTCATCGGGTCGCTGATCATGGGGCCGCTGTTTGCGGTCATCTATTCCCGGCTGCCCACCAACACGCCTGAGACCAAGGGCATCCTGTTCGCCGTGGCGGCCTGGGTGGCGATGATGCTGATCATCACCATGATGGGCGATCCGCGCACCTTCTCCGGCAGCGCGGGCTTCGGCACCTTCGGCTGGATGCTGATCACCCACATGATCTTCGGCGGGGTGATGGGCAACGTCTTCGCCCGGCTGCTGGCGCGCGAGAAGCGCACCGCCGGCTTCATCCACGGCGCGCCCGCCCACTGATTGCGGCGCTCCGCTGAAACGCAAAAGGCCCCGCCGTCGCCGGCGGGGCCTGATGTGCTTGTCGCTGTAACCGCGATCAGTTCAGCTTGTCGCCGATCTGGGCGATGGCGGCGTCCATCAAGGGGTCGGTCGTGGCGACGGCAAGACGGGCGGCCAGAATGTCCTGAGCCGCCTTGGCGGCCAGTTCAGCGGCGGCGGCCTTGACCTCGGTCGTGGCCTGGGCCTCGGCCTGGGCGATCCGACGCTCGGCCAGGGCCTGACGACGGGTCAGGGCCTCTTCCAGACGTACCTTGGCTTCGGCCTCCAGACGGCGAGCGTCGGCTTCGGCGGTCGCCAGCATGTCAGCGGCCTGGGCTTCGGCTTCAGCCTTTTCCAGACGGATCTGGGCCAGCATGGCTTCGGCTTCGGCGCGCAGGCGGGCAGCTTCGTCCAGTTCCGACTGGATCTTGGCGGCCTTGTCGTCCAGCGCCTTGGCGACCATTTTCGGCACGCCCACGGCGACGACGATGGCGATGAAGATCAGCAGGCCGACGAGAACCCACAGTTCCGCGCTGGTTTTGACGTCCCAGAAATGGGGATCGAAGAACATGTTCATCAGGCGGCTCCCTTGACGGCGGCGTCGGCCTCGGCGGCCGTCGGGGCCTTGCCGGTCAGACGCTCGACGATGGCGCGCGTGGTGTCCGAAGCGATCGCCGCAGCGTGAACCATGGCGCCGTCGCGGGTGGCCGCGATGGCCTTCTCGGCCTCGCCGACGCGAGCGGCGACGGCGGCTTCTTCCTCGGCCTGACGGGCCTGGATTTCAGCAGTCACACGAGCCTTGGCGGCGGCGGCGGTCGCGCGGGCGTCGGCGCGGGCCTTCTCCAGGTCGGCCTTGGCGGCCTCGGCCTGGGCGGCGGCTTCGGTCTGGACCGAACGCGCGGTGGCGACGGCGGAAGAAACGGTCTCGGCCCGTTCGTCGATCACGCGGCGCAGACGCGGCGCGAAGACCTTGGCGACGAGCACATAAAGAATAGCGAACAGGATCAGCAGGTAAACGGCCTGCCCGGCCCAGTGCTGGAACTCGAACTGCGGCAGTCCGCCGGCGTCATGCTCGGCAGCGGCGGCAGCCGCGTTGGCGGGCACGTGCCCGGTTTCGGCCGCGTATTCGACGGCCTGTTCCACCGGCAGGACCGGGGGCGGAGCAGAGGGGGTTGCAGCCATGATTATCCGTCGCGAAAGCAGATGCGGCGGCGCAGCCGGTCAGGCGCGCCGCCGCTGATCAAGTGTTCGGGTTTAGCCGAGCCAGATCAGGATGCCGAGCACGAAGGCCAGGATGCCCAGGGCTTCGGCGAGGGCGGCGCCCACGAACAGGTTGCCGACTTGCGACGCGGCGGCAGCCGGGTTGCGCAGGGCGCCGGCCAGGAACTGGCCGAAGATGTTGCCGACGGCCAGAGCCGAACCAACCATACCGATGGTGGCGATACCGGCGCCGATGAACTTGGCGGCTTCAGCTTCCATAATGATATTCCTAATTCTTGGAGCGTTTGGAGGGTGGGTTAGTACTGGTCCGCAGCCTTAATGGCCATGACCCAGGTTGACCACATCATTGAGATAGATGCAGGCCAGAACAGCGAAAACGAAGGCCTGAAGGAAGGCCACGAGGAACTCAAGCGCGGTCAGAGCGATGACCATGCCCAGCGACAGCGCCGCCACAGGCAGGGCGAACAGGCCCACGCCGCCCGCCAGCGCCACGCCCATGAGCGAGACGATGAAGCCGGCGAAGATCTTCAGCGCCACGTGACCGCCCAGCATGTTGCCGAACAGACGAAGCGCCAGGGTGACGGGACGCAGCAGAAAGGAGAAGAACTCGATCAGGCCGACGACCGGACGCAGCAGCAAGGGCGCGCTGGTCGGCCAGAACAGGCCGAAGAAGCCCAGGCCGTTCTTGGCGATGCCGATGATGACCACCAGGGCGAAGGTCAGGACGCCGAAGGTGGCGGTGACGGCCAGCTGCGAGGTGGCCGTGAACGTCAGGAACATGCCCAGCAGGTTCATCATCAGAACCAGCATGAACAGGGTGAAGACGAACGGGAAATACTTGCGGCCGTCGTGGCCGATGATCGACTGAGCGAGGTTGTCGATCATGCCGAACATGGTCTCGCCCGCCGCCTGCAGACGGCCCGGCACCACCTGGGCGCGCGAGGTGGAGACCTGCAGGAAGGCGATCACCAGCACAAACGCCAGGGTCATCGCCAGGTGCGAGTTGGTGAAGGCCAGGTGGACCGTACCAATGACCGGCAGGGTGACTTCACCGAAGTCGAGGCCGGGCAGCGGCGTGATCTGGAACTGATGAATCGGATCGGCCACGGGCCTTTCGCTCCTTAGTCTTCTTCTTCGCCGGCCTCGACGTAGGGAACGGTTTTCGCCGTCACACCTGCCGCCAGGGCCTGCGCCATCAGCCGATTGGCTGTCCGGCGCGCCATGTAGATCGCCAGGGCGAAGCCCAGAAGGACTCCGACCAAAAGGCCCCAGGGGCTCGTACCGAACAAGCGGTCGAAGCCGAACCCGAGACCCAGACCAACGAAAACACCGCCGAGCAGCTCGGCGATGATCTTGTAGGCCTGCCCCGTCACCGCGTGTGCAGCGAACTCGGCCGATTGCTCGACCTTGGTCCTGCCCTCCAGCGCGGATGCGCTGTCGTTGAGGCGTTTCATCGCCTCTTCGCGCGATTCCGTCATCGGGGACATGGGCCTATTCGCTCAGCATCCGACATAGGGCCGGAACGGGTCTGAATTCGGCGCGGAACCTATAGCCGGGGGGGCTTCAGGTCAAGGCGCGCCAACCCTTAGTTAAGTTTATGTTTTTCAGCATCTTACGCTTAAGCAGCAAACAGGCGTGGCGATGCGTCGCTGCCGGGGCCGTCAGTCGCCGTCCGCACTGACGAAATCCTGGGCGAACTCGGGCGATCCGTCGTCCAGCGCCGTCAGCAGATCCTCGCCTTCGCTCTCGCCGCTGCGGGTGGGATCGGGCACCTCGAAGCCGACCGGGATCGACAGGTCCAGCAGGCCCGCGGCCTTCATCTCCTGCACGCCCGGCAGGTCATAGAGGCTGGCCAGGCTGAAATGCTCCAGGAAGCGGTCGGTCGTGGCGTAGGTGACGGGACGGCCCGGCGTGCGCCGGCGCCCGCGCAGCCGCACGAAGTCCATCTCCAGCAGCAGATCCAGCGTTCCCTTGGACAGGGAGACGCCGCGCACGCTCTCGACCTCGGCGCGGGTGCAGGGCTGGTGGTAGGCGATGATGGCCAGGGTCTCCAGCGCAGCCTTGGACAGGCGGCGCGGTTCGTCGCGTTCCTCGGTCATCAGGAAGGCGAGATCGGGGGCGGTGCGAAAGCGCCAGCGGTCGGCCACGCATTCCAGCTCGACCCCGCGCCCCTGATAGCGTTGGCGCAGGGCGGCTATGGCCCGGCCCGTGTCGACGCCCTCGGGCAGACGGCGCGCGATCTCGGCCGCCGACAGCGGGGCGGCGGCGGCGAACAGCAGGGCCTCGACCCGGCGTTCGATCTCGGCGTCGTCGGGGGTGAAAACGAGATTAGACATTTGGGACGTTTTCCAGTGCCGCTGCACCCTCTCCACCCGTCATCCTCGGGCTTGTCCCGAGGATCCAGAGACTCGACGCTGATCGAAGAATACGCCGCGCCCCACGAAGCAAGGATGCGTTTCTGGATCCTCGGGACAAGCCCGAGGATGACGAGGAAAACAACGCGGGGATGAGCGGACATTGCGAAATCACGGCGTCAGCTCCAGCGGCTGGCCGAGGCCCCGACGTTTGAGGAAAAGCTCGGCGAAGGCCTCGGCCTGGCGCACGTCCATGGCCCCCTCCTTCACCAGCTCCAGGCTGGCCGACAGGGTGGAGGCGGTATAGCTGGCCTGGCTGGGGCCCTCCCCGTCTTCGTCCTCGCGGACGGGCGCCACCTGATCCAGCGGGGTCCAGTCGGCCAGACGCGGCATCATGGAGCGCAGCCAGTCGCGCGCGGCCTCCAGCTGGAAGGCCTCGACCCGCTGGCCCGGCGCATAGTTGCGCCGCTCCTCACGGCGGCGCTGGGCGACATAGGCGGCCATCAGCTCATAGAGGCTGGCGTCCACGCGGTCCGAGGGGATGATGACGGTGGCTTCCGGGTCGCCGCGCGTGAAGACGTCGCGCTTCAGCTGCGGGCGGCTGGTGATGGCCTCGACCGAGCGGCGCATGGCCTCCAGCTTTTGCAGGCGAAACGCCAGGGCGGCGGCCATTTCCTCGGCCGGTGGCTCCTCGGCCTTGCCCTTTTCGGTGCGCGGCAGCAGCAGGCGCGACTTCAGGTAGGCCAGCCAGGAGGCCATCACGAGGTAGTCGGCGGCCATTGCGAAGTTGCGCCGCCGGGCCTCGTGAACGAAGGCCAGATACTGTTCCGCCAGCTTGGTGATCGACAGCTTCAGCAGGTCCACCTTCTGCGTGCGCGCCAGCGCCAGCAGGACGTGCAGCGGTCCTTCATAGCCTTCCAGATCGACGACGAAGGCCTCTGTGGCGTCTGCGTCGGCGACGGCGGCGAAGTCCAGATTGGGCTGGAACGCCTGATCCATCTTTTACGCCTGCGCCTCGCCGACGTCCGGCCCCTTGGCGGCGTCGAAGCGCCCGTTCAGGGCCGCCTCCAGCCGGGCGCGGGCCTCGGCCACGTCCAGCGGTTCGGGCGTGTGGATGATGCGTTTCAGCGCGGCCTCGGCGCGGCGTCTGGCCTCGCCCTTCAGCTTGCCGGTCCCGTCGGCGACCTGACGCATTTCGTCGAGGTCGCCGTTGCAGTGCAGGATGACATCGCAGCCGGCCTTCAGCGACTGTTCGGCGCGCTGGGTCAGAGTCCCCGACAGGGCCTTCATCGACAGGTCGTCGGACATGATCAGGCCGGAGAAGCCCAGATGCTCACGCATCAGGCGGATGCCCTTCTTGGACGTCGTGGCGGGGCGCTTGGCGTCGACGGCGGAGAAGACGACGTGGGCCGTCATGGCCATCGGCATGTCCGACAGGGCCTTGAACGGGGCGAAGTCCCAGGCGTCCAGCGTCTCCAGATCGGTCTCGACCACCGGCAGGTCATGGTGGCTGTCGGCGAAGGCGCGACCGTGGCCGGGGATGTGCTTGATGATGGGCAGGACGCCGCCCGCCAGCAGACCTTCCGCCGCCGCCCGGCCCAGTTGGGTCACAGTGGCGGGGTCTTGCGCATAGGCGCGGTCGCCGATGATGTCGTGGGCGCCCGGCACCGGCACGTCCAGCACCGGCACGCAGTCCACGGTGATGCCCAGCGCGCGCAGGTCGTGAGCGATCAGACGCGCGCCCAGACGCACCAGCTCGCGCGCCGCCATCGGGTCGTTGACGGCCTTCAGATAGGCCGAACCGGGCGGATACTTGGGCCAGTGCGGCGGGCCGAGGCGCTGAACCCGGCCGCCTTCCTGGTCGATCAGGACGGGAGCGTCGGCGCGGCCGATGCTGTCGCGCAGCTCAGCGACCAGGGCCTTGACCTGATCGGGCGTGTCCACGTTGCGGCGGAACAGGATGAAGCCCCAGGGGCGGACCTCGGCGAAGAAGGCGCGCTCCTCCGCCGTCAGCCTGTGGCCGGAACAGCCGTAGATGGCGGCGGAGGTCATGCGTCTACTTTCCCGCTCGTCTTAGCGGACGATGCAGTCGCGGCCGGCGGCCTTCAGCGCGTTGCAGAAGGCGACGGCGCGGTCGCGGCTCATGCCGGTGAAGGTGGTGCGATAGACGGTCGAGCCGTTGGCGGCGGTGACTTCCTGCACCCGCTTC
>NZ_QLLC01000020.1 GCF_003350205.1 Brevundimonas bullata | reverse complement strand
CCGACGAGATCCTGCAGCCGCTTTAGCTCGCCGCGGTCCTCACCGGATGGCTACGATATTTTGCAGGGTTGGGGGCTTTTTGAATGTGCTCAGTTAACCTGACGGTTCCCGCACGCAGGGGCTGGCGAGCCTTGTTGGCGATCTCGGCGCTATCGGCACTGACAACAGGAAGGCAGCATGACCATGGCCGCTACTGTCACCAGCGATCACGACACAATCACCGTGCATGTGCCGCTGACCTTCGCCAAGCGCGGCGGCCGCAAGCAGATTGTCCTGCCAGATGGCACGCCATCATGGGCGCCACCACGCGCTCGCGTCGACAACACCATGGTGAAGGCCATTGCCCGTGGCTTCCGCTGGCGCAAGCTGCTGGAAACCGGTGTTCACACCACCGTCGAGGACATTGCCGTCGCCGAGAAGATCAATGCCTCCTATGTCAGCCGAGTCCTGCGCCTGACCCTGCTGGCGCCCGACCTCATCGAAGCTATTCTGGACGGACGACAGGGGCCGGAAATCACGCTGGCGGCGTTGATGAAGCCGTTTCCGGTCGAGTGGGAAAGGCAGATCAAGAAAGTATCCCGCGGATCCTAAAGTGGATAGCGCAAGGTGGCTGCCAACGATCCACCGCCCGGAATATCATTCTTACGTGCGGCAATGATGCGAGCACCGCTGGTCAGTGCACGAGCCATGATCTCATCAACGATGCCATAGGTGTCGGGCCCTTCCTCGCCAAAGATTACGGCTCCGGTATCCTCGTCGACGGTGCCATGAACGATCTCGTCAAAATTCACCAGCAGGGTTTCAATCCCGCCGAATGTGGCAAGACGCGCGGCGTCCGAGACATCCGTGGTCGCCCGGCGGTCATTGGCGCGTTGTTCAAACAGAGCTTTGACCTCTTCGATCTCCCGCGCATAGATGGCATCGAGTATGGGCCGCGCCGCTGCGGCAATCTCAGCCTCGGTCGAACGGTCGTTGGTCACCGTCAGGGTTTCGGGGACGAGGTTCGGATTGCTGTTGATAGAACGGAAAATGGCCGCAACAGGCTCGTTGGCAGCCAGGATCAACGGCGCGACGCGTCCCAAAAGTATCGGACGAATGGCAGCATCCACCATGCGTGAATATTGTGCGAGCCGCACCTTCTGGCCCCCGGAACCCATCACGCGGCGCATCGAGGTCCGGTTGTTGAGTGAGGACACGTTGACCGCGCTAGCAGCGTCCTTCGGCAGGCCTGGCACCTGCAAGCGTTGCGGGGGTAGGTCCGGGAAGATCTCAATTAGGCGCACATCGTTCTCCGACAGGGCGAGTACGAATGCGTCGTTCGGGAAGGTAATGGCACGCATCAGCGGCTTGGTTAGGAAGCGATCCGCGACCTCAATCGCAGGCTGAAGCCGGTTTGCCAGCCGGAAGGTCTGGATGGTATCCGGCGTTGCAAAGATCGCGAGCGAGTTCGCCTGAAAGCGCCAGAACTCGTCATCATCCAGCAGATCGTCGAGCTGTTCCCCCAGTGCCGCCAGGCGCCGCTTGTCCAAGCCACCGGCATCAAGTTGCGCGTAAGCTTGCTTGGCGAGGTTGCCTGCCTCGATGCGTGACGCCTCTACATCCTGGGTCACAGGAGTGGTTGAAACATAGAGCGACACGCAGGCGTCGGCGCGCACCTCATTGAGCTTTCGCAAGTCGGAGAGCGCGGGGATGTCGACATAGAGCAAGGATGATCCTTCGATTCTTCGAGACAATCTGCGCTTTAACTTAGTGCTCGGGAGATGCGGTTGCAAACCGGCGGATCAGAAGTCTGGCGCTTGGACCGTAGCGACCTCGGGAGCCAGGGGCAATGCGGCCCAGCTTTACCATAAGCGTCGTTGCGATCCTCGACGGCAGGCAGGGGCCAGAAATCACGCTGGCGGTGCTGATGATGCCGTTTCCGGTGGAATGGGAGAGGCAGCGGCTTTGACGATGCCAAGCGTCGATCTGTCTCCTGGTGTTTGTTCGGCGCGGCCTTCCAATGTCGGCCAGCTGACATTAAACCTTTCATGAACGCGTTCTGACGATCGAATGCGCGAGGGAGGGGGTGACGTGCCCCTGAGAATTTCCTCCACGCGGAGCTAGAGTCCGGCCCTTGAAAGGACGGACGGAATGAAACGAGCGAGATTCACGGAAGAGCAGATCATCGGGATCCTGCGGGAGAACGAGGCCGGCGCCAAAGCGGGCGAGCTGGCGCGCAAGCACGGCGTGTCGGAGGGCACGATCTACGCCTGGAAGGCCAAGTTCGGCGGGATGAGCGTGTCGGACGCCCAGCGCCTGCGCGCCCTGGAAGACGAGAACGGCCGGCTGAAACGTCTGCTGGCCGACGCCATGCTCGACAAGGCGGCGCTGAATGATCTGCTCTCAAAAAAGTGGTAAGGCCCGCGGCGATGCGCCAGGCCGTCGCCCATCTGAAGGCGGCGTTCGGCGTCAGCGAGCGGCGGGCCTGCTCCATCATCAAGGCCGATCGCAAATCGGTGCGCTATCGCTCCTGCCGTCAGCCGGACACGGCGCTGCGGGAGCGGCTACGCGCGCTGGCTGTGGAGCGGCGACGGTTCGGCTATCGGCGGCTGTTCGTGCTGACCCTCGCGGATGGTGGTGACCTTGATCCCGTGGATGAAGTGGAGGTCGAGGTTCGCGTCGGCGCGAAGCGACAAGAAGTGGTCATCATAGTCCGCCGTCGAGGCTGCGGCGATGGCGATGTCCGCCGGCTCGGCCTCGCCCGACGCGAGCAGCGCCCGTGCCCAGCGGATCGCCTCGATGGCCTCATGGTAAGCCGTTGCGGCGCTTTCCGCGCGAACGGCCGGCGTCTGCGCAGGGGCGCGGACGGTGGAGACGCCGGTTGTCTCGAGCCAGGACGGCGTGGGCCGAGGGCCTGCCGTCCAGGTCACCGGGGTGTAGTCGGTCAGCGCCTGAAGCAGCGGTCTCCAGCATGGCGAGAGCTCGGTGATACCGACGATCTCGACCGGTCCCAGAACGGCCTTGGCGTGAGCGAGCCGCTGACAGGCGGCCGCCACCAGATCGCAGGGCCGCATCATTCCCGGCGGCAGCTGCGCCAGTACGGCGGCTTCGAGGCGAGCAATGGAGTCGAGGCGCGGGTGCTCGTGTGCACGGGAGGCCAGGTCGATGCCAGCGTGCCAAGCCTTGTGCAGGGTGTCGGCCGAGGCGTCGACCGTGCCGGGTAGGAGCTTGATGCTTTCGAGTTCGCCGAGCGGCGTGGCCGAGAGCACAGCTTGGATCGCGGTGCGCAGGCTCTCGTCGTCGATCGGCCTGGTAAATCCGCCGGCGAGGCGAACCGCGAGCTGCTCGAACGACATGATCTGCAGGCCGTGACGCCGCTGACGCGCGGCGTCGAGGCGAAGCTCCCGCATCGCCATGCGCCCATGGGCGACGATGGTTCGCCGGTCGGTCATGCTGGTCATCGTCGCGTCTCTCCGCCCTGTTGCCCGGCACGGCTTCGCTTGACGCGAATCCATGATGGGGATAGAAACTAAACTCGTCGTGCAGATGTGTCCATATAGTTTTTATCTGCATTCGCCGGAGGACGATTTCGGATGGATGGCCTGACCACATTGAAGTGGGGCGTGGAGCGCCGCCTCGAGTTCATCGAGTTCCGCCTCTTTTGGGAAGGCGGGATCAATCGCTCCGACATCATAGAAATGTTTGACGTGTCGGTGCCGCAGGCCTCGAAGGATCTGACTCTCTATCAGGAGCGGGCGCCGCACAACGCGGTCTACGACAAGAGCGCCAAGCGCTATGTCGCCAGCGAGCAGTTCGAGCCGCATTTTCTAAAGCCCGATCCCTACGGCTATCTATCTCGCTTACGTTCGGTGGCCGAGGGTCTGATCGACCTGTGGGACTCGTGGATCACCGAGGTCCCCGATACCGACATTGCGCTGACGCCGCGCAGAGATATCGATCCGGCCGTGCTGAGGGCCGTGTTGAGCGCGGTGCGTGATCGCCGTTCGGTCGATGTCCGCTATCAGTCGATGAGCAAGGATCGGCCCGATCCGATCTGGCGGCGGATCACGCCCCATGCCTTCGGCTATGATGGCTTTCGCTGGCACGTGCGCGCCTATTGCCACGTCACCGACAAGTTCAAGGACTTCCTCTTGCCGCGTATCCTCGGTGTCGGCGAGATCGGCGACGGTGCCGCGGACCCGCTTCAGGACGCGCTGTGGCAGGAGCGCTTCGGGGTTGAGATCGGCCCGCATCCTGACCTGACCGCAAGCCAGAAGGCGGTGGTAGCCAAGGATTTCGGTATGAAGGGCGGCTCGGCCGTGCTCACCGTGCGCTACGCCATGCTGTTTTATGTCTTGAAGCGTCTGAGCCTGCTGGGTGATGCAGCGAGTCAGTCCCCGCGCAGTCAACACATCGTCGTCGTCAACCGGGAGGAAACTGAGGCGGCGTTGGAGAAGGCTGAATTTGCGAGGTGACGTATGGCAGGAGAACCGGCATAGGCCGCAATGGCTTGGGCAAGAATATTTGGCCGTCAATGGATTTTGGAATTTATGGGCGCGACTTTGCGCGAGTGCGACGTAAGTAATGGTTAAGGCTAAAGACAACGGTTCGATTATGTCTGGCGTGTCGAAGTACCGGATGTCCTTCAGTGTGGGGGGGCTGTTGCTCAATGAGAGCTTAATGATCGCGCAAGCTTATCAACCGGGCGAGAGCTGGGCGTCTGCTCGTGAGCGCTTACTGGCCCAGGGCGCATCTTCCTTGCCCAAATTGGCCTCGCAAACCCGCGCACTTCGGGAAGTGTACGACCGCATAGGTCACCTATCTGACGCCGAGCGCCATTACCTGTCGGCAGAGGCTGACCGTGCTGAGCAGCAGGCGATGATGTGGCTGGCGATCTGCCGGACCTATCGCTTTGTTTATGAGTTCGCTGTCGAGGTGATCAACGAGCGCTATCAATCCTGGCGACTTGACCTGGGTCATGAGGCTTTTGACCGTTTCCTCACGGAAAAAGCTGAATGTGATCCAAGCCTCTCTGAGCTTTCATCATCAACCTGCGCGAAACTGCGTCAGGTCTTGTTTCGGATTTTGCGTGAATCCGGTTTGAGAAGTGTCGGGGGTAGAATTCAGCCGATTTGGTTGTCGGGGCGCATGAAGCGGCTGATTGAGGAGAGTAATCCGGCGGATCTGCAGATTTTTCCCGGAGATGGGGGGTAATTGTGAGTACGAAATTTGACAGGCGCGCTCGTGCCGAGCGCCTATTCAAAGTGATTTCCAGTGGACGGTTTTTGCAAAAGCAGGGACTGGGCAACGAGGTTCCCTTTTTCATCTGCGCTTTTGATGCCGAAGACGGGCTGAGCCTGGGCGAGGATCGCGAGGATCTGATCGCCCGGCTGGGGCACGCCGGCGTTCGCGTGCTTGATATTGACCTCTATGACCTTTCACTCAGGATCCTCGAGGATCGGGGCATCTTTGAACAGATTCTCGAGGTTGAGGCCGAGACGGAGAAGGCGGAACTTAAGGAACTCTTGCAGGGCGTTCTGGACCCGCAGGCCCATCTCATTCCGGAGATCGCGCGGCAAATCGAAGAAATCCCACATGATGTGATCTTCGTGTCAGGTGTCGGCGAGGTTTACCCCTTCTTGCGTTCGCACAATGTGCTCAACAACTTGCAAAGCACCGCGAAGGACCGGCCGACGATCATGTTCTTTCCGGGGAAGTATACCCATGCGTTGGCGACGGGGGCCTCGCTAGAATTGTTCGGCTTGTTGCACGACGACAAATACTACCGCGCGTTCAATATCATGAATTACGAGGTCTGACCGATGGCTAATTTTCTGCGTGATATCTTCGCCAAGCCGGTCGACCGTTCGATCGATGGGGTCATCAAGGCTGATGACATGGGCAGCCTCCTGATCGAGCTCGATGAATATGTCATCACCAACGAGATCGGCGCCCGGCTGGAACAATTCCTCGACGCCTACAATAATTACGATGCCGCAAATGGTGTGTGGATTTCTGGCTTCTTCGGATCAGGTAAATCCCACCTGCTGAAGATGCTTGCGCTTCTGCTGGAGAATGAGGAGGTCGAGGGGCAGAGAGCCGTTGAGATCTTTGAGCGCAAGCTTACGGGCAACCCGATGCTCGCGGGGGCCTTGCGCAAGGCGGTTTCTATCCCCTCTCGGTCGGTGCTGTTCAATATCGACCAGAAGGCGGATGTGATCTCGAAGACGGATGTCGATGCCCTTCTGGCCGTCTTCCAGAAGGTCTTTGACGAGATGTGCGGCTATTATGGCAAGCTCCCGCATATCGCACAGTTCGAGCGTGATCTGGACAGCCGCGGAAAGCTTGAAGCCTTTAGGGCGGCCTTTGCCCAGTCTTCCGGCAAACCCTGGGAGCGTGGACGCGAACAGGCGCTGATGGAAGGCAAGCACATTGCTGCGGCTTTTGCCCAGGTCACGGGCGATGAGGTGAAGGACGTTCTTGGCCAGTATCGCAAGGATACGAAGGTCTCGATCGAGGATTTTGCCAATATGGTGAAGTCATGGATCGATGCGCAGGAGCCAAAGTTTCGGCTGAACTTCTTCGTCGACGAGGTGGGGCAGTATATCGCCGACAACGTCAAACTGATGACGAACTTGCAGACGATTGCCGAAAGCCTGAACACGAAATGCAAGGGGCAAGCCTGGATTGTTGTCACTGCCCAGCAGGACATGGGGTCCGTTATCGGAGATCTGACGGCGCAGCAGGAGAATGACTTCTCGAAAATCCAGGCGCGCTTTGCCAACCGGATGCCGCTAAACTCTCAGGATGTGGCTGAAGTCATTCAGCGCCGTTTGCTGGCCAAGACGGAGGCCGGACAGATTACCCTTGGAAATCTTTACGATGCTGAAGAGAACAATCTACGCACGCTGTTCGATTTTGGCGATAATTCTTTCAAGTTCAAGAATTTTTCCGGAAAAGAGCAGTTTATCGCGAGCTATCCGTTCCCGAATTACCAGTATGATCTGTTTCAGCGTGCGATCATGGGCCTCTCGCAGCATAACGCGTTTGAGGGCAAGCATAGCTCGGTTGGCGAACGCTCGATGCTGGGAGTGTTTCAGGAGGTGGCGAAGCGGCTGGCAGATACGCCGGTCGGGAGGCTTGCGACCTTCGATCTGATGTTCGAGGGGATCCGCACCGCACTGAAGTCATCAGTTCAGCAGTCGATCCAGCTGGCTGAAAAGAACCTTGGCGACGATTTTGCTGTGCGGGTGCTGAAAGTCTTGTTCCTTGTAAAATACGTCAAGGAATTCAAGCCGACTGCGCGCAATATATCGATCCTCATGTTGTCCCGGTTCGAGGCGGATCAGACCGAGCAGCGCCGCAATATCGAAGAGGCTTTGTCGCTTCTGGAACGTCAGACGCTGATCCAGCGCAATGGCGAAGTCTATGAATTCCTCACGAACGAGGAAAAGGACGTTGAGGCCGAGATCAAGGCGATTGCTGTCGATCCCGCTGAGATCGAACGGCAACTCGACGAACTCGCTTTCGGTGCGATCCTGCGTCACGGCAAGATCAAGCATGCGGGTACGGGTGTTGACTATGCCTTTACCCGTAAGCTCGACGGGCACGGCCTGAACCGGGAGCACGAGCTTTCGGTGAATATCATCTCGCCCTTCAGCGACGATTCCGACGCACCGGACGTGGTGCGTTCGAACAGCATGGCAAGCGATGAGATGGTTGTCATGCTGGGGCGGGATGTACGCTTTACTCGCGATCTCATCCTGTGGCTCCAGACCGTAAAATTTGCCCGTCAGGTCACCAGCGGGGATGCCCAACCTGGCCGCGATCGTATCATCGCGGAAAAGCGGGATCAGAATACGCGGCGTGAAAAGGATCTGGTGCAGCGGCTCCGCAGCCTGATGGCAGAGGCGCGGCTGTTCGT
Source organism: Brevundimonas bullata (assembly GCF_003350205.1). Classification (GTDB taxonomy): domain Bacteria; phylum Pseudomonadota; class Alphaproteobacteria; order Caulobacterales; family Caulobacteraceae; genus Brevundimonas; species Brevundimonas bullata. Next base: position 62,972 of record NZ_QLLC01000020.1, on the reverse strand, counting down.
GCGCGGAGCTGAACTGGAGATCGGTGGGGAAGACCCGCAGGAGCGGCTGGTCAAAGGTTTCCAGACCTTGGTGGACAAGGTCTACACCAGCCTGCCTGTGCTACGCGGCGCCACCTACACCGAAGCGGATCTTGCCCGTGCAGGCAAAACGGATGGTGAGCTTTTCGGCGCTGAAGGCAGCGGTTTGACCGAAGCTGAGCAGGATGTGCTGAACCATGCTCAGGCCCAGATGCAGCTTGGGACGCGGGTCTCTGCGAAGGCCTTGGTCGAGAAGTTTGGTGCGAAACCTTATGGCTGGCCCTCTATCGCCGTTCTTTGCCTGACCGCGAGCCTCGTCGCGCGCGGCAAGCTTGAGGCGCGTGCCGACAGCGCCCTGCTGGAAGGGCAGGCACTTATTCAGGGGCTGCGCAACAGCCATAGCCTCGGCAATATCCTGCTCTCGCCGCAGATCGAGTTCACCCCCGCCCAGATCCGTAAATCGCGTGAACTGTTCCAGGCACTGTTCGACCTACCCGCCTCGGGGAATGACGCGCGCAGTCTTGGTGCGGAGTGGCAGGCGCAGTTGCGCAAGCTGACCAGCGAACTGGAGACGCTTGGGCGGCAGGCGGCGGGCTACCCGTTTGTTGCCGCTCTCGATCCCTTGCGGCACCTGCTCGAAAGCATGCGCGACCAGTCGGCGACCTGGTTCATTACCGGCCCGGTGGAGCAGGAGGATCAGCTTCTGGATGCCAAGGAGGATATCCTCGACAAGGTCCGCAGCTTCATGTCCGGCCCGCAAAAGGGAATCTATGATGAGGTGCGCGCATTCCTGGCCGCGCAGGACCAGAACCTTGCCTATGACGAGGATACTGCTGCCGGTACGATGCGTCAGGTTCTGGCTGATCCGCAGTGCTTCAAGGGCACTGCAATTCAGGAGTTGAAGGCGGATTTCTACACCCTGAAAGAGCTTATCGAACAAACGGTTCTGGCTGAGCGCAACGCTGTCATCGCCGCGATTGACGAGGTGGCTGATAAAATCGCCCAGACCTCAGAATTCCGTGCGCTACCGCCAGAGCAGCAGGCGCGTATCCGCGATGAGCTTGCCGTGCAGAAAGCCGGCGTAGCCTCGCAAAGCCTGATCCCGGCCTTGCGCCATCGGGCGACAGAGGTGCGTTCCAACCTTTTGGCCGACACGCTGACGCGGATCGCCGAACTTACGCCTGCACCGGCGCCGTCTCCCACGCCTCAGCCCGAACCTGCCGGCGGCGTGGCCGAAGCCCCGGCTAAGCCATACGTGCCGCCGGCACCGACAAAGCCCCAGTATATCAAGGCTCAGTCGATCACGGTCCCCTTCGCGAAAACCTATCTCGAAGATGAGGACGATGTGACCCGCTACCTCGATGAGATGAAAAAGACCCTGCTGGCCGAGATTGGCGCGGGCAAGAAAGTGATTGTCTGATGGATACCAACGCGCTGAAGAAATTTGCGCAAAGCGCGCGCAACCTGCTGATCGATCAGGTCACCGCCCGGCTGGACATGATTCTAGCAGAAGGCGCAGCGGCTCGCCGCGAACATTCCAAGGCGATTGCCAAGCTGGAAGCGGCCGCTAACAGCAACCGCGCCCACGTGATCGAACAGGCGGCCTACACCTGGTTCAACCGCTTCACCGCGCTGCGCTTCATGGATTTGACGGGCCTGACCAACCCGCGCGTCGTTTCACCCGCCGATGGCGCCACCCGGCCCGAGATTCTGGCGGAGGCTATGGCCGGCAATCTGCCGGATCGCGCCCGGCCCGAGATTGCCGAATATCTGAACGGTACCCGCCCCGTCCATGATGGGCAGGCGGAAGCCTATCGGCTGCTGCTGATCCACGCCTGCAACGAATGGCATGGCGCGATGCCGTATATGTTCGAGCGCGCCGATATGCTCGACCGGGCCGAGGATTTTACCGAGCTGCTGGTGCCCGACGATCTGCTGTCGCCGGACAGTATCCTTGCCCGCCTGCGCGAGGTGATGACCGAAGATGCCTGCCAGGATGTCGAGATCATCGGCTGGCTTTACCAGTTCTATATCAGCGAGAAGAAGGATCAGGTCTTTGCAGGCCTGAAGAAGAACCAGAAGATCACGGCGGAAAATATTCCCGCCGCGACGCAGCTCTTCACCCCGCATTGGATAGTCCGCTATCTGGTGGAAAACTCGCTGGGGCGGCTGTGGCTGCTGAACCGTCCGCAGTCGAAGCTGGCGGCGAAGATGGATTATTACATCGCGCCGGAAGAGCCGGAAACGGACTTCCTGAAGATCGCCCGGCCTGAGGATGTCCGCATTTGCGATCCGGCCTGCGGTTCGGGCCATATGCTGACCTATGCGTTTGACCTGCTCTATGAAATCTATGCCGAGGAAGGCCATGACGCGGCCGAAATCCCCGGCCTGATCCTGACGCATAACCTGACGGGCATCGAGATTGATAACCGCGCAGGCGCCTTGGCGGCCTTTGCGCTGTCGATGAAGGCGGCGGCAAAGCTGGGGCGGCGGCGGTTCCTGAGGATGGAGGCGAAGCCTGATATTGTCGTGCTGCAAAATGTGCGCTTCACACCTACCGAGATGCAGGACGTGGCCGCCGTGGTGGGCAAGGATCTGTTCACGGATGAACTTCGTAAGACACTGGGGCAGTACGAGCAGGCCAAGAACGTTGGTTCGCTGATCGTGCCGAAGCTGCGTGATCCGGCCGAGACGCTGCGGGTGGTCGAGGCACGGGATTTCGGATCCGACTTGCTGCTGAAGGAGGTGCAGGAGCGCGTCGTGGCCGTGTTGCGCATGGCCGAGGCGCTGTCGCCTAAGTATCATGTGGTCGTGGCCAACCCGCCCTACAAGAAAAAGGGTGATCTAAACGGCCAACTTCAATCTTTCCTGGTTGAAGAGTTTTCGGATTGCTTTTCCGATCTATATTCAGCGTTCATTGATCGCTTGAGCAAGCTGTCAAGAAAGCATGGTATTTCATCAATGATCGCAATGGATAGCTGGCTGTTCGGCGATGACTATACAGAAATGCGTGTTCGATTGTTGACCGCGTCGCCATTCCTGCAGTTGGCCCACCTTGGCCCTCGCGCTTTCGACGAAATTAAGGGCGAAGTTGTACAGGTCGCATGCTTTGTATCTCAAAAGGATGGCGATCCCAATCGAGAAGCTCAATTTTTCGATCTGACTGAGGGTCAGACTTCCGATGAGAAGGCGTCCATGCTTCGAAGCAAGCACGGGGAACATCGCGCGCGCGGGGCTGACTTCGCTCGTCTGCCTCGAAACGTGGTTGCGTATTTCGTCTCGGACCACACTCGGGAGGCCTATGCAAAAGGGACACCTCTGAAAGAGTATGCCGAAGCGTTTACTGGCCTCCAAACGGGAGATAACCCACGCTTTATTCGCTCTTGGGGCGAAGTTAATCGTGACGCGATTGACTTCGGCGTGACACTTGAAACGAAATCAAGTTGGTCGGGAAAGTGGGTTCCGTACGTAAAGGGTAGTGATTTTAGAAAATGGTATGGGAACCACGAGTTTATTCTCGATTGGGCATCCGACGGATTAGAGATTAAATCTCATAGAAGCGCAACTGTCAGGAATGAACAATACTACTTCCGAGACGGCTTGGCCTACAACACAATCGCAAGCAGGTTGTCGGTTCGACGAGTGTCGCAAGGTCACGTATTCGACCAGAAGAATTCCATGTTTTTTGGCGACAAGAAACGCGCATTAGATTTCACATTGGGTTTTCTGCACTCCAAAGCCGTTCCGCCCTTGCTACGAGTAGTGGCAGCCAAAGATTTTGGTCCCGGTAGCATGAAGCTCCTTCCCGTTTTCGAGGGCTATGATGGAGTGTCTGTTTCGCACCTTGTGGACGATTTGGTCAAACTCGCCAAAGCAGATTGGGACGCCTACGAAACCTCTTGGGATTTCACCACGCTTCCGCTGCTCTCGCCTGATCATCGGGGCGAAACATTGGTGGCCACCTACGTCAAGCTCCGCACCCATTGGCGGGGCATGACGAACGAGATGCAACGGTTGGAGGAAGAGAACAACCGCATTTTCATCGACGCCTATGGCTTGGCTGACGAACTCACCCCCGAGGTGCCGATCGAGGAAATCACCCTCACCTGCAACCCGGCCTACCGCTATGGCGTGAAGTCCTCGGAAGAGGAGCGGGAGGCGCGGCTGCGCGAGGATACGGTGGCCGAATTCCTCCACTATGCCGTGGGCTGCATGTTCGGGCGCTACAGCTTCGATGCGCCAGGCCTGATCCTTGCCAATCAGGGAGAGGGGATCGAGGAGTATCTGGCCCGCGTGCCGGAGCCCAGCTTCGCCCCAGACCGCGACAATGTCATCCCGGTACTGGATGCCGACTGGTTTGCCGATGACATCGTCAGCCGTGCCCGCGACTTCCTGCGTGTCACCTTTGGCGAGGCGAAATTCCGCGAAAACCTCGCCTTCATCGAAAAGGCGATCGGCAAGGATTTGCGCCGCTGGTTCACGAAGGATTTCTTCGAATATCATGTGCGCCGCTACAAGAAGCGCCCGATCTATTGGATGTTTTCCAGCCCCAGGGGCAGCTTCAACGCGCTGATCTACATGCACCGCTATCGGCCCGACACGGTCTCCGTCGTGCTGAACCAGTATCTGCGCGAATTCATTCACAAGCTGGAGGTGGAGCGTGCCCGGCTGGAAAAGCTGGCCGACGATCCTGCCGCTACGCCCGCCCAGCAAACAAAGGCGCAGAAGGAAACAACTACGGTCATCAAACAGATCGCCGAGCTGACCGAATGGGAACGCGATGTCGTCTATCCCATGGCGCAGCAGAAGATCGCCATCGATCTGGATGACGGGGTGAAGCGCAACTATCCGCTGTTCGCCGGCGCGCTGAAGCCGATCAAGGGGCTGGAGGCCGCGGATGACTGACCGCATCACCGCCGGCCTGATGCGGCTTTATGAGGATCAGGGGCACCGCATAGTCTTCTGGTATGACGCCGTTCGCGATCTGCGCGCGGCATTCGATGCCGTTGACCTGCCGGGCGTGACCAAGGTGGAGATCGCCAACAGCGAATTCGGCCTTAAATACCGCATGCTGCGGCAGGAGCCGAAAGCGCGGTTCCTTCTCTTTAAGGATGGCCCTGAGCCGCCGATGGCTGAGAACTGGTTGTTGGATGTGCAACTGGCCAGCGCGGTCTTCCGCGCCGATCAGGCGGCGATATGGGTAGCCGATCTCGGCATTTCGGCGAAATACGAAGCCGCCGTGCGCGATCACGCCGAATTCTACCGTTCCGGCAAGCGGCTGGAAGCCCTGCGCGCCATCGAGCGCGAGCGCCCGTCGCAAAGCGCGAATGATGTCCGCCGTAAGATGCTCGCAGTCTGCGCCGGTGCGGATGGCGATCTGGATACGGTGATCGAGGCTCTGCTGGCCGAATTAGCCGAAGAGCGTGATGAAGCGCTGCGGCTGATGGATCGGGTCGGGCTGGCGGAGTTCTTCTGGAAGGAAGTGGCCACGCGTTATGGCTATGTGACTTCCGAACCGGATTTTCAGGACTTCGCCATCACACTCTTTTCCAGTGCCTGGGCGCGCGCGATGGGCGAGGCTGCCGCCCTGAGCACGGATGCTGCGCTGATGTTCCGCCGCTGGAGCGCCTCGCGCCGGTGGGGAGAGGCGTTCGAAAAGCTCTCGGGCGATTATCAGGATGTGCTGAAGATCCGGGACGATCTGGCACCACGTGATTTCCGCAAGCTGATGCCGCATGACCATTTCGAAGAGGTAGATCGGCGGATCGTCATCGCCATCGTCGAGGGGTTGGCCCAGCAGAGCCTGGCGGCGACAGATGTGCTGAAATGGGTACGCGATCGCCGTCAGAGTCATTGGTATGCTCGTTACGCGGACGTCTATCAGGCCATCGGTTACGCGACCGAGTTCCAGCAGGCCTTGGCTGAGGCCGACCTGACCATGACCAGCCTGTCCGACGGCGTGAAGCGCTATTCCGCGAGCTGGTTCCGCCTGGACCAGCTTTATCGCAAGTTTATCTATCACATGCAGAAAAGCGGGCAGTCGGGGCTGTTGTCCGCGCTCTATGACGCGGTCGAGAACCGCTACACTACGAATTTCGTGCTGAAGCTGAACGATGCTTGGCAGGATCAGGTAACCCGTCTGACGGATTGGGCGGTGCCGGGATTCCCGCGTCAAATGGGTTTTTACCAAGAGCAGGTTGCGTTCTACCGACGCCTTGAGAACCCACAGAAAGTCGTCGTCATCATCTCGGACGCGCTCCGCTACGAAGTAGCCGAAGAGACACTGCGGGAGATCCGTAAGCTCAACCGGTTTGATGCCGAGCTGACGCCGATGATCGGAGCCTTACCCAGCTATACTCAGCTTGGCATGGCGGCGCTCTTGCCGCACCAGAAGTTGGCCATTCGCAATGACAATGACCTGGTGTTGCTGGACGGTGAAAGCACCATGGGCGCGGTCGCTCGTGAAAAGGCGCTGGCTGCTGGTCGGGCGGGGGACCGAGTCAAGGTTCTGGCGGCGAAAGATTTCATGAATCTCGCGACATCAGAGGGCAAGGGCCTCTTTCGAGATAATGATGTTCTCTACCTGTACCACAATCAGATCGACGCGATTGGCGACAAGCTGGCCACCGAAGAGAATGTTCCTGCGGCGGCGGAGACTGCCATTGAGGATCTGGTGAAGCTGGTGCGCAAGCTGACCTCGGCCAATTTCTCGAACATCCTGATCACCGCGGATCATGGGTTCCTTTGGCAGCACAAGGCTTTAGAAGAAAGCGGCTTTGCGCTGAGTGAGCCGGAAGGCGACATCGTCACACGCAATCGGCGCTATGTGATCGGTCGGGGCCTTAGCAGCGGCGTTGGTATGAAGAAGTTCACGGCCGCGCAGCTTGGCTTGGGTGGTGATCAGGACATCTTGATCCCGAACTCGATCAACCGTCTGCGCGTGAAAGGATCAGGCAGCCGCTTTGTCCATGGTGGGGCGAGCCTGCAGGAGATCGTCCTGCCGGTTCTGCGTGTGGGAAAGCAGCGCAAGGAGGATATCGGGCAGGTGTCGGTGCAGATCATTCCGCCGGCCCGCGCCCAGATCACGACAGGTCAGATCCAGATCACATTCTATCAGGCGGAGCCGGTTACCGAAAAACAGCAGCCCCGGCAGGTCTATGCCGCAATCTTTGCAGGTGATGAAGCACTCATCTCTGACGAAGCCGAGCTGGAGTTTGATTTTGCGTCCGAGAACCCGCGTGAGCGCGAGCTATCGCGCAACTTCCTGCTGTCCCGGGGCGCAGACGCCTATAACAATCAGACAGTATTTCTGAAGCTGCGGACACGCATCGGCAAGACCAGCCATTTCGAAGATCACGCTTCACAGCCATTGCTACTGAAGCGCGGGATCAGCACAGATTTCGATTTCTGAGGTGCCGATGTCGACCCTTGATGACAAGATAAACGAGCATTTTGCCGGTTTCGTGGTTCGCAAGGACCTGGTGAAGGCCGTGAAGGGGAATGCCATTGTTCCCACCTATGTGCTCGAATACCTGCTTGGCCAATACTGCGCCACCGACGACGAAGCCTCGATTGCGACAGGCATCGAGACGGTCAAGGATATCCTGCGCAAACATTACGTCCATCGTTCCGAAGCAGGGCTGGTCCAGTCGACAATCAAGGAGCGTGGCCGCTACAAGGTCATCGATCAGGTCAGCGTTGCGTTGAACGAAAAGACCGACGCCTATGAGGCGGTGTTTGAGAACCTTGGGATCAAACGGGTTGCGATCGACAGCGCCACGGTCAAGGCCCATCCGAAACTGCTGGTTACCGGAATTTGGTGCATCGCCGATGTGCAATATGAGTTCTCGGAAGACAGCCGGATTTCCCCCTGGATCATCGATACGCTGAAACCGATCCAGATCGCCCGCGTCGACTATGACGGGTATCGCGAGACGCGTGACAAATTCACCACCGCGGAATGGATTGATCTTCTGATGCAGAGCATCGGGTTTGACCCCTCTCTGTTCGGGCGCAGGTCGAAACTTTTGCAACTGTTACGACTGATCCCCTTCGTCGAGCGCAACTACAACCTCATTGAGCTTGGTCCCAAGGGGACGGGCAAATCGCATATCTATTCCGAGTTCTCCCCTCATGGTCAGTTGATCTCCGGGGGTGAAGTCACGATTCCTAAGCTCTTCGTGAACAACTCCAATGGGCGGATTGGGTTGGTTGGCTATTGGGATGTCGTCGCTTTTGACGAATTTGCCGGCCGCGATAAGACAGCTAACAAGGCGCTTGTCGATATCATGAAGAACTACATGGCGAACAAGCAGTTCTCGCGGGGGGTAAATCCCATGGGTGCTGAGGCCAGTTTCGCCTTCGTTGGCAATACAGACCATAACGTCCCATGGATGCTGAAAAATACTGACCTGTTCGAGGCGCTGCCGCCGCAGTTCCACGACAGCGCCTTTATCGATCGATTGCATGCCTATCTCCCGGGATGGGAGGTAGGCATCATTCGAGGCGATATGTTCACGTCTGGCTATGGGTTCATCGTCGACTATCTTGCTGAAATCCTGCGTCACCTGCGTGCCGAGGACTTCTCGCACCGGCCGGATCGCTACTTCACCATTCCCGTTCAGACCCATATCCGGGACCGTGCAGCGATCAGCAAAACCATGTCCGGCCTGTTGAAGCTGATTTTCCCGAATGGCGGCGAGACGGAAGCTGAGGTTGAAGAGTTGCTGCGGTTTGCGATTGAATGCCGCAAACGGGTGAAAGACCAGCTCCTGCGGATCGACAGCACCTTTGAAAGCGCTGATTTCCATTACATCGCGTCGGATGGAGCAAAGCGCGCTGTCACCACGCTGGAGGAAGAAGAGTTTCCTCAGTTCTACCATCGGCGGTCTGCCGGCGATGTGGATGTCAGTGCGGATCAGCCTGAGGTCGTGCCGATTTCGGCGGTGCCAGCGTCAGCGTCGGCTGCCTCCGCAGCGCCTGATGTTGCCGCTGCTCCTGCTCCTGCTTTTGTCCCGAAGCCCGGGCATGTCGTCTTCACGGAAAACCGCAAGGGCATCAGCTTCGACAAGATCTTTGGCCCATGGACGGATGGAGCAACGCGGATTGTCATTACCGATCCATATGTCCGGAAGTTTTATCAGGCGCGCAACGTGATGGAACTGATCGAGATGCTGATCCGACGCAAACAGCCCGAAGATCAGGTCGCGGTGCATCTTGTCACCGCTCCGGACGATGGGAACATTCAAGAGCAGCGGGAATGCCTCGATGGGATCACCGAGGCCTGCACTGGTACGGGCGTTGATTTCACCTGGGTCTTTGATGGAACCGGAACGCTCCATGCACGCGACATTACAACGGACACCGGCTGGAAGATGGTTCTGGATCGTGGGTTGGATATTTTTCAGCCTACACCCCGAAAGATGAACGGCTTTTCGCTAGGGGAACGGATGCAAGAGCACCGGATGATCCGGGGCTTCTATGTGACCTATATCCAGAACTGCTGAGAATGGCCCTTATACGCAAAGGAGGGAGGGGGGGCGAATAGCCGGACCTGACTGAGGCTGTGTAAAAACGTCTTGGTATGGAGCGAATTAGCTTAGCCTTCTGAGGTCAGCAGGAGGTGGGTATGAGCCGCTTCGTTCAGGGTGCAGATCGCCGGCAGCAGACGCTGCTTCCCGAGTGTCTTGATGACTATGTGGCCGAGGATAATCCGGTCCGGGTGGTCGATGTCTTCGTCGACGAGCTGGATCTGAAGGGGCTGGGGTTTGAGGGGATGACGCCCGCAGCGACGGGACGGCCCGCTTACCACCCGGCCATGCTGCTGAAGCTCTACGTCTACGGCTACCTGAACAAGGTGCAGTCGAGCCGGCGACTGGAGCGTGAGGCGCAGCGCAACGTCGAACTGATGTGGCTAACGGGGCGGCTGGCGCCGGACCACAAGACCATCGCCGACTTCCGCCGCGAGAATGGCCCTGCGATCCAGGCGGCCTGTGCGCAGTTCGTGGTGCTGTGCCGACAGTTGGGCCTGTTCGGATCGGCCCTCGTCGCCATCGACGGTTCGAAGTTCAAGGCGGTGAACACCCGCGACAAGAACTTCACCGCCTACAAGGTGAAGCGGCGGATCGAGCAGGTTCGGTCAGATGCCGAGTGCGCAGGTCTGACTCGTTGCTGACCCTCGGAAGGTCGCCTTCTAGGCACCTCTAAGCTTGCCCCGACCAACTCCACTGCTCGCCTCGCTGGCCTCATCTAAGCACACGCAGGTCCTGGATGAGCCATCCGTTGCCGATCAACGCGGTCTTCTGGGGCTCTGTCATGTGATCGGCGACGACGGCCAGGCAGAGCAGCGATTTGGGTCGTGTGATCCCGACAAAGAGGTTCATGAGCTGCGGCGGGATGGTGGTCTTCGCCCTAGCGGCAGCGGTGCCCGAAAGCGGGCCCAGCGCCTCCTTGACGTCGTACAGCTTGCTCTTGGAAGATGTCAGCACGAGTGTCGCATCGTGCGTCTCACCCTTGACCCCCGCGATGGTGTTGAGGTCGATCGCGACCGATCGGCCGTCCCCCAAATGCTCATAGGTGTTTCGGCGTTCGGTGGGCTTGTCGTCGACCGCCGGCGCCTCTGAATCCCAGATGAGGAAGTCGTCAGCGGCCGAGGCTGTCGAGATCAAGGGCGTCAGTGAGGTGACGAGGTTCTGGACGATCGTCTTCCAATTCGCCTCGACGAGCGGTGGGCCAAGGCAACACTCATGCACGGCCGCGAGCAGACGGGCCGAGGCGTCCGGGACCGTCTCATCTAGCGCCCTGAGCACGGACTTCTTCCCGATCGACTCCCCTGTCGGGAGCTCGCAGGCGTGATTGTGAAGCAGGGCTGTGACGCCCTCCCAGATGATCGGCGCTGCTGCGTGGAGAGCCCCATCTTCCGTCAGGACCGCACGCGCCCGGCGAACATAGCCAATCAAGGTATTCAGGCCGTTCGAGCGCGATGTCTGGGTTGCATCAAAGTCCGGCCAGTAATCGCCGAGGTGGCGCGGCCAGGATGCGCCTTCACCCTTTTTCCGCAGCGCGACCGCCTTGGCGACGAACCCGTAGGCAAGCGGTGCGGGGAATTCCGCGAGCACATGGTCGCCGAAAGCGGGCAGCACCCGGTCTACGCAGGACCGGTCGAACAGGAAGATGGCATGCCGCTTCTCGGCGCGGTCGGTGTTTCCCACGATCTTCTGGGCGCGAACGACCGTGAGGGTAGAGGCGGCCGCGGCGATAAACGGGCCGAAGCGGCGGCTGTGAGAAAGGTCGACCGCGTCCTCTACCGGAAAGCTGTTTGGCGCCTCGGCATGATCTGAACTATCGAATATGCCTTGGTTGCAGTCCCCAAAGCGCTGGATCGTCGAGCGGTTGCCGAAAGCCGCCTCGGCCAAGGCCTCCTGGAGGGCGCCAGTGTCTTGCATCTCGTCGAAGAACACTACAGGGAACCGACTGCTTACGGCTTCTGCGATTCCGGGGACTTCTCTGAGAGCGCGCTGAGCGAAGGCGAACATATCTGCGAAGCGAAAGACGCCGTCGCGGGCGAGCCGCCATTTCAGGTTATGGAAGCTCTTGAAGGTGTCGGTCGTCTCGCTCGGCAGGCTTTCGCCGCAGGTAAGATCCAGATCCGCGCCCGAAAGTGTAAGTGAAGACAGGATGCCCTCAGCCCGATTTGGATTGCGCTCAAGATATTTTCTGGCGTGCCAGAAGCTGTTGAGCTTGACGAGCCTCCTTGCCGCGGCTGTGAAGCGCGCGTCATCGACGCTGCGGAGTGTGATCCCCAAACCCCTTAGATACGGCAGCGCCAGGTACTGGTGGGCGAAGGTCTGGATGGTGCCGATGAAGTGCGGATAGCTCAGCAAGGCGCGGCCTGCGGGGTGGAGGTGGAGGCGCGTCTCCACCTCCACGCGGGCCACATTGGTATGGGACAGGACGCAGATCCCCTGGCGGGCGTGGGACCAGCGCGCGCCGAGTAGGGCCAGCTTGGCGACCAGCAGCGTCGTCTTGCCGCTTCCGGGGGCGGCCTGGACGTCGAGCGTCTCGCGCGCCTTGAGGATCTGCCGGCAGTCTGCGGCATCGAAGTTCCGGCCCATGAAGGCGGCGATCTCGTCGATGTCTGCATCCGCTATCTCGACGGGGATCATATGGCCTCTTCGATGTCGACCGGCGCCGTGACGTATTCAATCGCGCTGACCAAGTAGGCCGGCAGGCGGGCGACCAGCTCCGTCGGAGACAGGTTTGCGCGCTCAAGCTCGTCGGCGAGGTATTGGGCCGTCTCAGCCTTGGAGGCTTTCTTGTCGAAAAGGGGCTCGTAGATTTTGGCGGCGATCTGAGCGTGGCTGAGGTCCTCGGTGGTCCAGGCCGCCAGGTCTCCGTCGGCCTTGGTGCGCACCTGGGCCACTGCCTGATTCGACAGCGGCACCCCGCTATTCTTGGCGCGCCGCGCCAGCCTGATCGCGCGATGCACGAGGGGGCGGAAAGCCGGATCGAGCGCCATGTCGTGTTCGAGTGTCCAGCTGGGGGAGACGAAGGTCTGGACCGGTTCCCCGTCCCGCTCCCGGAGCTTGTCCGAGAAGCCTTGGAGCTCCTCGAGGCTGAACTCGTCGGCGAATTTGCGGGTCGCCTCCTTGCCCTCCTTTGGAGGCGGAGGGGGCGGGACATAGGCCTTGGCCTCCGCGGGCGGTACGTCCCGGTCCGCCACACACGCGACCCGGATCGGGACTTTGCGCTCATCATTCCGTTGGAAGATCCGCGAATACCGGAACAGGCCACGGTGGCCAACGCTCACGACCGAGACGCCGTACTTCGAGAAAGACCGCCCCAGCGCCTTGGCAAGGGCCGGGAGGATGATGTTCTCACCGTCGCCCTCGACGACAACGACCGCTTTGGAGAAGAACAGATTGGCCTTGGTCGCGTCCAGGAACCTGCGCAGGAACGAGTAATCGCTCGCGTCGAGCTGGGTGCAGGTCGCCGCAAGAGAAAACGCCTGGTGTTGGGTGATCAGGGTCAGCGTCTCGACGTCGGCCTTGGAGGCCAGCGTGGGGCTGTGGGTCGTCACGATGACCTGAACCCGCTCCGATGGAAGCGGCGAGGGCGGCAGGGTGGCGCTCGGTTCCGCATGCGCTTCCGATTGAGGATCGCCTTCCAGAGAGGGAGGAGGCAATGCGGGAGGCGCGGCCCGTGCTTCCAGCATCTCCATCAGGCGAAGCTGCATCTGCGGGTGAAGGTGGGCCTCCGGTTCCTCGATCAGTAGTAATGGCATGCCGTCGGACGCGCCGAGGAGCAGCAGTTCGGTGGCCATGAACAGGACGTTATTCAGTCCGAGGCCGCGCCGTGTCGGGAGGCCGACGCCGGCCTTGGGGTCCAGCGCCAGCTCAAGCTTCTCGAGAATCTGCTGCAGGTCGGCGCTGCGGGCCACGGAGATAGCTGCGGTGAGTATCTCTGTCCCGAGGGATAGGTCCTCGAGGAACTGGCTGTTGATGTTGGTATGCACCGCCTGGACGACGCTGTTGGAGCGGATCAGGTGTTCCGCCTGCTTCATGATCCCCACGAGGGTAGTGGGCGAGATTGTCGGGGCCTCGGCCGACCAGTCGCTTTTTGCCTGTTCCGAAAAGTCGGGGTGTGACTTCAAGATCTGCGATAGCCGTGAGCTCCTGCCGGCGCTGAGCTCCCCTTCGGCGTCCCGGAGCGGTTTGAGATAGGTGCAGCGCAGGAACTCTCTTAAGGCACCCTCGACCGGCGGACCCTTGGCGTCGGCCCCAGCGCGGAAAAAGACGCTCGCGCGGCCCTTCTGCCCGCCAGCGCGGTCCTGTCTGCGCGCCAGCAACGAGATCGACAAGGAGGGCTCGGCACCGTCGGCGATCGTCAGATATTCTAGGAACGCCGCCCGCTGAAGCAGGCTGAGCCCCTCGAAGACGGCGGTGATCTTCATGTCCCGGGCGCGCTCGTCGCCTTCGACGTGGAAGTCGTCCTCCGTCAAGCGGTGGAAATCCTGGCTCGTGGTCCATAGGAGGTGGCGTATGGCGTCGACGACGGCGGTCTTGCCCGCGTCGTTTTCGCCGACCAGGAGGTTCAGACCCTGCGACAGCGTGAGGTCCAGCGACGTGCCCGCGGCTTCGGAGCCGAACGCCCGGAAGTTTTCAATCTTCAGATTCGACAGATACATAGCGCCTCCCGGACACCATCGTACAACGGCTTTCCCGGAAAGGTAGCGCGCCTGTTCTGAACTACGTTGACAAGGTCTGCTGCCTACAAGCCGGTAGGAGGCCCGGACAGATATGCGTCCACGAGCTTCTGATCCCGTATCAGGGTGGGGACAGCTTTGGTCGGCTGAGTGGAGTGCGGGCGGGAGAGAAGAGGCGGAAGTGGCGACAAAGTCCCGAGCGAGGACCCTTCCAAAGCCTTTGGAGCCGATGCAGGCTGCCCTCGAAGAAGGTGCACGGCGTCTGGTGTGGAGGATATCGCCGCGCCCTCCAGTCGCGTGAGGCGGATGGCGGCGTGAGGAGCCAGGTCGCCGGGTTCTGAGATCCGTTTCGCCGTCTTTCGAGAAGCGGGCGCCGCACCGGTCGGGGCAGAAATCGTCCCGTTCGCAGATATCAAGGAGCGCGGCGTGGACGGTTTCATTGGAATCTGGGCGTAGTGGCCCTGATGCTGGGCGCGGGCATCGTGCTGGGGGCTCTTCTGCCGGGGCGGATGTCCCTGCCCTGGCTGTTGGCGGCGGCGGCGCTGGTCCTAATGAACGACCTGATGCTGACCAACGGATACGGCCTGTTCCCGAACCTGCCGCTGGGCGGCGACTGGAACTGGCAGGGCAAGATCCTAGCGCTGGCGGCGTCTCTTGTCGTGATAGCCCAGCCAGGATTTGGGCGGCGCGAGACGGGCCTGACTTTGGTCCAGGCGGCCGGGAGTTTGAAGACGGCCTTACCGGTCGTTGGCCTCTATGTCGGCTTGTTCATGGTCCTGGCCCTGATTTTCCCCAACGATCGCCCCTCGGTCGAGACCCTGATCTTCCAGCTGACGATGCCGGGGCTGGAGGAGGAGGTCTGGCGGATTCAACGGTAGAGTCTTTCACCGCGCGCGCTTTTGACGTATTTATAGATTGTCTCCAGCGGAGACCTGCGTTGCCTGAGGCGACGCCACCCCGAACCGCTGTCCGACGGCCGACCTGCTTGAATGCCGCCGTCATCAAGACCCATGCTCAGCATTCGCAGGGCATGGCTTTCTTGAACAGCCGGGTCATCCACGCAGCGGGCCCCGGCGCATGACGGGAACGCCTTATGTCCCACCTGCAAATCACATATCGCCCCATTAGCGACCTGCGGCCACGCGCTGGAAACCCACGAACCCACAGTCAAAAGCAGATCGACCAGATCGCCCGCTCTATCCAGCGGTTCGGCTTCGCCAGCCCGGTGCTCATCGACAAGGATGATGGCGTCGTCGCCGGCCATGGCCGGATCGCTGCGGCCAAACAGTTGGGCCTGACTGAGGTCCCGACGGTCTGCCTGGCCGACATGAGCGAGACCGACGTGCGCGCCTACGTCATTGCGGATAATCGACTGGCGGAGAACGCCGGCTGGGATCGCAACCTGCTTGGGGTCGAGTTCCAGTACCTGGCCGATCTGGATGTGGATTTCGATCTGTGCCTGACCGGTTTCGAATTGCCCGAGATCGACGCCATTCTCAGCGACATCGGAACGGAAGTCGCCAAGGGCATCCCCGATGACGCAGTGCCTGCATCCGCTGCGGGCCCCGCTGTCACGCGCCCGGGCGATGTCTGGCAGATCGGGCGTCATCGCCTGATCTGCGGGGATGCGTTGCAGACTGAGACCTACGCTCAACTCCTCGGCGAGGAGAAGGCGGGGATGGTGTTCGCTGATCCGCCATACAATCTCCCCATCGCAGGCCATGTTTCCGGGTTGGGAAAGGCCCAGCATCGAGAGTTCGCTATGGCGTCGGGAGAGATGGCCAGCCAAGAATTCGCTAACTTCCTCTTTCGGGTCTTCACACAGGTGACCAAGGCGTCGACGGAGGGATCCATCCATTTCCACTGCATGGACTGGCGCCATTTGCCCGAGATTCTGCAGGCGGGAACCGCCGCCTACAGCGAGTTGAAAAACCTTTGCGTCTGGACCAAGACCAACGGGGGCATGGGCTCGCTCTATCGATCGGCGCATGAACTGGTGCTCGTCTTCAAATACGGCCGAGCGCCGCACGTGAACAACGTGGAGCTCGGGCGGCACGGCCGGTATAGGACCAATGTTTGGGCTTATGCCGGAGCCAACAGTTTCGGCGCCGGTCGGGACGAGGACCTGGCCGATCACCCCACCGTGAAGCCTGTCGCCATGATCATGGACGCCATCCGCGACTGCTCGCGCCGTGGCGACATCGTGCTGGATCCCTTTGCGGGCTCTGGCAGCACCCTTCTGGCGGCGCACCGGACCGGCCGCCGCGGGTGCGGCGTCGAGATCGATCCGCTCTATTGCGACGTCATCATCCGCCGCCTCAGTGAAAGGGCCAAGCTTCAGGCGACGCTTGAGGGGGATGGCCGGGTGTTCGCTGACGTCGCCGAGGTGAGGGCGAGCCAGCAAGCCGAGGAGGGCGCGGCATGACCGACCATCCCGAGGCCCCCAATAATCCGGCCAAAGATACGCGGTTCAAGCCTGGCAGGTCGGGGAATCCGAAGGGGCGTCCGCGCAAGGTCCCGCAAGCGCAAATCCCGAGCCAGCAAGGCCGTGACGTGCGTGCGATCGCCCGGATCAAAATCCCAGTGAAAACGCCAGGCGGGGTCAAGAAAATGACCCTGGATCAGGCCATTTACTACCGCATCTTCATCGACGCGGCGAACGGAAAGATCTCTCAGCAGAGACAAGCGATCAAGCTGATCCAGGACGCCTTCGGGGACAACATCATCCAAGATAGTCGCCTGAGGTTGATTGATCAGCATGCTCCCGATTATCAGGACGTTGGCTCCAAGGACCCGTTGATCCGGGCGTTCATGATCAGTCTGGCCGAACGCTCAAAGAGATAGCTGGGTTTATGGAGCGACTGTTCTCAGTCTAGCAGATCGCTAATCTTGACGTTCAAGGCGCGGGCCAGGCGGTCGATTACATCGATCGTCGGGTTCCGCGCTCCTCTTTCGAGATCACTCACGTAGGTTCGATGGATGCCTGCCTCGTGGGCAAAGGCTTCCTGGCTAAGATCCTTGGCGCGGCGGTGCTTTTGCAGATTGGCGGCAAGGCGTTGACGGACGTTTTCCATCCCCACTTGGACATGGCGATGTCGTCGATAGGTCTACAGACGATCAGAGACAATCGGCTTGACTTGTTTGTGGTTGAGACCATGACGATGTCACTTGTCGTCTACGGGAGGTCCGCTGAATGGATGCCGCCCCTAAAGCCGCTGTCGATGCCGATGGCGTTACGCCGGGTGCGTCGGCCGGCCGGCGCTTCACGACCAAACAAATGGGCGATGCCTGCGAAATGCTGGTCGCGGCCGAGCTGACGCTCGCCGGCATTCCCGCGTTAAAAGTTCCCGACAACTGGCCCCATTACGATGTCATCGCCCAGCCCCTGGGCGCGCCTGCGCAGCGGATTTCGGTGAAGTCGCGGACCTTTAAGAGGGGCGCGGCCTACGTCGATTACAAGGCCGGAGACATGTTCGATTGGCTGGCGATCGTTATTTTATCGGGTGAGGGCGGCGCGCTGCGCCAAGTCTACATGGTGCCCAAGGCCACGGCCGATCACCATGCCCGGCGCGACAAGCCCACCAGCCGAACGGCTAATGACCGATACTTCCGCATCGACGAGGTCGAGCGCCTGTTCTCGGCCTTCAGCAGCAACTTCACCTTGGGCGAGATCGGCTCCCACAAGAAGAAGGGTTTGGGCCAGGAAACCATTGGACAAGCGTCTGGCCCAGAGCGGTAGTGAACCGCCCGGCCGCCCCGGGCTCAGGTCAGTAGGGCGCTTAGCCTGGCTCACCTGGACCGGAACATCATGACCAAGGCCAACATCGACATCGACACATCCGGCGATACGCTCGCCCCGGTTGGCCCGAGGCTTTCCAAGCTGGATCATCTGATCGCCCTGCTGGGCGGCCCTGACGGCGCCTCCATGGCGCAGATGATAGCCGTGACCGCCTGGCAGGCCCATTCGATCCGCGGCGCCATGGCCGGCGCGCTCAAACGCAAGGGCTACACCGTCGTGAGCGCGAAGGCCGAGGTCGGTCGGCGCTGGCGGATCATGCAGGAGGCGGGCCAGTGAGCTGCGTCGACGATCTTCAGGCGCTTGAGACGATGAAAATCGACGCCCTGCGCGCGGTCTGGCGTGGGCGCTTCGGCGAACCGCCGCCGCTTCGATCCGGGGACCTCATGCGCCGGGCTCTGGCCGAGCGCATGCAGATGGCGGTCGAAGGCGGGGACAGCGTCCTTGATAAGCGTCTGGCCCAGACCGCCGCTCGGCATCGGACGGGACGTAAAGCCACCATCCGCACCGCAGCCTTCAAGTCCGGTTCGCGGCTGGAACGGACCTGGCAGGGGCAGCGACATCAGGTCGAGGTGGTGGAGGGAGGATTTGTCTGGGAGGGCCGGCCCTACAAGAGCCTCTCCCACGTCGCCCGCGCCATTACGGGCGTCCGGTGGAACGGTCCGCGGTTCTTTGGCCTGCGTGAGGTCGCCGCTTGATGTTAGCGCCCAAGACGATCCGCTGCGCCATCTACACCCGCAAGAGCGCCGAGGAGGGGCTGGAGCAGGACTATAACTCGCTGCATGCGCAGCGTGACGCCTGCGCCGCCTACGTGATGTCTCAAGCGGGGGAGGGCTGGGTGCTCCTTCCCGAGATATACGACGATGGCGGCTTCAGCGGGGGCAATCTGGAGCGCCCGGCGCTGCGTAGCCTGATGACGGAGATCGCGGCTAAGCGGGTCGATGTGGTCGTGGTCTATAAAGTTGACCGCCTGACGCGGTCGCTGTCGGACTTCTCCAGGATCGTCGATGTCCTTGACTGCGCGGGCGCCAGCTTCGTCAGTATAACCCAGGCCTTCAACACCACGACGTCCATGGGCCGGTTGACCCTAAACGTGCTTCTTTCATTCGCTCAGTTCGAGCGCGAGGTCACGGGCGAGCGGATACGCGACAAGATTGCGGCCTCGAAGAAGAAGGGGCTCTGGATGGGTGGACGGCCCGTCCTTGGCTATGATCCAGACGGGCGGACGCTGAAGATCAACGAGGCCGAGGCTGAGATCGTGCGCTGGATGTTCCAGCGCTACCTTGAACTCCGGTCCGTCAATCGGATGATAGACGAACTGGCGGCGCGAGGCGTGACCTCCAAGCGCTGGACGAACAAGGCGGGGGAGCCGAAGGGCGGCATGGCGATTGAGCGCGGGGGCGCCTATCACATGCTGCGCAACCCCATTTACGCCGGCGATATCCCCCACAAGGACGACGTCTATCCTGGCCAGCATCCGGCCCTGGTCGATCGCGAAACCTTCGACGCAGTACAGCAACTGCTGGACGAGACGAGGAGGAAGCGAAAGCCCGGGAAGGCGAGGCCGCCCCACGCCGGGGCTCCACTTACGGGCCTGATTTTCGACAGCGCTGGCCACACGATGTCACCGGTCAGTGCGCCGAGGAAGGGCGGGGCGACTTATCGGTACTACGTCTCGACGGCGATCCAGAAGGGCAAGTCGGGTGCGGCTGGCGTCCACGGGAGAATCTCCGCGCCGATCATTGAGGCTGGGGTGCTCAACGCCGTCGCGCCGCTCATGCCGATCGAGGGGACGGGCGATTGGTCTGCTATTCGTGATCTCATCGATCGCATCGAAATCGGGCGTGATACGATGCTCATACGCCTCGATCCGACCCGCTGCGACGAGTGGGTCACGGACGCGGGCCGGATGATCCTTGAACGCCTGGAGCGGCTCGAGGACATGCCGCTTCTGCGCCTGCCGCTCTCTGTCACGCGTCGCGGCGCCCTCACCATTATCGGCCCGGATGGGGCGAGCCCCATCATGCGCCGGACTGTCGATGGGTCGTTGAGCGCGGCGCTCGTGCGAGCTGAAGCTTGGAAGCGTAAGTTGATGACAGGCGAGGAAGCGACCCTGGCGGCCATCGCCCGCAAGGAAGGCATGACCGATGGCTATGCCGCGCGCTTGATCCGTGTCGCCTTCCTGGCTCCGGACCTCAAGCGCGCCATTCTTGACGGCACGCAGAAAGAGGCCATGAGCCTCCAAGCGCTCATGACCTGCGATATGCCGCTCGCCTGGGCTGAGCAGCGGCGTCTCTACGCCGGCTGAGCCTCGCGCAGCACCCACTACATCGTCGCCAAAATTATCAGCCTGTTCGGGTCGATATAAAGCCCTGTTCGGTCGATTTACGATCCTGTTCCGTCGATTTGTTTTCCTGTTATTACGCAGGGGAATTCTGGCTTTCTAATCAGGCAAGGCACGGAATAGTCGTGACTTTCGAGAGATCGGCCTGCGATTCCCCGATGCCGAAACCCTGATAAAATGGCGATAGCAGGAAAAGCAGGAAAAGGCCCAAACCAGACCGCCTCGCGCTAGACGGAGACGGGCGCGGGTCACGGCCGTGAATGGAGGCGGCGGGCGGCTACGAGAGACGCGAATGCGGTCTCCGTCAGCCGCTAAAGCACGGGAATGTGGGGGCTATCTCCCGCTGTGGGGGAGACTTCAATCTAGCGAGTGAGTGTGTGGCGGAGAGGGTGGGATTCGAACCCACGGTAGGCTTCCACCTACGCCGCATTTCGAGTGCGGTACATTCGACCACTCTGCCACCTCTCCGCGGGGCCGATATTCGCTTGGTCGAGCGAGGGGCTTCTCTAGTCAAAGGCGGCGCGGGCCGCAAGCGATTCTAGGCAAGAAATTCGATAAAAGTTTCAGCGCTGTCCGGGCAGGGTCAGGCCGGGCGCGGGACCGCCCAGCGGATCAATGCCGACGAAGCGAAACAGCTCGGCCGGACGACCGCCGGTGTCGCTGGAAAACACGCCGGTGGCCTGGACCAAGCCGGCGCGTTCGACCCCGCGGCGGAAGTTCTGCTTGTGCAGCGAAAGCCCCGCGACGGCCTCGGCGGCGGCCTGTAGCGCCGACAGGGTGAAGGTGTCGGGCGTCAGGTCGAACAGGACCGGGCGGTACTTGAGCTTGGAGCGCAGGCGGCCCAGCGCCGTGGCGACGATGCGGCGGTGGTCCGAGGCCATCGGCAGGTCAGGCAGCGGTGACGGCGCGGAGCGGTCGTGGTCGCGGCCGGACTCGGCGACCAGCCCGGCCTCGTAGAGCAGCTCGTAGCGTTCCAGCACCCGTTCCTCGTTCCAGCGGCGATCCGGCGTCAGGGCGAACAGGGTCTCGGCCCGACCCAGGCGGCGGGCGTCGTCGGCGGCCCAGGCGCGCAGGGCGGGCGAAAGGGGCGTCATCACGGCGGGCGGGCCGTCGCGCCAGTCCTCCCACGGGAAGATGTCGAAGACGGGGGTCCAGGCGGCGTCCAGGCCGGGGGCCTCGGGCGCCTCGGCGGTCAGGGCCAGGTAGCCGACCGAGACCTCGCGCGCGCGCTCAGGGCCGGGCGTGGCGCGCGGCGAGGCGCGGCCCGCGTCGCCGAAGGTATAGAGCTGTTCGACAAAGCCGAGCGGAAAGCCGGTTTGCTGGGTCACGAAGGCGCGCAGGGCCAGTTCGAAGGTGCGGTCACGCGCCGGGTCGAAGGGGCCGAAGGGCAGGGCCGGGGCGCCGTCGGCGGCGTGGGTGGTCAGGACGACGGCCTGACCGGCGCGCAAGGCGATGACCACGGCCGACAGGCCGATCCGCACGCCTTGCTCGTTGCCCTGGGTCGCCGCCCCTTGCGTCATGCAGTCCCTATTCCGTGTGCCAGGCGTCGGCGCCGGGCAGGATGCCGACAGCTTCGGCCAGAACGCGGTAGCGGTCCAGATAGCGTTGCTGCGCCACCGAGGCGGGCAGGGGGTCGATGATCAGGTCATAGCCGGCGGGCGGGGCGCCGAAGATCTGGAGCGACTCGCGCCGGTTGAAGCCGGCCAGCTGCGTCGCTTCATAGAAGGCGCAGGCGCGATCGGCCTTCTTGATCAGGGTCTTGATGGTCTGCGGCGTCTTGGGCGGCAGTTGGAAGCGGACGTGGATGGCGGCTTCCAGCCGGGCCTCGAAGTCCTTGTAGCCGGCGCCCAGCGCCGACTTGAACGGCGAGATCATGTCGCCGATCACGTATTCAGAGGCGTCGTGCAGCAGGGCGGCCAGCCGCCATTTCGGTTCTAGACCCGGACGGATGTGCGCGGCGATCTCTTCCACCACCAGCGAGTGTTGGGCGACCGAGAAGGCGTGCTCGCCGATGGTCTGGCCGTTCCAGCGGGCGACGCGGGCCAGGCCGTGGGCGATGTCCTCGATCTCGATGTCGAACGGCGACGGATCGAGCAGGTCGAGGCGACGGCCCGACAGCATCCGCTGCCAGGCGCGCGGGGGCTTGGGCGTTCTGGGCTTGGGCTTGGGCGCCAGGTCTTCGTGTTCTTCGGCCAAAATCGGGGTCCTGCGCATGGGGCAGGTGAGGTGACGCATCCCGAACGCTCGATCAAGGGCGAGCGTTGCGATTCGTGGGGGTTAATCCCCGACGTTCAGCGTCACCAGGGCCTTGGCGGCCTCGAACACACGGTTTTCGTTACGATCCTTGCCGCGGACGGTGGCGACGACGATGGGGCCGCCCGAGGGGCCGCGCGCCTCATAGCCGACGACGCGCCAGCCGGTGGTCGAGGACTGGTCGGCGGTCATCAGGAAGGTGGCGCGCACGGCCTCGCCCGGGGCGCTGGTGCGGATGCGGGCGGTATTGTCGTGGGCGTCGATGCTGACGACCTCGTCGGTCGAGCGCACGTTCACCTGACCGCTCTTGTCGTCGGCGCGAATGGTGATGCCGCCGATCTTGATGTTGGCGCGGTCGCCGTCGGCGTCGATCCTCATGCCGGGCAGGCGGACGGTGGCCTTGTCGCCCTGGGCGTCGATGCGCATGCCGGGCGCGCTGATGTGGGCGGAGTCTGCAGCGGCGTCGGCGGCGGCGCGCTCGGCATCGGCGCCCGCACGTTCGGCATCGGCCTCGGCCCTGGCGGCGTCGGCCTGCGCGCGGTCGGCTTCGGCGCGAGCGCGATCCTCATCGGCGCGGGCTTCGGCCAAGGCTTCGGGCAGGTCGGCGGACAGGCGGTTCTCGAACACCTTGAGGGCGTCCTGAACCGATCCGCCGTTCAGCGACACCAGATGCAGGGTGACTTCGGAGCCGCGCGGGCCGCTATAGACGCAGGTCGTCCCGTCGGCCCGGGCCGAACCCTTGCGCGTCAGCACGCCTTGGGTCTGCGGGCATTGCAGAGTGTCCACGACCTTGAGCACGCCGGCTTCCTTGCCGGACGAGGTCGAGGTGATGCGGACCGTGCCGGCGTTGTCGCAGGCGGCGGTCATCAGCGCGAGGGCGCAGGCGGGCCAGAGGAGATGATGCATGGGTCGGCTCCTGTTCGGGTCCGATTGTGCGCGCAAGGCGCAGCTATTCCAGTGAAATCGCGGTAATCGAAGACGGCCGAAGCGCGGCGGTCTCAGCCGCCGGGACGGCCGCCCTCGCGGCGGTTCAGGAAGGCCAGCCGCTCGAACAGGTGGACGTCCTGCTCGTTCTTCAGCAGGGCGCCGTGCAGGGGCGGGATCAGCTTGCCCGGCGTCTTTTCGCGCAGGGTCTCCGGCGAGACGTCATCGACCAGCAGCAGCTTGAGCCAGTCCAGCAGTTCCGAGGTCGAGGGCTTCTTCTTCAGGCCCGGCGTGTCGCGGATTTCATAGAAGGTCCGCAGCGCCTCGGCGACCAGCCTCGGCTTGATGCCGGGGAAGTGGACCTCGACGATGTCCTGCATGGTCTCGGCGTCGGGAAAGCGGATGTAGTGGAAGAAGCAGCGGCGCAGGAAGGCGTCCGGCAGCTCCTTTTCATTGTTCGAGGTGATGACCACGACCGGGCGGATTTCAGCGCGGATCGTTTCGTCGATCTCCTGGACGTAGAACTCCATGCGGTCGAGTTCTTGCAACAGGTCGTTGGGGAATTCGATGTCGGCCTTGTCGATCTCGTCGATCAGCAGGACCGGGCGGGCCGGGGCGGTGAAGGCCTCCCACAGCTTGCCCTTCTTCAGGTAGTTGCGCACGTCATGGACGCGCTCGTCGCCCAGCTGGCTGTCGCGAAGACGGCTGACGGCGTCGTATTCATAGAGGCCGTTGTGGGCCTTGGTCGTCGACTTGACGTGCCAGGTGATGAGGGGGGCGTTCAGCGCCCGCGCTAGCTCATAGGCCAGAACCGTCTTGCCGGTGCCGGGCTCGCCCTTGATCAGCAATGGGCGCTCCAGCGCCACCGCCGCATTGACCGCCACCTTCAGGTCGTCGGTGGCGATATAGTTGGACGTGCCTTCGAACCGGCTCATGAAAAACCTGCTCCAATCAAGGTGGAATGGAGCAGGTAGCTTATCAAGACGCGCCTGAACAGACCGTGCCGCCCGTCAGGTGATGCGTTTGGCCGAGACCGGGTCGCTGGCGGGGAAGGTTTCCTCGACGCCTTCATCGATCAGGGCTTCCTGACGGTTCTCGGCGTCCTTGGCCTTGTCCTTCAACTGGTCCGGCTTGCCCTCCTCACGCGCCGCGGCCTTCGCGGGCGGGGTGTTGGGGTCGCAGTCTTCCTGGGTCTTGGTGGGGTGATGTTCGCTCATGCTGTTTCCTCTCTGTCTGGGCCGTAGCCCAGGTCCTCGATGTCGTCATCCGAGAGGCGCTTGGCCTCCCAGTGGGCGGCGCTGGCCTGGGCGCCGCGCTGGTTGCGCATCAGACCGGCATAGACCAGCTCGACCTCGTCCGGGGCGGAACCGACCTCGCCGTTGGCGTCGATTTCGCTGACGCGCTGGGCATCCAGGCCCAACAGGGCGTCCGCCTCGGCTTCGATGCCGTCAAGCGCGAGCGCCTGGTCCAGGTCCTGATCGTCCTCGTCGAACGGCTCCTCGTCGCCGTCGCCTTCGGCCTGGGTCACGTCCAGAACGTCGTCGGCTTCATCCAGCGATAACTCGCCGTCGCCTTCATCGTCGATGTGGGTCTCGTCATAGATTTCGGCCTGATCCTGGGCGTCGAAATCGTGGTCCGGGTTGCCCATTGTGCGCCTCCTTGCTGATCAAGCTAACGGCTCAGGCAGGGGCGACGTTCCGTTGATTGATGCATGCGGCGTTTGCCGCAGTGACGCGGGAAGAGATGGTTAACCACGCTGCTTTACAGTTCTTCAGTCGCCGACCGTTCAGGTTGGGGTGCGCTACGGAGATCCCCTTTGCCGCTGAAATTATCGCTCAAGCCCGGCGAGAAATTCGTCCTGAACGGCGCCGTCGTCCAGAACGGCGACCGGCGCGGCGTCCTGGTCCTGCAGAACAAGGCCAGCGTCCTGCGTGAGAAGGACATCATGCAGCCCGAGGACGTGACCACGCCCGCGCGCCGCATCTATTTCCCCGTCATGATGATGTATCTGGACGAGCCGTCGGCGGCGAACTTCTATGACGAGTTCGCCCTGCGCCTGACCGAGTTCATGGGGGCGGTTCGCAACCCGGACATCCTGGCGGAATGCGTGACCTGCTCCAAGCACGTGCTGGCGCGGCAGTACTACAAGGCCCTGATGGGCGCCCGTAAGATCGTCGATTACGAAGACCAAAGGCTCGGCAATGTCGCTTCAAGCGTACAAGACGGCGGCGACGCGGGCTGAATCACCGCGCGAAATGGAATATCGGCTGTTCGGCCAGGTGACGCGCGCCCTGATGCACGCGTCCACGGTCGACAAGCTGGACATCGCCACCCGGATCGACGCGATCGACTGGAACCGTCGGCTGTGGTCGACGCTGTCCACGTCGTGCAGCGACTCGACCAACGCCATGCCGCAAGCTTTGCGGGCGCAGATCATTTCCCTGGACCTGTTCATCGGTCGCCACAGCTCGGCGGTGATGCGCGGCGAGGGGGATTTCGAGACCCTGATCGACATCAACCGCATGGTCATGCAGGGCCTGGCGCCTTCGCCTCAACCGGCCTGATCACGATGGCGGGAGCGGCCTTTACGACAGGCCGCGACCGGACCTAGCCTGACCTTCCTGTTCAAGCAGCTGAAAGGAGGTGGCCAGTGTCTCATTGTCATCAATCGCGAGCGCCAGCCGCGATCTGGACCTCGCGGGAGGTCCGGGCCTGATCCTTCGGGGAGGCAGCGGTTAGGCCGTTCGCGGTCAGACAATGAAGCGTCGCTGGGGCAACCCGGCGGCGCTTTTTGTATCTTGATGTGCGCTATCGCGCTGCGCGCGACTTGAGCGCTAGAACAGCGTGCCGAACCAGTGGGCGATGCCGTGAACAATGGCCACGACGGTGGTCCACACCAGGGCCAGATAGACGGTGCAGATGGCCGTGCCGATCAGTCCGGCGACGATGAAGACGCCGTCCCTCTGAATAATGGCCAGACCAAAGATCGCCAGGGTCAGGCCGGGCAGGGCGTCGCCGAAGGGCACGGGCAAGGCCATCATCATGGCCAGAAGGATGCAGATGATCCCGATCACCACATCGGCGGCCTCGCCGGTCATGATGGGCCAGCGTGGGCGGGTCAGGCGTTCGGCGCGCCGCAGAAGCTCAATGGTCGTCGGGCTGTCGGGGCGCTTTCTGACGGCTTGCCGAACCCAGTCTGAAAAGCCGTAGCGGGCCGACCATCGACCGAAGCCGATCTGAACCTCGCCCAGCAGCACCCAGCGACGAAGCCAGCGCGGGGCGGCGTAGTGAGAGGCCAGCAGCCGCCGGTAGGTCTCGCGGCCAAGCGTGACCTTCATCAGCCAGCGCGGCAGCCAGACCTTGTCGCGTTGCAGGGCCAGTTCGGCGGCGATCAGGATGATGGGGGCCGAGAACACCGCCTTTCCCCCTGGGGGCCAGGGCAGCAGGGCCATCAGCGACAACATCAGAATGACAGCGCCGAAGCCTCGTTCGCCGAAGGCCTCGACCATTTCCTTCAAGGTCAGCTTGGGATCGTCGCCATGGCCCAGAGATTCCAGAACGTCCGAAAACGTCCGGCTCTCATCGGGCGGCGGCGGGGAAACAAGCGTCATCAGGCGAGACTCGGGGAGCGAATGTTCGCCAAGTTAGGGGCGGCGCGAACCCTGCGCCATCCCTCACGCATAGGGTGCGGCTTAATGTTTCGTCACGTGCTCGGGTTTGCCCTTGCGCGGCGTATGGGCGAATTCCTCAAGCTGCTTTTTGCTCATCGACTCCATCATGGATTTCGACGCGCCTTTCAGCCTGGATTTCGGCGTTTCGCCGCGCTTGGCGGACAGGGCGGCCCCGGCGGCCTTCTGTTGGGCGGCGGATTTGGCGGGCATGGCGGCTCTCCTGCGTGAGCAAAAGAAACCGTCCGCCCGCCGTGTCGTTCCGTCAGCCCAGCAGTTCGCGCCCGATCAGGAAGCGCCTGATTTCGTTGGTGCCGGCGCCGATGTCATAGAGCTTGGCGTCGCGGACCAGGCGCTCGACCGGCCATTCCTTGGTGTAACCGGCGCCGCCCAGGGCCTGCACGGCCTCCAGCGACACTTTCACCGCATTTTCCGAGGCCAGCAGGATGGCGCCTGCGGCATCGTAGCGGGTGGTCTTGCCCTGATCGCAGGCGCGAGCCACGGCATAGACATAGGCGCGGGCGCTGTTCAGGGCGACGTACATGTCGGCCACCTTGGCCTGCATCAGCTGGAAGCTGCCGATGGGCTTGCCGAACTGCTTGCGATCCCGAACGTAGGGCAGGACCACGTCCAGCGCCGCCTGCATGATGCCCAGCGGCCCGCCCGCCAGGACGGCGCGCTCATAGTCCAGGCCGCTCATCAGCACTCCGGCCCCGCCGCCGACAGGGCCCATGACGTTCTCTTCCGGGATCTCGCAGTCTTCGAACACCAGCTCGGCGGTGTCGGAGCCGCGCATGCCCATCTTGTCCAGCTTCTTGGAGACGCTGAAGCCCTTCATGCCGCGCTCGACGATGAAGGCGGTGCAGCCCTTGGAGCCGGCCTCGGGGTCGGACTTGGCGTAGACCACCAGGGTGTCGGCCGAGGGGGCGTTGGTGATCCAGAACTTGGTGCCGTTCAGAACATAGCGGTCGCCCTTCTTGTCGGCGCGGGTGCGCATCGACATGACGTCCGAGCCGGAACCGGCCTCCGACATGGCCAGGGAGCCGACGTGTTCGCCCGAGATCAGCTTGGGCAGATACTTCTGCTTCTGCTCGGGCGTGCCGCAGCGGCGGATCTGGTTGACGCACAGGTTGGAGTGGGCGCCGTAGCTCAGGCCGATCGAGGCCGAGGCGCGCGACACTTCCTCCATCGCCACCACGTGTTCGAGGTAGCCGAGGCCGAGGCCGCCGAACTCTTCTTCGACCGTGATGCCGTGCAGGCCCAGCTCGCCCATCTCGGGCCACAGCTCGCGCCTGAATTCGTTCTTCTCGTCGATCTCGGCGGCGAGGGGGGCCAGCCGGTCGGCGGCCCAGCGGGCGGTGGTTTCACGAATGGCGTCGGCGTTCTCGCCGAGGCCGAATTCCATGGATTGGGGCGCGAAGGGAATGCTCATGCCGCAAGGCGTAGCATCGCGCACGCGCTTCGCAAAGTGGCGTCAGACGGCGCGCTTATTGTTCCGCTTGCGCGTCAGGTTCCAGCCCGCGACGCCGATGAAGATCAGACCGATGACGGCCAAAACCCCGCCGATCAGAACCGTGCCGTCGGTGGCCTGATGATCCGCCAGCACGCGACGGAAGGCGGCGATTCCGGCGATGAAGGCCAGCAGGCCGACGCCACCGATGAAGATGACGGCGCCGGTGTCGTTCCAGGCCGGCGTCTGCGCCGTGCGCTTCTCGTGACGCAGCACCTGCACGGTGGCGGGCGTCTCATCTTCGGCGTGCTGGACGGCGTTGGGGCCGCGAACGGGCGCGGTCAGCAGGGCGTCCAGCGGCGCGGGGAGGTCGGGCGCGGCGTCGAACAGGGCGCGTTCGGCCGAGCGGCGGCGATAGGGGGCGTCGACAGGCGGCTGGACCCGATCCGGCCAACCGCTCAGGGCCTCGGCGGCTTGGGCCGTTGAACCGGCGTTCAGGCGCTCCAGCACGTCGGAGCCTTCGAAACGCTGGACCCCGACCGAGAAGATGAAGCTGGCCAGGGCGTCGAACTGATGCTGGTTCAGCGGGATCGAGACGCGGCTGTTGATGGCCTCGACGATGGGCAGCAGATCGTATTGCAGCAGCAGTTCGGCCTCGGCCTCGGTGATGGTCGCGCCGGGGCGGGCGGATTTCACGTGCCCGTAGCCGATGACCGGCACGCCGTCGCGACGACGCACGGTCCGGGGGCGAAAGCCCTCGAAGCTCTTGATCAGAAGCAGACCCTCGCGGGACACCTTCAGACGCTGGGACGTTGTTGCGGACACGGATTGACCCAATTCGGAACGGGCGCGCTCGCCCATCAGGCGAAGCAGCAAGCCGCGTTCCGAAGCACGTCGTCCCGCTTCAGAGCAGGACGCGTTCAGTTTTGGCGCTGTCGCTTACACCTGCGTCATCCTCGCCCCTGTGGCGAGGATCCAGATCCTCAACGCGGGCCTTGGTTAAGCGGATCGCTCAAAATGGGTTTGGCTGCGTGTCTGGATCCTCGCCACAAGGGCGAGGATGACGGGCAAGGAAACGGGGCTCATGCGGCCATCGGTTCGCCAACACTCACGTGAAAACGCGCCCTTTAAAGGAGGACGATGGTCGCCAGGCCGAGGAAGATCAGGAAGCCGAAGAAGTCCGTCGTCGCCGTCACGAAGACCGCCGAGGAGACGGCGGGGTCGAACTTCAGCTTGGACAGGGTCAGCGGCGTCAGCACGCCGACCGTGGCCGCGACCAGCAGGTTCAGGATCATGGCCGCGGCGATGACCGCGCCCAGGCGCCAGTCCTGGAACCAGAAGCCCGCCGCCAGACCGATCAGGGGCGAGAGGACCAGACCGTTGACCAGGCCGACCATCATCTCGCGCCAGAAGGTTCGTACGGCGTTGGACGAGGTCAGTTCCCGCGTGGCCAGGGCGCGGACCGTCACCGCCAGGGCCTGGGTGCCGGCGTTGCCGCCGATGGCCGAGACGATGGGCATCAGCACGGCCAGGGCGACGATCTGCTGGATCGTGCCCTCGAAGACGGCGATGACAGCGGCGCCCAGGACGGCCGTGAACAGGTTGATGCCCAGCCACGGCACGCGACCGCGCACGATCTCCAGCACGCCCGAAGAGCGGTCCTCGTCCGAAACACCGGCCAGACGCAGGATGTCCTCGCGGTTTTCTTCCTGAATGATGTGGACGATGTCATCGACCGTCAGCTGACCGACCAGCCGCCCGCCGGTGTCCACGACCGGGGCCGAGATCAGGTTGTACTTCTCGAAGATGTAGGCGACCTCTTCCTGGTCCACATCGACGTCGATCTCGTTGACCGGCTGCATCAGCTCGGACAGCGGGGTCTCGCGCGGCGCCCGCAGCAGGCGGCTGATGGCGACGCCGCCGACCGGGCGGTTCAACGGGTCGACCACATAGATGTCGAAGAAGAGCTCGGGCAGGTCCTCGCCCTGACGCCGGACGTGGTCGATGGTGTCGCCGACGTTCCAGAACAGCGGCGCGGCCATGACCTCGCGCTGCATCAGGCGGCCAGCGGAATCTTCAGGATAGCCCAGCGAGCTTTCGATCGCGGCGCGATCCTCCTCGGGCATGGCGGCCAGCACCTTCTCGCGCTGGTCGTCCTCCAGGTCCTCGACCACGGCGGCGGCGTCGTCGGAGTCCAGCTCTTGCAGAGCCTCGGCCAGGGTCAGGTGAGGCACCCGCTCCAGCACTTCCTCGCGGATGCCGTCGTCCAGCTCGGGCAGGGTGTCGGCCAGAAGGTCAGGCGGCAGCCACTGGACCACGACGGCGCGGTGCTCGGACGTCAGGAAGCCCATCAGGTCGGCGACGTCGGCGGGGTGCAGGTCTTCCAGCAGGCCGCGTAGGCGCATGCCGTCGCCGTCGTCGGCGGCGTCCACGACCTTTTCGACGAAGGACGCCGTCAGGGCGTAGTCCTCGCCCAGGGCGACGTGATCTTCGGTTTCGATGTCGTGTTCAGGGGCCGGGGAGGCGGAATCCGTGTTGCTCACGTGTCTGCCTCCCCGAATGTTGTCAGCCTTGGTAGAAAGCCGAATATCGCCCTGTCAGATCAGATGGTGCGGTCGAGAAGACTCGAACTTCCACGGGTTGCCCCACAGCGACCTCAACGCTGCGCGTCTACCAATTCCGCCACGACCGCTCGCATCGGAGGGCGGGCAATAGCGGAGAGGCGACGGAAAGAAAAGAGGCTTTTGCGGAAATAGACGAAGTCTCGGCTTTTCCTGCGGTTTCACCATCGAGAGCCGCGTCGGGTCGAGAAGGCGGAGCCTTCTGACCGCGGCTCCAGCATTATGCCGCGCCGGCCATGAAGTCATAGATGTCGGCGGGGCGGGTCACGGTGATGGCGATGCGGTCGTCGCGAATCTCGATCTCGCCGCGCGCTACCGGGTGGTTGTTGGCCAGGATCCAGACCTCGTCGCGTTCAGAGGCGTCCAGCGGGATCACCGCGCCGCGACCCATGCGCAGCAGCTGTTGCATCGGCAGGACCGAACGGCCCAGCACGACCGAAATCTCGACTTCGACGGCTTCGATCTGGCTCAAGATGATACTCACAATGAAGGGGAGGCCCTTGCGCCGCCCCGTCGAGAGACACATTGAAGCGTCATGCTTGCCGACCCGTTAAGTATCACCCAACCATCTTTGATCCGCGCCGACGGTCGTCCCGTCGAATGGGCGGTCTCGACCGGCTATGTCGACTACGAACCCGCCGTCGCCGCCATGGAGGCCCGCGTCGCCGCCATCGCGGCGGGCGAGGCCGAGGAGGTGGTCTGGCTGCTGGAGCATCCGCCCCTTTATACGGCGGGCGTCTCGTCCAAGGACGACGACCTGCTGGCGCCCGACCGCTTCCCAGTCCACCGCACGGGAAGGGGCGGGCAGTTCACCTATCACGGCCCGGGCCAGCGCGTGGCCTATGTCATGCTGGACCTGAGCAGGCGCGGCAAGGACGTGCGCGCCTTCGTGCATGGGCTTGAGGACTGGATCATCGGCGCCCTGGATCAGTTCGGCGTCGAGGCCGGAATGCGCGAGGGCCGCGTCGGCGTCTGGGTCGAGCGCAAGGGCGCGGGCTGGTCTCGCGAGGACAAGATCGCCGCCATCGGGGTCAAGGTCCGCAAATGGGTCAGCTTCCACGGCATCAGCCTGAACGTGGAGCCAGACCTCGATCATTTCGGCGGCATCGTGCCCTGCGGCATCACCGAGCACGGCGTCACCAGCCTGGTCGATCTCGGCGTCCTGGCGACGATGGACGAGGCGGACGGGGCGTTAAAGGCCTCGTTCCAGCGGGTGTTCGGTGCGGTTCAGGACGGCGAGCCGCCGCTCTGATCCTTCGCCTCAGCCCCGGGTGGGCGCGCCGTAACGGTTGAAGGCCTTCTGGCCCGGCAGCAGGATCAGGTCCGCGGCGACCAGAACCAGCAGCCCGAGGGCGATCCAGTCGAACGGGGCCTGGGGCTGCGGCCAGGCCATGGCGAAAGCCAGCAGGATCGGCCCGCTCCACCATCCCGACCGCCCCCGGTCGTGCAGCCGTTGCGACAGCAGGCAGGCGGCGCTGTAGAGCAGGGCGGCTGCGACCAGCCAGCCCGCCATGTCGCGCACGGCCAAAGGCGCCAGCAGGTCGAACGCCGCCCAGACTCCCAGCACCAGGCCCGCCCCCACGAGGAAGGCGATCCGGCCGATGCGGCCGCTGGACGTCAGGAACAGGTCAGAGAAGCGATGCATCCGCCCGAACTAGGGCGCAGGTCGGCCCGAGTAAACGGGCGGCGACGAGGGCGAGCACGGGGCCAGGCACGGGGCCCAGCGTGACGGTCAATTCGTCGCGGGGGTTTAACGACGGCCTTTCTTGGGTTTAAACACGGCGAAACCGCGTTTCGACGGCCTCTGGGAGTTCCCTTCATGCAACGTCTGCTCACCGCTTCGGCGGCTGTTCTCGCCCTGGCCCTCGCGGCCGGCAACGCCTCGGCTCAGAACTTCAGCGACCTGGCCCGCCAGGATCTTCAGGCCACGCACGACGCGCTGAAGGCCAACCACCCCGCCGCCGTGGTGCCGGGCGCCGCCAGCGAAACCTTCCGCAGCTGGATCGACGCCGGGCTGCAAGACGCCCTGTCCAAGGCCGGTCAGGTCAACAGCGGCGAAAGCCACGCCTACCTGCTGCGCTACTACGCCAATGGCTTCCGCGACTCGAACATCGCCACCAACCCGACCTTTGAAGCGGCCAGCCCCTTCTTCGCCACCGGCTGGCCCGGCGTGGCCACCGCCTGGCGCAACGGCGAATACGTCGTCTCCTACGTCCAGCCGGGCGTGCGCGGCGCGCCGCCGGTCGGCGCCGTGGTCAAGACCTGCAACCTTCAGCCCATCGCGGACTTCGCCAAGGCCAAGCTCGACGGCTTTGAAGGCGACCTGACCACCGAGGCGGCCCGGGTCCGCACCGCGCCCTACCTCCTGTGGAACCGCAACAACCCCATGGTCGGCGGCGTGCCCTCGACCTGCGAGTTCCAGGTCGGCCGTCGCGCCCGCGAATACAAGATGAGCCCGCAACCGGCGACGGCGGCGAACCTGGAGGCCGCCTACCGCGCCTCGGTCTTCACGCCGGGCGCGACCAAGCTGTCGATCGAGCAGGTTGACGGTCGTCCGTGGGTTCACGTCAACTCGCTGGAAGACAACGCCGGCTGGGACGCCTTCTTCGCCCAGGTGGAGAGCCAGATCGCAACGCTGCGCGGTGCGCAGGGCCTGGTCATCGACCTGCGCGGCGCCGAGGGCGGTTCGGTCAACGCCACCTCGCGCGGCTATGGCCTGGCCAACCGCATCTGGACGCCGGAGTTCACCGTCAGCCGCCAGCCGGAAGCCGGTCAGATCACCTATCGCGCCACCGCCGCCAATCGCCAGTGGTTCGCCGACACCCTGAACCGGATGCAGTCGGACCCGCGCTTCGTGCAGGAATCGGCCCCGGTCATCAAGCAGACCCAGGCCATTGTCGCCGCCTTTGACGCCGCCCTGGCTGCTGGTCAGCAGACCTTCGTCATGCCGGGCCGTCCGTCCGTGGCCGACACCGGCGCCGCCAACCCGGTGCAGGGGAAGGTCGTGGTTCTGGTCGACGGCGGCTGCACCAACGGCTGCCTGGACACCCTCGACCTGCTGACCCGTCTGCCGAACGTGCAACTGGCCGGTTCGGCTACCGACGTGGACTCCATCTTCATCGAGCCGACCGTGCAGCGCCTGCCGTCGAACTATTCGGACCTCAGCTATGGCCACAAGGCCTGGACCACGCGTCAGCGTGGCAACAACCAGGGCTATGGCCCGGCCCAGGGCCTGACCTACACCGGCAACCCGACCGACGAAGCCGCCGTTCGCGCCTGGGTGGGTGGGCTCTTTTAAGGGGCCTACCGCGCTTCGCGCTACTTGAGGCCGGTTAGTGGGCCTACCGCCCTTCGGGCTACTTGAGGCCCGTCCATCTCACCCCTGGGTTCGCGCCCGGGGGTGTTTTGATTCTGGGGACTGACGCTGATCTCGGTCGTCCTTCTCCCGATGGGAGAAGGTGGCCCGCAGGGCCGGATGAGGGGCGTCGGTATCCGTCGGCGCAAGCCGCCGCGCCACGGCTATCGCCGAATGAGGCCGCAGCCCCTCACACTTTCGCCTTTCCAATCGCTACGCTCTTGGAGGCTCAAGCCCTCTCCCGCCGGGAGAGGGTTCTCGGTGGCCTTTTCGCAAGTTCGCCAACCGGCCGTCCGTGCAATCTCTGTCGCCCTGACTACATTAGGAGCATGACCCAGACCGAATCCCCCACGCCTCTGCGTTCGCCTTCGGGCTTTGATCTGACGCCGCCGAGCGAGAGCCAGCGCATCGCGCTGGAGGCCGACCTGTCGCCGGAGGAAAAGCGCGTCCTGCTGGCCCACGGCACCGAGGCGCCTTTCTGCGGCACCTTGCTGGGCGAGAAGCGGGCCGGAGTCTTCTGTTGCCGCGAATGCGGCCTGCCGCTGTTCCGCTCGGCCACCAAGTTCGAAAGCGGCACCGGCTGGCCCAGCTTCAGCGTGCCGGTGGACGAGGCTCATGTGCGCGCCGTGCGTGACGACAGCTATGGCATGGTCCGCGTCGAAACGCGCTGCGCCCGCTGCGACAGCCATCAGGGCCACGTCTTCCCCGACGGTCCGCCCCCGTCCGGCCTGCGCTACTGCATCAATTCCGTCGCCCTCAGCTTTGTGCCGGAAGGCGAGGCCCTGCCTGACCCGCTGGGGCGCGGTGACGGGACCGCCTGAGCGAATAGTCGTTTTGGGGCCGCATTTGCGGTTAGGGTAGTCGTGAACGGGAGTACGGGCGCATGATGATCGAACTGGCCGCCGCCGCGATGTTGCTGGCGAACATGGACCCGGAGGGCGTGGTCACGACCGCGCCGCGCGGCGAACAGGCTATTCCGACAGCCTCCGCCGCCCTCCTGGCCGAATCCACCTCCGACGCCTCGCCCAGCACGACGGTGCAGAGCGCCGCCCCGCACGGCCTGTCGACGGATGCGCAGATTTCCCGCTGGATCGGCGAGCGCACGGTCAGCGCCTCGCCGGCGCCGATCGATCCCTGGGCCGAGGCGGAGGCCGGGCCGCGCAAGATGCACGGACAGTTCAGCGTCGGCATGGGCACGGGCGGCTATCGAGACTATTCGGCGGCGGTGTCCCTGCCCCTGGGAGAGACCGGCACGCTGAATCTGATGGTCAGTCAGACCAAGAACAGCCCCTGGGGTTATGGTTATGGCTATGGCTCGGCGTGGGGGCTTCCCTATGGCGCCTATGGGCGTCCTTTCGGCGTCGTCGAGCCGTTCGGCTATGAAGGCGGCTATCGCAGCCGGGCCTATGCGCCGCTGCGGGACCGTTCGGACGTGCGGGACATGGACACGACCTCCAAGTCCGCCGGCGTCTCGCTCCAGATCGGCGGCAACTAGACTCCACGGCCCAGACTGAGGCGTTCGCGCCACGGCCTGCCTGTTTCCGTCGGTGGCGTCCCA
Source organism: Brevundimonas bullata (assembly GCF_003350205.1). Classification (GTDB taxonomy): domain Bacteria; phylum Pseudomonadota; class Alphaproteobacteria; order Caulobacterales; family Caulobacteraceae; genus Brevundimonas; species Brevundimonas bullata. Next base: position 26,782 of record NZ_QLLC01000020.1, on the reverse strand, counting down.
TCGCCGCATTCCCTTTGGGGGGCGATCTCCCATATGCGGGAGACGATAGAGGACCAGTATGGATAGTTTGCTTAGTTCGGCCGCCGATTTCATCGCCAGACACCATGTCTGGGCCGGGGTCGTTCTAGGGTTGGTCACGTTTTTCGAATCTCTGGTGGTCATCGGCGCCTTCGTGCCGGCCACCGGCTTGCTGGTGGCGGCGGGCGGTCTGGTGGCTGCGGGCGTGCTGGACCCGCTGACCATCATCGCCGGCTGCGTCATCGGCGCGGTCATGGGCGACGCCATCTCCTACTGGATCGGGCGGCGACTGGGCACGGGCGTGCTGCGCCAGCCCATGCTGCTGCCGCATCGTCGCAAGATCGCGTGGACGCGGCTCTACTGCCGTCGTTACGGCGTGGCCTCCATCTTCATCGGCCGCTTCTTCGGTCCGCTGCGGGCCTTTGTGCCGGTCATGGTGGGCGTTCTGCGGATGCGCCAGCGCGTGTTCCAACTGGCCAATGTGACGTCCGCCTTCGTCTGGGTCCTGGCCATGCTGGCGCCCGGCTATCTGGCCGCCAAGGGTCTGGCGCAGCTGGAGTTCATGAGCGAGGCGCACGGCCCGACCCTGATGCTGATCGCCTTTGGCGCTCTTGTGGTCGTCGCCGTCGTCGCCATGCGCTGGCTGAAGGGCAGGGCGGCCAGGCGCTCGGCCTTGCTGGCTGCGACGGTCAAGTAGCTTCCGCCGTCGTCATCCCGGCCGCAGCGCAGCGAAGAGCCGGGACCGCCCTAGATGCCGCCGTGAGTGTTTCCTGCGGTCCCGGATAACGGCTTCGCCGCTTCCGGGATGACGTTTAGAGCACGAAAAAAGGCCCGACCGGATGGTCGGGCCTTCTTCGTTTCAGGGCTGACGCGCGTCAGTCGTGGCCGTGGCTGTGGCCGTGCGCATCCGCCTCGGCGGAGGCAGCCCCCGCGCTCCAGGCCTGACCCTCGGCGCTCTGATGCCAGAAGGGCTGACGCGGAGCCTGACCCACCTCGTTCATCTGATTGTCGAAGATGCGGCCGTTGATCATGGTGTAGCCGATCTTGACCGTGTTGCGCAGGTTCTCCAGCGGGTTGGCGTCCAGCACGACCAGGTCGGCCAGCTTGCCGGTCTCCAGCGAGCCGATGTCCTTGTCCATGCCGAGCGCCGCGGCGCCGTTCAGGGTGCCGACGCGCAGGGCCTGATGCGGGGTCATGCCGCCCTGCTCGAACATCCACAGCTCCCAGTGGGCGCCGAGGCCTTCGCGCTGGCCGTGGGCGCCGATCTGCACCGACACGCCCTCGTCCGACAGGCGCTTGGCTTCGCGGGCGATGTCGATGTGGTTCAGCTCGTTTTCGGGCACATGGACCGGGCGACGGGCGCGGCTGTCCAGGATGCGGCGCGGCACGTACCGGGTCAGGATCGGGTCGTTCCACACCTCCGAGGCCTGATACCAGTAGTTCTCGCCCCAGTTGCCGCCATAGGCCACGACCAGGGTCGGGGTGTAGGCCACCTTGGTCTGACGCCACAACTGATGCACGTCGGCATAGAGGCGGGCCAGCGGGATCGAGTGCTCGATCGTGGTGTGGCCGTCCACCACCATGCTCATGTTGTGCTGATACAGGGACCCGCCCTCGGGCACGACCATCATGCCCAGCTCGCGCGCAGCGGCCAGAATCTGCTGGCGTTGGTCGCGGCGGGGCTGGTTGTAGCTCTTGACGCTCCAGGCGCCGACGGCCTGCATCCGGCGCAGGTTGGACATGGCGTCGTCCAGATCATCGACCTGGGCCGTGAAGGGCGTCGCCGCGCCATACAGGATGGTGCCGGTCGAGAAGATGCGCGGGGCCACCACGCGACCGGCCTTGGCCAGTTCGCTGTGGGCGAAGATCTCGCTCGAATCATTGGACGGGTCGTGGATGGTGGTCACGCCGAAGGCCAGCGCGGCGTAGTTGACCCAGGACTGCTGCGGGATGATCTCGTCCGAGCCCATCGAGCCATGCCAGTGGGCGTCCACCAGGCCGGGGATGATGGTCTTGCCGGCCATGTCCATGACGCGGGCGTCAGTGGGGACCGTCACGGAGCCGCGCGGGCCGATGGCCTCGATTCGGTTGCCGTTGATCACGACCACGCCATCCTCGATGACCTCGTCGCCCTTCATGGTGATCAGGCGGGCGCCGCTCAGGACCACGCGGCCCGAGGGCTTGGCGTAGTCGGCGCTGAAGCCGATCTTGATTCCATGCTCGGCGGGCTTGGGCAGTTCGGCGGGCGCGCCTTCGGCGAAGGCGAAGCTTTCTTGCAGCGGGCGCGAGAACAACTCCGGTCCCATCGACCATTGCAGGCGGCTGGAATCGCCGGACCAGTGCAGCCATTCGCCGGCGTCGCGGGTGACGCGGGTCTGGGGCAGGGCCTTGGTCTCGGCGCCGACCGTGACGGCGCGGCCCGTGGCGACGAAGGGCGTGACATAGGCGTTGAAGCGCTCGGTCCAGGCCACCCAGTGCTCGTCAGGCGAGACTGAGAACTCGGCCGCCCATTCACTGCTCAGGTGGGTGCGTTCGTCGTCGCCCGACAGGTTGACCGACTTGAGCACGCGCTTGTCGCCGTCGCGCGCGGTCAGGAAGACCCGGTCGTTGCGGGCGCCGAACTTCGGGTTCGACCCCTCGTCGGTGATCAGGGTCGGCTGGCCGCCGCGCACCGAGGTCCGATAGACGCCGGGCTCGCGGCTCCACAGGGCCGTGCGCAGGAAGCCGTCGCTGGAGGTGCGATAGACGACGGTCTGGCCGTCCGGCGAGAACTGCGGCTCCAGATAATGACCGGGCTGCGCGCTGATGACGCGGCCTTCGCCGCCGCTGGCAGGGATCACTCGCAGCGTGCCCAGGTCCTGATCGTTCCAGGTCGTGTAGACGATGGAGCGGCCGTCACGCGACCAGGCGGGATAGAGCTCGAAGTGGTCGCTCTGGCGCGTCAGACGACGGGGCGTCCCGGCCACGCCGTTCCTCAGATCGCGAATCCACAGATTGCCCAGGGCCTCGAACACCACCTTCGACCCATCAGGCGAGGTCTGGGCCCAGCGGACCATCTTCACGTCGAACTGGTCGGGCGCGACCTCGACGGGGAAGCGCACGGCCTCCTGCACGCGACGGGTGTCGGCCACGTGGAAGGGGATTTCGCTGACGGCCTTGGAGGCCACGTCGATGCGATGGATCTTGCCGCCGGCCCAGAAGACGATCGCGCGGTTGTCGGGGGTCCAGCTCATCGTCGGATAGACGCCGTGGATGGCCCAGGTTTCCTGCAGGTCGCGGTCCAGGGCGTCGTGGATCGGGGTCTCGCGGCCCGATTCCAAGTCCATGACGTAGAGCACGGACTTGTACCGATCACGCCGGATGAAGGCCAGGGACTTGCCGTCGGGCGAGGGGGTGGGGCGAATCGAGCCGCCCGGGCCGGTGACGAAGGGCGTGACCTCGCCCGTTTCGCGATCCAGGCGACGGATCACATAGATCTGGGTGTTCGGGTCCTTGGAATAGTCGAACACGCCGCCCGAGGTGGCGTCGTCGCTGAAGTAGAGATAGCGGCCGTCGGGCGAGAAGGCGGGCTCGCCCGTGTCCTTCTGCTGGGTGCGGCGCTCGGTCAGCTGCACGCCGCCGCCGCCCGCGCGGTGGTACATCCACATCTCGCCCGCGCCCAGCGAACGCGACGAGGTGAAATGCTTGCGGCCGACGATGAACTGGCCGTCCGGCGACCAGTCGGGCTGGGTCAGCAGGCGGAAGGTCTCGTTCGACACCTGTTTGGCGTTCGACCCGTCGCGGTCCATGACCCACAGGTTGTCGCCGCCGCCCCGGTCCGAGGTGAAGGCGATGGAGCGGCCGTCCGGCGAATACTTGGGCTGCATGTCCCAGGCCACGCCCGAGGCGATGGCGCGGGCCTCGCCGCCGCTGATCGGCATGACATAGATGTCGCCCAGCAGGTCGAAGACGATCTCGCGGCCGTCAGGGCTGACGTCCAGCGACATCCAGGTGCCCTCGGTGACGTCGATGGTCGCGTCATGCGACGCGCCCGGCGGATTTTGAACGTCCCACTTGGGCTTGTCCGGCGTCGTGGGGGCGGCGGCCGCCGTCGAATCGCTGGCCGGCGCATTTTGCGCGAACGCCGGGAAGGCCACGGCCAGGGCCGCGACGGTGGTCAACAAACTGCGCTTCATGAAAGCCCCCAAACCCCTCGAACTGAGGTCGCAAGGTCTAGCGGGAGCGGAGCGGTCTTGACCAGACGTCAGGGGCCGAGCAGGCGCAAATCACCTGCGTCAGGACATCGCATTGGATTGTCGGGAAGATTGGCCCGGACCCTTGCAAATTGTTGATCTGCAAGGGTCCGGATGGTGCCGCCGGGGGGAATCGAACCCACGACCTCAGCCTTACCAAGGATGCGCTCTACCACTGAGCTACGGCGGCCCTCACTGAGGAAGCGGCCGTATAGCCAACGGCTTCGGCCGGGCCAAGTGGAAAATGCACGCTTGATCAAAAACTTTGCACGCGGTCTGCTGCACGCCATGGATACCCCGCCCAAAGACGCCGTTCCCCTAGCTCCGGTCGTGGAGCCGACCCGTGAACAGAAGGCCAAGGCCGAACGGGCCGTTCGGCTGGCCGCCGCCCTGCGCACCAACCTCAAGCGCCGCAAGGCGCCGACCGCCGCGCCGCGCCCCGCGACAGAGCGCAACTGAAAGTCATCGTCCTTGCGCGCATACGGCTCTTTCGCGAGGGCGTAAGGGCTTGCTAGATAAGCGGTTCGCCGGGGCGCAGTGTTTCCGGCCGCGAAAGATTCCATGGACAGCATCGTCATCCACGGCGGCAACCGCCTGAACGGCCAGATCGAGGTCAGCGGCGCCAAGAATTCGGCCATCAAGCTGATGGCGGCTTCGATCCTGACGGATCAGCCCCTGCTGCTGACCAATATGCCGCGTCTCGCCGACACCCGCTTCCTGGGCCAGCTGTTGCAGCAGTTCGGCGTTCAGGTGACGGAACGCGATGGCGCTGACGGCCAAGAGACCCTGTTCCACGCCCCCGAACTGACCTCGACCTTCGCCCCCTATGATCTGGTTCGCCAGATGCGGGCTTCGTTCAACGTCCTGGGGCCGCTGCTGGCGCGCATGGGCCACGCCAAGGTCTCCCTGCCGGGCGGCTGCACCATCGGCGCCCGGCCCGTCGATCTCCACCTGATGGCGCTGGCCGCCATGGGGGCGGCGATCGAACTGGAAGAGGGCTATGTCTCCGCCCATGCGCCCAAGGGGCTGCACGGGGCCGAGATCGAGTTTCCCTTCGTCTCGGTCGGCGCGACCGAGCACGCCCTGCTGGCGGCTGTTTTGGCCAATGGAACGACGGTGCTGAAACGCGCGGCCCGCGAACCCGAAATCGGCGACCTGGCCCGTTGCCTGATCGCCATGGGGGCCAGGATCGAAGGCCTGGACACCGATGTCCTGACCATCACCGGCGTTACGTCGCTGAACGGCACGACCTGGTCGGTGATTCCCGACCGCATCGAGATGGGCAGCTATGCCCTGGCCGCGGCCATGGCCGGGGGCGAAGTGCGCCTGACCAAGGGCCGCGCCGACCTGATCACCGCCCTGACCGACAAAATGATCGAGGCCGGCGTCGAGGCCGAGCCGACCGCCGACGGCCTCATCGTGCGCCGCGACCCGACGCAGCGGCTCAAGGCCGTCAACGTCACGACCGAGATCTATCCGGGCTTCGCCACCGACCTGCAGGCCCAGTTCATGGCCCTGATGACGACCGCCGAGGGTGAGAGCGTCATCCACGAGAACATCTTCGAGAACCGCTTCATGCACGCGCCCGAGCTGGCGCGTCTGGGCGCCGACATCTCGGTCCACGCGGGCGAGGCCCATGTGCGCGGCGTCGAGAAGCTGCACGGCGCCCCGGTCATGGCCACCGATCTGCGCGCCTCGATCAGCCTGGTCATGGCCGGTCTGGTCGCGGAGGGCGAAACCACGGTCGGTCGTGTGTATCATCTGGATCGCGGCTTCGAGCGGATGGAAGAAAAGCTGGGAGCCTGCGGCGCCGATGTCCGGCGCGTGAAAGGCGAGGCGGATGAGCACTGAGGTCCAGGCGGTCTCTGACAACGACGCGGCGGCCGAATCCCTGGCGCCGATGGAGCCCTTGCGCCTGCTGGCCGAGGACGCCGTCGATCTGCAGATCATCTCGGCAGCGCTTCAGGACGCCATCATGCGTCCCGTCGACATCAGCTGGGAAAGGGAAGCGCGGCGCCTGACCATTGTCCTGTCGCGCTTTTGCTGGGAATGCGGCGGCACGCGCGTCATGTCCGCCATGCAGTTCGGCGACGTCGAGGCGGTCAAGAGTCGCCGCCTGCCGCGCGCGCCCGAATCGGCGCTGGAGCTGCTGGCCCTCGACTTCGAACCGACCGAGGCCCCCGGCGGACGGGTCATCCTGATGTTCGCCGGCGGCGGCGATCTGCGAATCGACGTGGAGTGCCTGGACGCCGTGCTGACCGACCTGTCGGACCGCTGGCCTGCGCGCATGGCCCCGACCCACCTGGACGAGACCAAGCCATGAGCGGACCGCACAAGCTGACAGCCATCGAGGTGGACGCCGCGACCCTTCCGGCCGCCACCGCCGAGATCGAGCATCAGCGCCGCGTCGCCATCTTTGATCTGGTCGAGCAGAACAGCTTTGCGCCCGAGGGCGCCGCGGGCGGGCCCTACGCCCTGCGCCTGTCGTCGCAGGACAACCGCCTGGCCTTCGACATCACAGGGCCGGACTTCGCCCGCACCCACGTCCTGTCGCTGTCGCCGATGAAGACGGTGATCCGCGACTACGCCCTGATCTGCGAAAGCTACTACGAGGCCCTGCGCGGCTCCTCGCCCAGCCAGATCGAGTCGGTCGATATGGGCCGTCGCGGTCTGCACAACGAGGGCGCCGAACTGCTTAAAGGTCGCCTCGAAGGCAAGGTCGAGATCGACAAGGAAACCGCCCGTCGGCTGTTCACGCTGGTTTGCGCCGTCTATCGACGCGGCTGAACTCGACTATTTCGGCATTTTGGTGCATTAGGCGCCTCCTTCACGGCTCGCGTTCACACCCGACGCGAGCCTTAAGCTGTTTTTCGGGTGAGAGAGACCGCATGGCCAAGGAAGAGCTTCTCGAGTTCCCCGGCACCGTCAGCGAACTGCTGCCGAACGCCACCTTCCGCGTAACGCTGGAAAACGACCACGAGATCATCGCCCACACCGCCGGCAAGATGCGCAAGAACCGCATCCGCGTCCTGGCGGGCGACAAGGTGCTGGTTGAAATGACGCCCTACGACCTGACCAAGGGCCGCATCACCTATCGCTTCAAGTAAGGACGCGCGTGTCGCGTCCTGACCTTTCGGCTCCGAGGCTGGTTCTGGCCTCGTCGAGCCCGCGCCGCATTGAACTGCTGGCGCAGATCGGGGTGGTTCCCGATCATGTTGATCCCGCCGATATCGACGAGACCCCGCTGAAAGGCGAGACGCCGATGCGTCTGGCCGAGCGCCTGGCGCGCGGCAAGGCCGAGGTCGTGGCCGCGCGGTCGCCCGACGCCATCGTCCTGGCCGCCGACACGGTGGTGGCCTTGGGCCGTCGCCTGCTGGAAAAGCCGGCGGACGAGGCCGAGGCCAGGCGTTTCCTCGAACTGCTGTCGGGCCGCAATCACCGCGTCTTCACCGGCGTCGTTGTGATCGCGGGCGGTCAGACGACCTGCCGCGTCGTCGACACCCGGGTCTCGTTCAAGACCCTGTCCGCCGAAGAGATCGCCACCTACGTCGCCTCAGGCGAATGGCGCGGCAAGGCGGGCGGATACGGCATCCAGGGGGCGGCCGCCGCCTTCGTGCGCCGGATCGTCGGCAGTCATCCCGCCGTCATGGGTCTGCCTCTCTATGAAGCGGCCAATCTGCTTCGGGGCGCCGGCTGGCGGCCCAGGATCGCCTGACATGGCCGGTATCGAGGTCTTCCTCGATCAGGCGCCGGGCGAGACCCGCGGCGTCATCGCCCGCAAGGGGCGCTACCACAATCTGATTATCCAGCGTGACAGCGACCAGCCGAGCGATCGGCTGGGCGCGCGCAGCGTGGGGCGCATCGCGCGGGTCGAACCGGCCCTGCGCGGCGCCTTCGTCGATCTGGGTGCGGGCGAGCCCTATGGGTTCCTGCCTCTGGGCCAGAACGACAAACCGGGGGAGGGGACCAAGGTCGAGGTCGAAGTCTCCGCCGAACCCCGCGAACGCAAAGGCCCGGTGCTGCGCCGTCTCGGTGACGCGTCGGGCGAGCCGCGCCTGCTGGCGCCGGGGCCGGACGTGGCTGCGATTCTCTCTGTCTTGGCGCCTGGCGTCACGCCTCAGACCGGAGTAGCTGCGATTCGCGCCGCCCTCGAGGCCGAGGAGGACGCGCTGTCCTCCAGCGTCGTCGATCCCTCCTGCGGCTTGGACCTGATGATCCAGCGCACCCGCGCCCTGATCGCCGTCGACATCGACCATGCCCCTGCGCCGGGCCGTGATTCCCGCAAGAACCGCGAGACGGCCAATCGCGAGGGCCTGGCTCACGCCGCCCGGCTGCTGACGCTGAAGGGGTGGGGCGGTCTGATCGTGATCGACCTGATCGGCGTCGGGCTGCACGGCGACACTATAATGAAGATGGCGCGCGCAGCCTTCGCGGGGGAACCGCAGGCGGCGTTCGGGCCGTTGAGCCGGTTCGGCCTGATGCAACTGTCCCTGCCGTGGCGAAGGACGCCGCTGGATGAACGACTGCTCGACGGGGCGGGACGACCTAGTTTGGAGGCGCGCAGCATAGATATAGTGCGCCAGTTGCGTCTGGCCCTGTTGTCCGATCCCGCCACGCCGCGCTTTGTCGCGCGCTGTGCGCCTGAAGCGGCGGCGCTGGCTGCGCCCCTGGTCGAGGCCCTCGGCCCGAGGGGCGGTCTCCTGGCTGATCCGTCGATGGCCGCCGGCGCCGTCAGAATAGAAGAGGCTCCCTAATGTCGCTCTGCCCCATCTGCCGCCGCCAGAAGGCTGTCGAAGCCTACAAGCCCTTCTGCTCCAAACGATGCGCCGACGTGGATCTGCAACGCTGGTTCACCGGCGGCTACGCCGTTCCGACCGACGAAGTGGCCGAAGATGAAAAAGATCGCTGAATTGAGTGAATTGGCGTCTGGACAGCCCCGTCAGCCTCGCCTATAGACCCGCCTCTCGCGGCGACGTCGCGTGGCCTGGATAGCTCAGCTGGTAGAGCAGCGGATTGAAAATCCGCGTGTCGGTGGTTCGAACCCGCCTCCAGGCACCACTCCCCCTACAACTCACGTCTTTCCCTCGCGGGGAAAGCCTTGCCCTAAAATGGTCTAAATTTCGCCATGGGCATTGCATGCCCGTAACCCGGCGTGATGCGACACTTTCGTGTCGCCAACATTACAAAAATCGCAAATATTTTGCCGAACTTCCCGATTGCTGCACGTGCGAAGGGGAAAAGAAACTTTGCGGACTTGACGCTAAGATAGGCGTTCGCCAAAGGGTCTTAACCGCATTCCTGCTTGCAGGTCGGGGCTACCGGGATATTGTGTCCTGGACCTTGGCGGCGACGGTTGTTTTCGAACGACCGTTGCGGGGGCGGTTCCACTCGGCGGGCTCGATCTCGTCGGTGGTGAAATTTCATTATAGGGACGGCCGACTGACGCGGTCCGTGTCTTGGGTTCCACGTGTCAGACCAAAGCAGGAACTGGCGAACAATGCTCGCTAGCAAGAAGACGAATATCCTCCTCGCACTGGCCGGCGCTGCCGTCCTGATGGCGAGCTCGCCGGTTCTGGCGCAAGACGCCGCAACCCCGGCCGCTCCGGCAGCCGCCGCCTCGACCGCCGCTCCGGCCGCCGATGCTGCTGCTCCGGCTGCTGACGCTGCTGCTCCGGCCGCTGACCCCACCACGGTCAGTGAATCGGTTTCCGGCGGTCACAGCGGCGGCATCACCCCGGTCTCCATGTTCATGGAAGCCACGGCCGTCGTTAAGATCGTCATGATCGGCCTGCTGCTGGCCTCGATCTTCTCGTGGACCCTGCTGCTCATCAAGCTGCTGGAGTTCGGCGCGCTGAACAAAGCCACCGACCGCTTCCTGGAAGCCTTCCGCGGCGCTCGCACCATCGCTGACATGCGTCGCGTTTCGACCTCGGAAGAGTTCGACGGCAACCCGCTGGCCGACATGGCCGCCGCCGCTACCGAAGAAATCGAACTGTCGCGTCAGGCTGGCCTGAGCGTCACCGGCGATCACCGCGACTCGGCTCTGCTGCGCGCCCAAACCGCCGTCGCCGCCGTTCAAGCCGGTCTGCCCAAGCGCCTCTCGGGCGGCCAGCAGTTCCTGGCTTCGACGGGTTCGACCGGTCCGTTCGTGGGTCTGTTCGGCACCGTTTACGGCATCATGAACTCCTTCATCGGCATCGCCGAGTCCAACACGACCAACCTGGCCGTCGTTGCTCCGGGTATTGCTGAAGCCCTGCTGGCTACGGGTATCGGCCTGTTCGCCGCTATCCCGGCCGTTATCTTCTACAACTACTTCAACACGCGTATCTCGAACTACGGCACGCGTTCGGACGGCTTCAACGCTGAACTGATCAACGCCATCTCGCGTCAGCTCGACAAGGGAGCGTAAGACGGATGGCCGCCAAACTTTCCGGTTCCGGCGGCGGCAAGTACACCGTCGAGGCTAATGCCGAGATCAATGTCACACCCTTCGTGGACATCATGCTCGTCCTCCTCATCATCTTCATGGTGGCGGCTCCGCTCGCCACCGTGTCGGTGCCGGTGAAACTGCCTCGCGCCGTCGCGCCTCCGGGCAAGAATCCGCCGACGCCGGTCTTCATCTCCATCCAGAACGATGGCGACGTGTGGATCGGCGACCTCAAGTCTTCTCCCGGTGCTTTGGGCGATGACCTGCGGGTGCAGATCGGACGCAGGAACCCTTCGGAAGAACGTATTTTCATTCGTGCAGACCAGCAGACCCGGTACGGCGACTTCATGCAGGTCATGAACGCCCTCCAGGACAATGGTTTCTACAGCGTCGCCCTGGTTGGCGAAGACAACTCGTAAGGGGGCGGGGCGCATAGCATGACAGCTGAACCTCACGTCCACCGCGATCCGATTCTGGATCCGCCGAAGAAGAAGAAGAAGCTTTCGACCGGCGCCGTCGTGGGCATCACCGTCTCGGTGATCGTTCACGCCCTGGCGGGCCTGTACTTGTATAACAACAAGTTCGTGTTGAAGGAGATGACCTACGAGGACGAGGCCGTCGACGTCGAGCTGATGGAGGTTCCCCCTCCGCCGCCTCCGCCGGCTCCTCCCGCGCCGCCGAAGCCTTCGGTCATCACTAACCCGAGCTGGTCCCGCCAGGTCGCGCCGGAATTCCCGGAACGCGCCCAATCGCGCGGCATCGAATCGGGTTCGGCCAAGGTGAACTGCGCGGTTGCCCCGAACGGCAGCCTCTCGGATTGTCGCGTTGTGGATGAAGATCCCGCCGGCGCCGGTTTCGGCCAAGCGGTTCTTCGGGCGGCCCGTTCGGGTCGTCTGGCGCCGCGGACTGTTGACGGCGCCGCCGTCGGCGCCCGCGTCGAGTTCACGACCCGCTTCCGTCTGGACTAAGGATCTCTCTAGAGATCAGGTTGAACGCCCCGGAGGAAACTCCGGGGCGTTTTTCTTTGTCCGCTGATCAGCGCGGCGGGACTGGCGCGAAGAGGCAAGCTTGCTCATGTTCGGCAGGAATAATCAGAGGGCTTTGCCATGAAGACATTCGTCGCCGTCATCGCCGCCGTCACCACGATCGGCCTGGGCGCCTGCGCCTACAACGAGAGCCTCGGCCGCAATCAGTTCCTGATCGTCGACGACAGCGCCCTGATGCAGCAGTCCAACGCCGCCTGGGCCGAGACGCTGCGGTCGCAGAAGGTGTCGACCAACGCCGCGCAGAACGAACGTGTGCGCCGTGTCGGCGGGCGGATGGTTCAGGCGGCGGGGCTCGCGGGGCGCCAGTGGGACTATGCGGTGTTCGAGGACGCCAGCCCCAACGCCTTCGTCCTGCCGTCGGGTCAGATCGGCGTCACCACGGGTCTGCTGAAGCTGGTCCAGAACGATGATCAACTGGCGACCGTCATCGGCCATGAGGTCGGTCACGTCGTCGCCCGTCACGCCGCCGAACGCTATTCGACCCAATCGACGACGGGTCTGGTCCTGGGTGCGGTCCAGAGCCGGGCAGGGGACTATTCGCAGGCCATCGGCGCCCTGGGCGGCATGGGTGCGCAACTGGGTCTGCTGCTGCCCTTTTCGCGCAGCCATGAGCTGGAAGCCGACCGTCTGGGCGTCGATTACGTCGCCGCCGCCGGCTACAAGCCCTCGGAATCCATCGCGCTTTGGCGCTTGATGGCGCAACAGCGCCAGTCGGGCACGCCCGAGTTCGCCTCGACCCACCCCTCGGACCAGACGCGGATCACCGCCTTGCAGCAGTATATCGCCAGCCGAGGCTGGAACTGACGGGGGATAAAGTGAAATTCCTTCAAATGCATATTGCTGACCGGGGCGAGGCCCGCTAGAGAACCGGCCTCGCGTTGATCGCGCCGCCTTAGCTCAGTTGGTTAGAGCGCCGGTTTGTGGAACCGGAGGTCCTCAGTTCAAGCCTGAGAGGCGGTACCATCACTCCCACGAATCGCTTTCGGCGACGTGGAGTGGTGACGATATGAGCGACGCTTTCCCCCTTTGGGACCCCCGCCAGTATAACCGATTTGAAGCCCAGCGCGACCGCGCCGCGCTCGATCTTCTCGTGCGCCTGCCCGAGGAACTTGATCCTGCCGAGATCTGGGATCTGGGCTGCGGAACCGGCCAGCACGCCGCCCTGCTGAAGCGCCGCCACCCGAACGCCAGGGTATACGGCCTGGATTCCAGCGCCGCCATGCTGGAGCAGGCCCGCGCCCTGTCCGCCGACATCGACTGGTCGGTCGGCGACATCGCGACCTGGGCGCCGGATCGCCCCGCCGACCTGATTCTCGCCAACGCCTCGCTGCAATGGTTGCCCGATCACACGGCCCTGTTCGCTCATCTGGCTGGCGCCCTCGCGCCCGGCGGCCTGCTGGCGGTGCAGATGCCCATGGCCTGGGAGACGCGCCACCATACGATCATGCGTGAGGCGGCGGCCGAGGGGCCGTGGGCCTCGGTCCTGACCGGCGTGGACCCGATCGCGCCCCTTCTGCCTGCCGAGGCCTATTACGAGGCTCTGGCGCCGCTTTGCAACGACATCGACATCTGGTCGACGACCTATCTGCACGTTCTGGCGGGCGAGAACGCCGCGCTGGAGTGGATGAAGGGAACGGCGTTGCGACCCTATCTCACCGCCCTGGCAGGCGACACGGCCCTGCGCGAGGCCTTCCTGACCGCTCTCAGCTTGCGACTGTCCGAGGCGTTTCCACAGCGTCGGGACGGAGCGACGCTTCTACCATTTCCTCGGCTGTTTCTTGTGGCGCAGCGTCGTTGACGCGGCGCCGATGCAGGTGCTCGACCGGGCATTTCAGCGTCGCCAGGGCCGTCTTCGCCGCGGCGTATCCTGAAGACACCGCGGGGGCGTAGGCCTTCCAGTCGCGGATATCGACGCCCTCGGGCCTGGGCAGGATCAGCAGGTCGGTGTCCGCCCGCGCCTGCATCAGTTCGGCCTCGGTCGTCAGGGTGGCCGAGCGCATCAGCACCGACACGATCGGGGGCCCCTTCTTCCAGGCGCCCGAGACGATCCAGCGCCACCAGGACGGCGGATCTTCCAGCGCCTTGGGATCGACGCCACGCGTCTGTGACACGTCCACGCCGACGACGGGTCCGCTGTTCAGGCGGCGCATGACCTCGCTGGGGAAGTTGCGCAGCACGGCCCCATCGACCAGCACCTGGCCGTTCATCACCACCGGCGGCATGACGCCGGGAATGGAGATCGAGGCCCGCAGGGCGTGGCGCAGCATCCCCTCGCGATGCACCTCCACCTTGCCGGATGTCAGGTTGGTCGAGACCGCGAAGAAGGGCAGGGGCATGTCTTCGATATTCACGTCGCCATAGGCCTCCTGCATCAGGCGCGCGACCTTGCGGGCATGGGTCATGGCGATGATGGGGAAGGCGATGTCCGACAGGGGATCGGATTCGACGAAGGCCCTGCGGATGCGTTCGTCCAACTCATCGTCGGACCAGCCCAGGCCGGGGCCGGCGGCGATGACGGCGCCCATGGAGGACCCGCCGATGAAGTCGATCGGCATGCCGGCTTCGCGCAAGGCCTTCAGGGCGCCGATGTGAGCATAGGCCCGGGCGCCGCCGCCCGACAGCACTACCCCGACCGCCGAGCCGGTGACGATACGGGCAATCCGCGCGGTGTCGTCAAACAGGCCCTCGACGGCATGGAACCAGCGACCGGGCTTGAACGCCTCCAGCCAGGCCCGCGTCCTGGTGGGCCGGGCCATATGCGCGGGACGCAGCAGAATGAGGTCGCTCAGGGGGTGGGCTTCGTCCTCGATCTCAGGCGGCAGGACGGGCGCCTGCGGCCTGTGGTCGGCGTCGCCCACGATAAAGATCCGGTCCACCTGCCGGGCGCACAGCGAGGCCCAGCCTGGCTCATCGGATTCGGCAATATAGAGGACGTAGTCGTACGCGTCCTCCACGCCCGAGAACCACTCGGCGGCGGACGACAGGGCGCTGTGGTCGATGATGCGGCAGCTGAAGCCCTGGGACTCGACCGCCCGCGCGACCCGCTCGACGAAACTGCGAATCGGCTGGGCGCGCGCCGAGACGAAACCGAAGACGGTCGGGTCTGATCCGGTCGAGTTCCGCTCGCGCGCCCGCATCAGCATGATCTGGCCCAGTTCGGCCATCAGGGCGGGCTCGGCGCGGGCCGCCTCGAAGAAGGCGTCACGGGGCAGGGCGATCACGTCGCTGTCGCGCAGAGCCACGACATTGGCCATGTGGGTCGTGCCCGCCAGCATGGCCATCTCGCCGACGGGATCGCCCGGCTTGATGACGCCGACGAACTGTTGCCCGCGTCCGTTGTCGTCGCGAAACACGCCCAGCCGCCCGGCGCGCAGCAGATAGAGGGTGTCGGCGGGATCTCCGGCCGAGAACAGCCGCTCGCCCCGCGTCAGCGCGAACCAGCTGGCGCGGGTGTTCCTGGCGCCGTCGAAGACCCGCGCGAGGGCGGCTTCCAACGTGTCGGGCAGCGTGTCGTGACGTTCAGCAACCATGGGGATGGTTTAGGCCGGAATCCGTTCGACAGGAAAGCGGACGCTTCCCCCCGAGGCGGAAGCCTCCTAAACCTTGGGCATGCCCAAGCTGATTTCCGCCGTCGATCGCAACAGTCCTGCTTTCAAAACGCTGGATGCGCACAATCGCGCCCTGCGGGACGAACTTTTCGATAAGGTCGCCAAGGCCGCGCGCGGGGGCTCCGACGCCAGCCGCGAGCGCCATGTGGCGCGTGGCAAGCTCTTGCCGCGCGACCGGGTCGAGCGCCTGCTGGACCCCGGCTCGCCCTTCCTCGAGGTCGGCCAGTTGGCCGCCAACGGCATGTATCGGGATGAAGCCCCCGGCGCGGGCATGATCTGCGGCGTCGGGCGCGTTTCGGGCCGCGAGGTCATGATCGTCGCCAACGACCCCACGGTGAAGGGCGGCGCCTACTTCCCCATGACGGTGAAGAAGCACCTGCGGGCGCAGGAAATCGCCGAGCAGAACAATTTGCCCTGCGTCTACTTGGTTGATTCGGGCGGCGCCAACCTGCCGCACCAGGCCGAGGTCTTCCCCGACCGCGACCACTTCGGCCGCATCTTCTTCAATCAGGCGCGGATGTCGGCCCGGTCGATCCCGCAGATCGCCTGCGTCATGGGCTCCTGCACGGCGGGCGGCGCCTATGTCCCGGCCATGTCCGACGAGACGGTGATCGTGCGCAACCAGGGCACCATCTTCCTGGCCGGTCCGCCTCTGGTGAAGGCCGCCACCGGCGAGATCATCTCCGCCGAAGAACTGGGCGGGGCTGAAACTCACGGCCGCAAGTCCGGCGTGGTCGATCATGTGGCCGAGAATGACGAGCACGCGCTGGAGATCGTCCGCTCCATCGTCGCCAACCTGAACACGGTCAAGGACGTGCCGCTGGACGTGCGCGAGCCGCGCGCCCCCGCCCTGGACCCGCAAGAGCTTTACGGCATCATCCCCGACGACGTGCGCGCCCCCTATGACGTGCGCGAGGTCATCGCCCGCATCGTCGACGGCTCGGACTTCGATGAGTTCAAGGCCCTGTACGGCACCAGCCTGGTCTGCGGCTTCGCCCGCATCTGGGGCTATCCGGTCGCCATCCTGGCCAACAACGGCGTCCTGTTCTCGGAGAGCGCCCAGAAGGGCGCGCACTTCATCGAACTGGCCTGCAAGCGCAAGATTCCGCTGCTCTTCCTGCAGAACATCTCGGGCTTCATGGTCGGCGGCAAGTACGAAGCCGAGGGCATCGCCAAGCACGGCGCCAAGCTGGTCACGGCGGTCGCCAGCGCCGAGGTGCCCAAGTTCACCGTCCTGATCGGCGGCAGCTTTGGCGCCGGCAACTACGGAATGTGCGGTCGCGCCTATTCGCCCCGCTTCCTCTTCACCTGGCCCAACAGCCGGATTTCGGTGATGGGCGGCGAGCAGGCGGCCAGCGTCCTGGCCACCGTTCACCGCGACGCTGACACTTGGAGCGCCGACGAAGCCGAGACCTTCAAGGCCCCGATCCGTCAGAAGTACGAGGACGAGGGCAACCCCTATTACGCCACCGCCCGCCTCTGGGACGACGGCGTCATCGACCCGGCCCAGACCCGCGACGTCCTGGGCCTGGCCATCAGCGCCAGCCTGAACGCCCCCATCCCCGAAACGCGCTTCGGCGTGTTCAGGATGTAAATTGCATCCTTGGCACTCCAAGAATCCTTCTCCCCTCGGGGGAGAAGGTGGCCTGCGGAGCAGGTCGGATGAGGGGGCGCTATCTGCAGGCAAGCGCGAACAAGGAGCATGGAGCCGACGGCCCCCTCATCCGTCTCGCTGGCGCAAGCCACCTTCTCCCCCGAGGGGAGAAGGGGTTAGGCTGGGCCTTATGCATCAGTCGCCTGACCGAACGCGCCGTGCCCGTCGTCTCCGAGCCGACACCACGCCAGCCGAGTCCCGCCTCTGGGCCCTGCTGCGCAATCGCGGCTTCGAAGGCTGGAAATTCCGGCGTCAGACCCCTGTCGCCGGCTATGTCGCCGACTTCCTCTGTCTCGACCTCAAGCTGGTCATCGAACTGGACGGCGGCGTTCATCGCCTGCGCGAGGCCGAAGACGCCCTGCGCGACCATCGCCTCGCCGAGGCGGGTTTCGCCGTTGTCCGCTTCTCAAACGAAGCATTTTTGCACAATCCCAATATCCTGCTGGACGCGATCCGCCTTCGCGCGGCACAAATGGGGAAATCGCCCCCTCATCCGACCTGCTCCGCAGGCCACCTTCTCCCCCAAGTGGAGAAGGAAGACATTTCAGGCGTTCAGAGCTTGAAGGAGCCATCCATGACTGACCAACCTACCGAAGAAGACCTGAATGCCCTCGACATCACCGACGCCGAGGCCGCCGAGATGAACGCCATCGCCCATCCCTTCGTCGCCGATCCGGCGCCGGACGCGGACAATGAGCTGGTCAAGATCGACGCCCTGCCGTCGGGCGTGGTCTTCGTGACGATCAACCGTCCGGCGAAGAAGAACGCCTTCGACGCCGCCACCATCGCCGCCCTCTATGAAGCGTTCGAGACCCTGCACGGCGCGGACCGGGTGCGCGTGGTCTTCATCCGCGGCGCGGGCGGCACCTTCAGCGCGGGCGCTGACCTGAACTGGATGGCCGACGCCGCCGGCTGGTCCGAGAGCGACAACCGCGACGACGCCGTGGGTCTGGCGAAAATGCTCAAGGCCCTGCACGATGTGCCGGCCTTGACGGTGGCCCTGGTCGAGGGCTCGGCCATGGGCGGCGGGGCGGGCATCGTCGCCGCCTGCGACATGGCCGTGGCGGTCGAGGGCGCGCGCTTCGCCTTCTCTGAGGTCAAGCTGGGCCTGATTCCCGCGACCATCGCTCCCTATGTCATCGAAGCCGTCGGCGCCCGTCGCGCTCGCCAGCTGTTCCTGACCGCCAACACCTTCGACGCCGACTACGCCGCCCATGCCGGTCTGATCGATCTGGTCCTGCCAGAAGGTTCGGTAGATGAGTTCATCTCCATGCTGACCGACAGCCTGACGACCTGCGCGCCCGGCGCCATGGGCGAGGCCAAGCGTCTGGTGAACGACCTGGCGGGCGAAACGATCGACCATCGCCTGCTGGAAGAGACCGCCAAGCGCATTGCTCGCGCTCGCGTCTCGGAAGAAGGACAGGAAGGCGTCCGCGCCTTCCTCGACAAACGCGCCCCCAGCTGGGCGCAATAAGACTTCTTTCCTCCCCACGCGTGGGGAGGGGGACCACGAAGTGGTGGAGGGGGCGACGTAAACGTCAGCCGTGGAGTCGCCCCCTCCGTCACGTCGCCTTCGGCGCCGCGCCACCTCCCCATTCGCTTTGCGAACAGGGAGGAGCAAGGTGGAGCAGGGCGCCCATTTGCAGAGGCAGAGTTCAAGACCGCCATGTTCAAGTCCGTCCTGGTCGCCAATCGCGGCGAGATCGCCTGCCGCGTCTTCCGCACCGCCCGCCGCATGGGCCTGCGCACCATCGCCGTCTATTCCGAGGCCGACGCTCAGGCGCTGCACGTTCGCGAAGCGGACGATGCGGTGCTGATCGGCCCGGCGGCGGCGCGCGAATCCTATCTGGATGCGGCCAAGGTGCTGGCGGCGGCCAAGGCGACGGGGGCGGAGGCCATCCACCCCGGCTACGGCTTCCTGTCCGAGAACGCCGACTTCGCCGAGGCGGTGATGGCGGCCGGCATCGTCTGGATCGGCCCGCAGCCGTCCTCGATCCGCGCCATGGGCCTGAAGGACGCGGCCAAGAAGCTGATGATCGAGGCCGGCGTGCCCGTCACCCCCGGCTATCAGGGCGAGGACCAGTCGGTCGAAACCCTGACGGCCGAGGCGGCGCGCATCGGCTATCCCGTCCTGATCAAGGCGGTCGCCGGCGGCGGCGGTAAGGGCATGAAGAAGGTCGACCGCGCCGAGGACTTCGCCGATGGTCTGGCTTCGGCCCAGCGCGAGGGCCAGTCGTCGTTCGGCGATCCGCGCGTCCTGATCGAGAGCTACATCACCCGCCCGCGCCACATCGAGGTGCAGGTCTTCGGCGACAGCCACGGCAATGTCGTCCACCTGCATGAGCGCGACTGCTCGTTGCAACGTCGCCACCAGAAGGTGATCGAAGAGGCGCCTGCGCCGGGCATGGATCAGGCCACCCGCGACGCCGTCACTGCCGCCGCCGTCCGCGCCGCCAAGGCCGTGAACTACCAGGGCGCAGGCACCATCGAGTTCATCGCCGACGCCTCTGACGGGCTGAAGGCCGACCGCATCTGGTTCATGGAAATGAACACCCGGCTGCAGGTCGAGCACCCGGTCACGGAATCCATCACCGGCGTCGATCTGGTCGAATGGCAGCTGCGCGTCGCGTCGGGCGAACCCATCCCGCTGGCCCAGGCCGACATCCCGATGAAGGGCTGGGCCATGGAGGCCCGTCTCTATGCCGAGGACCCGGCCCACGGCTTCCTGCCGTCCATCGGGCGGCTGGATCACTTCGTCATGCCGGACGACATTCGTGTCGACACCGGCGTGGAGCAGGGCGGCGAGGTCAGCCAGTTCTACGACCCGATGATCGCCAAGCTGATCGTCCACGCCGACAGCCGCGAAGCCGCCGCCGCCCGCCTGGCCGACGCCTGCCGCGAGGTCGAGGTCTGGCCCGTCCGCACCAACGCCGGCTTCCTGGCCCGCTGCCTGGACCACCCGCGCTTTGTCGAGGGCGACGTGGACACGGGCTTCATTGGGGCGGAGGAGGCGTTGCTGATCGCTGCGAAGCCTTCTTCGCTAAGTATCGCGGCTGCACTTGCCGCAGTCGGAATCCGCGCTGACGAAGCCGTCTTCGATTACAACAATGCAGCTCCGCCTTGGAACGACGGCCTGTTCGCGTTCCGTATGAACGCCTCAGCCAAGACTGGGGTTACGCTCTATCACGACGGCGAGCGTGTGCAGGGTGAGTTGCTCGGCGTTCACGGTGGCGCGGCGCGTCATTCCACCTTTGATCTTCGCACCGACGATGGAACTTTCCAGGCGCTGGGCTCGCCTGCTTTTGTCTTCATCAACGGTGAACAGGTCGCGATGGCTGAAACGGGCGACGGCCGCGTCGTGGTCTTTGAGGAAGGCGATGTATTCGAGTTCCTTCCTCGTCTGACAGCTGCTGCTGGCGGCTCCACCTCCGACGGCGGCCTGCGCGCCCCCATGCCCGGCAAGATCGTGGCCGCGCCCGCCAAGGCCGGCGACGTCGTGACCAAGGGCCAGCCCGTCGTGGTGCTGGAGGCCATGAAGATGGAGCACGCCCTGACCGCGCCCTTCGACGGCGTGGTGGCCGAGTTCAACGTCGCCGTCGGCGATCAGGTCGTGGACGGCGCGGTTCTGGCCGTGGTGAAGGCCGACTAACCCCGCCGTCATCCCGGACGGCCGTCAGGCCGATCCGGGACCCAGACATCGGCTTCAAACACGGGCAGGGCTGGATCAGAGCCGCCGTCTGGGACCTGGGTCCGCTGCGCGGCCCCGGGATGACGGAAGAGGTGGTTTCGCCAATCCCGCCAAGAGACTATCTGCACCCCCATGCCCCTTCACATGATCAAACTCTGCGTCGGCGTGTCCGAGGTCGAGACGCTGGAGGCGAACGCGGCCCGTTCCGACTGGCGCATCGTCCACACCCGCATGACGCCCAAGCGCGCCGTCGAGATCGAGGACGGCGGTTCGCTCTACTGGGTCATGAAGGGCTCTGTGACCTGCCGTCAGCGCATCCTCGACATCACCACGGTCGGCGAGGGCAAGGCCAGCCGCTGCGAGATCAAGCTGGACAGTCAGGTCATCCGCACCGCGCCCCTGGCCCGGCGGCCGTTTCAGGGCTGGCGTTATCTGGAGCCCAAGGACGTGCCGCCGGACCTGTCCGTGGCCGAGGCGACGGACCTGCCGGACGATCTGGCGCGGGAGCTGCGCGAACTCGGCGCTTGGTGACCCTTTCGTGGCTTTAGGTCGCGAGTATTGACCTTTGGCCGCCGCCGTGGCCTGTCCCGGCTCCCATGACCAACGCCCTGTTCAGCTTCAAGACCCGCGAGACCCTGTCCGAGCTGCTGAAGCTGGCCTGGCCGGTCGTGCTGGCGCGTCTGGGCATCATGACCATGGGCCTGACCGACGCCATCGTCGTCGGCCACTACGCCAGCCGCGAACTGGCCTATCACTCCCTGGCCTGGGCGCCGTCGTCGGTCGTCCTGACCACGGCGGTCGGCCTGATGATGGGCGTACAGGTCATGACCGCCCGCCTGCTGGGCGAGGGCCGCAAGGACGAGGTCGGCGCCGTGCTGCGCCGGGGCATGGTCTATGCGTTGCAGATCGGCTTCGTCTCCATGTTCGCCCTGATGCTGCTGGGGCCGTTCGGGCTGCAGCACATGGGTCTGGAAGACGGACTGGGCGAGGGCGCTTCGCCCGCCCTGATGGTCTTCGCGCTTTCGATGCCGGCCTATCTGATCTCGGTCGCGGCCCAGTTCTTCCTCGAGGGGCTGCATCGGCCCAAGGCGGGGATGGTGGCCATGTGGGTCGCCAACGCCGTCAACCTGGGTCTGAATCTGATGCTGGTGCCAGACCTTCTGGGGCTGGGCGTCGACGGCGCGGTCGCCTCGGCCTGGGCCACCTTCGGCGCGCGCACCGCGCTGGCGATCTTCCTCGTCATCTTCATCCTGCGCCTGCCCGAGGCGAGGGCTCTGGGCGTCTTCAGCAAGCCCAAGCGCGACAAGGCGGTCGAGCGCGAGCAGGTCAAGGTCGGCGTCGGCGCCGGTTCGTCCAACTTCATCGAGGTCGGCGCCTTCGCCGCCATGACCGTTTTCGCCGGCCAGCTGGGCGCCGCCGAGACCGCCAGCTGGGCCGTGGTCATCAACGTCTCCGCCATCGTCTTCATGGTGCCCATGGGCCTGGGCTCGGCGACGGCGGTCCTGGTGGGCCGCAGTTACGGGGCGCGCGACCGGGACGGCGTCATGCGCGGGGGCCTGGCCGGCATCGGCGTGGTCACGGTCCTGGCCTTCATCATCGCCATCGGCCTGTGGCTGACCGCGCCCCTGGTGGTCAGCGCCTATACGACCGACCCGGCCATCCTGGCCATCGCAGCCCCGGCCCTGGTGCTGGCGACCCTCTTCTTCGTCGCCGACGCCCAGCAGGTCGTCGCTGCCCAGGCCAACCGCGCGTCGGGCGACGTGGTCTGGCCGACGCTGATGCACCTTCTGTCCTACGGCATCATCATGATCCCGCTGGGCTGGTGGCTGGCCCACCGGATCGGCGTCGACGGTCTGGTCTGGTCGGTCATCGTGGCCAGCCTGATCTCCGGCGCGCTGCTGATCGGCCGGTTCGTGCGGATAGCGAAGCGGTTGCCGGCCTGAGGCGTGACGGCGGGGTGACGCCTCGGGTTTCGCCCTCTATATCCGTCTGCTTCCTCCCGCAGACTGGACGACCATGGCCCGCATCCTCATCACCTCGGCGCTGCCCTACATCAACGGCATCAAGCACCTTGGGAATCTGGCCGGGTCCATGTTGCCCGCCGATGTCTGGGCGCGCTTCATGCGCGGGCGCGGCCATGACGTCCTCTATGTCTGCGCCACCGATGAGCACGGCACCCCGGCCGAGCTGGCCGCCGCCGCCGCCGGCCAGGATGTCCGCACCTATTGCGACGAGCAGCATCAGGTCCAGAAGAAGGCCGGCGAGGCCTTCAGCCTGTCCTTCGACGTTTTCGGCCGCAGCTCCAACGCCCCGAACACCCGCCTGACCCAGCACTTCGCCAAGGTGCTGGAACAGCGCGGCCTGATCGAGGAGCGCGTCGACCGGATGATCTATTCGATCGACGACGCCCGCTTCCTGCCCGACCGCTATGTCGAGGGGACCTGCCCGCACTGCGCCTACGAAAAGGCGCGCGGGGACCAGTGCGACAACTGCGGCCGCCTGCTGGACCCGACCGACCTGATCAACCCCTATTCAGCGGTTTCAGGCAGCCGTAATCTTGAGGTCCGCGACACCCGTCACCTCTATCTGCTGCAGACCAAGGTGGCTGACGAAGTCCGTGCCTGGGTCGACGCCCGCTCGGAAGGCTGGCAGCCGCTGGCCCGCTCCATCGCCTACAAACATCTGGACGAAGGCCTGATCGACCGCGGCATCACCCGCGACCTGAAATGGGGCGTGCCGGTCGTCGGTCCCGACGGCGGCCCGCGTCCGGGCATGGAGGGCAAGGTCTTCTACGTCTGGTTCGACGCCCCCATCGAATACATCGGCGCGACCGAGGAGTGGGCGGAAGCGACGGGCGGCGACTGGCGCTCGTGGTGGCGTCTGGATGAAGGCGCCGACGATGTCCGCTACGTCCAGTTCATGGGCAAGGACAACGTGGCCTTCCACACTGTCAGCTTCCCCGCCACCATCCTGGGCTCGGGCGAGCCGTGGAAGACGGTCGATCAGCTGAAGGCCTTCAACTGGCTGAACTGGTACGGCGGCAAGTTCTCGACCAGCATGGGCCGGGGCGTCTTCATGGATCAGGCGCTGGAACTGCTGCCCGCCGACTACTGGCGCTGGCACCTGACCGCCTATGGCCCGGAGCACTCTGACGCGGCCTTCACCTGGGAGCAGTTCCAGGCGACGACGAACAAGGACCTGGCCGATGTCCTGGGCAACTTCGTCAACCGCATCGTCAAGTTCACGGAATCCAAGTTCGACGGCGTCGTGCCCGAGGGCGGCGAAGCCGGCCCGCTGGAAGCCAAGCTGGCGGCGGACATCAAGGCCGGTCTGGAAACCCTGACCGCCGAGTTCGAGGCCATGGAGTTCCGCAAGGCGGCCCAAGCCGCGCGCGCCCTCTGGGTCATGGGCAACGAGTATCTTCAGGAAGCCGCCCCCTGGACGGCGCTGAAGACCGACCGCGACCGCGCCGCCGTGGTGGTCCGCACCGGCCTGTCCTTGGTCGCCCTTTTCGCCCGCATCACCGTCCCCTTCATGCCGGGCAGCGCCGAGCGCATCGGCGCGACGGTCGGCGCGACCGACCTGTCGTGGCCGAACGCCGACGCCGACCTGCTGACCCTGGTCCCCGCCGGTCAGATGGTCGCCGCGCCCGCCGTCCTGTTCGCCAAGATCGAGGACGCCCAGGTCGCCGAATGGACCGAACGCTTCGGCGGCGCCGAGGGGTAACCTCTGAGCGTTGAATAGAGAAAAGGCCCGGATCGCTCCGGGCCTTTTTGCTATCAGGTCACTGGGCGGGCGCCGCGTCCGCCGCTGGAGGATTTCGCTGTTCCCGCGCGCCGGGCAGACCCGCCGGGGTCGCGTCCTTGCTGCCCGCGCCGGCGTGTTTCATGTGCTTGGCCTGTTCTTCCTCGCCGATGTCGAGGAAGGCGGGGGCCGAGGCGTTGAACTGATCGGCGTGGCCCATACGCACGATGACCGAACGTCCGCCGTCCCAGACCATGTGCAGGGCGACGTACAGAACGATGACCAGACCGACGTAGGCGATCCAGCGATAGCGGTTCAGCAGCTTGGCGATGAAGCTGGCGGCCAGACCCATCAGGGCGATCGACAGAATCAGGCCGAAGACCATGATCCAGGGGTGGTCGTGGCTGGCGCCGGCGACAGCCAGCACATTGTCCAGGCTCATGGTCAGGTCGGCGATCATGATCTGGAGCAGGGCGGCGCCGAAGGTCTTGCGCTTCAGGCCCAGTTCCTCAGGGGACGGACCGCCGCCGTGCTCGATGGCCAGGGCGCGTTCAATCTCCGCCTCGGCTTCAGCCTGATCGTGGGTCGCCTGTTCGCGCAATTCGCGCCACATCTTCCAGCACACCCACAGCAGCAGGAAACCGCCCGCCAGCAGCAGGCCGACGATGGCCAGCAGTTGCACGGTGATCAGGGCCAGACCGATGCGCATGACGACGGCGGCGGCCAGACCGATCAGGATGGCCTTGCGGCGTTGTTCCTGGGGCAGGGCGGCGGCGGCCAGGCCCACGGCCACGGCGTTGTCGCCGGCCAGGACCAGGTCGATCATCAGAACCTTGCCGAGAGCGGTGGCCTGACTGATGAGGTGGGGGTCAGAGAGAAATTCCATCAGGGTTCATTAAGCCCCGAGGAAAGCTGCGCCAAGACGTCGCAGCAAACTCGCTCCCGCCGACGCAGGCCAGCGGGAGCGAGATAGATCAAGCCGGGCGTTGCGCGCGGGCGACTTCATACAGGGCGATAGCCGCCGCGTTGGACACGTTCAGGCTTTCGAATCCGCCGGGCATGGGGATCTTGGCCATGATGTCGCAGTGCTCGGCCACCAGACGACGCACGCCGTCGCCTTCGGACCCCATGACCAGAACGGTCGGTCGCGAATCAAGCGCCTGTTCCAGAGTCTGTTCAGCAGAACCGTCCAGACCGACGGCGCGCCAGCCCAGATCGGCCAGTTTTTCCAGTGCGCGACTCAGATTCGTCACGCGGGCGCAGGGCAGGCGCTCTGTCGCGCCGGCCGCCGCCTTGGCCAGGGCGCCGGCCAGGGCGGGCGAGTGCCGGTCCTGGACGACGATTCCCTTGGCGCCGAAGGCCAGGGCCGAGCGGAAGATGGCGCCGACGTTCTGGGTGTCTGTCAGCTGATCCAGCAGGACAATGACGCCGCTGGCGTCTTCGGCGATGTCTTCCAGCGAGACGCCTTCCAGCGGCTGAACCTTGAAGACCATGCCCTGGTGAACGGCGCCGGCGGGCAGCATTCGGGCGAGGGCGGTCGAATCAATCACCTCGATTCGGTGGCCGTTCGCCAGATTTTCCCGTTCGATTTCAGCGGCTCGGTCCTCTGTGACCATCAAACGGCCCATGCCGCGGCGGGCCGGATTGGCCAAGGCGGCCAAAACGGGATGGCGGCCCCAGACAAAATTATCCGATTCCGCCTTGCCGCGCGGGGCTTTAGGGGCTGAATCGCCCCCGGAACGGCCTGTTGGCGTAGGCGACCAACCTTTCTCGGGCCGGCTTTCCACGCGTTTGTGGAAAGACTGCTTTTTACCGGGTTTCCGGTCGTTGCGTTCTGAAAATGACGACACTATAAGACGGCCTCCGATTTGGGCCCTAGGGCTTCGGGTCAGGCGCTTCCTCTATTACAGGCGTCGCCGGACACGAAGGCTTTCGCGACAAAATGATCGAAAGATCGTGATGTTGCGTATCCAGACCGGTTTTGAAAACGCGCGCTGGGGGAATGTCCCGAGTGGCAAAGGGGGCGGACTGTAAATCCGCTGCGAAAGCTTCGAAGGTTCGAGTCCTTCTTCCCCCACCACGCGCGTTTCAAGGCCGAGAGGACGGAAACCCAGAAAAGGAATCGGGTGCGGAAACGCCAATCTCTTACGAGAGGTTGGGGCAACGCATTCTTCGCGCGGGTATAGCACAATGGTAGTGCAGCAGCCTTCCAAGCTGAGGATGTCGGTTCGATCCCGTCTACCCGCTCCAGATTTTTGAACTGAGCAGAAGCGCCCCTCCGCTTTGGACCCGGGCCACAGGAGTTTGGCCATGGCCAAGGAAAAGTTCGAACGTAACAAGCCGCACTGCAACATCGGCACGATCG
>NZ_QLLC01000002.1 GCF_003350205.1 Brevundimonas bullata | reverse complement strand
GGCGCGGGGCGACGGCTTCCGGGCCGGGGGTGAAGGTGGGGACGGCGTCGGTCGCCTCGCCGCCGTCGCGATAGACGCGCACGCCCGCTTCCGGGTCGATCGGCTGGGCGTCCAGCGGCGCCTCGACCTTCATGCTCTTGACCGGCGTGCCGACGGCGGGCGGGGCGTCGGTCGAGGACCGCACGCCCGAGCGATAGAAGACCACTACGGCCACGATCAGCAGCAGCAGGACAATGGCGCTGATGATCAGGGTGATGGGCGGCGACTTGGCGGCCGGCGCGCGACGCGGATCATAGCTGCGGCGCTCGAACGGCAGGTCGTCGTCGGTAGGCGGCGTATAGGCCCCCCGCTCGCGGCCGGCGTTGGGGTTGCCTCGGTGATCGTCGTCGTAGGACATGGGTCGCGCTTTCTGGATCGGCCCCGCGCGAATCGGCGCCGGGAAGTATCAGTCTAGCCCGCCCGTGGCCTCTTTCGAATCACAGATCAAGCGCCAGGTCGAGGCTGAACAATTTGCCGTGGACTTCGATGGCGTAGCGGTCGGTCATTCCGGCGATATAGTCGCACACCGCCCGCGCCCGCTTGATCGGATCATCCGACAGGGCCGAGGCCGACCATTCGGGCGGCATGACCTCGGGTTCTTCCATGAACAAGTGGAACAGTTGCGACAGGACGCGGCGCGCCTGGCTGCGGGTGCGATTGACCCGGTAGTGGCGGTACATCCGCTCGAACAGGAAGCGGCGCAGCACGCCCAGGTCGGCCAGCATCTGCGGTGAGAACTGCACCATCATCTGCGGGGCCAGGCGCACGTCCTCGACGGTGACGATGCCGTGCGCGGCCAGCCGACGCTCGGTTTCGGCCAGGACGTCGTCGACCATGATGCCGATCATGCGGCGCACGGCCTCCAGACGCACCATGCGGTCGTCCAGCGCGGGCCAGTCGCGGCGCACCTCGGCCAGGCACGGCCCGATCAGCGGCACCTCGGCCAGATCGGCCAGGGTGAACAGGCCCGCCTGCACCCCGTCGTCCACGTCGTGGTTGTTGTAGGCGATGTCGTCGGCGATGGCCGCGCACTGGGCCTCCAGCGAGGCGAAGGTGTCGAGCCTCAGGTCCCAGTCCGCCGCGCCGCCCGGCGCATAGGCCGCGACCGTCTTCCACGCCGGTTCGCCCAGGTGATGCATCACCGGCCCGTTGTGCTTGATGACCCCCTCGACCGTTTCCCAGCTCAGGTTGAGGCCGAGGAATTTCGGATAGCGGACTTCCAGCTCGGTGATGACGCGAAAGCTCTGGACGTTGTGATCAAAGCCGCCGTAGTCGGCCATCTGGGCCTGCAGCTCGTCCTCGCCCGCGTGGGCGAAGGGCGGATGGCCCAGGTCGTGGGCCAGGGCGATGGTCTCGGCCAGGTCGTCGTCCAGCCGAAGGGCGTGGGCCAGCGACCGGGCGATCTGGGCCACCTCCAGACTGTGGGTCAGACGGGTGCGATAGTGGTCGCCCTCGTGCGCCACGAAGACCTGGGTCTTCTCCTTCAGACGGCGGAAGGCAGTGGCGTGGATGATGCGGTCGCGGTCGCGGGCGAAGGGCGTGCGGGTGCGGCTGGCGGGCTCGAAAACATGGCGGCCACGGCTGGCGGCGGGGTCTTCGGCGAAGGACGCGCGGGTCTGGCTCAAGGCGGACAGCACTTCTATTACAGCACAGGCCTTTGCGAACGCCTGTCAGCTCCTCATATAGAGAGCCGTGAGCACCGTCCAATCCACAGAATCAGTCCGCGACCTGTCGCTTTCGGTTTCCGCCCGCGCCCCGGAAGGCATTCTTCTGGCCGAGAGCGCGGTGAAACGCCTGGCCAAGCTGGCCGAGATCGAGGGCAAGCCGGTCATGCTGCGCGTCGCCGTCGACGGCGGCGGCTGCTCGGGCTTCCAGTACCGGCTGGAACTGGTCCACGCGCCCGAGGCCGATGACCTGGTCATCCGTCGCGACGGTCAGGCGGCGGTGATCGACCCGGTCTCCATCCCCTTCCTCAAGGGTTCCGAGATCGCTTTTGTCGATGAACTGGCCGGCGCGCAGTTTGTAGTGCGCAATCCGAATGCCTCGTCCAGCTGCGGCTGCGGAGTCAGCTTCGCCATCTGATTACAAGCGCCCGTCACCCTCGGGACGAGGCCGAGGGTGACGGGCGTCAGAACGGCGCCGCTTGGATCAAGGCGTCCTGGCGCCCATGTTTCGACCATGCGCCGCCTGATCCTCATGACCCTGATGCTCGCCGCCGCGCCTCTGCCCGCGAACGCCCAGACCTGGCCCGGCTGGCCGGGTCCGCCGCCGCCTGGCTACGATCCCGGCTCGGCCATCGCCGATCAACACCGCTATGAGATGCACCGCCTGCGCCATCAGGCCGCCGAGCGCGAGGCCCTGGCCCAACAGCAACAGCTGCAGACTCGACTGACGATCCAGCGTCTTGAGGCCGCGCGCCAGCCCGCCCTGCCCTCGCCGCCGCCGACCGCCTACGTCCCGCGCACGCTGGAACAGGAACGGGAGGCGCGCGAGGCCCAAGCCGCCCGACGCGAGGAAATGACGCGCGGCGTCACCGAGATCGACAGCTGGCTGGACCGCCGCCCGAACTGAGCCTTGGTTACAATTGCATCCCTTCCCTGCCCGCCGCGTTTGGGCCTAGCTTCGGGCGAGATTTCAGGGTGGAGACGACATCATGCGTTGGCAGGGCGGACGGCGCGGCGGCGGCATTGAAGACCGGCGCGGCATGGGCGGCGGCGCCGTGGCGGGCGGCGGCATCGGCGTTCTGGTGCTGGCGGCCATCGGCTACTTCGTCTTCGGCATCGACCCCAACACCACCCAGCAGGTCGCCAGCCAGTTCGGCGGCGCCAGCCAGTCCGAACAAGCCGGCAAGATGGGCTCGCCCGAGGATCAGGCCGGGCAGTTCGTCGAGGTCATCGGCTCCAACATCAACGACGTTTGGAAGACCAAGCTGCGCGGCTATACTCCGCCGACCACGGTCCTGTATGAACAAGGCACCCAGACGGGCTGCGGCTTCGGCCAATCCGCCATGGGGCCCTTCTACTGCCCCGCCGATCAGAAGGTTTACCTGGACCTCGGCTTCTGGCGCGAAATGGAAACCAAGCTGGGGGCCTCGGGCGCCGACTTCGCCAAGGCCTATGTCATCGCCCACGAATTCGGCCACCACGTCCAGCATCTGACCGGCGCCACCGACCAGGTGCAGCGCGCCCAGCAGTCGGCGAGGTCACAGGCCGAGGGCAACAAGTATTCCGTCGCTCTGGAACTTCAGGCCGACTGCTACGCCGGCGTCTGGGCCCGGAACGCCGCCGCCGTCTCAGGCGGTCAGGTGGCGCTGGAGCCGGGCGATCTGGAAGAGGGCATGAAGACCGCCCAGGCCATCGGCGACGACACCCTGCAACGCCGCGGCGGCGGTCGCGTCTCGCCCGAAAGCTTCACTCACGGCTCGGCGGCGCAACGCGTCGAATGGCTGCAACGCGGCTATCAGACTGGCGATCCGGCCGCCTGCGACACCTTCAAGGGGCTATGACGCCCTAGCCCACGGTCAGGTCCATCTGGGGCGAGACGTGCAGACGGCCTCGTCCCAGGTCCAGCACGACGTCGCGATCCTCGAAGGCCGCCACGCCCAGCAGGGCGTCGGGGTAGTTGGGCAAGGGCGAATTGGCGAACACCGGCGTCGCCACCCCGCGCCACAGGTCGTCGCCAAAGGTCACGGTCTTCGCCTCGATCACCCGCGCCCGCGCCACCCCGCCCAGGACGATGCTGGACCCGGCGGTTTCGGCGCGCCCGTCCAGCAGGCCCGCCGCCTCGGCCGCGCCCTGGCTGAGGGCGATCAGGGAGGAGAAGCCGGTGTCGATCACGGCCCGCATCACCGCGCTTTCGACCGTGACCTCGACGGTCAGGGCCGTGCCGCTGCGCTTGACCGGGACGGGTCGCAGCGCGGGCGAGACGACATGGCCGCCGGGATCGACCAGACGGCTGCGACGGCGCTTCATGTCCAGCTCCAGCACAGCCTCGCCCAGCAGGTCCTGTCCCAGCACCAAGGGCGCGCCCAGGCCCGCCGCATCCGCCAACGGCCCCAGGTCGAGGATGGCTGCGCGCAGACCCGACGCTGTCAGCGTGCCGACCGCCATGTCCAGCGTCACCCCGCGCCCGACCTGCGGCTGCCCCCCGACGCCGTAAGCCACCAGGGGCATGTCGAAAAAGGTCGTCAGGCCCAGGGCCTCGACCAGGGCGCGGTCGATCACCGAGTACTGGGCGCCGCTGTCGATCAGGGCCGTCACCTCGCGCCCGGCGATCCGCACCCGCACGGTCGGCGTGGCGGCGTTCGCGACGACGAAGGGCGACCACCCGCTAGTCCCGCCGTCAGCGAAGGCCAGCATCGGCCGGCGCCAGATCACATGGTCCTTGAGCCACAGGCCGCCGCCGACAGCGGCAGCCGCCGCGCCCGCGCGGATCAGAAAGGAACGGCGTCTCATTCGCCCTGACATGGACCGGACGGCGGCGATGCGCCAGCCCCGGCGACGCCTCTTGTGACTCCGTCGTCATCTTGTTGCGCAAAACTGCGAAATTGCCTTCGCAGACGCAAAATAATCATGACGAAGCGCCGCCCTGCGGCTAGAAACGACCCGTCATGAGCACCTCCCCCGACCGCTACCTTTCGACGCGCGGCGACGCCGCCCCGACCAATTTCGCCGACGCCCTGCTGCGCGGCATTGCGCCTGATGGCGGCCTCTACATGCCCCAGGCCTGGCCCGCCCTGCCCGTCGATGCGGCGCGTCCGGGGCGGACCTATGCGGAAATGGCCAAGGAGGCGATTTCCCCCTTCATCGGCGACGCGCTTCCTGCGGGCGCGCTCGACCGCGCGCTGGAGCGTCTGACCAAGGGCTTCGACCACCCGGCGGTGACGCCCCTGGTCGAGCTGGAGCCGGGCCTCTTCGTGCTGGAGCTGTTCCACGGCCCGACCGCCGCCTTCAAGGATCTGGCGATGCAGCTGGTCGCCGCCCTGTCGGACGAGGCCCTAGCCGCGACGGGCCAGAAACTGACGCTGCTGACCGCCACCAGCGGCGACACCGGCGCCGCCGCCGTGCGCGCCTTCGCCGGGGCCGAGCGCATCAACCTGGTGGTGCTGCACCCGCTGGACCGAGTCTCGCCGGTGCAGCGCAAGCAGATGACGACGGTGCAGGCAGACAACATCCTAAACCTGGCCGTGCGCGGCGACTTCGACGACTGCCAGCGTCTGGTGAAGGGTCTGCTGGCCGAGGAATCACTGCGCGACGGCCGCCGCCTGTCGTCGGTCAACTCGATCAACTGGGGCCGGCTGGCGGGACAGATTCCCTATTATATCTCGGCCACGGCGCAGCTGGGTCAGGCGGCGACCTTCGTCGTCCCGACCGGCAATTTCGGCGACGCCTTCGCCGGCATCGCCGCGAAGAAGATGGGCTTGCCGGTCACGGGTTTCGTCGCCGCTGTCAACCAGAACGACGCCCTGGCCCGCGCCATCAACGAGGGCGTCTATGCCCGCCGTCCCGCCGTCGAAAGCGGCAGCGTGTCGATGGACGTCCAGGCTCCGTCCAACTTCGAGCGTCTGGTCTATGAGGCCTCTGGCCGCGACGCCGCGGCTGTCCGCGCCGTGTTCGAAACCTTCGCCCGCGAGGGGTCCGTCACCCTGTCCCCCGACCTGCTGGCCGCGCTGAAATCAGAAGTCTCCGCCGTCTCCATCGACGAGGCGACGACCGGGGCCGAGATCGCCCACGCCCACGCCGCCTGGGGCCGTGTCGTCTGTCCGCACACGGCCGTCGCCCTGGCCGCTGCGCGCCGTCTGGACCGCGCCGACGGCCCGGTGGTCGCCCTGTCGACGGCCCACCCGTCCAAGTTCGGCGCCTTTGTCTCGGACGTGCTCGGCTTCGAGCCCGAACCCGCCCCCGTCATCCGCGCCCTGGGCGATCAGCCCGAGCGCCTGACCATTATCGACAACACGGCCGAAGCCGCCCTGGCGGCGGTGAAGGGGTTCGCGGGGTAAGGCTTCAGCCCGCCCGACGGGGATAGGGCGGGGGCATAGGCAGAGAGGGCGATCCGAACGCCGAAGCCCTCCTTAGGCGCGGCCCAGCATGCGCTTGAGCGTGCCGTCGCGAAGCACGTAGTGGTGGAACAGGGCCGCGCCAGCGTGCAGACCCACGAGCCAATAGCCGACCACGCCGATCGTCTCGTGCACTTCCTTGACCTGACCCGCCAGGGCCTTGTCGAGGGCCGTAAGGGCGGGAAGCGACAGACCAAAGAAGGGGATGGGCTTTCCGCCTGCGCTAAGCGTCAGCCAGCCCAGCAGCGGCATGGCGATCATGAAGGCGTAAAGCGCCACATGCATGGCCGCTGCGAACCAGTCGTTCCAGCTTCGCGGCGTCGAGGGGCGAGACGTGAAGAAGCGAGCCAGCAGACGCGCCCAAACCAACAGGAAGACGGTCAGGCCGAGCATGAAATGCCACGCCTTGAGCGCCTCGCGCGGATCGCTGCCGCGCGGATAGATTTCGCGCAGCAGGATGCAGGCATAGACGGCGACCAGCAGGACGAGCATCAGCCAGTGAAGGCCGATGGAGACACGGCTGTAGGCGGGCTTCGTCTGCGGCATGTGACGGCTGTTTCGCTGGCGGCGCGAGGCAGACTCGAACCGGGTTTCAAGAACGGAGTGAGCTCTTCTAACGCGAGTCCATGACGCTTGCGCAAGCGCCACGAACTCGCGCCGTGCGGCCCCCTCAGACCGTCTCCGCCGCCTTCCAGTAGTCCAGCCGGCGGAAGAAGGGCGCCGGGTCCTTGGGCGTGACCAGGTTGGCGGGGTCATGGAAGATGCGGTCGTGCAGGCGGGTCAGGGTGAAGCGCACCGCCGCCGCAGCCCCCAATCCCGGAAGCGCCTCGGCCTCGGCGGGCGTCAGGGGGCGCACGGACTCATAGCCCTTCTGGAAGGCGCGCAGGGCCGAGTGCATGGGGCGTCCCTCGGCGTCGAAGCCCCAGGCGCTGAGCGCGATGGCCAGGTCATAGGCCAGGACGTCGGTGCAGCCGAAATAGAAGTCGATCACCCCGCCGACATCGCACTTTCCATGTTCATTCGTGGCGAACAGGACATTGTCGGGGAAGTAGTCGGCGTGGATCGGTCCGCGCGGCAGGGCGGGATCGCTCCACGGCTCGGCCAGACGCGGCAGCAGGGCCTTGATCTGATCCAGCATCTTGCGGTCGACGCCCTTGGCGGGCCCGTCGCAGCGCGCGGCCAGCGCCGACCAGGCCTCGGGTCCGACCGGGTTCTTTCGCTCGACGGCATAGTCGGCGGCGTCCAGGTGCAGCAGGGCCAGCACCTGACCGGCGCGATACTGTTCCTTGTCGGAAGGCTGGCGCTTCCAGGCGCCGGGCGCCCAGTGCAGGATGGCGGCGGCGCGGCCGTTGAGATGACCGATGATCTCGCCCTGGCGGTCGGCGACGGGCGACGGCGTCGGAAACCCGCGCGCCGCCAGATGCCGGGTCAGGCCCAGGCAGAAGGGCAGCGAGGCCGCGTCCGTCCGCCCCTCGAACAGGGTCAGGACATAGGCGCCCGACGTCGTCTCCAGCTTGTAGTTGGTGTTCTCGACCCCCTCGGCGATCGGCGTCAGCGCGACCAGATCACCCAAGGGGTAGCGCATGAGATAGTCGGCGGCCTGAGCCGGCGTGACGGGCGTGAAGACAGCCATGTCTAGACCAGCTCCGCCGCCGCGCGACGGGCGCGCACCACGTCGGCCACATCGGCCAGCACGCTTTCGGTCGTGGCCCAGCGCCCGGCGCCGCGCCCCTTGCACGTCCAGACGCGACCGTCCTGACCATAGACTTTCAAGGCGTTTCTCTCTCCGTTCAGCGACTGGAAGAGCGCGTCTTTCAGGTCGCCGTCAAGCCGGACCGAGGCGTCCAGATGGCCGCCCCGGTCATGGCAGGCGCCGATCTGACGCACCGGCTTGTCGCCCAGCGGGGTGTCCGCCGACAGTTCGTCGCGCGGCAGGTCGGCGGGGGCGCGGCCAAAGGCCTCGAACGACAGCAGCTTGACCTTGGCGGCGGCGTCGTGGCCCTCCAGATCCGAGGACGGGTCTTCCTCGGCGAAGCCCGCCACGCGGGCGTCGGCCAGGGCGTCGGCGAAGGCCGCGCCCTCGCCTAAACGTTGCAGCATGAAGTTGACCGTGCCGTTCAGCACCGCCTCGAACCCGGCGACCGGACCGGCGGCGCGGGCGGCGCGCAGGGTCTCGATCATCGGCGCCCCGCCGCCGACCGAGGCCGACCAGGCGACACGACAGCCATTGGCGGCGGCCAGGGCTTGAAGCCCCGCCGGATCGCGGGCCACGGCCTGCTTGTTGGCGCTGACTACGTCGCAGCCGGCCTCCAGCGCGCGACGGATCAGGGCGTGACCGGCCTCGCCTTCCGACAGGGCCTCCAGCAGAAGATCAGGCTTCTTGGCCAGCAGGCCCTCGACATCGTTGGTGAACAGGTCGGCCGGCGCGGCCACGTCGCGCTTCTTGGCCGGATTGCGGACCAGGACGCCGACCACCTCATAGCGCTTGTCCGGGAGCAGGCGGTTCAGCAGACCGCCGCCGACCACGCCGCAGCCGGCCAGGGCCACGCGCAGCGGGGCGTGCGGCTGCACCGGGCCGGGAGGCGCGCCGCGCTCGCCGACCACCGTGCCCTCGGCCCGGCCCAGAGCCGCGACCTCGATCTCGACGCCGTGTTCCATGCCCAGATCGATGGCGTCATGCTGGACCAGGGCCCCGCCCAGCTGGCGCGCCGTGTCCCAGCTGGCGCGGCGATAGCGCAGCGGCGTGCCCGTTTCGCAGGCCGGATCGCGGTCGTAGAGGCCGTCCACGTCCTTGACCAAACGCACCCGGTCCAGCCCCAGCTCGGCGGCCAGAACCACCGCCGTCAGGTCCGATCCGCCGCGGCCCAGCAGGGCCACGCGCCCGTTCGAGCGCACGCCGCCGAAGCCGGGGACCACCACCACCTCATGCTCGGCCAGGGCCTGTTGCAGGCGCTCGCCCTTCAGGCTGACCGGGCGAGCGTGCTGCGCCGGCCCCTCGACCACGATGCCCAGCTCCCGCACCGACAGACCCACCGCGTCCAGCCCCACCCGGTCGCAGGCGATGGCGACCAGGGCCGCCGCCTTTTCCTCGCCCAGCACCACATAGGCGGGCAGCAGTTCGTTCTCGTGATCCAGCCCCAGAGCCCGGGCGTCGGCCAGCAGCCGGTCGGTGTGACCAGACAGGGCCGACACCACCGCCACCACCTTCCGCCCGGCGCGGACGTGGCCGTAGATTTCCGAGGCCACGGCAGGCGCCTCGGCGGCGTTGCGCAGGACGGACGAGCCGAACTTCAGCACCACGACCTCGGCGGCGCAGAAGGCCCTGGGGACCGCTTGCGGTTTCTGTTTGTCGGCGACGAGAGCGAGGGCGGAAGCGGGCATCGGGGTGATCCTGAAGGCGGGGTCTGGTGGGGCGGTCGAGGTCGGTTCGGGCATAAAAAAACCCGCCCGGGGGTCCGGGCGGGGTGATCGGTTTTTTGCGTTTCTCGCCTAGGCGGCGCGCATCATCCGGTCCCCGCCCGCAAGGGCATGGTGGTGGTGGTACCGGTGGTCGTAATCATGGACGCGACGAGGCCCGTCGCCGATGCGGCGAGGCGGGTCATCTTCATGCTGGCGAGGCGGTCAAGCACAGGCGGCGTCCGGTTGAAAAATCCTGCCTCAAGGTGTTCCAGGACCCCGCACCGCGTCAACCCCCAAAAGAACAAATTTTTCCCGGACGCGCCACAAAAGCGCGATTTCACCACCTTGCGGCCCCCAATCGCCAAAATGAGGTGAATTATTTCGCTTGACCGGCGCCCTTCGCAACCGCAACGTAAGGTCACTCATCAAGACCGGCTGAGGGATTAGGCCCTTTGACGCCGGGGCAACCATCGGGTTCCGCCCGAAACGGTGCCAACTCCTGCGGGGTTTTCAGGGCGACCTGAAGACCGCGAGAGATGGGTGGAGCATCGACGAGGCGACGCTCCACGGTCTGTCACTGCATGGGTTCCTTGGCGAGCCGTTTTGCTGAGTGACGAGACCCATGACCCTGGCCCTGATCGACCCTATCGACCCTGCTGAAGAGCCCGCCTGTAGGCCCGCCTCCGCACGCCGTCCGTCCGAGCTGCTGTCGCGCGACGGGGCCCATGACGTCGTCGTGCCGATCCCCGACGGCTTCCCGCTCGATTTCGGCGGAACCCTGAACCAGAAGCAGATCGTGGGCCGTCTGCACGGCAAGGCCGGCGCCCCCCTGATCGTCGTGGCTGGCGGCATCTCCGCCGACCGTTACGTCCACCGCACCGAGACCAAGGGCCTGGGCTGGTGGTCAGGCGCCGTCGGCGTGCGCGCCCCCATCGACCTGACCCGTTTCCGCGTCCTGGCTTTTGATTTCGCACCCGATTTCGGTCCCGACGCCAAGGACGCCAAGCCGCCGCTGACCATCACCACCCAGGATCAGGCGCGGCTGCTGGCCCTGCTGCTGGACCACCTGGGCGTCGAGAAGGTCGCGGCCTTCATCGGCTGCTCCTACGGGGGCATGATCGCGCTGGCGTTTGGCGAGCTCTTCCCCGACTGGGCCGAGCAGCTGGTGGTGGTGTCCGCCGCCCACCGCCCTCACCCCCTGGCCACCGCCTGGCGCGGCATCCAGCGCCGCATCCTGCAACTGGGGCTGGAGACCGGCCGCGTGGATCAGGCGGTCGGTCTGGCCCGCGAACTGGCCATGACCACCTATCGCACCCCCGACGAGTTCGGCGAGCGCTTCGATTCCGAGGCCCCCAGCCATGCTGGTCAGGCCTATCCCGTCTGCGAATATCTGCAGGCGCGCGGCCGGGCTTATCGCGACCGCACCACGCCCTCGCGCTGGCTGACCTTGTCGGACTCCATCGACCGCCACCGCGTCGAGCCCGAGGCCATCACCGCCCCCGTCACCCTGGTCGGCTTCACCACCGACCGCCTGTGCCCCATCGACGACATGAGGGAGCTGGCCGCGCGCCTGCCCAACCTCTGGCGCTTCGAACAGCACCCCTCCCACTACGGCCACGACGCCTTCCTGAAGGAAGACGTCCTGGTCGCCGACATCCTGACCTCCGTCCTGAAAGACATCGACCAATGAGCCGCGCCGCCCGTCCCGCCGATCCCCGCACCATCGCCGCCCGCTCGGGCGTCGATACGGACACGGCCCACGGCGCGGTCATGCCGCCGCTGTATCTGTCGTCCAACTATTCCTTCGCCGGCTTCGACCAGAAGCGGAAATACGACTACTCGCGCTCGGGCAATCCGACCCGCGACGTCCTGGCCGACACCCTGGCCGAGCTGGAAGGCGGCGCCGGCGCCGTCATCACCGCCACCGGCATGGCCGCGGTCGACCTGCCGCTGTCCTTGCTCAACCCCGGCGAACTGCTGATCGCGCCGCACGACTGCTATGGCGGCACCCACCGCCTGCTGTGCGCGCGGGCGAAAAAGGGCCATTTCCGCGTCGCCTTCGTCGATCAGAACGACGGCCAAGCCCTGGACGCGGCTCTGGCCGACGGCTGCAAGCTGGTGCTGATCGAGACCCCGTCCAACCCCCTACTGCGGGTCGTGGACGTGGCCGATGTCTGTCGTCGCGCCCATGCCGTCGGCGCCAAGGTGGTGTGCGACAACACCTTCCTGTCGCCCGCCCTGCAACGCCCGCTGGAGCTGGGCGCCGACATCGTCGTCCACTCGACCACCAAATACATCAACGGCCACTCCGACGTTGTCGGCGGCGCCGTGATCGCGGCGGACCCGGCGGATCATGCGGAACTCGCTTGGTGGGCCAACTGCCTGGGCGTCACCGGCTCGCCGTTCGACGCCTATCAGACCCTGCGGGGCTTGCGCACCCTGTTCACCCGCATCGAGCGCCAGCAGGCCACCGCCGCTCTGGTCGCCGCCGCGCTGGAACAGCATCCGGCGGTCAAGGCCGTCCACTATCCGGGTCTGAAATCCCACCCTGGCCATGATCTGGCGGCGCGCCAGCAGTCGGGACCGGGCGCCATGCTCAGCTTCGAACTGAACGGCGGGACCGACGCCGTGCGCGACCTGATCGAGGGTCTGGACATCTTCACCCTGGCCGAGTCGCTGGGCGGGGTCGAAAGCCTGATCGCCCACCCGGCCACCATGACCCACGCCGCTATGACGCCCGAGGCGCGCGTCGTCGCCGGGATCACCGACGGCCTGATCCGGCTGTCGGTCGGACTGGAGCATCAGGACGACATCCTGGCCGACCTGGTTCAGGCTCTGGACGCCCTGGTGCTGCAACACGCGGCCTAAAGATAACCGTCATCCCGGAAGCGGCGGAGCCGCTATCCGGGACCGCAGGAAAAGCTGACGGCGGCGTTCTGGGCGGTCCCGGCTCTGCGCCTCGCTCCGCGAGGCTTCGGCCGGGATGACGTCTTCTTAAGCCACCGCCCGCGCCAGCATCTGCTGCTGACCGCGCGCGTCCGTCGCGGCGCCGTCCAGCGAGAACTGCCCCATCATCCGGTCCAGCTCGCGGGCGTCCTGCGCCAGAGAGTGGCTGGCGGCGGTGGATTCCTCGACCATGGCCGCATTCTGCTGCGTCACCTGATCCATCTGGGCCACGGCGATATTGACCTGTTGCAGGCCGCTGGCCTGCTCCTGCGACGAGGCCGAGATTTCGCGGGCGATGGCGGTCAGCCGCGTGATCTGCTCGGCGATCCTTTCCAGTGCATGGCCGGTGTCGCCGACCAGAGCCACGCCCTCGCCGACCTGACGACTGGAGGCCGAGATCAGGGTCTTGATCTCTTTGGCCGCCTCCGCCGAACGCTGGGCCAGAGCCCGGACTTCCGAGGCCACCACCGCGAAGCCGCGACCGGCGTCGCCGGCGCGGGCCGCCTCGACGCCCGCGTTCAGCGCCAGCAGGTTGGTCTGGAAGGCGATCTCGTCGATCACGCCGATGATGTTGCCGATTTCGTTCGACGACTGCTCGATCTCGCCCATGGCGACGATGGCGCGGCCCACCACGGCCTGCCCTTGCGTCGCTTCCTGACGGGCGCCGTCGACGACGCCGCCGGCCTCGATCGCGCCTTCGGCGGAGCGGGCCACGGTGGCGGTGATCTGTTCCAGGGCGGCGGCGGTTTCCTCCAGCGAGGCGGCCTGCTGCTCGGTGCGCCGCGACAGGTCATCCGAGGCCTGGCTGATCTCATGGGCGCTGGCGCCGATGGCGCTGGAGCGATCAACGATGACGCGCATCGTGTCCTGAAGTTGGGCCATGGCCGCATTGAAGTCGGCGCGCAGCTTCTCGTACTCGGGCGCGAAGGCGGCGTTCAGGCGGAAGGCGAGTTGGCCGCTCGACAGTCGTTCGAGGCCAGAGGCGATGCCGTCCACCACCTGGGCCTGCTGGCGGGCCGCCTCGGCGTCACGTTCGGCCTGGTCGATGCGGGCCTGTTCGGCGGCGGCGCGCTGGACCTCGGCCTCGGCTTCCAGCCGCACCTTCTCCTCGGCGTTCTGTTTGAAGGTCAGGACGGCGTCGGCCATGTGACCAATCTCGTCGCGGCGACCGATGGCGGGAATGGCGACGTTCAGATCACCGGAGGCCAGACGCCCCATGGCGCGGGTCATGGCCTCGACCGGACGGCTCAAAGCGCTGATCAGCCAGACGACGGCGCCTAGCGCGATGACCAGGGCCAGCACCCCGCCGATGGCGAAGCTCCAATAGGCCTCCTGATAGGCGAAGGCCTTGGCCTTGGCGTTGGCGGCGGCGACCACCGCCTCCTTTTCCTGGATCGAGGTAATGGCGGCGCGGATATCCGACAGGCGGGCGCCGGCTTCCAGTCCGGCGACGGCCTGGGGCTGGGTGGCGGGATCACGGGCCAGGGCCATCAGGCCGTCGGCGCTTTGATGGAAGGCGTCCGTGGCGGCTTTCAGCGCCGCCTGTTCCTGGCCATAGGCGGCGTTGACGTCGGCGGCGGCCAGATCGGCCAGGCGCGCGATCAGAACCTTGCCTGGCTCCTCGTATTTGGGAATGAAGTCGGCGTCGCGCGTCGCCACATAGGCGCGCATGGCGTTCTGCTGCTCGACCGCGGCGGCCAGGACCAGGTCCGAGGTCTTGAACATCTCGGCGGAGGCGGCGTTGGCCGCGTCGGCGCGCTGCAAGATTGTCACGGTCCACAGGACCACCATGGTCGCCGCCCCGCAGGCCGCGATCACGGCGGCGAAGGACAGCATCAGCTTCTTGGGCACGGACAGGTTTTGCAGCATTTTCTACGCTCGGGGGGATGACGGCTGTCTTCCTAACCTCGCGCGGTTCGCCAAAGCCTTAGCGTTTCACCCCGGAAATCTACGTAGGCGAAATCGCCGTTTGTCAGAGCGCCTTCCACACCACCGACAGGGCGGTCAGCAACAGGTAGACGGCGAAGGCCCTTCTCAGCACCTTACGATCAAGCCGATGGGCCAGCCGCGCGCCATAGGGGGCGGTCAGGGCGGTCAACAGCCCCATGATCACCGCCGCCGGGACGTTGACGTAGCCCAGCGACAACGGCGGCCGCCCCGGCGCGTCCCAGCCGAAGGCCGCGAAACCCAGGGCCGCCGTCGCTCCGATAGCCAGACCAAAGCCGCTGGCGGTCGCCACCGCCTGATGGATCGGCCGCCCGCACAGGGTCATCATCATGCCCCCGAAACTGCCGCCGCCGACGCCCATCATGGCGGACAACAGGCCGATGCCGGTCCCGACCCCGCGTCGTCCCCAGCCGGTCGGCAGGTCCTTGCGCAGGGTGACGTGCTCGGGCAGCAGCCCCATCTGGGCCGCGATCAACAGCAAACAGACGCCATAGACGACGGCCAGTCCCTCCATCGAGGTGAAGCCCGCGATCCCCGCCCCGACCAGTCCGCCGAGCGCCACCCAGGGCGTCCAGGTCTTCAGCACCTGTTCGTCCACCGCTCCATGGGCTCGGTGCGTCGCCAGCGACCGCAACGAGGTGGCGACAATGGTCAGCAGGGAGGTGCCGATGGCGACGTGCAGATTGCTCTCACCGCCCACGCCCAGCACCGCAAAAGCGTAGAAGAGCGCCGGCACCAGCACCGTCCCGCCGCCGACCCCGAACAGGCCGCCGATCACGCCGGCCAATGCGCCTGCCGCAATCAGGGCTGCGAACATCATCGCGAGGTCGGACAGGGGCAAGGCGGTCATGGCTTGGGCATAGCGGGCGCATCCCTCCCCGTCATCCCGGAAGCGGCGCAGCCGCTATCCGGGGCCGCAAGAAGCGTCGGCGCCTTGGGCGGTCCCGGCTCAAGGCCGGGATGACGAAAGTGAATAATCAGGCCGCTTCTTCGCTCTCGCCCAGCCGCGCCTGCCGCGCCTCGGCCTCGCGCACGGCCTCGACCGCGCGGTCGACGACCTCCAGCCCGGCCCCGGCCTTGACGCCCTCGACGGTCAGGATGCGGCGGAAGGCCCGCGCCCCGGCCCGGCCGTGCATCAGACCCAGCATATGCCGCGTCATGCCGGCCAGATTGGCGCCCTCGGCCAGCCGCCCGGCCATGTATGGCCGATAGCGTTCGATGGCGGCGAAGGGATCGACGTCCGCGACATCCATGCCGAAGATGCGCCGATCCACCTGCCCCAGCAGGGCCGGCTCGTGATAGGCGGCGCGGCCCAGCATGACGCCGTCCAGTTGCACGCCGTCAGACGCATCCAGATGGGCCTCAGCCTGATCCAGATCGCCGACGCCGCCGTTGATGCAGATGGTCAGATGCGGCCGCTCGCGCTTCAGACGCCGCACCAGATCATAGTCCAGCGGCGGCACGTCGCGGTTTTCCTTCGGCGACAGACCCTTCAGCCAGGCCTTGCGCGCATGGACGATGAAGTGGGTGATCCCGACCGCCGCCGAGGCGTCGACCGTGGCGAACAGGCTGACGTCCGGGTCCTGATCGTCGACGCCGATGCGGCATTTGACGGTGGCGGGGACGCTGACCGCCTCCTTGATCGCCGCCATGCAGTCGGCCACCAGCTCCGGCTCGCGCATCAGACAGGCGCCGAACTTGCCCGACTGCACCCGATCCGAGGGGCAGCCGACGTTCAGGTTGATCTCGTCATAGCCGTAGGACTCGCCGATCCGCGCCGCCTCAGCCAGTTGGGCCGGGTCCGACCCGCCCAGCTGCAAGGCCACCGGATGCTCCACCGCGTCAAAGCCCAGCAGACGCTCGCGGTCGCCGTGGATCACCGCCGGGGCCGTGACCATCTCCGTATAGAGCAGCGCCCGGCTGCTCAGCGCACGGTGGAACGCCCGACAGTTGCGGTCGGTCCAGTCCATCATGGGCGCCACGGACAGTCTATGAGCTTGATTTATAGACATTTTTCAGCAAGATCAAAAAGTTGGAAGGCGGCGTGTACACTCAAATTTGTGACGTGTTGCGACGTTTTTTCCGGGTTTTCGACACCTCAGTGCACACAGAGCGCACACGAAATGGCGACTTACTCGAAACTCCCGTCAGGAACGTGGCGGGTCCAAGTGAGGCGGAAGGGTCGCTATATAAGCGAGACCTTCCTCAAACGCGATGACGCCCGCCGGTGGGCCACCGAAGCCGAGGGGCGGATTGATCGCGGAGAAACCCCTCCCCCCTCTCGGTCAGCGCGGCTTCGCACGTTCGGCGAACTTGTCGACCTACACATCGCGGACATGAAGTCCGTCGGGAAGGCGCCCAGGCGGTCTAAAGCCGCGACGCTCAGGATGCTCGGCCCGTATTGCCTCAAACGCCTAGGCCTCATCGGCAAAGGTGTCGGCTGAGGTGGCGGCCGACTGGTTTGTGCGCATAGAGGCGCCGATGAAACGACTGATCTGGTTCGAACACTCCGCTCACGAGCTTATGGTGGAAGAGCCTAGCAAGACTCTGCTGACCCTCGTGCAAGAGGTCCGTCCGATCGCGAAAGAAGACCCTTAGGCGGTCCCGATGGCGAGACCCGACATGCGCTTGCTCGAGTCTGACGAAGCAGCCCGTCTGAATACTGGAGGCTCTTTACATGCCCCCGACTGCAGCCATCTGGTCCGCCACAACGGTTGTGATGCAAGCCCGGATAGAGCCGATCAAATACGACAAGCGTCACAACAACATCGAGATCATGTTGGCTGCTACGCTACGCCTTGAAGGGTCGGCAGGCTGAAAGATTGGCGGCGTCGCCACCCAGTACGACCTATGCCTGCTTTTCCTCGCCGATTATTTGGTCGCCTGGCTATCTCGCTGGCGTCCTGAGCTTAGGTCAGGCTTGCGCCCGACCGCGCGATGCGAGCCTGGACCAGGGCTGCGATGGCTAACCAGACGGCGTGAGCGCCCATCATGTAGCGGCCCGCCCAGCCGATCGGGACCTCGGGGCCCAGTTGACCGTTGGCCGGCATGAATGTCGCCATGACCACTACGACCGCGACGAACCCGCTCAACGAAATACCCGCGCCCAGCCACATCAAGCCGGCATGACGCCCCTGGACCCCGCCCGCGCGGGACATAGCCCAAGCGGCGAAGAGGGCCGCAACAGGCACCCCGTCAGACAGAACCGCCCCGGCCCCATGCACCATGCCGGCGACTGTCGTGGCCTGAGGTGAGACCAGGACGCTGTCGCCGGGAAAGATCGCCGCCACAGCAAAACCCGCAAAACCGAGGATGAGACCGAGGCGGGCGATTACACCCTGCCATCCCTTCAATGTGCGCCGCCACGCCATCGACAGCGTTCCACAGGCCGCGGCGAGCGCCAGGAAGGCGACGGTCATCACCGCCCCCTGGCTCCCGATCGCATGCTCGCTGATCGGGGTCCACGACGGGTCCAGGTCCGGTCGAAGCCCATGCGTGGCGGTAAAGGTCAGTACGAAGAGCGCGCACAGGCCCAGGGTGGCCAAAGGCCAGCGGCTTGTGGCGGGGCGCGCCCGCTCGGTCGCCAAGCTCATCAGACCGCTCCTCCAACCGACGGAGAAATATCCGCCAGCAGTTCGTCCATCCGCTCGTAGGTCTCGTTCATTCCGGCCTCCATGCCGGACTGAAGG
Source organism: Brevundimonas bullata (assembly GCF_003350205.1). Classification (GTDB taxonomy): domain Bacteria; phylum Pseudomonadota; class Alphaproteobacteria; order Caulobacterales; family Caulobacteraceae; genus Brevundimonas; species Brevundimonas bullata. The sequence goes on along the minus strand of NZ_QLLC01000002.1, from coordinate 156,331 downwards.
TGGCCGTCGCGATGCTCCTTGCTCTGGTAGACCATGCGCGATGTCAGGACGGTTCTGCCGTCGACCGCCTCGAAATCCAGGGTGACGACATAGTCGGTCCCAGGCATCGCCTCGAACAGTTCAGTCCGGGTCAGGCTGTGCGGCGCCCGGATGTCCTTGAAGACCCCCGAGAAGGCGATCAGTTGTCCGTCCGGGGCGGCGAGCACCCAGCGCCAGGTCCCGCCGACCTCCAGGTTGATCGTGCACTCGGCCATCCGCAGGGACCGAAGCCCGTACCAGCGCATCACCAGTTCCGGCTTCGTCCAGGCCGCCCAGACGGCTGCCACTGGGGCGTTGAACGTCCTGCGGATGCGCACCTCGGTATCGGACACGAGGATCAGTTCGGCCTTTTGCATGTCAGCTTCCTTCCTGTTGAACAGAGACTTCGGCGAGGAGCGCGTCCAGGCGCTGGAACGTGTCCTCCCATTCGTCGATGTAGCGGCGCGACCAGGCCTCGACCTGCCTAAGGCCTTCCGGATTGAGGCTGCACGGCCGCCGTTGCGCCTCCTTGCGCTGCAGGATCAGGCCGGCGTCGAGCAGGACCTTCACGTGCTTGGAGACATTCGGCAGCGTCATCTGGAGCGGCTCCGCCAGTTCGTTCACCGTCGCCTCCCCGCCCGCCAGTTGCGCCAGGATCGCCCGCCGGGTGGGGTCCGCAAGCGCGCTGAAGATCGGTCCTATCGCCTCGCCGGAGCGCATAATGTCACCTTCAGTTAATGTCGTTATTAGTTAAATAACGACCGATGCACTTCTGTCAACCGCGGACGGACAAAGAAAACGCCGCGTCACCCGAAGGCCGCGCGGCAGAGTTTCCCCTAACGCTCGCTCTGGCGAAGCTGTGGTCTTGCCAGAACCCGAACGCCCCACCAGGCCGACCCGCTGGCCGGCGGGAACCGTGACGTCGAGATGCTCGAAGAGAGGCTTGCGCTGCCCGGCGTAGCGGAAGGTCACATCCGCGAAGCGGATCTCGTCCGTCTTGATCCGGATCGGCCGCGCGTCAGCATGATCAGCCATGCCCAGCGCCTCCTATGCAGTTGCACCAACTCCTCGATCTCGCTGATCGAGCGTTGGAACTGAGGGATGTGCATGCCGATGTCGCGAATAGCCGCCTGGTTCAAGATGACGCCGCCAAGGCCCTCACCGACGGCGACGGCCGCAGGAAGCCGTCCGACGATTGCGACTGCATTCATGGAGGTCCGGGCCAGCCTGGCCCGGACCTCCATCCAACGATCAGCGAAACAGCGGAGCCTCAGCGCCCGCCGGGCTCAAAGACGCTAACCGGCAGCGCTCGAAACAAGGCGAACGCCGGCGCGCGGCGCCGATCGCGTCGCCCTTCCTGCATTTGCACCACCCACCGCATCGCCCTTGCCGGCGCCCACGCGGAACTGCGCCATCAGTTCGGTGAGGTTATCGGCTTCGCGAGACAGAGAATGACTGGCCGCCGTCGATTCCTCGACCATGGCGGCGTTCTGCTGTGTGACCTGGTCCATCTGATTGACGGCGATGTTGACCTGCTGAAGGCCCGTCGCCTGTTCCTCGGCCGAGGCCGCGATTTCGGCGACCAGGCCGTTGATCTGGACGACCTCGCCCAGAATGCGTTCCAGAGCTCGCCCGGTCTGACCGACCAGATCCACCCCTTCGCTGACCTGGACGCCCGAAGCCGAGATCAGGACCTTGATCTCCTTGGCGGCCTCGGCCGAGCGCTGGGCCAGGGCGCGCACTTCAGACGCGACCACGGCGAAGCCGCGACCGGCGTCGCCCGCGCGCGCAGCTTCCACGCCCGCGTTCAGAGCCAGAAGATTGGTCTGGAAGGCGATTTCGTCGATCACGCCGATGATCTGGTTGATCTGCCGCGAGGATTCCTCAATGGCGCCCATGGCGGCGATCGCACGACCGACGACCTGGCCGCTGGTTTCGGCGTCGGCCTTGGCCGAGGCGACGACCTGGCGCGTTTCCCTGGCCCCCTCGGCGGTGCGCTTGACCGTCGCCGTGATCTGATCGAGCGCCGCTGCGGTCTCTTCCAGGCCGGCGGCCTGCTGTTCGGTGCGCTTGGCCAGGTCGTCCGAGGCGACCGAGATTTCGCGGCTGCCCGAGTGGATCGAACCCGCATTTCCCACGATTACCCTCATCGCGTCCTGAAGCTTGAGCATGGCGTCGTTGAAGTCGGCCTTCAGCTTTTCATAGGCCGGCGGCATTTCGTCTTCCAGCCGCCAGGTGAGATCGCCGCTGGCGAGACGTTCCAGCGAGGCGCCGAAGGAGCGGACCACCAGCGCCTGCTCCGTGGCGATGGCCGCAGCGCTGGCCGCCTGGCGTTCCTGTTCCGCGCGCGCCTTGGCCTGTTCCACCTCGGCGTCGGCCTTGATCTTGGCGATGGCGTTGTCTTTGAAGACCTGCACGGCGCCGGCCATCTGGCCCAGTTCGTCGCGCTGACCGACGGCGGGGATTTCCACCGCGTTGTCGCCTTCCGCCAGGCGGTTCATGGCGCGGGTCATAGCCATGATGGGCGCCGTCACCTGACGCACGACCACATTCGTGGCGAACGCCAGCAGGCCGGCGGCCATAAGGGCGATGGCGCACATGATCATCAGGCCGATGCGTGCGGCGGATGCCGCCGCCTCCCCGTCCTGCTGGGCGACCCGGATTTGCAGATCGACCAGGGCGCCGATGTTGCCGCTGATCGGATCGATGGAGGCATAGAGCGTCTGGTCGTTAAAGGTCTTGAGCGCCGCCATGTCGCCGGCTGCCAGAATGCGGGCCAGTTCCTCGACCGCCTGATCGGCGGCGGGCATCGCCTGCTTGACCTTGTTGGCAAGCGCCTGCTCGTCGGCGGTCATGCTGGTGGCCTGATAAGCGCTCCAGGTGCTGTCGATGCGGCCTCGGGCGTCACTGATCTGCTGGGTCGCCGTGTCTGGAGTGACCAAACCCGACGCCGCCTTGTGGGCCGCATCGACGATATTGACGGCGTAGAGGTCGCTGATGGCCTTGAGCTGCTGCAGGGGCGCCACGCGATCGGCGATCACCGACTGCATGCGTTGCTGAGCCGTGCTGCTCACCACCCAGCCCGCCACACCTATCGCCGTCATGCCCACGGCCAGCGCCGCCAGGCAGCCAAGAAGCCGAGCCTTGATCGTCAGTTGCATGGAAGATCCTGAACCTTAGATGGAAGTGCGAATATTTGGGAGGCCGCTCCATGAGCGAAGGCCTCATGGCGCCGAGGCGTGTGGGCCGCGATCACTCGGCCATCAGGCGGGCGCGATCACGACTTGGCGGTGACGTGAACATCGGGGGAACCGCTTGGCGGCGCCCCAATCGCAGATGGAGGCCGTCCCGGCCGCCTCCCGGTGTTTTGTCAGCATGACTTTGCGGCAGCTCCCGATCCCCCTGCTGGATACAGGGCCACGCGTTAACCGCCGCATATCCGCGCACTAAGCAGATTTACGGATTACGCTGATCGCAAAGCCCCTTGGCGCGTCTGACGACAGGCGGACAGCATTAGCCGTGGAGGTGGTGGCCGCCACCAACCGCATCGACTTTCGTTCGCCGATCAACGGCGGGGGCAGCTCTGGGCCGAGGACTTGCTGAGCGGCGCCCGGCGCTGTTCGGCGGCGGCGGAGTTCATCATGGTCGCGGTTGACGAGACCGGCCGCGCACAGGCGTTCTGACGGCTTTCCAACCCATCGGGGGCTACCCCTTCAGCGTAGCCCCGCCGTCAACGTAGAGATCGGCCATAGTGATGTGGGCGGCGCGGTCGGACAGCAGGAAGACCACCGCCTCGGCGATGTCTTCCGGCCTGGCCAGCTTGCGTAGAGGAATGCCCGCCTTGAAGGTCTCGGGGGAGCCAGCGATGACGCGGACGGCGCCGTCTTCGTCGGCCCACATGCCCGTCTGCATCGGCGTCAGGGTCGAGCCGGGCGCGACGATGTTGCAGCGGACGCCTCTCGGCCCAAGTTCCAGACCCAGACAGCGGGTGAACATGGTCGCCGCCGCCTTGGACGCCGCATAGGCCGCCATGGCATGACGCGGCACGCCCGCCGCGTTTGAGCTGACAGTGACAAAGGCCCCCCTGCCCCTTTCACCCATACGCCTTGAAGCCGCGCGGCCCAGATGGAAGACCCCGTCCGTGTTGACGGCGAACACGCGGCGCCATTCGGCGTCGGAGGTCTGATCCACTGTCGCATTGGACAGGACGCCCGCCACGCTGGCTACGAAGTCGATGGGGCCGTCCTCGGCCTTGATGCGGTCGAACAAGGCTTCGACCGCCGCGCCGTCTGACACGTCCAGCGGCTCGACCCGCACGTCGGTCAACGAGGCCAGTTCCGAGAGAGAGACGGACGGCAGGTCGGTGGCGACGACGCGCGCGCCCTCCTCGACCAGCAGGCGCACCACCGCGGCGCCGATACCGCCGCCCGCGCCGGTGACCAGGGCCAGACGACCCGACAGGCCAGTCTCTCTCATCTCATCTTCTCCTCGGCGGCGGTCATGCGGACGTCCAGAGCCGGGGCGATCAGGGCCGTGGCCGCCGGGCCGGTCAGTTGCGGGTGCAGGAAGGGAACCTCGACCACGTCCAGTTCGGCGGCGTAGGGCCGCCATAGGCCGGGCGTCAGGTCGCGTTCCTTGTGATCCAGCGCCGCGCGGACGTGGGTCGTGCGGCCGCCGAAGGGCTGATGATGATGTTTGCGGACCAGGCGGTTGGTGTCGAGCACCACGCGGATCACCCCGTCCAGCGCCGCCTCGGGCAGGCCGCCCAGCGCGCTGTCGCCCGCCTTCAGGAAGGCGAGGATGGCCGCGCGGCTGCGCAGTTCGGGATACTGGGTCGGATCGTAGCCGGCGATGGCCAGAAGGGCGCGCAGGGCGTCGACGGGGTCCGGTTCCGGCTCGGCGCGCCAGCACTCGGCGGGATAGGAGTCCAGCATGGCCATCAGCCCCACCTCGACCCCGCGTCGTTCCAGTTCGACCGCCGCCGCCTGGGCGATGACGCCGCCGACGGACCAGCCCGCGAGATGCACAGGCCCCATAGGCTGAAAATTGGGCGCTCCCAGCGCCAGAATGTGATCGACATAGACCGACGCCAGCGCCTCGATCCCGTCCGGCAGAGCGTTCTTCGGGTCCAGCGCAGGCGACTGCACGCCCCACACCGTGCGGCGCGGCGACAGGGCGCGCGCCAGGGTGCGATAGCCCCACGACAGCCCCCCCGCCGGGTGGATCAGGAACAGCGGCGGCAGGGCCGGATCGCCCTCGGCCACACGGATGAGCACGCCCAGCCCGTTGTCGAAGTCCAGCGCCTCGGCGTCGATCTGGGCGGCCAGCTCAACCACGCGAGGCCGGTCGAACAGGGCGCCCAGCCCCGGATCGCGTCCCAACCGTTCGCGGATCAGCATCATCAGATGCACCGCCAGCAGGGAGTCGCCGCCCAGCGTAAAGAAGTCGTCGTCAGCGCCGGCCGGTTCGGCCCTGCCCAGCGTCTCGGCGAACAGTTCGGCGATGATCTTCTCGGTCGGCGTCTGGGCCGCCCGGCCCGCCGCCGCCTCGAACACCGGGGCGGGCAGCGCCTTGCGGTCCAGCTTGCCGTTGGAGGTCGTCGGCAGGGCGTCCAGCGCCACGATGGCGGCCGGGACCATGTAGTCGGGCAGGCGCGCGGCCAGCGCGGCCTTCAGGGCGACGGGGTCATAGCCCTCGGCCGGGACCAGATAGGCGACCAGACGGCGCTCGCCGGGTCGATCCTCGCGCGCCAGCACTACGGTCTCGCGCGCCAGACCGCTGGCGATGACGGCGGCTTCGATCTCGCCCAATTCGATGCGCAGGCCGCGGATCTTCACCTGATGATCGCTGCGGCCCAGATAGACGACCGCCCCGTCGGCGCGCCTGCGCGCCACGTCGCCGGTGCGATACAGCCGCTGGCCCGGATGGTGCGGGTCGGGAATGAAGCGATCCTCGGTCAGGTCGGGCCGGTTCAGGTAGCCGCGCGCCAGTTGCACCCCGCCCAGATGCAGATGGCCGCCCATGCCGTGCGCCACAGGGCGCAGGCGCTCGTCCAGAATGACCAGCCGCGTGTTCCACACCGGCCGGCCGATCGGTACGGGGCGGGACCTATCCTCCGGCCCGGCGGCCCAATAGCTGACGTCCACCGCCGCCTCGGTCGGGCCGTAGAGGTTGTGCAGTTCCGCCTTCACCGTCTGGTGGAAACGGTCGCGCAGTTCGGCGGACAGTTCCTCGCCGCTGCAGAAGACGTGGGCGACCGTTATCTCCTTCGCCGCCGGATCGGCCAGGAAGGCGGACAGCATGGAAGGGACGAAGTGCAGGTCGGTGACGGCGTGGCGGCGGATCAGCCCGGCGAGGGCCGCCGGGTCGCGGTGCGCGGCGGGCGGGGCCACGACCAGTTCGCCGCCCGAGATCAGGGCGAGGAAGAACTCCCACACCGAGACGTCGAACGCAGCGGGCGTCTTTTGCAGGATGCGGCTGTGGGCGCCGATCCCGTATTCGGCCTGCATCCACAGCAGGCGGTTGACGATGGCCCGATGCTCGACCAGCACCCCCTTGGGCTCGCCGGTCGAACCCGAGGTGTAGATGACATAGGCGGCGTCCTCGCCCGCCTGATCGACGACCGGCGACGCGCCGTCCAGCGGCCAGTCGACGGGCGTCAGCAAGGCCTCGCCGAAAGCGCCGCCGATATCTTGGTCCGCAAGCACGACAGTCGGATCGGCGGCGCGGACGATGGCGGCGATGCGCTCGGGCGGATGTTCCAGATCGAGCGGCAGATAGGCGCCGCCTGCCCGCAGCACGGCGATCAGGGCGATGACCAGCTCCAGCGATCGAGGCAAGGCGACAGCGACCACAGCTTCACGCCCCACGCCGCGCGCCGCCAAGGCCGAGGCCAGCTGCGCCGTGCGACGGTCCAGCTCGGCGTAGGTCAGGGTCCGCTCGCCGAAGGTCAGGGCCGGGGCGTCCGGCGTCGCCTTCATCGCCGCCTCCAACAGGGCCGTCAGGGTCGTATCCGGAACCGGATACGCGGTGGCGTTGAAGGCCTCCAGCTCGCGCGCGGCCTCTTCCGGCGTGGCGATGGGGACCTCGCCAAGCGTCTCGGCGTCGAGTGCGTTCGCCAGAAAGGCGGCCAGACGCTCCCCGTGGGCCGCGGCCTCCTCCAGCGAATAGAGGTCTGGGTTGGCGTCCACTTCCAGCGTCAGGGCCGGGTCGGCGTCGCCGCGGAAGGTGAAGCTGATGTCGTCCACCGGACCCGTGCCAAGAACCTTCAGCGTCGTGTCCAATCCCGCAAAGCGCGGCGGCAGGTCGAACGGCAGGACGTTGACCAGCGGCCCATACAGGCGTCGCGCGCCGCCGATCAGGCCCAGGTCGCGCCGCAGTTGCTCGCTGCGGTAACGGCCGTGGCGGCGGGTCCTGATCAGGGCCTTGGAAGCGAGGATCAATTGCTCGTCCAGCGGCGCGTCTTCATCCAACGTCAGGCGCAGCGGCGGAACGTTCATGATCATGGCGGGCGTGCGCGCCGAGGCGCTGCCCATGCGTCCCATCCACGGCACGCCGATGACGGCCTCTTCCGCGCCCGAGAAGCGACGAACATAGGCGGCGCCGATGGCGGTCAGCACGTCGGGCCATGACAGGCGACCAGCATCGGCGCGGGCGCGCAGACGGGCCGTGACCTCGGGCGGAAGGGTCCGCTCGATACGGTGGAAGCGATGGGCGGTCGTGGCCTTGCCGGGCGCCAGCGAGGCGACCTCGGGCGCATCGCCCATGATGTCGCGCCAATAGGCGGCGTCGGCCGTGCGCTTGTCCGAGGCGCGATAGGCGGCGTCCTCGTCCCAGACCTTGGCGATGGGGTTGAAGGCCAGGCCGGGCGCCGGGCCGCCGCGCGCGGCGTTGTAAAGTTCGGCCACGCGGTTGGTCAGCAGGGCCATGCCGAAACCATCAGTGGCCAGATGATGGACGCGCAGGCTCCACAGGAAGCGTCGGGCTTCCATACGGAACAGGATGTTGGCGGCCAGGGGATCGCGGGTCGGGTCCAGCGGCGTCTCGTGATCGCGGCGCATGGCGGCCATGGCCTCGGCGGCCGGATCGACGGCCCCCGATACGTCGACGATCCGCAGGAACGGACGGTGCGCGGGGTCCAAGGTCTGGACCACCGCCCCGCCCCGCTCGACAAGGCGCAGCGACAGGGCCTCGGCCTCGACCGCTGTCTGATCGACGGCGGCGCGGAAGGCTTCGATGTCCAGATCACCCCGGATGTCGACATAGTGGGCGGTGTTGAAAATCGGGTTGGCCGGGTCCAGCCTCTGGGCGAACCACAAGCCGGATTGGGCTTCGCTCAGGGGGGCCTCAGTCGCTGGCGCCCGAACACTCCCGGCGGCGCGTCCATCGTCCATGCCTCAGGACTCGACGCCGAGCGCGGCGCGCTTCTGGCGGATGATGGCCCACCACTCGGCCAGGGTGACGTGCTCGGCCAATTCGCTGAACTCCAACGACACCGTCTCGCTCCACTGCAGGCTGAGATTGAGGACGCGCAGGGAGTCCACGCCTAGATCCATCAGGTTGTCGTCGTCCAGAATGGCTTCGGGCGCTTCGTGCAGAACGGCGGCGACATCGGCGCGCATGCGTTCCAGGGTCAGGTCCTGCGGGGTCAGCTTGGTCATGTCAGTCGGTCCAGAATGCGCGCGGTCGAGGTCGCGACCGCGCAGACAGCGGCGGCCCAGGCCACCGCCTCCATGTGTTTTTCGCGAGAGAAGTCGCCTAGGGCGTCAGCGACGAAGAAGGGTTCTATGTCGCGCTGAAACGCCTCGGCCGCCGTCAGCTGGCAGCCGATGTGGGCATAGACGCCGCAGACGATCAGTTGATCCCGCCTACGCGCCCGCATCAGGGTCTCCAGATTGCTGCGCTGGAAGGCGCTGTAGCGATGCTTGACCAGGGGAAAGTCCCCCGGCGCCGGGGCCAGTTCGGACAGGATGTCTTCATGCTCGGGCGCGCGGCTCATGCCCGGTCCCCAAAGGTCGGCCTGAAGCCCCCGGTCGCGGCGGTCCTGATCCCCGTGCTGGGCGGTGTAGAAGACGGGCACGCCCGCCGCCCTCGCCGCCGCGATCAGGCGGGCGATATGGGAGATCAGTCCCGGCAGAGGCTCGGCGTCCGACGCATAGGGACGCAGGAAATACCCCTGCATGTCATGGACCAGCAGGGCGGCGCGGTCGCGCTCCAGGGTCCACTGGGCGCGCGAGGCGGGGATCTCAGCCTCGCTCGGCAAGGCGTAGGCCGATACGGTCGGCAGCCCTTTCGGCGCGCTCATGCTCCGCCCTCCTCTTGCACGATCCGTTGGCGCAGGGCGGCGCGCAGTTCGCGGCGGCTGACCTTGCCCACGGCGGTCACGGCGAAGTCGTCCACGAAGACGATCTGATCCGGCGCCTTGAAGGCGGCGATGTCGCGCTGGCGCATCCAGGCCTTCAACTCGACGCCGCGCGGCGCGGCGTCTTTCGGAATGACAAAGGCGCAGATGCGTTCGCCCAGATAGTCGTCCGGCACGGACACCACGGCGGCGTCGAACACGGCCGGGTGAGCCAGCAGGTGATCCTCGACCTCTTCGGCCGAGATCTTCTCGCCCGCACGATTGATGTGGTCGGTGGCCCGGCCCATGACCACCAGATAGCCCTCGGGCGTGCGGCGCACGACGTCGCCGGTGCGGTAGAAGCCGTCCTCGGTGAAGGACCGCGCATTGGCCCCTGCATCGTTGTGATAGGCGCGGATCGTATAGGGGCCGCGCGTCAGCAGATCGCCCGGCTGGCCGTCGGCCACGGGCGCGCCTGCGTCATCGACGATCAGGATTTCGTCGTCCGGGCTGATCGGCCGCCCCTGGGTTTCAACGATCAGGGTCTCGGGGTCGTCCAGCCGGGTGTAGTTGACCAGACCCTCGGCCATGCCGAACACCTGTTGCAGGGTGCACCCCATTTCCGGGCGCACACGGCGCGCTGCCTCGGGCAGGAACTTGGCGCCGCCGACCAGCAGGACCTGAAGGCTGGACAGGTCGTGGGTCTTCCTCCCCGCCGCCTGCATCCACAACAGGGCCAAGGGCGGCACCAGGCCGGTGATCGTCACCCCCTCGCGCTCGATCAGGGGGAAGCAGACGTCCGGCGACGGCGACGGCGCCATCACCACCGTCGCCCCAACATAGAGGGCGCCCAGATAGCCCGGCGAGCTCATCGGGAAATTATGCGCGGCCGGCAGGGCGGTCAGATAGACACTCTCAGGCTCCAGCCCGGAGATGTCGGCGCTTTCACGTACGCTGTAGAGATAGTCGTCGTGGGTGCGCGGGATCAGCTTGGACAGGCCGGTGGAGCCGCCCGAAATCTGCAGAAAGGCCACGTCGGACGGATCAGCGTCGGTCCTGGGCAGGGCGGCAGGATCAGCGCGAAAGCCGTCGAAGGCGGTGAACTCGTCCGCCTCGCCCACCACGACCACATGGCGCAGTTCGGGGACCTCGGCCTGAACGGCGCGGGCCAGGGCGCGATAGTCGAAGCCCTCATGCCGGTCGGCCACGACATAGGCCGCGGCCTCAGCCCGCGTCACGAAGTGGACGATCTCGGTCGCGCGGTGCGCGGGCAAGGCATACACCGGGATCAACTGTGCTCGGAACAGGCCGAAGACGACGCTGAGGAACTCAGGCCGGTTGGGCAGTTGCACCACCACCCGATCCCCCGGCTTCAGTCCCATGGCCAAAAAGCCGGCGGCCGCCGTTTCGGCCTTTTGCAGCAGTTCGCCATAGGTCCAGCGTTGATCCATGCCGACCACGGCGACGGCGTCAGGCTGCGCCTCGGCGCGGCTCCGCAGCACCTGTGAAAAGGTCTCTCCGCGCCAGTAGCCCTTGGCCCGATAGAGCGCCGCCATCTCGTCCGGCCACACCTGTTTCAAGGGGATCATAGGCTCGCCTCATCGACGCCCAGGGCGCGCAGGACGGCCTGGAATTTACCGGATGTCTCATCCGCCTCGGCCGCCGGGTCGGAGCCTTCGACGATGCCGGCGCCGGCATAAAGCCGCGCCTCGCGGCCGCAGACTTCCGCGCAGCGCAGCGCCACGTACCAGGCGCCGTCGCCCGCAGCATTGGTCCAGCCCACCGCACCGGCATAGAAGCCGCGATCATAGGCCTCCAGTTCGCGGATCAGTTCAGCGGCGCGGTCTCGCGGCGAACCGCAGACAGCGGGCGTGGGGTGCAGCAAGGCCGCCAGTTCAGCCGCAGACCCCTCGTCCGGGCAACGCAGGCGACCCTCGATGCGGGTGCCGAGGTGCCACATGGTCCGGGTCGAGACCAGGGCCGGACCCGGCGGCGCGCGCAGGTCGCTGCACCAGGGCGCCAGCAGATCCATGATGGCCTCGACCACAAGGCCATGCTCGCGGCGGTCCTTGTCAGAGGTCAGCAGAGCCTGGGCCGCCGCCTCGTCTTCAGACAGGTCGGGACTGCGCCGGGCGGAACCAGCCAGAGGATGCGACAGGATCGCCGCCCCACGCCTGGAGATCAGCAGTTCGGGCGAGGCGCCGACCAGACGGCGCATCGCCCTACTCCTCCCCGGACCCAGGGGAACCAGAAAGCGCGCCGCCGACGGGTCCGCCTGCAGGTCTCGCCAAAGGGCGAAGGCGTCGAACGGAGCGTCGGCTTCCAGCCGCAGGCTGCGCGACAGAACCACCTTGTCGACAGGCTGCGCTCCTTCGCGGGACGCACGGATGGAAACCAGCGCCTTGCCGACGGCGTCCTGATAGACGGCGCGCGAAGGCTCCGCTGTGATGCGTCTGCTGCCTGGAGACGAAGTCCGATGAAAAGGGGGGCTCCAGGCGCGGTTAGCGGCGCGCTCCGGCAGGAAAAGACAGTCGCCGTCTTCACGATCAAAGGGGATGGCGCCGACCAACAGCCGGGGCGAAACCTCAAGGCCCCCCGCAGCCGGATACTCCGAGAAGAAGCGCCGTGCGCGCTCGCCCAGGGTCGCCGCCGGCCCTGACGGCAGACGACGCTGAACACCCGTGGTGAACAGCCTCAGTTCGGGGGTCGCCAGGCCGAAGGCCCAATCCATGGCCGCTTCCGGCTTATCCTGAGGTGTCGGCGCATCCCCGCCGATCTGCACCGCCAGATCGGGACTGCTCCAGAAATCCGTCGCCCTAGCGTCCATGACTGATCCCAACGCACACCATGCCGTTGCGTATCATTCGCAACAATGCGGGCTATAGCCGATCAACCTTCGCGCCGCCTTGCGATGAGATTAATTCGCAACTGGGCTAGCCAGCCCCGCCGTCCGCACTACAAGGGTTTAATGCGAATGCTAATCATTGACGACGACGGCCGCGCTCGCGCCTTTGTGGCGGAGGGCCTGCGGCAGCAGGGCCATACGGTTGACGAAGCCCAGGATGGCGACACGGGCCTGCACATGGCGGTTGTCGGCGCCTATGACGCCATTGTCGCGGACCGAATGATGCCCGGCCTGCCGGGTCTGGAAGTTGTTCAGGCCATGCGCGCGGCGGGGCTCAAGACGCCCGTGCTGATGCTGACGGCCTTGGGATCGGTCGATGACCGGGTGGCCGGGTTGAACGCCGGGGCTGACGACTACCTGATCAAGCCCTTCGCCTTCAGCGAGTTGAGCGCACGATTGCAGGCCCTGATCCGGCGCCCTCCCCTCGCGGATCATTCGGCCCGCCATGTGGTCGGCGATCTGGAGATCGATGTGGTCGCGCACCGGGCCGTGCGCGCGGGCGAAGTCCTCGATCTGACTCCTCATGAGTTCAAACTGCTGGAACGACTGGCACGCAACGCCGGTCAGGCCGTGACGCGCACCATGCTTCTGGAGAGCCTGTGGGGGTTCCACTTCGACCCGCGCGCCAACCTGATCGACGCCCATGTCAGCCGCCTGAGGGCCAAGGTCGATCGAGGCTTCGACTATGACTTGATCCACACGATCCGGGGTGTGGGCTATGTCCTCAAAACCCCCGACTAGGGCGCGCAGGCCGTCCGTCTGGTCCACCGCCAGTCTTCGCTATGCGGCCGCCTTCTCGGCCCTGTTCGGCCTGGGCGCCGCCGCCATCGTGGCGGCCGTGGACTACGGCATGCTCCGCTTCGCGGAAGCCGAGGTGCGTGAGGGGCTGAGCCATCAGATGGAGGTCATGCGCGCCGACGCCGACCGGCGCGGCGGGGCGGCCCTGGTGGCCGAGTTGAACGCCCAGGCGCGCAATCGCGACGCCCGGCGATATCTGCTGCTGGTTGAAGCCCCGGACGGCAGCACCTTTTCCAACGGCCTGACGCGAATGGCGGTGAACGACAGCGGCTTTCGGCGCAACCTGCCGACCAAGGCCCGCCAAACGCGCTGGCCGGATCAGGCGCCCAATATGCTGGTGCTTAGCGATCACGCGGCCGACAGCGCCCTGCTGGCTGTGGGCCGCGACATTCAGCACCTGGACGAACTGCGTGGCGGCGTTCGCCGTTTCGCCCTGTGGAGCGGGTTCAGCCTCATACTTCTAGCCCTGGCCGGAGGGTGGTTTTCGGGACGGCTGTTCCTGCGGCGGCTCGAAGGGGTCAATCAGGCGGTCGGGCGCATCATCGCCGGCCAGACCTCGGCTCGTCTGCCCGCCGAGGGGCTGGGACGCGAGTTTGACGAACTGGCGGCCAATCTGAACCGAATGCTGGACCGGCAGGAGGCTGCGATGACCGCCCTCAAATCCCTGTCCGAGGGCGTCGCCCATGAACTGCGCGCGCCGCTGAACCGGGTTCGAAATCAGCTGGAGCAGGTCGCCGCCCATATCGAGGACGTCGAGACCCGTGACGACGCCATCGAACGCGCGCTGGAGGAGACCGACCAGGTCAGCGCCTTGTTCGAGGCCTTGCTGACCTTGGCGCGCATCGAAAGCGGCGGCGACGTCCTGCGCGTCTCCTATCTGGATCTCGCCGCCATCGCGGCGACAGTCGGCGAAATCTATCGCCCGATTGTCGAAGAGAGCGGCGGGTCCCTGACGGTGACGGCGGAGCCCTGTGGCCCTGTTGCGGGCGACGCCGCCCTTTTGCAGCAGGCGATGGCCAACCTGATCGAGAACGCCGTCTTCCACGGCGGCGCCCCCGCCAAGATCAAGGTGACGACAGGACTGCGAGATGGACAAACGGTCCTGAGCGTCGCCGACCACGGCAGAGGCGTCCCCGTCGCGGAGCGTGAAAACATCCTGCGGCGCTTCTACCGGATCAACCCCGGCGACCTGAGGCCCGGATCTGGACTGGGCCTCGCCATGGTCGCCGCCGTGATCAAGGCTCACGAGGGTCAGCTGCGCCTTTCAGACAATGCGCCAGGGCTGGCGGTGGAGATCACGCTTCCATCGGCGCCCTCGTCCTGTCGGCCGGCCTGATCCTGATCTACGGCCCCGACGTCGTCAGCTGACAGCCCTGTCCGCTGACGCAGCAAACGCCCGCGCCAGGGTGTCGATCAGCCATCGGGTGGCGTGATCCTCGCCAGAGCGCTCGTGCCAGACCAGGTGATAGTCAAAGGGCCGCATTCCGCTCGGCGCCGGAAATGTCCGAAGATCGTGCGTCGCTGCAAACTGCTCGGCGGCGCGGCGCGGCAGGATGGCCACCGCCTCGCCGCCCGACAGCATATAGGGTGTCAGCGAGAAGCTCTCGGCGGAGATCAGCACGCGCCGTCCCGCCAGATCAGGCAGGTCCTCTGCGATCCAGTCGCCGAAGCCGTCGCCGATCGACACCGACACGTGCGGCCACTGCGTCAGATCCTCAAGCGTCGGGATCGAAGCGTGCACGGGGTGATCGGCCCGGGCCAGTCCCAGATAGGTCTCCTGAAACAGCCACTGCGCCCTCAGGCCCGCCCCCTGGGGGCTCCACCCGGTCAGGACGAAGTCCAGTTGCCCGTCCCCCAGCCGCCTTAGGCTGGCGTCCGACAGAGGTTCGACGGCCAATTCCACGCCGCCCGCCTCTCGTTCGATGAGGCCGAGCGTCGGCGCGATCACGCTCAGCAGACCGAAATCCGTCGAGGCTAGGCGGAAGGTCCGCTTCATGCTGCGCGGGTCCGCGTCATGATCCCGGATCAGCGCCTCGCCGTCCCGCAGCCAGGCGCGAAGCGGACCACGAAGCGCCTCCGCGCGCGGCGTCAGCATCATCCCGCGCGGTCCGCGCACCAGCAAGGGATCGTCGAACTGATCCCGCAGTCTAGCCAAGACGCGGCTCATGGCCGGCTGCCCCATGCCCAGGCGGTCAGCGGCGCGCGAAACGCTGCGCTGTTCGATCAGCACCATCAGCGGCTGCAGCAGGTTGAAATCGGCGCGAATAGGCGGCCGCCCGGACATCCCGTCCTCCTGAATGACCTTAAGCGTCGCCATGCCAATATAAGAATGACTATTAATTGCAATATATCGCCTACCTTTGTCCAGCAGGTGAAGGCTCATGCCCGATTGCGAATGCGCCCCATGCCGAGTGCGTCATTGAGCCTATAATGCGAATGATTATTAGAAGCGCTTGTCGCTCACAAGCGTGAGCATTCCTCCCCAACCGGGCGGTTCCCGCCCTTTCAACGCACGCCTTCGGGGGCACAGATGCTTCATACCAAACGCCGCATCGGGCTCGGCCTGATGACTTCCACCCTGCTCGCCGCCTCTCCCGCCCTGGCGAGCCCCGCCAAAATCGAGCCGCAGGCCACGACCGTCTCGGACGTCGTCGTCACCGCCTCGGCGACGGGCGTCGATGTGCGTGACGCCCCGGCGTCGGTCAGCGTCATCACGCGCGAAGAGATCGAGCGTCAGCCGGTTCAAAGCCTCGGCGAACTGCTGGGCCGTCTGCCCGGCGTGACGGGCGGCGTCAGCCCGACCGGCGCCATGTCCAAGATCACCATCCGCGGCCTGCCCGACAACTATACCCTGGTGCTGGTGGACGGTCGGCGCGTCGGCAACTCGCGCGACATCAGCTATCGCCCGGACCTGGGCCGCCAGGACCTGAACTGGATCTCGCCCGACATGATCGAGCGCATCGAGGTGGTGCGCGGCCCGATGTCGTCGCTCTACGGTTCGGATGCGATGGGCGGGGTCATCAACATCATCACCCGCAAGATCGCCCCGACATGGCGCGGCTCGGCCAACACCAGTTACACCTGGTCCGAGGAGTCCGAGCGCGGCGACGCCTATCAACTGGGCGTCAACGTGGCTGGCCCCATCACCGAAACCCTGGGCCTGCGCCTGGGCGCGACCTACGCCCGCACCAATCCGGACGAGGTCAATATCGCCGGCGCCAACGGCACGGGCGGGGTCGTCAACAAGAGCCTGAACGGCGTGCTGAACTGGGCGCCGCTCGACAACCAGAACGTCTCGTTCGAAGCCAACTACGGGGTGGAAGAGCCCCTGGCGCCCAAACTGCTCGTGCCGAACCGCAACGGCGTGCCGACGCCGCAAAGCGCCTTCGGCTCCGAGACCGAGCGCACCAACTTCCGGGCCAGCCATGAAGGCCAGTGGTCGTTCGGCCAGACGCGCCTGGACGTCTATCGCAACGCCTTCGAGAACAAGGCGATGGGCGAGTACGGCGGCTCCGGCGAGTTCCAGGAGTGGATCGTCGACGGCCTGTGGAATTTCGAGAAGACCTTCGTCTGGCTGCACAAGTTCGCGCTCGGCGCCCAGTATCGCCAGGAAGAGCTGACCAACACCGACACCATCGGCACGGTGCCGATCGACTATGACGGCAACGTCATCACCGGCGCCACGTTGACGGGCGATACGGCGGCGATCTTCGCCGAAGATCAGATCACCCTGCGCGAGAACCTGCTGCTGACCCTGGGCGGCCGCCTCGACAGCCATGACAAATACGGCGAGCACTTCAGCCCGCGCGCCTATCTGGTCTGGCGCCCGACCGAGGCCTGGACCCTGCGCGGCGGCGTGTCCAAGGGCTTCCGCGCACCGTCCCTGAAAGAAAACAGCGCCGGCGCCGCCACCAACTCCGGGGGCAACGGCTGCCGGGGCCTGGTCGGGATGGTCGCCAAGGACAAGAACGGCAATCCGATCCTGGACGGCAACGGCAATCCGCTGATCTACGCCTCGGGCGGCTGCTGGATGGCGGGCAACCCCAAACTGAAACCCGAGGAAAGCACCAGCTACGAGATCGGCTTCGCCTATGACGGCCCCGCCTATCGGTTCGGCGCCACCTACTTCCACACGGACTTCGAGAACAAGATCCAGTACGCGCCGCTCGGCTATTTCGAGGGGCGCTGGTGGACCAAGAACGAGAACATCCAGCGCGCCCGCACCAAGGGGCTGGAGCTGACCGGCCAGGCCGACCTGCCTTACGGCCTGACCCTGCGCGGGAACGCCACCTGGATGATCGAGGCCAAGAACCTGGACACGGGCGCCAACCTGATCACCACGCCGGAATGGTCGGGCTACGCCTCGCTGGACTGGCGGGCGACCGACCGCCTGGGGCTCATGCTGTCGGCCCAATATACCGGCGAACAGCTGAGCGGCGGTTCGACCCTGACCAATGCGCGCACCGAGTTCGACCTGACCACCGCCTTTGAAGCGTCCGACACGGTGACGCTGCGCGCCGGCGTCTCCAACCTGTTCGCCGAGAAGATCAGCGGCAGCGCAGGCGATGGCTACTACTCCCCCGGTCGCCGCTTCTTTGTCGGCCTGACCACCCGCTTCTGATCCGGAAAACACAGTCATGACCAACCTCCGCAACTCCCTTCGCGGCGTCACCCTCGGCGCCCTTCTGACGGTCTCGGCCGTCGCCCTCCCCGCCGCCGCTTCGGCCCAGGCCTTGTTCTCGGCCCCCGAGCGCCTGCAGGAAGGCCAGGTCAGCTTCGCCTCGGCCCAGCGGGGCAAGCCGGTGCTGGCCGGCGGCGAGGTCGTCGCCACGGGTCGCGGCTTCCGCCCAGGTCAGTCGGTCATCCTGATGTACGGCCAGACGGCGCTGTCGACCGGCCCGGTCGTCGCCAACGCCGAGGGCGGCTTTGAAGCCCGCCTGTCGATCCCCGCCAATGCGAGCGCCGGCAACCACC
Source organism: Brevundimonas bullata (assembly GCF_003350205.1). Lineage (GTDB taxonomy): Bacteria > Pseudomonadota > Alphaproteobacteria > Caulobacterales > Caulobacteraceae > Brevundimonas > Brevundimonas bullata. The sequence goes on along the minus strand of NZ_QLLC01000002.1, from coordinate 138,296 downwards.
CGATCGTGGCCGTGTCCCAGGCGCCCTACAACGCCGTCCTGGCCAATCTGAAGATCTCGCCGACCGTGCCCCTGTCGGGCGAGGCGGCCTATCGCGTCACCAGCGTTCAGCCGACGCGCGGCCTGTATCAGACCGCCTATAGCGCCAAGCGCAACGCCGTCTTCGCCACGTCGGCGGTCGGCCGCCCGCCGGTGCTGCAATCGGAACTGCTGCGTCTGAACGCCGACACCCTGGCGGTCGAGGCCCGCATCACCCCGGCAGACGCCCCCGACCGACCGGGCCGCGACGGTCAGGTCCAGGACGGCGGCGTCTTCGCCGTCTATGGCGTCGGCGTCGATGACGCCCACGACACGGTCTGGGTCACAAACAGCCGCCAGAACACGGTGGCCGTCTATCGCCAGTCGGACCTGTCGCTGGTCCGTCAGTTCGAGCCCGGCACGGTCAACCACGCCCGCGACGTCGTCATCGACGAGCAGGACGGCAAGGCCTACGCCAGCGCCACCTTCCAGCCCGAGATCGTCGTCTTCGACACCGCCGCCCTGTCGGTGTCGAAGCGAATCAAGATCGACTCGACCGTGCGCGGCGAGACCTTCTCCGCCGCCAGCGTCTCCTACGACCGCGCCGCCGACCGCCTCTATGTGGCGTCGAACTCGACCAACGAGATCGCCGTCATCAACACCCGCACCGACGAGGTGGAACACGTCTATCCGGTGCCGGGCGCGCGCGGCGTGATCGGCGTCGCCCATGACGCCCAGACCAACCGCATCTTCGTGGCCGCGCAAGGCACCGACAATCTGGTCGTCCTGAATGGCGCGGACGGTTCGGTCATCGCCGACACCCCGGTCGGGGCCGGCGCCCTGAACGTGGTGTTCGAGCCCAGGTCGCGTCGCGCCTTCGTCAGCACCTTCGGCGCGGGCACCGTCACCGTGACGGACGTCGACGGCCGCATCGTCGCCAACCTGCCCGCGCCGCCCGTGGCCAACCACGTCTCGACCGACGGGCGCGGCAACATCTACGCCGCCGTCAAATCCGGCTGGAGCAGCGACGGCAACGACAGCGTCCTGCGCATCCGCCCGGCCCGCTGACGCGAAGGCTTCAACTGAGACCCCTGCCGATCAGGCGGGGGTCTTACGCCTTCGCCCTGTCACGCCCTGGTCTGTGCACGATGATCAATCCCGATACGCCGTCCAACCTCATGCCCCAACCTCCGCCCGCCGATGTGGATCGCCACACTGAAACGACAATCCACCAGTTGCTGGCGGCTCAGGGCCTACTTCTGAACCGCGCAAGACAGGACGTTCTGCACGTCCTTCTGCTCGCCCAACACCCCCTCGACGTCGACGGCGCCCTTGCCGCCGCCCGCAGGAACGGGAGTCATGTCTCGCGCGCCGCCGTGTCGAGATTTCTCAATCTTCTGAGCCAGCTGGGCGTCGCCGAGGTGGCGGCGCGGCGCGACGCCCGGCGTTTCTTTCGGCTTCGGCGCGAGACGCAAACCATCAGCCTCAGTTGTGTACAGCAGAACAGGATCATCGAGGTCCAGGACGACGACGTGGCGGACGCCGTACAGCGCCTGCTTCACGGCATGGGCTACCGTCTGGCGGAAGGCATCCATTTCCGCATTGAGCCTCTCTCCGCCGCAGCCGCCTCAGCGCTCGGCGACGGCGCCTGACAGTCCAGCCAGGGGCGAAGCGTCGCGACCGAACGTGAGCGTTGCAAATGACAATGATTCTCACTACGCACTGACGCTTGTCGCGTCCGGTATGAAATGAGCTCCCATGAATCGCACAGCCCAGATAGCTCTGCTTACCTCCGCCAGCCTGCTGGCGGCGTCCGCCGCCCTGGCCCAGAGCGTGACGACCGTCGATGACGTCGTGGTCACGGCCTCGACCCGAGCGCAGAAGATCGAGCAGGCCCCGGCGACCATCACCCTGATCACGGCGGAACAGCTGGAAAGCCGCGCCTATGCCGACCTGTTCGACGCGGTGCGCGACGTCGAGGGCGTGTCGGTCAGCGGCGGCTCGAACTTTCAGGACATCTTCATTCGGGGCCTGCCGGGGGCCTATACCCTGACGCTGGTGGACGGTCGGCGGCAGTCGACGCGGGACGCCCGCGTCAACGGCAACGGCGGTCTGGAACAGAGTTTCACCCCGCCCGTCTCGGCCATTGAGCGGATCGAGGTGGTGCGCGGGCCGATGTCGTCCCTCTATGGGTCTGATGCGATCGGCGGCGTCATCAACATCATCACCAGGAAGGTCCCTGACCGCTGGGGCGGATCAATCGCCGCCGACTATGTCGCCCAGGAAAGCGGCGACAGCGGAGACTGGGCGCAAGGTCAGTTCTACCTGGCCGGTCCCATCGTCGGCGGCAAGCTGGGGGCCCAGATCTGGGGTCGTGCCTATGACCGGGCCGAGGACGACATCTTCAACGCCCCCAGCAGCACCGGCGCCATGGGCTCGGAAGAACACAGCCTGACCGGCCGTCTGGCCTGGACCCCGACCCCCGACCACAAAATCCTGCTGCAAGCCGACACCACCCGCATCGACCGCTTCAGCACGGCGGGCAGGACCCTGGCTCCGACCGCCCGCAACACGCGCAACGAACACAGCCGCGACAGCGCCTCCCTGTCATGGAACGGCGACTGGAACTGGGGGACCAGCGCCCTGTCGCTGATGCGCGAAGAAGCCTCGCGCGAAATCTTCACGGCTGATGCGACCGGCGAGATGGTGCGCAACCCGCGCGCGCCGGAACTGACCAACACCGTCCTCGACGCCCTGTTCAACCTGCCGCTGACGGGCTCGCCGCTCGGGGATCACAACCTGGTCTTCGGCGGCCAGTGGATCGAAAACAGTCTGAAGGACATCAACCCCGGCGAGCGCGACAATCTGGCCAAGACTTTCGAGGTCTGGCAGCGCGCCCTGTTCGTCGAGGACGAATGGACCCTGACGCCGCAGTTGGCCCTGACGCTGGGCCTGCGGATCGACGACCACAAACGCTATGGCGACCACTGGAGCCCGCGCGCCTATGCCGTGTGGAGCCCCAGCGAGACCCTGACGATCAAGGGCGGCGTCTCGACCGGCTTCCGCGCCCCCGAAATCCGCGCCGTGGCCGACGGCTATGCCTATGAGACGGGCGGCGCCAACTGCAACTATGGCGCGGGCCTGTGCGGCGTCATCATCGGCGATCCGAACCTGAAGCCGGAGAGCAGCGTCAACTATGAGGTCAGCGCCCTGTGGCGCCCGACCCCGACGCTGTCGCTGAACGCCACGATTTTCCGCACCGACTTCAAGGACAAGATCGATTCTGATCGCGTCTGCGGACCGGACGCCAACAGCAACGGCGTCTGCGACCTGCCCGAGGTCCTTCGCTGGAGCGAAGACGCCCTGTATCAGCTCTACTACTGGTACAATATCAACGACGCCCGCATTCAGGGCGTCGAGCTGGGCGGGCGCTGGCAGGCAACGGACCAGCTCGCGATCAAGGCGGGCTATACCTACACGGACTCGGCCCAGAAAGGCGGTCTCTACGACGGGCTGCCCCTGTCGCGCACGCCCGAGCACATGGCCAGCCTGCGCGCCGACTATGCCGCGACCGACCGCCTGAACCTGTGGGCCGCAGGCTCCTATCATGGCGAAGAAATCAATGCAGGTCTGCGCGTCGGCATCAACGGCGAACCCGTCATGGACGGCCCGCGCCAGGTCGGCCGCCGCTATCCCGACTACGCCCTGCTGGACGTGGGCGCCAACTGGCGCGTGCGGGACGACGTGACGCTGAAGCTCGGCGTCTACAACCTGACCGACAAGGTGCTGAACGTGGCGACCTACGACTTCCAGGGCGACGGCCGTCGCTACTGGATGGGCGTCAGCTGGGAGTTCTGAGGATGGGGATGATGGATTTCGAACCGGGCCGTCGCGCTCTTCTGCTGGGCGCCGCCGCCTTGATGGCTGGCGCCGGCGCCTGCTCCCGTCGCGAGGAGGCAGGCCCCTCCTCGCTATTAAAGGACCTGCGCGACCGTCCGCTGGCGGTCACGCCGCCCATCGGAAAGCTATCGATCGACGACAGCCGCTTCCTGATCGCCCTGTCCCTGATCCACCCCGATCCGGTCAGCTTGCTGGCCGCCTGGGCGGGCGACGTGAACCGCCTCAGCCCCGAAATCTACGCCGCCTATCTGGCCAGGTTCCCCGCTCTGGCGACCCTGCCCAAGACGCCAAGCTCAGCCGCCGCCTTCAACGTCGAAGCCGTGCTGGGCGCTCAGCCGCAGGTGGCGCTGGTCTCGCTGGATTCCGGCCCGACCGACGCCCAGGCGGCCCAACTGGAGCAGGCCGACGTCCGCGTCGCCTACCTCGACTTCTTCCAGCACCCCTTCCAGAACCAGTCGCGCAGCCTGTCCCTGCTGGGCAGCCTGATCGGCCGAGAGGAACAGGCCGAGGCCTATAACGCCTTCCGCGCGGCCAAGCTCAAGGTCATCTCCGACCGGGTGGCCGGGCTGAAGGACGAACAGAAGCCGACCGTCTTCCTGGAAGCTCACGCGGGCAATGGCCCTGACTGCTGCAACTCGGTCGGGGCCGGAAACATCGGCGACTACCTGACCTTCGTGGGCGGCCGAAATATCGGCGCAGAGGTGCTGAAGCAGCCGTCGGGCAAGCTGAACCTGGAGTTCGTGGTCGAGCGCGATCCCGACCTCTACATCGCCACCGGCGGCCCGCATCTGGAGAAGACCGGCGGCTTCGTCGTCGGCCCGAAATACGACGTCGAGACTTCGCGCGCCTCGCTGCAGCGCGTGGCCGATCGGCGCGGCCTGTCTACCCTGAAGGCGGTGCGCGAGGGCAAGGTCCACGGCCTGTCGCATCAGTTGATCAACTCGCCCATCGACATCGTCGCCACCGAGGTTCTGGCCAGGTGGATTCAGCCCGAGCTGTTCGCCGACCTCGACCCGCACGCGACCCTGACCGCCATCAACGAGCGCTTCCTCGCTGTGCCCTATCACGGCGACTACTGGACCGATCTGGTCCCCGCCTGACGTCCATCCAAGGAGAGACCCCATGACCGCCCTGCGCCACAGCGCCCTTCTGGCCGCCAGCCTCATCGCCCTTTCGACGGCCTCGGTCGTCTCGGCCCAGTCGATCGAGAAGACCGTCAAGGTCGCCCCCGGCGGTCTGTATGAGATCGTCTTCAATCCGGCCGACAACGACATCTACGTCACCGCCGTCGGCCCGCGCGGCGCCAACCAGGCCCAGATCGTCCGCCTGGACGGCCAGACCCTGGCCGCCGAGGCGCCGATCAATGTCTCGGATCGTCCGCTCTACGGCCTCGGCCTGAACAGCCGCACCCAAATCCTCTATGGCACAGACACCCGCACCGGCGCCGTTTCGGCCATCGACCTGAAGACCGGCGCCGTCGTCGCTGTCATCCGTCAGGATGAAGAAGACGACAGCGCCCACGTGCGCGAGGTCATCGTCGATGAACAGCGCAACAAAGCCTATGTCACCGTCGTCGGCGGCGACGCGGGCGACAACTCGCGCCCGAACCTGATCTGGGTCATCGACGGCGCGACCCACAAGGTGGAGCGGACCATCGCCGCCCCGGTCGGCGGCCTGACCGGCGCCGCCTTCGACGGCTCGACCAATCGTCTCTACGTCACCGGCATGGCCAGCAATGACGTCGCCGCCATCGACCTGGCCACCGGCGAAACGGTCGGTCAGTGGGCTTCGCACGGCGAGTCGGCCATCAACGTGGCTGTGGATTCTGACGGTCGCCGTCTGTTCGTCGCCAACCAGAAGTCGGGCGAGCTGACGGTTCTCAACGCCGACACCGGCGCCCTGATCCACAAGGTCGCCACCGGCGAAGGCGCGCTCAGCGTCGCCTACAACGGCGCCGTCAAACAGATCTATGTCGCCAACCGCGGCGCGGGCACGGTGACGGTGATCGACGCCGACACCTATGCGGTGAAGGCGGAGCTCCAGACCGGCACCTTCCCCCAGACCATCGCCATCGATCGCGCCACCAACGCCGTCTACGTCACCAACAAGGCGCGCGGCCTGCCGCGCAACGCCCCGGCCGGCACGCCGGTCCCGGTCGATCCGACCGGGGACGTGGTGACGCTGATCCGTCCCTGATCCCGATCAGAACCGCATAGGGAAAGGCCCGGCCGCAGATGCAGCCGGGCTTTTTTTTCTTGGGGCGCCGCCGCGCTTCTCCCTTCCCCCTCGATGGGAAAGGGCTTTAGGGCGTCAGAACGTCGTCGATCATGACCTGCAGCGCCCCGTGATCGCAGCGTTGGACGCGGGCCGAGACGCGATAGACCTGGGCCAGTATCTTCGGCGTGATCGCCTCGTCCGGCGTTCCGAAGGCAACCAGTTTTCCCTTGGCCATGACGGCGATCCGGTCGGACACCCGCGCCGCCGCCTGCAGGTCGTGCAGGACGATCATCACCGTCATGCCCCGCTCGGCGGCCGCCTCGCGCGCCAAGTCCAGCACCCGCAGTTGATAATAGAGGTCCAGAGCGCTGGTTGGCTCGTCCAGCAGCAGCAGGCGGGGTTCGCGCGCCAAGGCCTGTGCCAGACCCGCCAACTGCTTCTGTCCGCCCGACAGCCGGTCCAGCCGTTGCCCGGCCAGGGCCTCGGCGCCGATGCGCTGCAAGACCTCAAAGGCGCGCTCGACGGCTTGAGCGTCGGTGAAGGCTGCGCCGCCGAGCGGCGTGGCGCGAATGGCGGCCACCACCGTCTCCAGCACCGTCAGAGCCACGCCCTGCGGCAGGGTCTGGGGCATGTAGGTGACGAGCTTGGCCCGGTCCGCCAGCGACAGACCTGTCAGCTCAACCTCATCCAGCCGGATCGAACCCTTGGCTGGGATCAGTCCCGCCAGCGCCCGCAGGAAGGTGCTCTTGCCCGCCCCATTGGGCCCCACGACCGAGACGACTTCACCGGCGTCGAGCGACGGCAGGCTCAACCCTTCAACAATGGGCCGCCCGCCGTAGCCGGCGCTCAGGTCCTGCACCGACAGCCCCGTCATGCCCGGCCTCCGTTGCGGAAGATCAGCAGCAGGAAGACCGGCACGCCGATCACGGCGGTGACGATGCCGACCGGCATCAGCACCCCAGGCACGATGGCCTTGGACGCCGCCGAGGCCAGCGACATGATGATCGCGCCCGACAGGATGCTGGCCGGCAGGAAGAAGCGATGGTCCTCGCCGACCAGCAGGCGGGCGATGTGCGGTCCAACCAGGCCGATGAAGCCGATGGCGCCGACAAAGGCCACGGCCGTCGCCGACAGCAGGCTGACCCGCAGCAGGGACAGAAAGCGCAACCGCTTCACGTCCACGCCGAAACTCATGGCCCGGTCCTCGCCCAGCCGCAGCGCCGTCAGGCCACGCGACGACAGCAGCGAAAACGGCGTGACCACCGCCACCACCAGCGCCAAAGCCCCGACATTGCCCCAGGTGGCGCGCGACAGCGACCCCATGGTCCAGAACACCAGCTGCTGCAGCGCCTCGGCCGAGGACAGGAACTGCACCAGGGCCGTCAGGGCGTTGAAGGCGAAGACCAGGGCAATGCCGAACAGGACGATGTTCTCCACCCCCGATCCCTTCATCCGCGCCAGCGCCTGCAAGGCCAGAACCGAGCCGAAGGCGAAGACGAAGGCGTTCAGCGGCACCAGCCAGTCCGACCCGATAAAACTGGCCCCCACGCCCAGCACAATCGCCAGCGAGGCCCCGAACGAGGCCGCCGACGACACCCCCAGGGTGAAGGGGCTGGCCAATGGATTGTTGAGCACCGTCTGCATCTCAGCCCCGGCCAGGGCCAGGGCGGCGCCGACCAGCGTCGCCATCAGGGCGTAGGGCAAACGCACCTGCCAGACGATGGCCTGCTGGGCGGTGCTGAGCGCCGCCGGATCGAATACGCCCTTCAGCACCACCAGGGGCGAGATCGTAGACGGCCCCGTGACCACATCCAGAATCAGAGCCGCCGCGGCCAGCAAGGCCAGCACACTGAGGGCGACAAACCTCTTTCGGACATCCCGACCATAGGCCGCCACCGCATCGGGCGCAGCGCGTTCAGCGTCCGCCAATTTGCCGACCTCCATTTAGCGAATGCGTCGCAATACACGTTCGAGCCAAGATCGGCTAGGGTCGTGCAATGACGTCCCCGTGCTCTCCCTTCGCCATCGCCGCCCCGCCCCTGACGGGAGGCTGTCGCGCAATGCATCTCTCGACTGAGGCTGAGGCCCCAAGCCTGACGCTCTGGATCAGCACGCCGGAAAGCGCGCCGCCGCCGCAAGGCTGGCCGGCCCTGATCCTGCTCGACGGCGAAGCCTTTTTCACAGCGGCCGCAGAAATGGCGCAGCGCCTCGCTCGGCGCACCGCCAAGACCCGCATCGTCCCCCTGATGATTGTGGGCATAGAGCTTGACGACAGCGCCGACCGCCAGGCGGCGTTCGGCTTTTCGCCGGCGCCAGAACAACAGGACAAGCCGTCTCGTGGACAGCAACTGCTGCGACGTCTGGCGGTCGATGTCCTTCCCCTGATCGAGGCCGAAGGCGCAGACACGACAAACCTCACTCTTCTGGGTCACTCCATGTCCGGGCTGTTCGCTCTTGAAGCCCGCGCCTTGGCCGCACCCTTCGCGCGCTATATCGCCGTCGGCCCCTCGATCTGGTCGAACCCTTCGGTCATCCAGGCTCAGCCTTCAGGATCAACCGGCGCCGATGATCTGATGGTCTTCGTCGGCAGCGAAGAAGAGAGAGATAGGCTCTCCCAGGACCACCTCGCCCGCCGCATGATCAGCAACAGCCGCAGCCTCCTGGCGAAAGGCGGCGTCCGGCTCGAGGTGCTGAACGACGAGGATCACGGCTCGGCTCCCTACGCCGCGCTCCCAGCCGCGCTGAGGTTCGCCTCTCAGCTTTAGGCTTGGCGTCAAGGACTTGCCGCAAAAGCAGACGCCTTCGACCTCTTCAAAGCGCCAGGACCGGGCCAGTCTGTCTAGGCGGCCACCTGCCGAACGCAGTGTCTTAGCCAGCGGTGAGCGGGATCAGCATCCATTCGTGGGTGCCACAGCATCGACACGGCGAAATCCTGCGACGCGATAGGAAGCGGAAAGCTGACCATGCCTTCGCGGAGGCTGCGGGTATGACGATCCGGGACGGTGGCCATGAGGTCGGAGGCGCGAACCAGCGACAGAGCGGCCGAGAATCCGCTGACGATGGTCGTGACCGCGCGCTGCGCGCCTGGCGGCAGAAAAGGACTGTCGACGGCGCCCTCCTCCAGTCCGCTACGGGAAACGACGACGTGCGAGGCCTTCAGGTAAGTTGACGCGTCGATCGCGCCGCTGCGCCCCAGAGGGTGCCCCTCCCGGACAACGCCGACCAGTCGATCCCGGAACAGGGACTGGCTGCGCACCTCCGGGCCCGTAGTGTCTTCGATGACACCGGTTTCCAGATCGACGCGTCCTTCACGAAGCGCCGTGCTGTCCTTGTCCGTCTTCTGGAGGAAGAACAGGCGGACGCCGGGCGCGTCCTCCGCCACCCTCTCCAGCAAACGCGGTCCAAAGCTCTCTACGAAGCCGTCGCTGGTCCGCAGGGTGTAGGTCCGGGTCAGCTTTCCAAGATCAAGTCGGTCGTCGGGACGCAGCACCGCCCCGGCATCGTCAACGACTTGACGAACGCGGTCCCGAAGCTCGGCCGCCCGGGGCGTGGGGACCAGCCCTCGCCCGGCTCTGACCAGCAAGGGGTCGCCGGTCGTTTCGCGCAGTCGCGCCAGCGCGCGGCTCATCGCCGAGGGGCTGAGACTTAGCCGTCGGGCGGCTCCCGCGACGCTGCCTTCGGTGAGGAGCGCATCCAGAGTGATCAAGAGATTCAGGTCAGGAAGCGCCATGGTTTGATCCCAGACAAGCCCCGAAGATATGGCGCTTGATGCACTAATAACATGCAAATGCTGCGCCTTCCGCAATGTCAGAGGCGACGTATTTTCTCCGGTACGCAAACGGAGGATGGATCATGGTCAAGACGGCGCTGCAGTCGTTCACTCAAAACGTTCGGTCCCAATGGGGGCCGCTGACGAGCGAACTGGCCGGGTTCTGCCAGAGACAGATGGAAGAGCTGCTCGAGGCCTCTCCCCGCGAGGCTTGGCTTGCGGCCCTCAACGCGAACCAGCCCGCTTCAGAAGAGCTCTATCGCGACGCTGATCATGGCTTCGTCCTGCTTGCTCATGCCGAACAGGCGGGCCTCTATCGGCCGCCGCACGACCACGGGCGCAGCTGGGTGCTTTACGGAATCCAGCAGGGTGAAATCGAAATGGGAACCTATGCCCGGGTCGAGGGCGAAGACGGCGATGTCCGGCTGGTCAAGCGCAACACCAAGCTGGTCCGCGCGGGCGAGGTCCAACTCTACCTTCCCGGCGATATCCACGACACCCGTTGCATCAGCGACAGCGCTCTGTTGTTCCGCTTCACCGAACGCGACCTGCGGGTAGAGGACCGACAGCATCGCCGCCTGACCCGATACGTCGAACAGAACGGAATCTGGACCACCGAACAGACATCCGCATGATCCCCCAGGGTCCCGCCGCGGTCGGACCGGCGACGACACCCGACGGCGCAATACCGGATTCCCGGCGCCCTCTGGCTGTGGGCGCGGTGCTGACGGCGATGACCCTGGTCGTGCTCGACGCCGGGATGACGAACCTGGCCCTGCCGACCATCGCCAGAGCCCTTGGCGTCTCTCCCGCCGCAGCGGTGCTGGTCGTCACCGCCTATCAGACGGCCTTGCTCGTCGCCCTGCTGCCCGCCGCCGCCATGGGTGAACGGTTCGGCTGCCGCCGGGTTTTCGCAGCGGGGGTCTGGCTGTTCATCCTGAGCTCGGTGCTCTGCACATTTGCGCCCTCGCTCCACGGGCTGGTCGCGGCCAGGGCTCTTCAGGGATTGGGGGGCGCGGCGATCCTGGCGCTTGGCGTTCCCCTGCTGCGGTTTTCGGTGCCGCCTCAACGACTGGGCGCGGCCATAGGATGGAATGCACTGACGGTCGCGCTCGCCTCATCGGCGGGGCCTGGCGTCGGGGCCCTGATCCTCGCCCACGCCCATTGGCCATGGCTTTACGCCGTCAATATTCCCCTGGGTCTCGCCGTTCTCGCGGCCTCCCGGCAGTTGCCCCGCACCCCGGCTGGATCTCACCGCCTCGATATCGCCAGCATGGCCTTGAGCGGCGCGATGTTCGCCAGCCTCTTCATTGGAGCCCAGCTGTTCCTGGCGCGACCGCTCCTCGCAATCGGCCTGGCTGTCTCAGGCCTGGTCTGCCTTGGCCTGCTGGTGCGCCGGGAAGCGCCCAAGGCGGCGCCGCTGATCCCGCTCGATCTGCTTCGCCAGCCGGCTCTTCGCCTCTCGGTGATCGCCTCAGTCTTCTGCTTCACGGGCCAGGCTGCGGCTATGGTGGCCCTACCCTTCTACCTTCAGTCTGTGCTTGGCCAGTCGGCCTCCACAACGGGCGTCTATATGACGGTCTGGCCGCTCAGCGTAGCTGTCTCCGCCGTCGCTGCCGGTCGGCTCGCGGACCGTTTCCCCACCGCCTGGCTGTGTGCGGTCGGCGGGCTCGGCCTGGGGTTGGGGCTCGTGAGCGCGGCGCTGTGGCCTCTGGGGCAAGACGTCCGACCGATGCTCCTGTTCGCCGCCGCCTGCGGCCTGGGGTTCGGCCTGTTTCAGACGCCCAACAACCGCAACATGTTCCTTTCAGCGCCCCTGGAACGCAGCGCAGCTTCAGGCGGCTTGCAGGGCGCCGCCCGGCTGACGGGACAGACGGCCGGAGCCGTCCTGATGACCCTGCTTTTCACCCTGACGCCCATTGGAACAGCGCCCCGGCTCGGCCTGGGGGATCGGCGGCGCGCTCGCTCTCCTGGCCGGATTGGTCAGTCTCTCGAGGGCCAAGGATCACCCTCGTGCAACCGAAAACCAAGGCTGACGGCATGACCTCGAACCGACATCGCTCAAAGGAAGGCAGCTCTTGCGCCCTGCGACAACAAGCCAGGGCGCCAACTGTGGACGTTCGGCCCGGCCATGCCCAGATAGCGGGAATGCTAAGCTTGGACCTGTTTCCCCTGACGACCGATCGCCTGATCCTCAGGCCGTTCACAAGCGCCGATTTCCCGGCCTATGCGGCCTACCACAGGCTTAAGGAGGTCTATCGCTATCTCTATGCCTCGCCGCCCGAAGGCGACGCCCTGCAGGCGCAGTTCGCGGAAGCCATGAACGCGAAACTTGTTTCCGACGGCGACGTGTTCCGTCTAGCCGTGACCCTGGCGGACAACGGCTGTCTGGTCGGCGAAGTCCTGCTCAAACTGGCCAGTCGATCTGCAGCCCAGGGAGAGATCGGCTACATCTTCAATCCGTCGTGGGCTGGCAGGGGCTTCGCCGCCGAAGCCGTCGCCGCCCTGGTCCGCATAGGATTCGAAGAGATCGCGTTGCACCGGATCTTCGCCCGCCTTGACACCGCAAACGCCGGATCGGTCGCCCTCGTGGAGCGCCTCGGTTTCCGCCGAGAGGCTCACCTGATCGAAAACGACCGCTTCGACGGCGCTTGGGGGGATGAATTCATCTACGCCATGCTGCGGCGAGAGTGGGCCGCGCGCCCCTGACATCCTTGATCATTCCTCACGATCACCTGCGAATGATAGGTCCTGACCATGCCAGCACTCCATAACGCCGCCGCCGTCGTCACCGGCTCAGGGCGGGGCCTCGGCGCCGCGCTGGCGATCGCCTTGGCGGACGCCGGTTGCCGCCCCATCCTCTGCGGGCGTGACCCCACGGGGCTGGAGCGGACGGCGGCGACCATCCTTGATCGGAGCGGCGTGGAATCGACGATCATCGCTCTGGACCTGGCCGATGCGGGCAGCGTTTCCGCCGCCGTCGCGGCGATCCGCGCTCGGCACGAGTCGATCGACATCCTGATCAACAACGGCGCCATGTGGCTCGAACGCGGGTCGGAACCGCACACGTCGGCAGAGGTCCTGGGCGTGATCAATGCGGCCGTATCCGGCGCCTACCTGCTGACTCAGGATCTGCTCCCCCTGCTGCACAGGTCTGCACGGCCGGACATCGTCACGATAGGGTCGATCAGCGGTCTGCCCAGCGCCGCATTGCAGACGGCGGCCGTTCCCTTCTACGCGGCCAAGCGGGCTCAGGACGCTCTGGCGGACGGCCTTGCCCAGATGCTGAACGGCACGCCCGTCCGGTCCCTTGTCGTTCACCCGCCCTATCTCGATGACGCCGAACCCGATGGAGAGAACTGGCGTCTCTCGCCCGAACGCGCCAAGGGCGAGCGTGCGACCACAAGGGATATCGTCGAAGCGGTTCTGTTTGCCCTTTCGCGCCCCCGGCACGTCTCCCTGTCTATCGTCGTCGATGCCGATAATGGCGGTCGGTTCGCCCCATGATCTCACCGCGCTGACCACAGCCTGACATGTCGGGCGTCGAACGCCCTCTGGGGCGGTTGGTATTTTCAGCGCGTGCGTGCAGCATCTGGTCTTACCGAGGGGAGAGTTGACGGTGATGGCGCGCAAAGGACGAGGGTTCAGACAGAAGACGACCGGCTCGATCGGGTTGCGCGTCCTGGCCTGCAGCTTGACCGTGGCGGGCGTCTGGACGTCGGACGCAGTCGCCGCGACGGACCGTCCGGGCGAAGAGATCGTCCTCGCTTGCCGGATCGAGGGGCAGGCCCGGGAGGCGTCCGTGTCGCTCGCGCATAGCCGCGCGACCTATCGCTACGGGCCTCCGGACAGCGAACCGGAGCTGACCCTGTCGAGTCCCTTGGCCGATCTCGACTATCGGCGCGACAGCGGCGCGGCAGGGACGGTCGACGAGATTGTGACCTTCGCCAATGGCGACACCACCTACCGTTTCGCCGCCGGCTTTCGCAACGGAACCCAGCCCGACCCATCCGCCCTTCATCCTTTTGGACTACTGAGCGTCAGCCGCGGCGGGAAGGAACTCGCCCGGCTGCCGTGCAACCCCGGCAGCATTGAGCGCGTCCCGGACCGTCTGCTGGCGCGCATGCGCGACATAGGGCGGGAGCGGGCATCGGACGGCGTCTCGTTTCCAAACTACCCCATTCACCCCCGCGTTTCGGCGGCCGAGTCCGCGCCGTGCGAGGTCGAGAACAACGTGGACACCTGCTGGAGCCGGGGCGTCAGCGCGGCGCGCGGCGGCGACCTGCGCTCGGCGCTTGAGCATTACGACATGTCCTGCGCGGCTCGCATCATGACGTCGGGCTGCTATGAGGCCGGCAAGCTGTATCTCCAGAACCGGCAACTGCGCGACTACACGCGTGCGAGGCAGAGTTTGGCGCGCACCTGCAACAGCGATGATCCGGGTCAGGGCCCCTATGCCTGCAAATACCTCGGCTGGATGTACCTCACAGGGACCGGCGTAGAGCGTGATCTCGACCTCGCGTTCAACGCGCTGGCGCAGGCCTGCTTTCTGCACAACGACGCCATCCTGATCGACGGCGAAGGCTGCCACTTCCTTGGCGAGGCGATTTTCGAGAGGCGCGGCCGCTCCCTCCGGGATGAGGCAGACGCCGATTATCTGGCCTACATAGCCTTCGCACAGGGCTGCACCGACGACGCCGAGACGGTCTGCGAGGAGGCCCGCGCCTTGCTTCAGCGAGGGGAAGCGACCGCCGCGCCCTGGGTCAGGCGGTGCGATCAAGACGCACGCCGCTACGGCGATATTGAATTCTGCGCTGGGCTGGCCGCCGTCTCCACGGACTACGACGTCAGACAGGCTGCGCGGCGTCAGCTCAGGTCGCTCTTCACCCAGACTTCCGTCGCCATGGATTGAATCCAGGCCGCCCCCCAGCTCACCCGCTTCCCACCCCCATCCGGGGTTCAGCACCAGAGTCCAGCCGGGTCCCTCGACGGCCTCCGCCGACAGCGGTCCACAGGATGGAGGCGGATAGACCTGATCCACCCAGGGTTCCAGGCGTATTGAAGCCTGAGCGGATGGCGGTCCCTCTTGCGGCGCGAAAGGTGAGCGGAATGCGGCGAGTTCAGAAAAAGGACCTGCCTTCCAAGACCTGCCCCGTCTGCGTCCGGCCGTTCGCGTGGCGCAAGAAATGGCAAAGAGACTGGCCGAACGTGATCTACTGCAGCGCGCGTTGCGCCTCCCAAAGAACGACCGCCAGAAATGCGGGGGCTCCGGCCCGACCTTCGTCGAGGCCGTCGTGACGCTGAAGGATGGCGCGGGCGCCCTGCGGCTGGTGCTCGGCGATCAACTGTCCGACAGCCTGGCGGGCCTGACCGATCTCGACGCGACGCGCGACGTCGTCCTGATGGCCGAGGTGCGGGACGAGGCGACCTATGTGCGCCATCACAAGCAGAAGATCGCGCTGACCTTCGCCGCCATGCGCGCCCACGCGGAGCGGCTGACGGCGCGCGGCGCAGCCGTGCGCTATGTCCGCATCGACGCCCCGGACAACACGCAGTCCATCATCGGCGAACTGCACCGCGCTCTGGCTGACGACGCCTATGCCCGCGTCGTGATCACCAAGCCCGGCGAGGTCAGGCTGGCCCAAGCCTTCGCGGCCTTCGCCGCGACCGCCGGCCTTCCCGTCGATATCCGCGAGGACCGCCGCTTCATCTGTTCTCATGCCCGTTTTCGACGCTGGGCCGCTGACAAGCGCGAGCTGAGGATGGAGTATTTCTATCGCGAGATGCGCCGCGAGACGGGCCTGCTGATGGACGGCGCCGATCCCGAAGGCGGTCGCTGGAACTTCGACGCCGAGAACCGCAAGAAGCTGACCAGGGGACTGCGCCCGCCCCCTCGGCTGCGCACCGCCCCCTCAGCCACGACGAAGGGCGCGATCGCCGACGTTGCGCGCCTGTTTCCCGATCATTTCGGCGATCTGGACGATTTCGGTTGGCCGACCACCGTGGAGGAGGCCGAGGCCGCGCTGGAAACCTTCCTGACGCGCATCCTGCCCGCCTTCGGCGACTGGCAGGACGCCATGGCCCACGGCGAGCCCTGGATGTGGCACGGCCTGGTCTCGACGGCGATCAATATGGGCCTGCTGGACCCTCTGGACGTCTGCCGGCGGGCCGAGGCCGTCTATCGGGACGGCGCCGCGCCCCTGAACGCGGTCGAGGGCTTCATCCGTCAGATCCTGGGGTGGCGAGAGTTCGTGCGCGGCGTCTACTGGCTGAAGACGCCCGAGTACGGGCGCATGAACTTTCTGGACGCGGACCGCGCCCTGCCCTGGTTCTTCTGGTCAGGCGAGACGGACATGGCCTGCGTCGCCGACGTGGTTTCGGCCACCCGCGCTAACGCCTATGCCCACCATATCCAGCGCCTGATGGTCACAGGCAATCTGGCCATGATGCTGGGCGTTCATCCCGACGCGGTCGATGACTGGTACATGACGGTCTATGCCGACGCCTATGAGTGGGTGGAGATGCCGAACACGCGGGGCATGGCCACCTTCGCGGACGGCGGGATCGTCGGGTCCAAGCCCTATGCCGCCTCCGGCGCCTATATCCAGCGCATGAGCGACTATTGCGGCGCTTGTCGCTATGACGTGAAGGGCAAGAGCGGCGATGGCGCCTGTCCGTTCAACCGTCTCTACTGGGGCTTCCTGGAACGCAATCGCCCGCGCCTTCGCCACAACGCCCGCCTGGCCATGCCCTATCGCACGCTGGACGGCTTTGGAGAGGCGAAACGCGCCGCCTTGCTGGCGGAGGCGGAAGCCACGCGGCTGGCCCTGGGCGCCGTGCCGATCAGCGGCGCGGACGACGGCCGCGACCGATCTCAGCCTTGAGCCGACAGGGTGTTCGCCGCGCCGCCAGCCGCGCTGATCCGGGCCAGCGCCTGATAGAGGGCTGAGGCCGTGATCGGCTTGGGCAGGTGAAGGTCCGCGCCCGCCATGAGCGCGCGAACGACATGATCCTGCAAGGTATTGGCGGTCAGCATGATGATCGGGGTCCGTCCCCGACCTTGCGCCGCCTCCAGATCCCGAATAGCCCGCGTCGCCGCCAGGCCGTCCATACGCGGCATCATCATGTCCATGAGGATGGCGTCGAAAGGCGTGGTCCGACAGGCTTCCACCGCCTGGACCCCGTCCTCGACCGCGGTCGTCGTGATGCCGGCAGCCGAAAGGATAAGCTCGGCCACCCGGCGATTGGTTTCACTGTCGTCGGCGACCAGAATGTGAGCGAAGCCCTGACTGCCCTGATCGGTCGTCACAGGCGTTTCTTTTTCGGGGGCGGGCCTGCCCTGGGCCAGCTTGATGTCGAACCAGAAGCTCGCTCCGGCGCCGGGCGCGCCCCGACAATCTATGGAACCGCCCATGGCTTCCACCAATTCGCGGCAGATCGACAGGCCCAGGCCCGTACCGCCGTATCGACGATTGATGGCGCCGTCCGCCTGCTGGAAGCGTTCGAACAGGCTCTGGCGTTGCTCTTCCGAGAAGCCGATGCCCGTGTCCTGGACTTCGAAATGGAAGACGCCGCCCTCGCCCCGCGTGACACTGAGCGACACCGACCCGGCAGAGGTGAATTTGATGGCGTTGTTCACCAGGTTGATGATCACCTGCCGCAGCCGCAGGGGATCGCCGACGACAAATCCGATCCCCTCGTCGCAACGCAGCACGAGGTCGAGCCCCTTCTCGGAGGCCTTCAGCGCGCAGAGCTGGCAAGCCCGCTCAACCTCGGCGAACAGATCGAAGACGTCCTGGGCGATCTCGATCTCGCCGGACTCGATCCGCGCCAGATCCAGGATGTCCCCGATCAGGCTTCGCAGCTGATCGGCGGATGTCTGGATGATCCCCGCCAACTCCCTCTGATGATCGGACAGCGGCGTGTCCGCCAGCAGCTCGACCACCCCGATGACGCCGTTCAGGGGCGTGCGCAGTTCATGGCTCATATTGGCCAGGAAGGCGCTCTTGGCGACGCTGGCGGCCTCGGCCTCCGTCTTGGAGCGGATCAACGCCGCCTTCTGCGCCTCTCGTTCAGAGATGTTGCGGATCGCCGCGCTGGTGCGCTTGACGCCGTTCTCATGCCAGACCGCCAGGGAGACCTCGACATTGATGATCGAGCCGTCCTTGCACCGGGCCGTCGCCTCGGCGCGGGCGCCGTCCAGCACGGCGCCGACGCCCTGAAAACCCTGGTCCAGGGCCAGGGCCTGGATGGTCTGACAGGTCAGGCCGATGAGTTCTCCCGTCTGGCCCAGGGCCTCCGCCGCCGAATAGCCGAACAGCCGCTCGGCGCCCGGGGACCAGTAGATGTAGCGATTATCCTCATCCGCCATGATGACCGCATCCGCAGCCGCCTCGAGCGCGCGCTCCAGCGCCCGGTATCTTTGACGCCCGGCCAGACGCTCGGCGGCGATCCGGCTCAGGTCCTGCAACAGACCCGCGATCTCGGCGTCATAGCCTCGCGGTTCGGGCGCAATCAGACAGAGGCTGCCCACCGCCCGACCGTTCACCACCAGCGGCGCTCCGGCGTAGAAGCGGATCGCGGGCGGTCCCAGGACCAGAGGATTGTCGTGGAACCGCGCGTCGAGGCGCGCGTCCGGCACCCACAGAACCTCATCAGGCTGAAGAATGGCGTGACCACACAGCGCGACGGAGCGATCCGTCTGCATCAGATCCACGCCGCTTCGCGCCACAAAACGCTGATGGTCCTCATCCAGCAGGGAGATGAAGGCAGAAGGCGCGCCTGAATGGCGACGTACAAGGTCGAGGATGCCGCAGAGCACGGCATCCTCCTGATACCCGTCGCGGCCCAGGGAGCGGACCATCGCCAGTCGCTCGACCTCGTCATGCGGCTTTTCAGGGATCAACATGCATACCTCACAAGCCTAACCCTTGCCGCCCTCGGCATTGCTCGCGGGTTAATCTGTACGTGGGCTACGGAAACCTACGTATTGAGCGGCCTTCGCCTCTATGCAGCGCCCGCTGATGCTCGCGTCATCTCACCGCCGACGCCGCGATAAGGCAAAAGCAGACCACCAAGGTCAGCCGCAGACGAAGTCGGCCATACCAGGCGGGCAGGTCACCCAGTCTGACGCATCTCAGATCATAGGCCAGCAGGAGCAAGAAACCGGCGGCCAGCCCGACCAGGCCCATAGTCGTCGGGACGAACGCCATGGCCCAGCCCCACAGCGCCGGCAGGACGCTGACCGCATAGGGCGTGGCGTGAATTTCGTTTCGCCACGTCGCGACGCCCCAGTGGACGCCGCCCATGAAGGACAGAATGATCGCGCCATAGAGCCGAAGCGCGTTCGAGACCTGCTCGGGATCGCCCAAACCGAACGCCAGAGCCCCCGTAAGGCCGACAAACGGCAGCACCCCGGCCCCGCCCAGGACCATCGCCGGGCGCGGCGCCTGCATCACAGCCCGTCGCCCCCGCGTTCCAGGCGACGAACGACCGTCTGCAGCCCAGGACGAAGGCGCAGGAAGCCTCTGTAGGCCGCCTCCAGAATTCCCACGACGGGTCGGGTCGCCGCCAGTCGGCCTAGCCAGCTCAGAGCCGGAAGCTCGCGCCAGACGGCGGCGAAGGCGGCGGCTCCGCTGACGGTCCGGCCGTCCGACCCGCGCACATGGAACCGGCGCAGCAGGGCGTCACGGTCCATGTCGCCGACATCGTGTCGCGTCACATCGAGAAACGACAGGCGGCGGTGACGGTCCAGCCGCCGCATGACCCTGATTTCCCGAGAGCAGAGCGGGCATCCGCCGTCATAGTAGACGATCATGCCGGCGCCCGGCGCCTCTGTCCGATCATGAAGACGCGTCACGGTCTCGAAACTCCACAGGGTGCTTCGTCAGTTACGCGCCAGTTCGCCCTCTGGATCAGCCGGCCCGGCAGGGGCGACGATCGTTCGCCCTTCAGTCCGAGCGTCAGTTCGCCGGCAGATGCTGGCGGATGGCGGCCATGGCGCAGCCCTCGTCGCCGGCCGCGCCGCCCGCGCCCGCCACGCCCAGGGCGCCGATGACCTGGCCGTCGACGATCAGGGGCACGCCGCCGCCCAGAAGCAGCAGTTCGTCCAGGGTGTTGAGGTTCTGAGACGTCGGGTCATTGCGCGCCCGTTCAGCCATGACGCTGGTCGCGGTCTTGGTCGACAGCGCTGTATAGGCCTTGCGTTGCGCCGCCAGGGTGTTGTGCGGACCGACGACGTCGTCGCGCTGCAAGGCGACCAGGTTGCCGCTACGGTCGACCACCGCCGCCACCGCCGACCGGCCCTGGGCGTGGCAGGTGGTCAGGACGCCGTCCAGCAGGCGGTTGGCCAGGTCCAGAGACACGTCCTGACGAACCAGAACGCCGTTGGCCGGCGCGGGGGCGTCCTGCACCGGAGCCGCGCTGAGGAAGGCGGCCGCCGCCAGAAGGGAAAGAGAAAAGGTCATTGTCTGGTCCTTTGAATCAGAGCGGCGGGCATGCCCCGCCATCAGGGTCAGGAATGAGGCAGGTCGGCGCGAATCTCGTGTCCGACCACATCATTGGAGATCAGCAGCCCGTCGCTGAGCATCAGGCGGCGGGTGCAGCGGGCGGCGACGCTCTCATCATGGGTGCAGATCAGGAAGGTCGCCCCCTCCTCCCGGTTCACCTCGCGCATCAGGTCCAGCACGCGATCGGCCGAGTCGCGATCCAGGTTGCCCGTGGGCTCGTCGGCGATGATCAGGTCCGGCTGATTCATCAGAGCGCGGGCGATGGCGACGCGCTGCTTCTGGCCGCCCGACAGGCGTGTCGCCGGATAGTCGATGCGATCCTCAAGCCCCACCCGCGCCAGAAGGCCCCGCGCGCGGTCGCGCATCTGGCGCGAAATCCCGCCAGCGGGCGCGGCGGCGGGAAAGGCGACGTTCTCCATCGCGGTGAAGTCGGGCAGCAGATGATGAAACTGGAAGACGAAGCCCAGCCGCTCGTTGCGGAACCGCGCCCGGCGGGCCTCGGACAGGCCGTCCACGGCTTCGCCGCTGATAGACAGGGAGCCGGCCGACTGGCGCAGCAACAGGCCGATGATCGACAGCAGGGTCGACTTGCCCGACCCCGACGCCCCCAGAAGGGCGACCAGCTCGCCCCGGTCCAGATCCAGGTCGACGCCTTTGAGCACGCGGGTCTCTTCCTCCCCATTGCGGAAGACCTTTTCGATCCCCCGCGCTTGCAGAACGCGCGTCATTGCTGAATCGCCTGCAACGGATCGACCTTGGAGGCCGAACGGGCGGGCAGGATCGAGGCGATCACCGCCCCCAGGGTGGTCAGCACCAGGGCCGCGACATAGCCTCCCTGTTCCGGCGCGATGGGCAGGGCCGAGGTTCCGTCAGGCTTGACGATCCCTTGCAGCCAGAGACACAGGCCGTAGCCGCTGGCGCAGCCGATCAGGGCGCCGACCAGCCCGATGATCAGGCCTTGCAGCAGGAAGACCCACAGGATGAAGCCGCCCGGCACGCCGAAGGCGCGCATGATGCCGACCTCGCCGCGCCGTCGGTAGGCGGACAGGACCAGAGCGCTGGCCACGCCGATGATGATGGAGATCAGCGAAAATATCTGGATCAGGGTTCCGGTCTGCCCCTGCGCCGTCAGCGCGTCCTCCAGGCTCAGGTTCTTTTCCTGCCAGGGCGTGGCGCGCAGGCCCGTCGCATCGGCCAGAAAACGCGCCACCGCGCGGGCGTCGTCCGGGTTCTTCAGCTTGACCTCGATATTGGTCACGCCTTCGGGCAGGACGAACAAGGGACGCGCCGTCTGCAACGACATGAAGGCCACCCGTTCATCCAGGCTCTGCAGGCCGGTGCGGAACACGCCCTTCACCGTCAGTTGACGCTCCACGCCGCGGTCGGTCCGCAGCAGGATGGACTGCCCTGCACTCAGGCCCAGATCCTCGGCCATGTGCACCCCGATCAGCAGGCCGTCCGCGCCCAGATCGCCGTCGCCGCTGATGATCTTCGGCGTGATCTGCGAGATGGCGTCGATCCCCTGCGGGTCCACGCCCAGGATCGAGACCGGCGACACCGCCTCGCTCTTCACCAGGAAGGCGCTGCCCGATATCTGCGGGCTGATGGCCGAGACGGCGGGGTTGGCCCGCAGCAGTTGCACGATCATCGGCCAGTCGCGGATCTGCTTGCGCTGGAAGGTGGACACCAGGGCGACCGATTCCACCGGCAAGTCCGGTCCCGCCAGAACCCGCGCCACGCGGGTCGGCGGCTCCAGACTGACATGGGCGCTGTCGCCCGTGACCTGATCGGTCAGCCGCACGGCCAAGCCGGCGATCAGGGCGGTGATGAAGACGAACACCGTCACCCCCAGCGCCACCCCCGCGATCAGCAGCAGGGTCTGGCTGGGGTTGGACAGCAGATACCGCCGCGCGACCTTGAGGGCGAACACGGCCTTACCCGTCCGTCTTGTGCGCCACAGGTCGGACGCGAGCGCCGACGCGGGCCGAGGCGGGGTCCAGAATCACGCGGTCGCCCGCTGCCAGACCGCGCTCGATCAGGGCGTTGACCGTGGGCCAGCGCGCAACGACGACGGCGCGTTCGCGCACGATGTCATCGGCGTCGACCACATAGACCTTGGGCGCTGCGGTGGCGTCGGCCACGGCGCTGCGCGGCAGGACGACGGCGCCGGGTCGCTGACCGACGACGATGGTCACATCGACCGAGCGACCGGGAGACAGGGACGGGCCCGCCTCGGGCGCCAGCTTCACCAGCCGACCGCCCGTGGCCGCGTCGACCTGGGGCGAAACCTCGGTCACGCGGGCGGCGAAAATCGTCGAGGTTCCAGACAGGGCCGCGCGGGCGGACATGCCCGGCCGAAGGGCGTCAGCGTAGGCTTCCTCGACCTCGGCACGGATTTCGACGCCGGTCGCCGATCCCAGTTCGAACAGGGTCTCGCCTGCGGCGACCACCTGGCCGTTGTCGATGGGCCGCACCAGCACCACCCCGCTCATCGGGGCGCGGATGGTGAACTCCCGCGTGCGTTCGGCGGAGGCCCGCACGGCGGCGGCGGCGGCGACGACATTGGCCTCGGCGGCCTGCAAGGCGGTGCGTGCGGCGTCCAGGGCGGCCGGCGCGGCGAAGCCCCGCTCGTTCAGCGTCCGGGTGCGCTCGTATTTCAGGCGAGCGTCGGCGGCCTCGGCGCGGGCGGCGCGTTCACGCGCCAGATCGGCCTCGGTCTGGGCCTGCTCGACAGAGGCGAGGATGACGGCCAGGGGCGCGCCGGCCGCGACGCGGTCGCCGTCGTCATGCATCAGACGCACCACCTGACCTGGATTGGGCGACGCCACCTGAACCAGATCCATAGGCCGCGCCCGTCCCACCACCGACAGAGCCAGCTCCACCGTCTGCGGCTTGACCATCGCCACCGCCACCTCGGGCGGGCGGCGCCACAGGACCACCGCCGTCACGGCGGCAAGTCCGACCAGGACGGCCACGGCGAGGACGATCAGCTGTTTTCGATTGGGCCGTATGAAGGATCTCTGACGGTCGCGATCCGCGACGAAACGATCCTGCGGCGGTCGCCATGGATCGGCAAGCCTGTGGACGCGGCGCGACAGGCGGCTTTGCGCCCGAAAGGAAAGCCCCGGAGCCGTTTCTCGACCCCGGGGCCTGGACTCAGAAGGCGAACCTGGCCCGCAGGGTCACGGGCACATAGGTGCGGTCGCCGACCCCGTTGATCGACGCCAGCCCCAGACCGCCGATGGCGCTGTCGTCGTCGCTCAGGCTGGAGATGTAGCGAATCCCCGTCTCGGCCTGCACCGAGACCTGCTCATTAAAGGCATAGGACAGGCCGACATCCACGCCCGCCGTAAAGCTGGTGGAGCTGTCGTAGAAGGGCGCATCCGCGATGGTGATGGCGGCGTCCGGGATCTCGAACGTGGCGTTGATCTTGTCGGTGAAGACCGCGCCCAGACGCCCGGCGACGTAGGGCTTGAACGCACCCGCGCCGAAGTACTGGCGATAGCCGGCTTCCAGGGCATAGGCCTTGTACTCGCCGAAGGTCCCGTACACCGGCAGGGTCGTGTCCAGCGCCGGCACGAAGGCGCCGCCCACCTGCACGCGGCCCTCGTCAGCCTGCATGTAGCGCACCGATCCGAAGACCTCGGCGTTATTGCTCATGCCATAGGCGAACTCGGCGCCCAGGTTCATCCCCTCGCCGTAGATGTCGTCGAAGCTGCGCGACTGGATGCGCAGTTCAGCGTTGACCCCGGCCAGGTCGGGATTGAGCGGGCCGAGGTCCGGCACCGCCGCCGTCGCCCCGCCATGCACGTCGCCGCCAGTCGGGAACTCGGCCCCGGCTTCCAGGCTGACCGTCCAGCGGCCGGGGGCGGTTTGAGCCTGGGTCGCGCCGGCAGCCGAAAGCGCAACGACGGTGGAAAGCAAAATCGTCCTGAACATTCTTCATCCCTCTTTCATGAAGCCGAAGACGCCGCGCCCGGCGCCCGCATTGAAGCGAGGCTCCGGCTACACGCCCTCAACGAGCCAACGTGACATCTCGCTGGCACATAAAACGAGCTGACCTTGTCAGACAGCGCCCGGTTTACGCGGCATGGCCGAAAGTGGATCAGGCCGCTGGTGAATTTCCGGCTTAAGGGTCTCGCCGCCCGGCGCGCGTCCCTAGACCGCGACCGACAGGGGCTGATCCTTCGTGATCCTGAAACGCGCGATCAGATCGGTCAGTTCGGCGCAGTCGGCGCGCAGGCTCAGGCTGCCCGATCTCAGCTGCTCGACCATGCCGGCGTTCTGGCGCGTCACCTGGTTCATGTCGGCGATGGCGCTGTCGACCTCGACAAGGCGATGGGCCTGGTCGGCGGTCGATCCCCGAACCTCGGTCATCAGGTCGCTGACTTCCCTGATGCCCGAGTTGATGGCGGTCAGGGCCTCGCCCGACTGCCGCACCAGGGCCACGCCGTCGTCGACCTTGGCGGTGCTGGAGGAGATCAACAGCTTGATTTCCCGCGCCGAGTCCGCCGAGCGCTGGGCCAGGGCGCGCACCTCCGCCGCTACGACGGCGAAGCCGCGGCCGGCCTCCCCGGCGCGCGCGGCCTCCACCCCGGCGTTGAGCGCGAGCAGATTGGTCTGAAAGGCGATCTCGTCCATGACGCCGATAATCTCGCCGATGTGGCGCGACGCCCGTTCGATCTCTTCCATCGCGCCCACGGCCCGGCCCAGAACGGCGATGCCGCTTTCCGCCAGGGCGCGCGTCTGCACCACCACGTCGTCGGCGGCGCGTGCATTGTCGGTCGTCTGGCGCACGGTCGCGGCGACCTGTTCCAGCGCGACGGTCGTCTTCTTCAGGCTTTCGTCTTGGCGCTCGGTACGTCGCATCAGGTCTTCGGCCGAGTCGCTGATGTCGATAGCTCCCGACTGCATCGCGCCGGCGCTGTGTCGGATCACGCCCATGGCGGAATCCAGCGACGTGATCGCCTTGTTGAAGTTCGTGCGCAGCAGGCGGTAGTTTTCGGGGAAGGGCGTCGTGATCAGATACGTCAGATCACCCGCCGCCAGCGCCTCCAGCGCGCCCCCGGCGCCCGACACCGCCGCCGCCTGATTTTGCGCCGCCAGGCGATCGCTCTCGGCGCGGCGCGCCCTCTCCTCTTCGGCGGCGGTCACATCGGTCGCGAACTTGACGACCTTATAGGGCGCGCCCTGCTCGTCGAGGATCGGATTGTAGGTGGCCTCAATGACGACGCGCCGGCCGCCCTTGCCGAACCGAGTGAACTTGTCGGCGATGAACTCCCCGTTGTTCAGGCGCGCCCAGAAGGCGGCGTAGGCCGTCGAGCGCGCCTCGTCCTGATCCAGAAACATCCGATGGTGACGGCCGCGAACCTCGTCGAGGGCGTAGCCCAGCACGTTCAGAAAGTTCTGGTTGGCGGTCAGGACATGGCCCTGAAGGTCGAACTCGATAACGGCCTGGGAGCGTTGCAAGGCCGAGAGCATCGCGCGCATCTCGCGCAGTTCCGTTTCAGCCAGCCGTCGGTCGCGCGTACGTGCAAACATGGTCGTCTCGAAACTACAGCCCGCAGGGCGGACATGGGGCGCGGCTTCTAGGAGCGGGTTCGTTAAGAAAACGTGCTGGTTTCGCCTGGCGTTTCGGTCTGCGCCCTGTTCACTTTTTCCGCGCACAGCCGCCGACTGCAAGATTTCGTAAAGAGGCGCAGCCCTACGCAGATATCCAATCAGCAGGGAGCGTGAGCGATGGCGACGGGATGCGAGGGCTGCCGCGACGGCGCCGGGTTCGATCTGCCCTTCTCGATGGCCTTCCAGCCCATCGTCGACGTGGCGTCCCAGACGATCTTCGCCCACGAGGCACTGGTGCGCGGCGTCGGCGGCGAAGGCGCCTATTCGGTCCTGAGCCAGGTCGCGGACGACAACCGCTATGCTTTCGACCAGCAGTGCCGGGTCAAGGCCATCGAACTGGCCACCGCCCTGGACCTGCCGCGAGACGGCGCGCGGCTGTCGATCAACTTCATGCCCAATGCGGTCTATGAACCGCGGGCCTGCATTCGCCTGACGCTGGCGACGGCCATGCGCACCGGCTTTCCGCTCGACCGGATCATCTTCGAATTCACCGAAGACGAGAAGTTGGACGCCAACCACCTGCTGAACATCCTGCGCACCTACCGCGCCATGGGCTTCAAGACCGCGATCGACGACTTCGGCGCCGGTTATGCGGGTCTGGGCCTGCTGTCGAAATTCCAGCCCGACATCGTCAAACTGGATATGGAGCTGATCCGCGACATCGACCGCGATCAGGCCAAGCAGAAGATCGTCAAATCCCTGCTGGGCCTGATGGCCGACCTGGGCATTCAGACCATCTGCGAAGGCGTCGAAACCCAGGACGAACTTGAGACCCTAAAAGACCTCGGCGCAAGCCTGATCCAGGGCTACGTCCTGGCCCGCCCCGCCTTCGAAAGTCTGGTCGGCGCCGACGCCCTCGCCCCCATGCAGGCGCGCCGCGTCGCCTGACGCATGGTGCGACAACTGATCTACACCAGCAGGGTCGCGCCCGGCCTGCAGGACGAAGAGGCCTTGCTGCGATCCATCCTCGCGGTGTCGGTCCGAAACAACGCCGCTGTGGCCGTGACCGGCATGCTGCTGCGCCATCGCGACCACTTCTTCCAGGCGCTGGAAGGGTCCGCAACTGCTGTCGAAGCCATCTATCGCCGGGTGCGCCGAGACCCGCGCCATCGGGATTTAAGGCTGCTCCAGGATGCGCCGCGCGCTTCCAGAAGCTTCGCCGGCTGGGCCATGTGCGGCTACAATCTGGGGCCGGCGGACAATGAGATCCTGGATATTCTCAACCTGCGGCGCGACCTCGACCCGCGACAGATCAACGGATCAAGCGCCCTGTCCCTGCTAAGGACCGTGCACACGATTCAGAAACGCGTCCTGTCGGCGACCAGCACGCCCGTCGTCATCGACGCCTGAGACGAGCCTGCGTCCGCATTTCAGTCGGAAGCAAGGCTCTCAGATCGCCCCCATGGGCCACATCCTCATTCAATAGCGGGGATTACCCTTGCTCATGCTAGGGTGATCCAAGGGCGTCTCGGCGCGCCTGAACACCCGAGGCTTGATTTCCAATTTGGACGTCGCGACGGGATCGGAAAGGGCCCATGGCTCCCGCATCTCAAAATACAGAAGTCGGCGCCGCCCTGGCCCTGGCGGTCATCTCGGTGTCGCGCGCGCCACTGTTGCTCATGGACGAACAGTTCAACGTCGTCGCCGCCAGCGAGTCCTTTCTTCAGGCGTTCGGACTTCGCAACGACGCCGTTCGCGGGCGCTCGATCTTCGCCCTCGGCGCAGGCGAATGGAATCTCCCCCGGCTGCGCTCCCTATTGAGCGCCGTCGGCTCCGGCGACGCTGAGGTCGCCGACTATCAGCTGGAGATGCCCATTGAGGGCGCAGCCCCGCGTAGCCTGCGCCTCAACGCCGAGCGTCTGGCGTTTGCCGACGCCATGCCCGCGCGGCTGTTGCTGACGGTCGTGGACGTCACCGCATCCAACGCGACCCAAAGAAAGATGGACGAACTGGTCCGGCAGAAGGAGGTCCTGCTGCAGGAGGTTCAGCACCGCGTCGCCAACAGCCTTCAGATCATCGCCAGCGTGCTGCTTCAGTCCGCCCGAAAAGTCGACTCGGTGGAGAGCCGCGCTCATCTGACCGAGGCCCACAACCGCGTCTTGTCGGTGGCTGAAGTCCAGCGGCAACTGTCCTTGACCCAGGTGGGGGATGTGGCTCTCAAACCCTACCTGACACAGCTGTGTCGCAGCATCGGCGCGTCGATGATCGCCGACCATGACCAGTTGCGGATCGAGGTGAGCGGCGACGGCAGCGTCGTGGACGCCGAGGTCTCGGTCAGCATCGGCCTGATCGTCACCGAACTGGTGATCAACGCCTTGAAACATGCGTTCCCGAAGGGCCGCAGAGGCCTCGTGACCGTTGACTACCAGTCGCGACCCGAGGGCTGGGACCTGAGGATCTCGGATGACGGCGTCGGCATGCCGAAGAATCCGGGCTCGGCGGAACCCGGCCTGGGCACCGCCATCGTGAAGGCCTTGGCCAGTCAACTGGCGGCGGAGATCGACGTGGAGAACCTCGCGCCAGGCACGAGAATCTCCATCGTGAATCGCAAGTCTAGAGTTGAACCGGCGCTGTTGCAGGCCGTCTAGGCGCGCCCTAGGTGGCTCGCGACCTCAGCGTCGACACCGCAGCATGCGGCTCGGAGCACAGTCTAGCCGCCCAGGGTTCCTCGGGCATCCAGGGTCGCGTCGGCGTTCTCGATGACCGTCAGATCGGCGGCTTCAACGTCGTAGTCCCGCTTGAGGGTCGCTATCCAACCGAACAGCGCCGCCGAGGTCACGCCCGGCGCGTCAAAGGCCAGACCGCCCTCGCCGTCCGCCGACAGGGTCACGGTCAGGCCCGCCGCCTCGGCTGCGGCGCGCGCTGACGTTTCGAAGTCTTCCCGCATCATCGCGGCGGGTTTGGCGCGCACGCGGCGGGCGAGACCGGCGTTCAGCCGCGTCATTTCCGCCGTGGCTTCGACCCTGCGCTCGACGGCCGACGCACGCCAGGCCCAGGCAGGACGCACAACCAGCAACCAGCAAGCCAATGCGGCGATCAGCAGCGCCATCGCCGCCAGCATCCCACGCTCCCGCGCCGAGCGGCCGCGCCACCACAGACCTGCCGACTGGATCATCCGATTCATCCGGCGCCTCCCACGCGAACTTCGCTGACGACCTTGCCCTGGTCGTCGACGGTGCTGTCATCGGTCAGAGACATGCCCTTGGCCGCCATGGCCTGCTGCAGGGCGTCCAGGTCCTGATAGGCGGCGTAGGTCACTGTGGCGCGAACCCCGGCTTCATCGACGGTCAGGCTGTCCAGCTCCGCCTCCTCGACGCTTTCGACGGCGGCGAACAGGGCGGCCGCAGCGGCGGCGGCCCCGCCCGGCGGCGCAGTCGACAGCCGGCGGGTCGCCTCGGCGACCGCGTCTGCCCAAGGCGCGATGTCAGGGTAGGCGCGCCGCGCCGCGGCCTCGGCCCGGTTCTCGGTGTCGCGCGCGCGCCATTCGTCATGACCGGCGGCGGCCAGGGTCAGGATCAGCGGCGAGACGATCAGGGCCGCCGCCAGCGCCGCCGCCCGTTTCCAGCCGCGCCGGTCTGCCTCGACCCGGCGCCCGCCCCCGGCCAGCAGGTTGATCGGCGGGTTCAGGGCGGCCGCAGCCAGCAGGCGCTCGATCTCGTCCGCCCGCTCGATCCGCTTCACCGCCCGCCCGGCGGCCACGGCCTCGGCCAGATCGGGCTGGACGCTCAGCGCCAGTTCGCGCCCGCGCAGAGCCAGGTCGGCGCCGAAGAGGGCGGCGGTCAGCACGCCCTCATCCTCCGGCTCCGGCTCCGGCAGGATCAAGCAGTCGGGGATCATGACGTCGGCGCGAAGACCGAAGCTGGCCAGATAGTCGCTCCACGTCTGCAGCAGCGACCGCCCCGCCACGGCGACCAACCGCCGCCCCGACGTCGGGACCGTCCCCAGGACGGCGGTCAGCCGGTCGGAGGGCGCCGCCAGGTCGTCGCGCAGCAGATGCAGCGCCGTCGCCGCCATCTGGGCCGGACTGCCCGACGGCAACTCCAGCCAGCGCACCAGCACGTCGGCGCCGGGAACCACCGCGACATTGCGCATCGGCTCGGGCGCATATCCGGAGCCGAGCTCCAGAACGCCGCGCGTCAGCACGACGCCTTGCGCATCCAGCGTAAGGCATGACGCCGGCAGAGCCGCCGAGGGCGGGATCAGAATCAGTCGGATGCGGCTCATTCGTCCAGGGTCCAGCGTTGGATCACGGTTTGCGTGCCGGCCATCGCCACAAGGGTCCGCTCAGCCATGGACGCGCACCTCGCCCGCCGCATCGACGACGACGGTCACGACGCGGCTCTTGCGCGACAGGGCCAGGGTGGCGGGCTCGGCGGCGCCGGTCGGGTCGAAGACGACGCGCAGGGGCTCGCCCTGAGGCTGGCCTTCAGGCCGCGCGGCGGTGTCCTCGGCCCAGAACTCATCGCCGAAGGGACCGTCCGTCAGGGGCGACCACTGGACGCCGTCGAAACTGGAAAAGGCGTAGCCCTCGGCCGTCGCCTCGACCGCCACGGCGCGGTTGGTCAGCAAGGCCTCCTCGCGCGCGCGGACGAGCCGCGCGGCGAAACGCTCGGCCTCGTCGCCGACCGGCGGGCGCGGGTCGGGCACGGCCAAGACGACGGCTCCGGCAGCCAGGCCGATGATGGCGACCACCATCAGAAGCTCGACCAGGGTGAAGCCATATCTTTGGGCGCTAACGCAGCGCGCGCGGCGCGCTGCTGCTTGAGCGCAGTCGCGCTTGTCAGCTCTGCCAGTTGCCGATGTCGGCGTCATTGCCCTCGCCCCCTTCCTTGCCGTCGGCGCCGTAGGAGAAGACGTCGAACTGACCGCCGTGAGCCGACGGGCGGCGGTACTGGTATGGGGCGCCCCAGGGGTCTTCCGGCAGGCGGCGGATATAGCCGCCCTCGCGATAGCGTTCCGGGCGCGCCAGACCGGCGGGCGGCGCGGTCAGGGCCTGTAGACCGCTCTGCGCGTCCGGGAAGCTCAGATTGTCGAGGCGGTAGGTCTCGATAGCCTGTTCCAGGGTCGAGATGTCGGCCCGCGCCTTGCCGATCATGGCCTTGTCCTGGCTCGGCAGGACGTTGATCGCCACCACCGTGGCCAAGAGGCCGATGATGACGATGACCACCATTAACTCCACGAGCGTAAAGCCCTGGCGGGCTTTGCGCTGAAGAGCGCTATCGCGAGCGACGCGGTCGCTCGCTGCTTGAGCGAGTCTTAGGGCGCTATCGCGACGCGCGCGGCGCGCCGCTGCTTGAGCGCAAAGAGGCGCCCTCGTCATCCCCTCACAATCGTCATCCTCGGCCTTGTGCCGAGGATCCAGAAACGTCACGACGCCCGCATCAAGCGCCGCGTTGTCGCCTTCCGACGTCGAGCGTCTGGATCCTCGGCACAAGGCCGAGGATGACGGGCGGGGAGAGGTAGGGGTCAGGTCGGAAAAGGTCATCAGCGCCTCGTTCACCCCATCGCCAGGGTGTTGATCTGAAGGATGGGCAGAAGGATCGACAGGACGATCAGGGCGACCACGCCGCCCATGACGACGATGATCGCGGGTTCAAGGAAGCTGAGCAGGACGGCGGTGAAGGTGTTGAACTCGCGCTCCAGATAGTCGGCGGCGCGCTCCATCATCGGCTCCAGTCGGCCACTGGCCTCGCCGGAGGCCGTCATGTGCACCAGGATCGGCGGGAAGACGTCGGCGCGGCGCATGGCCGCCGACAGGCCCCCGCCCTCGCGCACGGCGTCGGCCATCATCTCGGTTGCGGCGCGCAAGGCCCGGTTCGACACCGTACGGGCCGTGATGGTCAGCCCCTCCAGCACCGGCAGGCCCGCCGTGATCATGGTCGACAGTGTGCGCGCCATCCGCGCCCCGTGCAGGTCGCGCGTCAGCCGCCCGACGACCGGCAGACGCAGAATCCGCCGGTCCACCGCCAGCCGGAATTCAGGCTTCCTCAGCCCTGCGATGAAACCCGCGCCGCCGCCGACCAGCAGCAGCAGGAACAGCCAGCCCCAGTTCCGCATCAAGTCGGAAACCCCGATCACCGCGCGCGTCAGCAGGGGCAGGGTCTGGTTCATGCTGTCAAACTGATCGACCACCTTGGGCACGACGAAGACCATCAGGGCGATCACCACCCCCAGGGCCACCAGGGCCAGGACGGTGGGATAGACCAGGGCCGTGATCACCTTGCCGCGCACCTGCTGGTCCCGCTCCAGCCCGTCGGCGAGGCGCTCCAGAATGGGAGCCAGCGCGCCCGACGCCTCGCCCGCCGCGACGGTGGCGCGGTACAGCGGCGGGAAGGCCGCGCCCTGTCGCGCCATGGCTTCGGACAGGCGCTGGCCCTCGACCACGCCCGCATGGACGCCCGACAGGATGCGGCGCACGTTCGGCCGCTCGGCTTGCAGCATCAGGGTGCGCAGGGCCTCGTCGATGGGGGCGACGGTGATCAGGGTGGCCAGCTGGCGCGTGGTCAGGGCCAGGGTCCGGGCCGACAGCTTCTGGCGCAGGCGGGGGGCCTTGTCGCTCGTCGCGGCGGCGCCCGAGGCCCGGTTGAGCGACAGGGTCATCAGGCGACGGCGCTCCAACGCCTTGCGCGCAGCCGCCTCGTCCGGCGCGGTCAGCACGCCCGCGACCGTGCGGCCCGAAACATCCACGGCGCTGTAGTCAAAGGCGGGCATCAGGCGGCGCTTCCCAAGGCGGGCTCAGGCAGCGGATGCGCCTCGGGCGTTTCCTGACGGGTCACGCGCACCGCCTCCTCGACCGAGGTCACGCCCGCCAGCACCAGGCCGCGCGCCCGGTCCGACAGGGTTCCGCCTTGGGGGAAGGCGGCGGCGACCAGGGCGTCTTCGTCCGCCTCGGCGGCGATCAGGCGGCGCACCTTGTCGTCGATCTTCAGCGTCTCATAGACGCCGACCCGGCCGATATAGCCGGTGTGGTTGCACGATCCGCACCCTTGAGCCCGCCAGACGGTCGCGCCCTGGGTCACGCCCGACAGCCGCGCGGTCGCGGCGTCGGCGGGCTCGGCTCGCCGGCATTCGCCGCACAGGCGGCGCACCAGCCGCTGGGCCACGATCAGTCGCAGGGTCGAGGCCAGAAGGAAGGGCTCCACCCCCATGTCGCGCAGCCGCGTCACGGCCCCGGCGGCGTCGTTGGTGTGGACGGTGGACAGCACCAGATGTCCGGTCAGCGAAGCCTGCACGGCGACGCTGGCCGTCTCGACGTCGCGGATTTCGCCGACCATGACCACGTCGGGGTCCTGGCGCAGGATGGCGCGCAGGCCCGCCGCGAAGGTCATGCCGACCTTGGGATTGACCTGGGTCTGGCCCACGCCGTCGATGGCGTATTCGACCGGGTCCTCGACCGTCAGGATGTTGCGGGTGGCGTCGTTCAGCAGCGACAGACCGGCATAGAGGCTGGTCGTCTTGCCCGAGCCGGTCGGGCCTGTGACCAGGATGATGCCGTTGGGCTCACGCAGGGCGTGGCGAAACGCGTCCAGCGCCACCGGGTCCATGCCCAGATCTTCCAGCCGCAGATCGGCCTGATCCTTGTCGAGGATGCGCAGCACCACCCGCTCGCCCGCCCGCGACGGCAGGGTCGAGACCCGCACGTCCAGCGTCTTGCCGCCGAGCGCCAGCGGGATGCGCCCGTCCTGCGGCACGCGCTTCTCGGCGATGTCGAGCCGGGCCATGACCTTGATGCGCGACACCAGCAGGGGCGTGATGCGCGGGTTCAGACTGAGGCTTTCGCGCAGGACGCCGTCGACGCGCATCCGCACGACCAGGGCGCTCTCATAGGGCTCCAGGTGGATGTCGGAGGCGCCGGCGCGCACGGCCTCGGCGATGATGCCGTTGATCATGCGGATGACTGGGGCGTCGTCAGCCGAATCCAGCAGGTCGGCGGCGGCGGGCAGGTCCTCGATCAGGCCGTCGAGGCCAGACGGCATCTCCATTTGCTGATCGCCCGCGGCGTTCAGGTCGCCCGCATAGACGTCGGACAGGCGGCGGTCGAACTCGGCCTGGGCCATGGCTTGCACCTGCAAGGGCCGCCCCAGCGCCCGGCGCGTCTCGACCAGGGCCAGCGGGTCAGCGCCGTCGCGCAGACCCACCACGGCGATGTCGCCCGCGTCCAGCAGGATGACGCCGTTCCGCTTGGCGAAACCATAGGGAAGCGTGGGATTGACCAGGGTGATCATGGTGCTCAGCCCTGCGGCAGCGTCGCGTTTTGGGCGGGCGCCAGCGGCGAGATGGTCACGTCCCCGACTGGCGCGGCGACGCCCGGCGCCGGGTTGTCGATGGCGCGCGGCGCGACCGGCGCCTGGGTCCGCATATAGTCGCGCAGCATCTCGTCGAGGCTGGGCTCGACGCCCGGCTGGGCCCGCAACTGCTCGCCGCGCATATAGCCCCAGCGGTCGGCGCTCAATTGCTGGGCGTCGCCCGGCGTGCGGATGATGGTCGGGCGGATGAAGACCATCAGATTGGTGCGCCCGCGCTGGCGGCTGGTCGACTTGAACAGATTGCCGAGCACCGGGATGTCGCCCAGCCCCGGCACCTTGTCGATGGACAGGCGGTCGTTCTGATCCAGCAGGCCGCCGGCGACCGCGATCTCGCCGTCGTCCACCACCAGGGTCGTCTCCAGCTCGCGCTTGTTGAGCACCAGATCAGAGGCGCTGTTGGTCAGGACGCCGTTGATGCTGGACACTTCCTGACGCAGGAACAGGGTGATGGAGCCGCCCGCATTGATCTGCGGCTTGACGATCAGCTTGACGCCGATGTCCTGACGCTGGGTCGTGCGGAAGGGGTTGGAGTTGCCGTCCAGCAGGGCCTCGCCCGTCGTGATCGGCACCTCCTGCCCGACCAGGATGGTGGCCTCTTCATTGTCCAGCGTCATCAGCGACGGGGTCTGCAGCAGGTTGGAGCCTTCGTCCGACTTGGCCGCATTGATGATGAAGCCGAACAGGCCGTCCGAGCCGATGCGTCCGCCGCCGCCGCCGATGAAGCCGTTGGCGCCCAGCAGACTGTTCAAGGCCAGGTTCTGAAGCTGTTCGCGTAGAGGATCGTCCTTGTCCAACTGGCCCGCCGCCGCCCCGCCCGCAATGGGAACCAGAGGCGCCGAACGGTCGGAATAGTTGGTCAGCCCGATGGGATTGCCGTCCGATCCGGCCAGCAGCCACTGGACCCCCAGTTCGCGCACGGCGGTGTCGCCCAGCTCAACCACGATGGCCTCGATCAGCACCTGCTGGCGGCGGCTGTCGAGCTGGCGGATGACCTCGGCCAGCATCCGCTGGGTGTCGGCCGAAGCCGAGATGACCAGGGCGTTGGCGCCCGGGAAGCGAGCGATGCTGGCCTTCTGGCCCGCGACCGGAGCGGCCGGAGCGGCCGGAGCGGCGACTTGCGGCGTCGGCGCGGCGGCTTCGCCGGTTCCGCGCGCGGCAGCGGGGGTCGCGGTAGCGGTGGCCGCCGTCACCGGCTGGCCGACGATCTGTTGCAGCACGGGCAGCAGCTGTTCGGCGTTGGCGTGTTGCAGGAAGACGACCTTGACGTCGTCGGCCGAACGGGCGCGACGGTCCAGGTCCTCGACCAGGGGCCGCACCCGCGCCACGGCGGCGGGGTCGCCGCGCAGGATGACGGAGTTGGAGCTGGCCACGGGCGTCACCGACACCATCCCCTGCCCCGGCTGGCCGCCCGGCGGGGTCAGGACCTGGGCCAGGACGCCCGCGATCTCGGCGGCGGAGGAGTTTTCCAGCGTCACCACGTCGAAGGCGGCCCGATCCACGTCGATGCGCTGGATCAGGCTGCGGATACGGCTCAGGTTGTCAGCGAAGTCGGCGACCACCACGCTGTTGCCGCTGGGGTTGGCCAAGACCTGACCCTGGGGTCCGACCAGGGGCCGGATGGTCTCGGCGGCCGAGGCGGCGTCGATATTCCTCAACTGAAAGACCTGGGTCGAGAAGCGCTCGGAGCCGACGGTGGACGGCCCCTGGGCCGCGCCCTGGGCCGGGCTGATGCGATATGCGCCGGAATTGGTCGGCGTGACGACCAGGCCATTGGCGCGCAGGGTGGACAGGAAGACCTCGAACAGTTCGGTGCGGCTCAGCGCGCGTTGGCTGGTCACGGTGACGCTTCCAGTCACGGCGGGATCGACGATGAAGGTACGGCCCGTGGTGCGGGCCACGTCCTGAATGAAGGCGCGGATGTCGGCGCCCTGAACGTTCAGGGTCTGGCGTCCGCCGTCCTGGGCCATGACCGGCGAGGCCAGCAGAGGCCCCTGCGCGGCGATCAGGGCCGACAGGGCGACGGCGGCGAAAGAGCGGTGAAGGCGCATCAGGAGCCGGTCCTTATGGTGGTGGTCTGCACCTGGCCGTTCCGCTCGAAGCGGATCTCGGCGGGGCTGCTGCCTGAAAGTTCGCCGCTCAGTTGCGACAGACCTTGCAGACTGTTCAGTTCGTTCCCGTTGACGGCCAGGATGACGTCGCCGGACTGCAGCCCCGCCGCCTGCAGCGCCGCCCCGTCGCCCCGTGCGGCCAGGGTGAAGCCCTTGATGCGCAGGCCGTCCATGCGCGGGCGCAGCGAGGCCTGCGCCATCAGCCGCTTGGGATCGACGACCGGGCCGGTCGGCGCAGCAGCGGCGAGGGACGCCGCCGATACCGGGGCGGGCGCGCCGCCGGGCGGCGCCATGACCTGGGTGGTCGAGGGCGGCGGCGGCGGGGGCGCCGCGCCCGCCGGGGTCTCGGTGAAAACCAGACGACTGACTGATCCGCCGCGCGACACGGTGACGAAGTCGGCGCCGACCGAGGCCAGGGTCAGGCCCTCGGAAATGGTCTCGCCCACGCCGACAGACACCTGTCGGCCGTCAGGCAGGCCGATGATGGCCGAGCCGCCGCCCGGCCCGCCCGCCCGCACCCCGAACAGGCGCAGGGCATCGCTGTCGGCGCCCGCCGCCTCGGCCAGGCCGCTCTTGTCGCCGGTGCGGAAGAAGGCGTCGAAACGCTGGAAGATGCTGGCGTCCACAGGCGCGGCGGCGGCGTGGACGGCGACCGCCGCTTCGGGCTCAGGCGCGACGAAGATCCAGGCCAGACGTCCGGCCTGAACCGCCAGCAGGGCGATCAGAGCGATCTCGACCCCGGCGCGAATCCGCCCAGGCCGCTCGACCATAGCCGTGCGCGCCTGACGCCCCCATTCCCCGACCCGTGCGATCACGCCCGACGCTCCGAACACCCCCGAATAAGGAGACCCCGGCTGCTTACTCCAGCAGCCGGGGTCAGAGCCTCACGCGGGGATGACGACGGCGAGACGTTGTTGTGACAACGCCGCCGTATGCGGATCAGACGGGCGCCCATGGCTGCCGGAACGCTCGCGCAGGCGGTCGGCGAACGACATCGTCTGCGCGATTGGCCCTCCCTAAAGCGGGATGGGAGCGCTAGTGCAGAGGGGGACCGAACGGAGAGGCTGACATGGTGATCTACGCGGCCTTCCTCGGCGGCGGCGGGCTGTTCGTCGGCAGCTTTCTCGGCCTGGTCAGTTGGCGATTGCCGCGGGGTGAGGGCGTAGTGCTGGGCCGCTCTCGCTGCGGGGGCTGCGGTCGTCCCATTCCTCCCTGGCGGATGGTCCCCGTGATCAGCTGGATTCTGTCGCGCGGGCGCTGCGCCGACTGTCGCGCGACCATTCCTCTGCGCTATCCCTTGATGGAAGCGGGCGCGGGACTGATCGGCGTATGGGCCGGCCTGCATCATGCCGCTTTCGTCCCCGCTCTTCTGACGGCCGTGCTGGGCTGGCAGTTGCTTCTCCTGGCCGTGGTGGACGCCGAGAACTTCTGGCTGCCGGATCAACTCACGGCCCCTCTCTTTCTCAGCGGCGTGGCCGCAGCCTTCTGGCTTCGCCCTGATGCGCCGGCTGCAGCCCTGGGCCACGCCTTGCCGGGCGCTCTGATCGGCTTTTGCGGCCTTTGGCTGATCGGCCGCCTTTATCTGGCGGCGCGTGGGCGCGTCGGGCTGGGCGGCGGCGATCCCTTCATGCTCGGTGCAGGCGGCGCCTGGGTCGGCGCTCTGGCCCTGCCCACGACCCTCCTTTGGGCCTCGGCCGCCGGGCTCAGCGTCGTGATCGCGGGTTTAGTCTCGCGGAGGTCGATCAAGGCGACCGACCGTCTGCCGTTCGGCGTCTTCCTGGCGATCGGCCTGTGGATGACCTGGCTTTACGGTCCCCTTCTCGCCTCCTGATCGCTCAGCGTGGCACAGGGCCTAGTCGGGCCTCGACCAACGCACGCCGGTAATCGACGCTCGCCCGTCCCGCCCCACCTGGATCAGGCCCGAACGCGAGGCCGAGCCCTCGGCGAACTGGACCTCGATCACATAATCGAAATAGCGCGTCTCCAGGGAAACCTGCTCATAGACAGCCGCAGGAACCGAGACCGACAGAAAGGCGGGATGCCGCCACAGGTCGAAGGTCGAGACCCAGCCGCCCGCCGGTCGCGAGGCGATCACGCGACGCGCGCCGCTCACCGACAGGGCGCCGTCGGTCAGCATAGCGAGAAGAGGCGCGTCGTCGGCATCAAGCGTATTGATGTTGAGGGGAGACAACTGCGACGTGGGCAGGGCGCAGACATAGGGACGCAGACGCGCATAGGTCGCCGCATCCATGCCCGCGACCTGGCGAAGCTCCGAGACGTCGACCAAGAGACGCCCGCCTGTGCGCAGGGGCTGATCGAGCCGGTCATAGCCCCGATCCTCGGCGCCGTCGGGACGCACGGTCTGGTCGGCGTCGATCCAGTCGGCGGTCGCGCTGGCAATACGTCGGGCGCGCCCGACAGGAACCCCCAACAAGGTCTGGAGACGCAGAAACTGGCGGACGCCCTCGTCCCGACCGCTATAGGCGCCGTCCTGGCCCTGGACGACGCTGTTCAGATTGAAACAGGACTGACCGTCCGAAACCGTGAGGGTGATCTCGCCCTGCTCGACAGGAAATACAAACGGACGGCCATCCCAGGCCGGGTCGATGGGCGTGCGCCCCGGATTTGCCTGAACCAGTCGGCGGATCTGGCTGAGGGCCAGCCGCTCGGCGCCGGCGGCGTGCCATTGCGCCTGGCTGGAAATCTCCGCGTTCGTGGCCCGACGGATCGAAAAGCGCACATCATCGAGCACAAGAACAGCAATAACCGACAGAACCGCCGCCAGCAGCAGGACGGTCAGCAGCGCCATGCCTTCACGGCTGTCGGTTCGTGATTTCACCGCACGCCCCCGACCATGAAGGCCATGGTCACAGGACCGAACCTCGGCGTTTCGATCACCAGGTCGACGGCGTCCGGCAGGGCTGCGCCATCGGTCGTCGGCCAGCTGTTGCTGACGCGTCCCCTGGAGGTGAAGGCCAGCCGCGCCGCCCCGACCCCTTCCATCAGCACCTGGGGCGGCCCCCAGTCGCCGGCGTCCACGCTCGCCCTCACCCGGCGGATCAGGCGACCGTCCGACAGCCGGTACTCAACCCGCTGCAGCGAGGATCGATCAGCCTGGCCGGGATTGACCCGCCCTGTCCGCGTCAAGGTCAGCAGGGCCTCGCCGCCCGACGCAACAAAGGCCGAACCGTCCTGACCCACGTCGGATCTGACCGAACGGTCAATCGCCTGGCCCAGGTCGGCTTTCACCGAGCGATGAACGCGCAGCAGCGACGCTCCATCGTCCGAAGCCGCCTTCACGACCTCCCGATTGGTGATGGAGGTCGTCAGAAGCCCGACGCCAGCCGCCGCCAGAAGGCCAAAGATCAGGAGCGACACCATGACCTCGACCAGGGTGAAGCCTTCCCTGCGGGTCACGCGCCCGTGTCCCTGACCAGGGTCAAGGCCGCCGTCTCTCGCCCCTCCAGCAGCACGGCCACATCCATCCGCACCAGACCGGGCTGGTCCGTCGGCGACACGGTCCGTCGCCAGGTCCAGCGGCGTCCGGCCATATCAATGACGCCCTGGGCCAGGCCCCGGTCCGGGGGGTTGGGTGAGGCAAAGGCCTCCACCGCGACGTTCTCGGCGATGATGCCGGCCAGCAGGCGGTTTTCGACATGCACGGCTGCACGCGTGTTCTCGCTGGCCAGCCGAATGATCGTCAGCGCCACGAGACTGAACACCGCCAGCGCCACCAGCATCTCGATAAGCGTGAAGCCGCGACGACCGGCCAGGTTGGCCGAAGGCGCGCTGAAGCGGGAAAAAGGACGAACCGTCACGTCTGGCGACCTCCGAGACGAAGCGTCCTCTAGGGGCTTATTGTGACAGCAGGGTTGCAGCGTCCGGCGACGACGCTGTCGTCGCCGGACGCGCCGTTCAGAAGCGTGCGGTCAGGCTGACCGACGCGCTGGCGCCGAGGTCGTAGTTGTTGACGCGCACCTTCTGGCCGAGTTCCTGGTACTCGTCGTAGTCGGTCCGCAGCAGGTTGCGCAGTTCGATACCCAGGCCGAGCTCACGTCCCATGACCTCGAAGTCCTTACGATAGACGAAGTCGAGGAAGACGCCGGGGTCCTGCACCAGGTCCGGCTCGCCCGGGCGACCGCGCGCCGAGGTGCGCTCGGAGACATAGTTCAGGATCAGGGTCGCCTGCGAACGGGCGGTGTCGTCTTCCCATCCCAGTTGCAGGTTGGCGACGTGGTCGCTCTGCCCCTGGAGGCGGCTGCCGTCCACCACGTAGAAGGAGGCGGGCTGGGCCACGCCCAGACTGTTCTGGGTGATCACCATGTCGCCCTCGCCGACGCGGACTTCCGAGTTCGAGTAGGTGTAGTTGCCCGACATCAGCCAACGCTTGTTGGCGACGAAATCAAGCCCCGCCGACGGGAACTCGAAATACTTCTTCAGCTCGATCTCGGCGCCCTGAACG
Source organism: Brevundimonas bullata (assembly GCF_003350205.1). Taxonomy (GTDB): domain Bacteria; phylum Pseudomonadota; class Alphaproteobacteria; order Caulobacterales; family Caulobacteraceae; genus Brevundimonas; species Brevundimonas bullata. The sequence goes on along the minus strand of NZ_QLLC01000002.1, from coordinate 97,387 downwards.
ACCGCTTCCGGCGCGTTGAGGAAGGTCTGGGAAATGGAGGCGCCCTGGTCGACGACGCTGGACTCGATCGGCTTCTCGAGAAGCTTATAGAAGACCCCCAGGGTCAGGTACTGCTGACGGGCGAAATACCATTCGTAGCGGAGGTCGTAGTTGGTGATCTCCGTATCCAGCAGATAGGGGTTGCCGATGAAGGTCCGGTCGCTTTCGACGTCCGTATATTGCTGCGGGGCCAGTTCACGGAACTGAGGGCGACCGATGGTCTTGGACGCTCCGGCCCGAAGCTGCATGTCTTCGGCGAAGTTCCACGTCACGGTCGCGGCCGGCAGGGCGTAGGCTTCCTCGATCGTGTTGGGCAGGAAGCCGGTCGTGCCCCCGAAGAGGTCGCGCGGGGTCACGCTCTGGCGTCCGTCCTCATAGCGGACGCCGGCCGTGAAGTTCACGGTCGGGATCAGTTCGGCCTGAAGCTGTGCATAGGCCGCATGGACCCGCAGGTCGGCCTCATAGGCGGCGGCGCCGTTGCTGCCCGTGACCTCCTCGATCTGGAGGTAGGGGCCGATGTTGTAGTCCGAGAACAGGTAGTCGACCCGCGACTTGACCTGGTCGGCCGACAGGCCGTTCGGCGCAACAAAGCGCAGGTCGCGCTGCTGCGAGGTGCGGGTGTTGTCCGAGGACGCCGCGCCGACGCTGAACACCGCTTCACGGCCGCCCGACAGGTTCAGGCGATAGCTCAGGTCCAGGCCGCCGCTCAGCAGATCGTCGTCGAGTTCGCTGAAGGAGATCCGGTTCGACTGGATATTGTGGACAAAGGTCCCGTCCGGCAGCTGGCCGTAGCCGAAGCGCGTCTCATAGGGAGCGTCGCGCGTCGTCTTGGCGTAGGCGAGGCGCCATTTCGCCTCCCAGGCCTCGCCGAAGAAGTGCTCGCCGGCCAGCTGGGTCGAGAACAGCTGGCGAACCGACCATTCCGTATAGTCGTCGCGCACCACATTGCCGCTGAGGTAGTTGAAGCCGGCGCGCGTGCGCGCCTCCTTGGTGGTGTTGCGGGTGTAGAAGTTGGTCCAGCGCACCTCATGGTCGCCCGCCTCGAGGCTGACGCCGCCGAGCAGGTTCAGGCCGATGTCGTTCTGGGTGGACTGGAACTGATAGTCGGTGCCGACCTTCAGCTCCCCCTCGTCGATATAGCCTTCCTGGCGGACGCCTTCGCGGCTCTGCCACTTGTTGTCATAGCCCGCCACGAAGACGAGGCCGAGCGTGCCGAAGCCCAATTGCTCGGACAGGCCGCCCGAGGCCTGGAAGCCGAAGTTGACCGGGGTCTCTTCTTTTTGCAGCAGGCGCAGGGGCGCGTTCTCCAGCGACTGGCCGATGCGGCGCAGGTCGTCGTTCGAGAAGTCCGCCCCGGCGACGACGCGGCGTCCCGACTGGAAGGCGAGGCGCAGCGGCCCCGGCACATCGCGCGTGCCGTCGTCAAAGCCCGTAAAATCCGTGCGCGAGCCGAAATAGACCAGTCCCTCGCGCGCCGTTGTTTCCGAGTTCACGCCAAGAGAGGACTTGAAGTTGAAGAAGGGCTTGCTCGGCGCCGAAATGGTGGTCAGGTCGATGACGCCGCCGCCGAATTCGCCGGGATAGGCCACAGAATAGGTCTTCTGAACCGTGACCCCGGCAAGGATCTCGGACGGAAACAGGTCCAGCGGCACGACGCGTTGCAGCGGCTCGGGGCTCGGCAAGGGCGAACCGTTCAGCAGGGCGGACGAGTACCTCTCGCCCAGGCCGCGGACATAGACGAACCGACCCTCGACGATCGACAGACCCGTGACGCGCGTCAGCGCCTCAGCGGCCGTGCCGTCGCCCGTGCGTTGCAGATCCTCGGCCGTCAGAAAGGCCGCGACCTCGGGGCTGCGGCGGTTCTGCTCGGGGATGAACCGTCCCAGGACGACGATATCGCCAACGGCGGACGGCTGATCCTGGTCGCTTGCTGCAACCGGAGCGTCAGCCGCGAGCGGCGCCTCCTGAGCGAAGGCCGAAGTCGCGAGAGCCGTGGTCGCCAGAAGCAGCCCGGCCAGGGTCGAGTGGAAAGTTGTCATGATCTGCGCCTTGGGGGTTCGGAGGACGATGGGAGCGAGGCGTCGAACGCCTCGCTCCCGCTCTGTCTGGCTCAGCAGGTCGAGCCGGCCTGGAAGCCGCAGGTCCAGCCGAGATACCAGGTGTCTCCGGCGTTCCGCACGGCGCCGATGTAGGTCACCGGGGTGAAGAAGCTGTAGACCGCACGGGCGTCCACCGGCGTGACCGCCGTCTCATTGGCCCCGTTGATGAAGGCCAGGACCGTGTTCTGCATGGTGGCGCCGGCCGGAGCCGTCATGGTCGAGACGCCGTTGGTCACGTTGTTGACGTTGGTGGCCGTGGTGAAGACCGCGCCGGTCGCCGCCGCATTGACGTTGGAGTCGTCTTCGAACGGACGCGAGCAAGCGAGGAAGACCGAGCGGAAGATCGGCGCATTGGTCACGGTCTGACCGTCGTCGATATCCAGGCAGGCGGCCGCCGAGGTCGACGGGTTGGTGAAGATCGAGTTGATGATGGTGGGCTGGGTGCCCGTGTTCAGCGTGATGACGGCGTCAGACGCCACAGCGGCGTTGCGGCCGACAATGGTCCAGTTGGACACGCGCGGCTGGGCGAAGAAGGCCGTGCCGGACGGGGCCGCCGACCATTCGTAGCCGCGGCTGCCGTTGGTGACGGCGGTCGGGCGCTGGGTGACGATGCCGAACTGGGCTCCGCCTCGCCAGCCGGTGTCGGTGTCCAGGCCGTCGTCGTCAGCGCCGTTGATGACGATGTGGCTCAGGTTGACCGTGCCGCCGAAGATCTCGATGCCGTCGTCAGAGCTGTTGTAGGACTGGATGTGGTCGATGGTCGTGCCCGAGCCGACGCCGGCCAGGGTCAGGGCCTGAAGCTCGTTGTTGGTCGAGATTTCAAACCCGGAATACTTGATCTGGATATAGCGCAGACGACCCGAGTTGTCGGCCGTCGTATTGCCGCCGTAGTTGGCGCTGGTGCCCTCGACCTGACCGACGCAGGCTTCGTTCGGAGCCGTCACGCCCACCGGACAGACCGCCGTGGGCGCACGGCCCGTGACGACGATGCCGCCCCACTGGCCCTGGGAGTTGGCGGTGGTGGTGCCCTCGACGTCCTGACGGCTGGTGAAGATGATCGGGCTGGTCGCGGTGCCTTCGGCGAAGATCTGCGAGCCCCGGTTGACCAGCAGATAGTCGGCGCCGCCCGAAGCAAAGAGCTTCACGCCCGCCTCGATGGTCAGGATGCCCTGCTGGCTGCCGGCGATCGGCGCAGCCGCATTGGCGCCGCGGTCCGTGCCCACTTCGGTGCGGCCGGCGATGGAATAGATGGTGCCGGCGCGCAGCGGCACGGTCAGATTGCCGAGCACCTGCTGCGGCAGTTGGCAGGCGCGAAGCGTGCCGTTGGCGACGACGCCGACATTGGCGAATCCGGTCGGGCAGTCCGCTGCCGGCGTCCCGGGCGGAGGATTGTTGCCGCCGTTGTTGCCGCCGTTATTGCCGCCGTTGCCGAAATCGCCCTCTCCCGGCGACGCGACCTCAGCGCTGCCGCAGGCTGCAAGAGCCATGACCGCAGCACCGGCCATGAGAATGTTGGACAGTCGAAGCATTGCGAAGTTCCCATAGAATGACCGGGCCGCCGCGCATCAAAGATACACATCCCGCCAGCCCCTCCGACGGAGACTTATTGGACAAGCGCAATAGTTCTGTGACAGGAATACAATTATATACTGAACAGGCAAAACAAATGCGTGCTCTGACAAAGTTTAGTCCGTCAATTTCATGTAAAATAATCAGGATAGAGATCGTTTCAGAATAGGAATTTTAGATTTCCCGCACCAAGCCGGCGGCGGCCCGGCCCGTGTGCGATCCCGCACGCTCATCGACGACAGATACGATCCAACCGATCTCAGATCGGGACTGAACCCCTGATCGCTTCGCAGCCGTGGGGCCTCTGGCGCAGCAGGCTTGCCTTTTTCGGCGGCGACCCGCATCAGACCTCTTCACCTCGGACCCGAACCTGCCTGCAGGCCAAGGGTGGCTATCCCGTCCGCCGATCCGTCGGGAAACTTCGAGGCTGCCCATGACCTCGGCCGAGCGCCGGGTCTTGCAGCCGACCTGAAGACGAACCTCTATGACCCTTATCGCTTCCGCGCGTCAGCAATGGCTCGCCAGTCCGCGCCGCGACCTGCTGGCCGGGACTGTCGTGGCCCTGGCCCTCATCCCTGAAGCCATCGCCTTTTCCATCATCGCCGGGGTCGACCCGGCGGTCGGCCTGTACGCAAGCTTCGTCATCGCCGTGACCATCGCCTTCGTCGGCGGTCGTCCGGCCATGATCTCCGCCGCGACCGGCGCCATGGCCCTGCTGATGGTCACGCTCGTGCGCGACCACGGCCTGGAGTACCTGTTCGCCGCCTCTCTGCTTTGCGGGGTGTTCCAAATCATCATCGGCCTGCTGAAGCTGGGCCGCTACATCAAGTTCGTCAGCCGCAGCGTCATGACAGGCTTCGTCAACTCGCTGGCCATCCTGATCTTCCTGGCCCAGATGCCCGAACTGATTGGGGCCAACTGGCAAACCTTCGCCCTGGTGGGCGCAGCTCTGGTCATCATCTACGGTCTGCCGCGCCTGACCAGAGCCGTGCCCTCGCCCCTGGTGGCCATCGTCCTGCTGAGCGGCTTCGTGATCTGGACCGGCCTGGACGTGCGGACGGTAGGCGACATGGGCCAGATGCCCTCAACGCTCCCGATGTTCCATCTTCCCAGCGTCCCCCTGACCTGGGAGACCTTCGCCATCATCGCCCCGGTCTCCGCGACCCTGGCCTTCGTCGGGCTGCTGGAAAGCCTGCTGACCGCGAATCTGCTGGACGACCTGACCGACACGCCTTCGGACAAGGATCGCGAGACGCGCGGCCAGGGCATCGCCAACATCGCCTCGTCGCTGTTCGGCGGCATGGCGGGCTGCGCCATGATAGGCCAGTCGATCATCAACGTCACCTCGGGCGGTCGCGGCCGCCTGTCCACGCTCTGGGCCGGCCTCTTCTTGTTGTTCCTGATCCTGGTGCTGCGCGACTGGGTCGCCCAGATTCCCATGGCCGCCCTGGTGGCGGTCATGATCATGGTTTCGATCGGCACCTTCGACTGGGGGTCCGTGGTGAAGCTGCGCTCCACGCCTTTCCAGTCCTCTATCGTCATGATCGCCACGACCGGCACGGTGGTGGCCACCCACGACCTGTCCAAGGGCGTCGTCCTGGGCGTGGTCCTGTCGGCGATCTTCTTCATGCGCAAGGTCGGCAAGACCCTGATCGTGGCCGAGATCCCGACGCCTGAACCCGGCGTGCTGCGCTACAGGGTTTCAGGCCAGCTCTTTTTTGCCTCCGCCGAGCTTTTCGCCGCCGGTTTCGAGCATCATGGACGCCCCGAACGGGTCGAGATCGACATGAGCGACGCCCATCTGTGGGATATGACCGGCGTCGCCGCCCTGGACAAGGTCGTCTTCCGCTACCGCCGGCAAGGCGCCGTCGTCGAAGTCACGGGCCTGAACGCCGCCGGAAGCGCTCTGGTCGATAGGCTGGGCCGCTTCGAGAAGGACCACCTGCCGTCGCAGGCGGGGGCGCACTAACCGCTGATCGGCGCCAAAACCGAGGCGCGCAGCAGGACGCCGTCAAGTTGTCGCCGGGTCCGGCCTGAAGGACGGCCCTAGCCTGGCCGCCACTCGCTCAAGAGGGCGCCGCTCGCCTCTTCATAGGCGACCCGTTCGAGCACGACGGCGACCACGCAGACCGGCCGCTGGTCGGGATTGTCCGCCTGGCACCGAACAGCGCGTCCGTCCGGGAAGGCGGCCAGACGCCCCTCCAGACGAAGGCGATAGCCGTCTTCAGGGGCAGAAGGCGTCTGTCCCGCCTCGAACCGCCGGGTAAAGGCGTAGGCGCGGCCGCTGCGGCGGCCAATGCGCGATCCCCCCTTCTCGAACACGGCCGCCAGAGCCACCGTCTGGGGTGAAGCCTCCGTTCCGGCCGCGCGCAAGGGATCGCCCTCCACTCGAGGACAGTCTTCGGACATCATCCAGGGTCGCGGCGCCCAGAAGCCCTCCACCGCTTCCCAGGGGGACTCTGGTCCGGCGGCGACGAGCGCAGACTCGGTCCAGTCGGTGGGCGTCATCGACAGGCGCGCCGCGCGCCCGTCCCGGCTCCATGACCAGCGGGCGAGGCCGTCCGGCGCCCCCGCCGCCTCCGACGCGGCCGGGCCTGTGCAGCCAAAGGCGATGCGAACGGAAAAGCGCCGCCCGACGAGGCTTTCCCCGCTCTGCGGCTGACCTGCGGCATAGGCCGACGCCGCCGCCGAAGCCGCCGTCAGGATGTCGGCGCGCGTCAGGGCCGCCCTCGGCGTCGGCGGTCCTATGACCACGACGGGGTCCGGGGCTGAAGGGGCGGACGCCGGGGCGGGGGTCGGCCCCGTCGCCTCAGGCTCGACCCGGTCGCACTGCGCCAGCATCAGAGCGGCCGCCAGAGCACAGACGCCTCTCACCACGCCGCCCGCCCTCGGGATAGTTACGATCCTGCGCATCATGCCCATGGGAATAGCACGACAATCGCCGTAATGGGGACAGGCAAGCCTCGCGGTGGGGCGACCGGATGTCTTCGGAACGGCGATGGACTTCAATCAGATCGCGGCGCTGGTCGTCCTCGTCCTTGTCATCGCTGTCCTCATCCAGGGCCGCCTCCGCTCCGACGTCGCCGCTCTGACGGCGGCCGCTGCCCTGCTGGTCATGGGCGTCATCCGTCCCGTCGAGGTCCAGGCGGCCTTCGCCAGCCCCGCCGTCATCGCTCTCGCCTGCCTCTTCGTCATCGCCTACGCCATAGAGCTGTCAGGCTTGCTGGGCCTGCTGATCCGCCAGGCCACGCGCCTGTGCGCGCGATTGGGCGCCGCCGGTCTGTGGCTGGTCATGCTCCTGTGCGGCGGAGCGTCCGCCTTCCTCAACAACACCCCCATCGTGGTCCTGGCCGCGCCTGTGGTGAAGGACGTCGCCGTCTCGCTCAACCTCTCCCCCAAGCGTTTCCTGATCCCGCTCAGCTACATCACCATCATGGGCGGGGCCTGCACCTTGATCGGCACCTCGACCAACCTGCTGGTCAACGACATGGCGCGCAATGCGGGCCAGCCGGTCTTCGGTCTCTTCGAAATCACGCCCGTCGGCCTGATCATCGCTGCGGCGGGCGGGCTGTATCTCTTTCTGTTCGGCGGGCGCCTCCTTGCCGGAGCCGAAGACGCGGCGCTCGACGGCCCGACGCCTCACGCCCAGACCGGCGACGGCACAATGGGCGACCTGAAGCTGTTCGCCGTTGACCGGCCCTTCGATCTGAAACGCGCCCTGGTTTCCATGGTCGTCTTCGTCGGGGTCATCCTCGCCGCCGCCCTGGGCATCGCCCCCATCGCCGCAGCCGCCTTCGCCGGGGCGGTCCTCCTGATCCTGCTCAGGGTCATCAGCCCCGAGGAGGCCTACGCCGGCCTGCGGCCCGAGGTCCTACTGCTGATCGCCGGCATGGTGGTGGTGGGGCTGTCCATCGAGGTGACGGGGCTGGCGGCGTCCGGAACAGCCCTGCTGATCGATGTCATCCGCCCCTTCGGCCCCCTGGCGGCCCTGGCCATCCTCTACGGCGTCACCCTGTTCGCGACCGAGTTCCTGTCCAACGCCGCCGTCGCCGTCCTGATCACCCCAGTGGCCGTCGCCCTGGCGGAAAGCCTCGGCGTGGAGCCCCGCCCCTTCCTGATCGCCGTCATGATGGCCGCCAGCGCCGCCTTCGCCACCCCCTTCGGCTATCAGACCAATGTTCTGGTCTTCCAGGTCGGCCGGTACAAATACATGGACTTCGTGCGGGTCGGCGTGCCGCTCAACCTGGTCACATGGCTGGTCGGCGTGATCGCGATCCCGATCTTCTTTCCCTTCTAGCGCCTGACCGCCGGTCGGGCGCACGGCGTCGATCTGCGAAATCTCGAAGACCTTGCCGGTATTTCTCCAAAGTCCGAGAAGGCTCTGGAACCTTTGCCGCAGCCCCGCGATACCAGAGATGCAGCAGGACCACCGCCTGCTGAACCAGAGAGCGTCGACATGAACTACCTCACCATTCTAGCGGTCGCCACGGCCGCCACGGTCGGCCTGGCGGCCTGCAGCCCGTCTCCGTCCGAGCCAGCCGCTTCGGCCGCCGAAGCCCCGGCCGCCGCGCCGGTCGCGCCCGCGCCGAGCCAAGCCGCCGCCCTGCCCGCCGTCGACATGACCGCGGCCAAGGCGCGCGTGACGCCGGAGACGACCATCGAGGCGGTGACCCTGTCCAGCGACGGCGAGACGACCGTAACGGGCGAGGTTCGCGGCTATGAGGCGCCCGCCTATGTCATTCCCGTGGCGGCGGGCCAGACGCTGAAGGTGACGTTCAAGCCCGGCAACACCAACCTCTACATGAACGTCTTCGACGTGGCCGATCAGGGCGTCGCCGCCCACCGGGGCGATGTCGACGGCGAAGAGGCCGTGATCCAGGCCCAGGCGGACGGGACCTATATGATCCAGCCCTATCAGGTCCGCGCCACGGCCCGCCGGGGCGAAACAGGTTCCTACTCCATCGTCATCAGCCGCACGTCGCGCTGAGCAGAGAGCCCGACATGACGCTTTCCAAGCCCGCCGTCCTGCTGCTCGGCTCGGTCGCGGCCCTGAGCCTGGCCGCCTGCAGCCAGCCTGAGCAGACCAGTCCCACGACCCCCGTCCCGACGACGTCCCCGGCGGCGGCGCCCTTCGCCTGGCCCGCCACGCTCCGCGTCGTCGGAGACGGCTACCCGGCTGCGGGCGCCCCGTGCCGCCGCATCGGGGAAACGGCCGCCACCGTCGACTATCTGGACGACAGCGCCGACCTGGTGGGCTGCCCCGCCTCGGATCAGGCCGCCATCGCCGCTCTCGGCGGGACATCGGTCGGTCAGATCGACGGCGTCGCCCTGATCTCCGTCCCTCGCCCCTCGCCCCAGGTGACGGAGGCCGCAGACGCCCGCGTGCCGGGCACGACGTTCAACGCCGTCGCGTCGATCGGGTGTCGCGGCCCCGGCCTGCCGTCCTCTGGCCAGTGCCAGGCCGGCGTCGTGCGCCGCGCCGACCGCAGCGCCGACGTCACCCTGTTGTTGGAAGGCGGTAAGGGCCGCACCCTCAGCTTCGACGCCCAGGGCCAGTCGCGAGACCCCGCCGCGCGCTCGACCATGACCGGCGAGGACACCGTGACGGTGACGATCGGACAGGAACGCTACGACGTGCCGACCGCCTTCCTCTGGGGCGGCTGACCTCACCGGCGCTCTTGAGGGCGCGCCGAGATCAACGTCCGCCGTGGGCGATCCGCCTCGCCGTCGCCGCCACGCCAGCCGCACGACGGGCGACCACGTCCTCTCGCATTCCCGGCGCCACCTCGCCGATATTGTAGTGACCGATGAGTTCCAGCCCCGTCACGGCCGCCAGATGGTCGTCGAAGTGCTTTCGCATGGCGTCCCAGGCGCCCGAGTGCTCCACCCAGTGCTGGGGTGCGCCTGAACTGGTGAAACTGACCAGTCTCCGCCCGGAAAGCATCGGCTGATTGCCCTCCAGACCGAACGAGGAATAGCCGAACCCCATGCCAAAGACCCGCTCGACATAGCCCTTGAGCATGGCCGGCGGCGCGTTGAACCAGAGCGGGTAGAAGAAGGCGAAGACGTCGGCGTCGCCGATGACGGCGCGTTCGCTCAAGACGTCGGCGCGCGGCTGAAAGCCCTCATGGTCCGGCAGTTCGTCGGCCTGCAGCAGCGGGTCGAAGTCCAGACGATAGAGGTCGCGCACGACTACCTCGGTCCCCTCCTCTCGCGCCGCCGCGGCATAGGCCTCCGCCATGGCCAGGGTGAAGCTATGAGCGCGCGGGTGGGCGACGATCAGCGCCTGTTTCATGCGAACCTCCTTGTTTGGAGCGGCCCTGGCCTTCGGATGTGAAGGCCTGCGCCAGGGCGGCGGCGACATTTAAACGGGGCGACAGGCCCAGAGCTGTCCGCAGCCGCGCGATCAGGGCCTCGCGCGCCGCATCGTCGGGCGCGCCCTGCAAGGCTTCATTGATGTCCCCGAGCAGTTCGGCGCGGCCGTTGCGCCAGTCGGGCCTGCCCGCCACGCCGGGCGTCAGGCGCCCGTCGCCTTCCAAGGGTTCCGCCGCACTCGGGGTCAGAGCGTAGGCCTGGTCCAAGCCGGGCGAGATGATGGTCTGCTCATGCCTCCCCGCCGCCGACAGACGGGCCGCCAGTCCCAGGCGGGCGTCAGGCTCGCCGTGGACCAGGAAGACCTTGCCCGCCACCGGCTCGCGCGCCTTAAGCCAGGCCGTCAGGCCGACGGCGTCGGCATGGGCGGAATAGGCGTCCATCTGGCGGATGCGCGCATTGACGCGCACGTCGTCGCCTTGGATGCGCACGAACCGCCGCCCTTCCAAAAGCACGCGACCCAGGGTTCCTGCCGCCTGGAAGCCGGTGATCAACACGGTCGTCTCGCGACGCCAGAGCAGCCGCTTCAGATGGCGCCGGATACGGCCGGCGTCGCACATGCCGCTGCCCGCCAGGATGACATGCCAGTCGCGCAGCCGCTCCAGCCCGTCGCTTTCCTGAGGCCGCATCAGATAGTGCAGGCGGGGCGCGTGGCGGAGTTCAAGATAGGGGTTCTCGTCCGCCTCGACGTTCCAGCCCCTGCGCAGGAAGACGTCGGTGGCCTCGATGGCCAGAGGTGAATCCAGAAAGATGTCCCCCGCCAGCTCCGGGGCGTCGCGCATCACCGCCAGCAGGTCGAGGATCAGTTCCTGGGCGCGCCCCACGGCGAAGGCAGGCATCAGCAGGGGCCCGCCGGCCGCCTTGGCCTGCCGCACCTCCTCTGTCAGAATCCGCTGCCTCGCCTCCGGCGTCAGGTCTTCGCGAACGCGGTCGCCATAGGTGGATTCCAGGATGACATGATCCACCCCGACCGGGCCGTCCGGGCTCGGCAGCAAGGGCTGATGGCCCGAGCCCAGGTCGCCCGAGAACAGCAGACGCACCGGCTTGCCGTCGTCCATGACGACCACCTCGATGGAGGCCGCGCCCAGGAGATGACCTGCGGGCCACCAACGGGCCTGCACCCCGGGCAAGGGTTCGATCAGCTCGCCGAACTTCACGGTCTGAAACAGGCGCAGGGTCGGCGCGACATCCGCCACCGTATAGATGGGCTCCACGGGATCGACGCCGCGCCTCTGGTTGCGCCGGTTCAGATGGGCGACGTCCCCCTCCTGAATCTCGGCGGCGTCCGCCAGCATGACCTCGCACAGGTCCCGCGTGGCGCGGGTCGCATAGATCGGCCCCCGATAGCCAGCCCGCACCAGCTTGGGCAGCAAGCCTGAATGATCGATGTGGGCGTGGGTCAGGAAGACGGCGTCAATCGACGAAACGTCAAATGGAAAGGGGTCGTAGTTCAGCGCCTTGAGCGACTTCGATCCCTGAAACAGTCCGCAATCCACCAGGAAACGTCCGCCGTCGAACGCGACGAGCGCACAGGACCCGGTGACGCATTCCGCCGCGCCGTGGAAGGCAAGGGACAGGCTCATGGAGCGCTTCCGAGCGGTTGATGGATCACTCTGGCACAATCCCGCCCAGGCGTCATGGACAGAGGCCGGTCAGGCCGATCAGTTTCTCGCGACGCGCCCTGCCCGGAGCGTCGCCCCGCCATCGATCCTGACGGCGCCCTCAGGCCGTCAGCAGTCTGTTCTTGTAGATGCGCCCGCCCTTCATGATCAGCCGCAGATTGGCTTCCGGGTCCGCAACCAGGGCGATGTCGGTCAGGGGATCGCCGTCGACGATCAGGAGATCGGCGTAGGCCCCGGCTTCGATGACCCCGAGCTTGCCCGGATAGGGATTGCGTTCGCCCGACAGGCCCAGGAGCTCGGCGTTGCGGCTCGTGGCCATGATCAGGACCTCGTCGCTGGAATACCAGCGCGTCATCTGGGCCAGGATCGCGCCCTGGTTCTTGGTCATGGCGGGATCGAAGAGAATGTCGGTGCCCCAGGCCGTCTTGAGCCGGTGCTTCTTGGCCAGTTCGAAGGCCGCGTCCGTGCCGGCGAACATGACGCTCTGCTTGACCTGACTGGCCGAGCCCTCAGGGTACTGATTGGCGTAGGGGCCGGCGACGAAGGCCTGGGAGGAGAACCACACGCCTTCCCCGGCTATCATGCGGGCCGTCTCATCGTCCAGCATCTGGCCGTGGTCGATGCAGCGCACGCCGCCCCGGATCGCCGTCTGCATGGCGCGCGGCGTATAGGCGTGGACCGTCACATAGGTCCCCCAGTTCTCGGCGGAATCGACGGCGGCGCGGAACTCGGCCTCGGTGTACTGGGCCACGTCGATCGGATCATAGGTCGACGCCACGCCCCCGCCTGCGGCCAGCTTGAGCTGGCTGGCGCCCAGCATCAGTTGCTCGCGCGAGCGTTTCAGCACCTGCTCCGTCCCGTCGGCGATGGCGCCGGCGCCGAGCACCTCGCCGCGCGACAGGGGGGCGCCGGGCGCGGTGGGCACTTCGTGGGGCATGCGGAAGTCGCCGTGGCCGCCCGTCTGGGAGATCATGGCGCCGGACGGCCAGATCCGGGGGCCGACCGCCAGACCGGCGTCGATGGCGCGCTTGAGGCTGAAGGCCGGCCCGGCCAGATCCCGGATGCTGGTGAAGCCGCGCATCAGGGTGCGCTCGGCTTCCGCCGCCGCCGCCAAGGTGATCAGACCCAGATCGGCGGTCATCAGCTCCATCATCGACATGGCGCACAGCATCGAGTGCCAGTGGGCGTCGATCAGCCCCGGCATCAGGGTACGACCGCCGCAGTCGATGGTCTGGACGCCCTCGGTCGGGCGGTCGGCGCCTCTGAGCACCGCAGATATCCGACCGCCTTCGACCAGGACGCTGCGGCCGTCGTGCAAGCGCGCCGTAACGCCGTCGAAGAGACGAAGATTGGTGAACAGCAGAGGCTGACCTGCCGACTGCGGACGACCATAGGCTCGACCCGCGGCGAAGGCGGCTGCGCCCGCCCCTGCGGCGACGAGCATGTGCCGACGCGACAGCGCCCCCCCGGTCGCTGACCCGCTTCTGGACTGCTCCATCTCGCCTGCCTCCACCCAGTTGAAGAACGTCGTTTTCACAATCTACACCCGAGGGAGCGCAATCGGAAATCACATGGGCGCTGATCGAAGGACAGCAGCCAGGGGCTCAAGCCGCGCTTCCGCCCTTGCCACTTCCATGCATCGGGCGTCTTCTCGAGCATCGCTCAGGAGAACAGGACCATGGCTCATCGGGAATCGCACCGGGTCGAGCGGATCGGCTGGCTGCGCGCCGCCGTGCTCGGCGCCAATGACGGACTGGTCTCGACCGCCAGCCTGGTCGTCGGCGTCGCGGCGGCCTCGACCGGCCATGCAGGCGTCCTGATCGCAGGCGTCGCCGGACTGGCGGCCGGAGCCATGTCGATGGCCGCGGGCGAGTACGTCTCCGTCAGTTCCCAGTCGGACACCGAGAAGGCCGACCTCGCACGTGAAACCTCCGAACTGGCGGGCGACCACGAGGCCGAATTGCGCGAACTGGCCGGCATCTATGTCGATCGCGGCGTAGCGCCGGAGCTGGCGACTGAGGTCGCGCGGCAGATGATGAGCCATGACGCCCTGGGGGCGCATGCGAGGGACGAACTCGGCATATCCGAGATCACCACGGCGCGTCCGATCCAGGCCGCGCTGACCTCCGCCGTCACCTTTTCGGCCGGCGCCGCCCTGCCCCTGATCGTGGCGGCGGTGGCACCCATGACAGGCCTGGTCGTCTGGGTCGCCGGGTCGGCCCTGATCGGCCTGGCCGTGCTGGGCGCCCTGGGCGCCAGGGCCGGCGGCGCGCCCATGGGACGCTCTGTCGTTCGGGTCGTCTTCTGGGGCGCCCTGGCCATGGCCATCACCGCCGGAGTGGGCCGCCTCTTCGACGTCGCCGTCTGATCAGTTGCACAGGGCTATGCGATGTCAGGCGACGGCCGCGTCAATCGCTCGAACAAGGCTGGCCCCGATGTCTTGCGCCTTGGTCTTCAACGCCGGATTGTCGATGGCCGACATGGAGGCGACCGGATCGACAGCTGCGATCTCGCACCCGGACCCCGAGGGCGAGGCCTGGATGATGACATTGCACGGAAGCATGACGCCCACCTTGTCCTCGGCCAGCAGAGCTTCATGAGCAGCCTTGGGATTGCAGGCCCCCAGGATGATGTAGGGGCGAAAATCGACGTCCAGCTTCTGTTTGAAGGTGTTGGCGACATCAATCTCGGTGATGACGCCGAACTGCTCGGCCTTTAGCGCCTCCCGCACCCGCGCCATGGCTTCGTCGAACGGCAGGGTCGTCGTCCGGCTATGGTAGTAAGACATGAAGGTCTCCTTCTGGCTTGGTCAACGATCACCGAGCATGGATGTTGCGTAGAGCCCCGACTGGCTGAGCGCGGCTTCGATGAAGAGGGATCGAACGTGCCGTGCGCCGCTCACAAGGCGTTCAGCGGCAGCTTCAGAAACCGCTTTCCAGACGGTTCGGCGGGCGGCAGGGCGCCGGCGCGGATGTTGACCTGCAAGGCCGGCAGGATCAGCTGCGGCGCCTTCAGAGTGGCGTCGCGCGCCTCGCGCAGGGCGACGAAGTCGTCTTCCGTACGCCCGGCGATGTGGGTGTTGGCCGCCTTCTCCTCGCCCACGGTCGTTTCCCAGCGGAAATCTGCGCGACCGCTTTCAGGCAGGTAGTCATGGCCGACGAAGACGCGGGTGGCGTCGGGCAGGCTCAGGATCTTCTGAATCGAGCGGTACAGGGTCCGGGCGTCGCCGCCGGGAAAATCGCAGCGCGCCGTGCCGTAGTCCGGCATGAAAAGGGTATCCCCCACGAAGGCCGCGTCGCCGATCCGGTAGGCCACGCAGGCGGGGGTGTGGCCGGGCGTGTGCATCACCTCGACTTCAAGCGCGCCAAGAGTGAAACGGGCGCCGTCGGCATAGGTCTCGTCGAAGACCACGGCGTCGGGCGTGACGTCGGCGGCCTCGAACAGGTCGCCGAAGGTCTTTTGCACCCGCGTGATCTTTTCGCCGATGCCGACCGGCGCGCCGGTACGGGTGCGGATCACGTCAGCGCCGGTCAGGTGGTCGGCGTGGGCGTGGGTTTCCAGCACGCGTTCCAGTGTCAGGCCGCGTTCGCGCACGGCCTCCAGCACCTGATCGATGGAGCCGGTCGAAGTGCGCGCAGACGCCGGATCATAGTCGAGAACCGGGTCGATGAGTGCTGCAGCGCCCGTGGCGGGATCAGAGACCAGATAGGTCACGGTGTGCGTGGCCGGGTCGAAGAAGCCGACGACGTCGGGACGGAGCGTGGGGGAAGGGGTCATGCGATTAGCCTCCTGAGTTGCTCCCAGTATATTAGGTCTTGCTAATTTAACAAGTGCTCATATATTGCCGTCCATGATCGACCTGAACGCCATCGGACTGGAACGCTTTCAAGCCAGCGCGGGTGACGCCGCCCGACTGCTGAAATCCCTGTCCAACGAAAACCGCCTGATGATCCTGTGCCAGATCGGCGACGGAGAACGGCAGGTCGCAGACCTGCTCCCGCTCGTCGGCCTGTCGCAATCGGCCCTGTCACAGCATCTGGCCCGCCTGCGCGAGGACGGACTGGTGAGCGCGAGGAAGAGCGGCACCGCCGTCTTTTATCGCATCGCCGACCCGGCCGCCCTGCAGGTGATCGGCATCCTGGCCGAAATCTTCTGTCCTCCGGCCTCCGCCTGAGCCCCTCGTTTCCAAGGAACCAGACCATGAACCCGCTTGTCTCTTTGTCCCCTGCCGAAGTCGCCGCACGCCTGAAGGCGCGGACCGCCGTCCTGGTGGACATCCGTGAACCCGACGAACATGCGCGCGAACATATCGTCGGCGCCGTGGCCGCTCCCCTGTCCGCGTTCGAGGCCGCCCATCTGGGGCTGACGCCGAACAAGGATGTCATCTTCATGTGCCGCAGCGGCAACCGCACGGCCGGACACTGCGACCGGCTGGCCGCGCGCGTCGACGGCCCGGCCCATGTTCTGGCTGGCGGTCTGGACGCGTGGAAGAAGGCGGGCCTGCCGGTCAAGACCGACACGAAACAGCCGCTGGAGCTTATGCGCCAGGTGCAGATGGCGGCGGGCGGCCTGATCCTGGTCGGCGCCCTCCTGGGTACGCTGGCGCATCCCGCTTTCTGGGGCCTCAGCGCCTTTGTCGGGGCGGGCCTGTTCGTCGCCGGCGCCACGGGCTTCTGCGGCATGGCGCGTCTGCTGGCGGTCATGCCGTGGAACCGGCGCATGAAGAGGGCTTGAGGTCATGGACCCGCTGCATCTGATTCTGGCGGCGCTCAGCGGCGGGATCGTCGCCATGCTACTGACGGTCTTCGGCGGCGGGGGATCGGTTCTGGCTGTGCCGCTGCTGCTCTATGTGGTCGGCGTGCGTGACCCGCACATGGCCATCGGCGCCTCGGCCGCCGGCGTGTCGCTGAACGCCCTGACGGCCCTGGCCGGGCAGGCCAGGGCTGGGCGGGTACGATGGCCCTGCGCCATCCTGTTCGCCGTGGTCGGCTCGGCGGCGGCCTGGATCGGGTCCTCGGCGGCCAAGGCCATTGACGGCCATCAGCTGCTGCTGGCCTTCGCCGTGGCCATGGCGGCGGTCGGCCTGGCCATGCTGCGGCCCAAGAAGAACGACGGCGATCCGGGCGTACGCCTGAACCGAGGCATGACGCCGCCCATCGTCGCATCCGGCGCAGGCGTCGGCGTGGCGGCGGGCTTCTTCGGCATCGGCGGCGGCTTCCTGATCGTGCCCGGCCTGATGTGGGCCACGGGCATGACCCTGGCGGCGGCCCAGGCGACCTCGCTGCTGAGCGTCGCGGCTTTCGGCGCCAGCACGGCGGTGAACTACAGCCTGTCCGGTCTGGTCGACTGGGGCGTGGTCGCGGCCATGGCGGTCGGCGGCGCAGCGGGCACGATGGCCGGACTGCCGCTGTCCAAGCGTCTGGGCGACAACGCGGCCCTGGGGCGTCGCCTGTTCGCGGGGCTGATCCTGATCGTCGCCGTCTATGTGGCCTACAAGGCGATCACCGGCGGCTGACTTCGGTTGCGCGGCGGCCGGAACTCGTCGAGGTCCCTGGGACGTTTGACTGCCATCGCGTCTGCCGATAGGTCTGCCAAGGCTAGTCTGCGCATCGCTAGTGATGATGAAGGGCGCCTGCCCGACACGGCGCAGAACTAGGCGCACTCAAGCCAGGTAGGGATTTGACCGAGCCCGACATTCGCTCCTTGATCATGGGCAATCCCGTCGCGCGCGCCTTCGCCATCACGGGCGACGCCTGGACGCAGTTGATCCTGCGCGAAGCCTTCTACGGCGTGCGGCGCTTCGGCGTATGGCGCGAACGCCTGGGGACGCCCCGCAGCGTGCTGACCGACCGGCTGCAGAAGCTAGTCGCCGCCGGCCTGCTGAGCCAGGAACAGGTCGCGACCGGCACGCGGACGGAATACCGCCTGACCGAGATGGGCCTCGACATGTTCGGCGTCGCCGTAGTGCAGGGCCAGTGGGAGAAGATCTGGGCCCAGTCGCCTCTGCAGGAACGCTACGCCATCGCCTTTTTCGACCGCGAGACGGGTCGTCGGCTGAAGCCCGCCGTTCTTACGCGCGCGCACGGCGTCGAGGTAAAACCCGACAAGGTCGACTGGAAGCCTGGTCCGGGCCTCATCATCATCCCTCCCCCGACCTCGCGCCGACGACGCTCGGCGCCGATCGAGACGGATCGTCCGATCATCGACCGCTCGACCGAGATCATGGGCGACTACTGGAGCTGGGCGGTGCTGTCGGCGGCCTATTTCCGTCTGCGCCGCTTTGACGAGATCCATGCCGCCCTGGGCGTGGCGACCAATATCCTCGCCGACCGACTGAACCGTCTGGTGCTGCAAGGCGTCCTGGAAAAGCGTCCCTATCAGACCGCGCCCGTGCGTTTTGAATACCGGCTGACCGAGGCCGGCCTGGCCCTCTACCCCATCGTCCTGGCCATGCACGGCTGGAGCCAGAGATGGCTGGTCGAACCCGACGAGGCCCCTTTGACCCTGGTGGACCGCGCCAGCGGCGAGGCGATCACGCCCGTGGTCTGCGATCTGGACAGCGGCGAGCCGCTAGACCCGCGTCGCATCCGCTGGGAGCTCGAGGCCACGACCGAGACAGCGAGCCCATAAGAAAATCGCCCGCCGGCGCGAGGCCGACGGGCGATAGTTTTGACGACAGGAAGGACCGTCAGAAGGTCTTGCTGACCGCCACGCCGAAGGAACGCGGGGCGCCGAAGACGCTGAAGCCGATGCTCGCGTTCTTGATGATGTGCTGCTGATATTCCTCGTCGCCGAGGTTCTTGCCGTAGACCGAGACCTTCAGTCCGCTCGGCGCTTCCCAGGAGGCGAAAGCGCTGATCAGGCCATAGGACGGCACCAGCACCTCGGGGGCGTTCGACGGATCGAAGTAGAAGTCATTCGTCCACTGATAGTCCGCCCGCGCCGACAACGTGCCGCCGAAGGCGTCCCATTGACCGTCGGCGTAGAGGGTGAACTGGCTTTCCGGCGAGCGCGGCAGCTTGTTGCCCTTGTACGGCAGGGCCAGAGCGCCCGACACGGCGTTGGACGTATATTCGGCGTCCAGCTGAGTATAGGAACCGCCGATGGTGATGTTGTGGTTCACCGCCAGCGCCGTCTCGACCTCGAAGCCGCGCACCTCGGCCTCGGCGTTGGACGTGACCAGGGTCAGGCCCAGCAGTTCATAGACCTGCAGGTCGGTGTAATCGAGCATGAAGGCCGCCGCGTTGAGGCGCAGCCGCCCGCCCGCCAGCGTCGTCTTGGCGCCGATCTCGTAGTTGTCGAGCAGTTCGGAGCGCAGCGGCTTGGTCGCCTGGGCGCCGGTCTGGGCGGCGCTGGGGAAGGCGCCGGCCTTATAGCCGCGATCATAGCTGACATAGAACCGCATATTGTCGATCGGCTCGACCGCCAGGGCCAGCTTCCAGGTCGGTTCCTCGAAGGTGGCGTCGGCCTTGACGTTATAGGGCGAACCCGTCGGCCCCAGCGGAATGCCGGGAGGGCCGTTGGCGCCGTTCTCGTTGTCCAGGGCGACCTGATGCACTTCGCGTTCGTCATGCGTCCAGCGCGCGCCGGCGGTCAGCTCCCAGATATTGGCGAAGGGGATCGTGGCCTGACCGAAGACGGCGTAGCTGGAGTTGGTGGCGTCCTGATTGAAGGTCGTGTCGCCGCCAAACGAAGGCGGTGCGATCGGCAGCGCCGTCTGCACCACGAACCGCTCCGACCGCTCCACCTCTTCGCGGAACATATAGACGCCGGCGACCCAGTCGATCGAAGAACCGGACTTGGAGGTCAGGCGGAACTCCTGGCTGAACTGCTTGGCCGCCTCGCTGGCGCGGTCGTCGACCGACAGGGGGAAGCCCGGGAACGGCAGTCCGCCTAGGTTGTCGCGCCAGCTGTAGTCGTTGTCGCGATAGGAGGTCAGGGAGATGACGTCGAAGTTCTCGGCGCCCGACCACTGGGCACGCCCGGTCAGGCCCCAGTTTTCCCGCTTCTGATAATTGTCCGCCGAAGAGAAGCTCTGCCGCACGCTCAGACCGGCGCGCAGGTTGTTCACCAGCGTCGCAAACGCCG
Source organism: Brevundimonas bullata (assembly GCF_003350205.1). Lineage (GTDB taxonomy): Bacteria > Pseudomonadota > Alphaproteobacteria > Caulobacterales > Caulobacteraceae > Brevundimonas > Brevundimonas bullata. The sequence continues at coordinate 77,598 of NZ_QLLC01000002.1, read as the reverse complement.
GCGGCGTTGAGGAGGCCAGGACCGGAACGCGGGCGTGGCCCTGCATGTCGTCCTTGGAGTAGTCGACGCCGCCCAGGAAGCTCCAGTCGCCGGCGTTGTGCAGCACCTGGGCGCGCAGGCCAAACTGTTCGCCGCCCTCCAGGCCCCGGCCGGTCGGCACGTTCTCGGCGTAGCCGTCGTTCTGGTTCCAGCGCAGGGCCAGACGACCGGCGGTGTCCTCGCCCAGCTGGCGGTTCAGCACGGCCTCGACGCCGCGCTCGTCAAAGCTGCCGAGGCGGCCGGTAAGCTGGGCCGAGTTCTCGAACCGCGGCTTCTTGGTATAGACGTTCAGCGCCCCGCCCGAGGCGTTGCGGCCATAGAGGGTGCCCTGCGGCCCGCGCAGGATCTCGACCCGCTCGACATCAAGGAAGGCCATGGAGCTGGCGCCCGCGCGGCCGATGGAGACCTCGTCGATCGACACGCCGATGGAGGGGTCGCTGGCGGCGGAATCGCTGGTGGTGCCGACGCCGCGGATGAAGATCTGCGGCTCGCCGATGTTGAACTGGGTCAGGGTCACGCCCGGCGCCTTGCCCGCCACGTCCTGAATGCCCGTCGCCGCCGTGCGCTCCAGCGTCTCGGCGTTGAAGGCGGTGACGGCGATCGGCACGTCCTGAAGGCTCTGCTCGCGACGCTGGGCCGTGACGACGACGTCGCCGAGCGTGACGGCGCCCTCGGTCGGCGTGGTCTGGGCCATGGCGGGTACGGCCATCCCCGTGGCCAGCAGCAGCGTCGCGACCGACGCGCTGAATGCGGTCTTCCTCATGTTTCGCTCCCTCGACCGCGCCCCGGCTCCGTTGATCGGATGCTCCAGCGGTCAAACAGAAGCTTGCGCTAACGAACCTTGTTTGCAAGTCTTTTTACGCAAGTCATAAATGGAGCCGCCGCGTGAGACTGGATGGATGGATGCTGGCCGCCTTGGCCTGGGTCGCTCTCGTGGCGGTCTGGCTCTTCGTCATGCCCTCGAAAACACGCGGAAAAGCATGGCATTACGTCATGATGGCCGCGCCTCTGGCGGCCTTCGCGGCCGCCTTCGCCGCGCCGCCCTCCCTGTTGCGTGAAACATTGTTCATCTGGCTCGCCAGCGGCGGCGGCGTGCTGGCCGTGGTCGCCCCGGGCTGGCTGGCGGGGACGATGAAGCGCAATCACGGGCTGATGGACGTGGCCTATCCGCTGGCCCCGGCGGCGGCGGCGGGGACGGGTTTCGCCCTCTCCGGCCTGCCGCTGGACCTGTTCAGCGGCCTGTTCCTGCTCAGCCTCGGCGTCTGGTCGATCCGGCTGGCGTTCCAGACCTGGGGCCACAACATCCACGCCGAACGCCAACCCTACGCCCACTGGCGCAAGAGCTATGGCCCCAACTGGCTGTGGTGGAGCGGCTTCCAGGTCCATCTACTGCAAGGCGTGACCGTCTGGCTGTGGTGCGCCCCCTTCGCCTTCATCCTGACGGCGCCGACGCCGCGTCCGACCGCGTTGCTGGCCCTGGGCGTCGTCGTCTGGCTGGCCGGCTTCCTGTTGCAGAGCACGGCGGATCGCCAGCTGGCGGCCTTCAAGCGCGCGCCCGCGAACCGCGGCGGCCTGCTGGACACGGGCGCCTGGGCCTTCGTGCGCCACCCCAACTATCTGGGCGAGAGCGTCATGTGGGCGGGCTGGTTCGTGCTGGCCCTGGCCCATCCGTGGGGCTGGGTGACGATCTTCGCTCCCCTCTATACCGGCTGGTTCATGGGCTACGCTTCCGCCGCGCCGTTCAAGGAGCAGCACATGGCGCGCACCCGGCCCGAGGCCTGGGCCGCCTACTGCGCCCGCACCCCCCGCTTCCTGCCCTGGCCGCGACCCAAGAGCGCCGTCAAAGCCGCCCCCAAGGCCGAAGGCGCAGACGCATGAGCGCGCTTCAGGATCGGGTCGTCATCGTCACCGGCGCCGGGCGCGGTCTGGGCCGAGCCTATGCCCTGGACCTGGCCCGGCGCGGGGCCGCCGTGGTGGTCAACACCCGCCCACGCCCGGCCGACGCGCCCGGCTCGGCCGAGACGGTCGTGGCCGAGATTCTCGCCCTGGGCGGTCGCGCCGTCGCTGCGCCCCTGGCGGTCGAGGAGGCCGATTCCGGCGAGCAGCTGCTGGCCGCCGCTCTGGACGTCTTCGGTCACGTCGACGGCCTGCTGAACAATGCGGGCGCGCCCGAGGCCAGGACCCTGCACAAGCAGACCACCGACGCCTTTCGGCAGGTGTTCGAGGTCAACTTCTTCGGCGCCCTGACGCCCACCCTGCCCGTCTATCGCCATCTGCGCGCCCAGGGCTCGGGCCGCATCCTGATGTCGACCTCGGCGGCGGGGCTGCACGGCGTCCACGGCATGGCCGCCTATTCGTCGTCCAAGGCGGCGCTGATCGGGCTGATGCGGGTCATCGCCCTGGAAGGGGCGTCGCACGGCGTGGCCTGCAACGCCATCGCCCCCTATGCCGCCACCGGCATGACCGCCGACTATCTGGACGCCGACAGCGCCGCCCGCATGGCGCCGGAGCGGGTCGCCCCGGTCGCCAGCTGGCTGATGGCGACGGACTGTCCGTTGAACGGCGAGACCCTGGTGGCGGGGGCCGGGCGCGTGCGGCCCGCCGCGCGAATCGAGGGACCCGGCCTGGCCTTCGCCGCCGATTTCGCCCCCGACGACCTGACCGCCCACGCCGCCGCCCTGATGGATCTGCACGGCTGGAAGACCTTCACCGACGGCAACGCCGCCTTTGATCAGCTGATGGCCGCGCCGCTGTCGCCGACGCCGTCAAAGTGACTTGCGTTAAGCGACCTAACCGCTCATGGTCGCAGCAGACAAGGATGAGCGAGGCGCGATCTCGCTCACAAACAGGGAAGGAACAGCCGTCATGGCCGACGACGCCCGCCGGATCGAAACCGGACCGCTCAGCCCGTTGAACACGCTGAACCCCTATCTCCAGGGGGCCTATGAACCCGTAGCGAAGGAGACGACCGCGCTGAATCTGGAGGTGATCGGCGAGATCCCGAAAGACCTCTACGGCTGCTTCTATCGCAACGGCCCGAACCCGGCCCAGGCGCCCGAGGGGATGCACCACTGGTTCGACGGCGACGGCATGCTGCACGCCGTCTATTTCGAGAACGGCAAGGCCGAGTACCGCAATCGCTTCGTCCGCTCGGCGGACCATGTGGCGGACCTGAACGGCGGCTGCGGCGCGGGCGGGGTCATGCTGCCCTCAACGCGGGCCAATCCTGCCTCGACGCGCGGAGACAAGGTTTACAAGGACACGGCCAATACCGACGTGGTCCTGCATAACGGCTCGCTGATGGCCCTGTGGTACATCTCGGGGCATCCGGTCCGGGTGGATGCGCGCACGCTGGAAACGGTCGGCATCGAGACCTTCGGCGGTAAGCTGCCGCGCCATGTCTCGGCCCACTCCAAGGTCGATCCGCGCACCGGGGAGTTCGTCTTCTTCGACTATTCCCTTTACGAGCCGTGGATGACCTACGGCACGGTCAGCGCCAATAACGAGCTGACCCATTTCGAGCGCGTCGAGCTGCCGGGGCCGCGCCTGCCGCACGACATGGGTCTGACCGAGAACTACGTCATCCTGCACGACCTGCCGGTGGTCTTCACCGACGCCGGCCTGCGCAAGAGCCAGTGGAACATCCATTTCGCCGACCAGCCCGCGCGCTTCGGCGTGGCGCCGCGCCGGGGCCGTGGCGACCAGATCCGCTGGTTCGAGACGGATAGCTGCTACATCTACCACGTCGTCAACAGCTGGGAGGACGGCGACGAGGTCGTCATGACCGCCTGCATGATGACGCCCAACGGCTATCCGTCGAACCCGGCCTACGGCCCCTATGCGGCCATGGTGAATGTGCTGGCCCTGAACGCCGTGCCTGTCGAATGGCGGATGAACATGCGCACCGGCGAGGTGAAGAAGCGCCAGTTGGACGACCGCATCGGCGAGTTCCCGGTCGTCAACCTCGACTATTCTGCCCAGCCGACCCAGTGGTCCTATCACGTGGCCATGTCGAAGACGGAGCTTCAGCGCTTCAAGGGTCTGATCAAGTACGACCTGACCACGGGCGCCGCGCGGACCTATGATTACGAGCCGCAGATGTTCGGCTCCGAACCCGCCTTCGCCCCGCGCATCGACTCGCGGGCCGAGGACGACGGTTACGTCATCGCCTTCGTCACCGACGAAAACACCGGCCGATCCGAGGTCCAGGTGATCGACGCCCAGAACTTCGAGGCCGGGCCGGTGGCGCGCGTCCTGCTGCCCGTCCGAGTGCCGGCTGGTTTCCACGGCACGTGGGCGCGCGGCGATCAGATGACGAAGGGTTGATCCGTTGAGCGCCTATATCCACGACGCCGTCCGCACCCCGCGCGGCAAGGCCCGCCCCGACGGCGGGCTGGCCGCACTGAAGCCGCACGAACTGGTCACGGGCCTGATCGACGCCATGGAGGCGCGCGGCCATGCGCCCCGCGCCGCCGAGGCCCTGATCCTGGGCTGCGTCGGCCAGGTCGGCGCCCAGGGGGCCAATGTCGCCCTGGTCAGCAAGCTGCACGCGGGTCTGGACGACGCGGCCTTCGCCTTCGCCCTGAACAACTACTGCGTCTCGGGCCTGACCGCCGTGGGTCAGGCAGCGGCCCTGGTCCAGACGGGCGCCGTGGGTTCGGCCCTGGCCGGCGGGGTCGAGATGATGTCCCGCGTCCCCTTCATGGGCGACAAGGCCGATTATTATGAGGACGCCAGCTTCCCGCCGCGTACCCGCTACCTCCCCGTCGCCGTCGCCGCCGACCGTCTGGCCGAGGACATCGGCGTCACGCGCGCCGAGATGGACGCCGCCGCCCTCACCTCGCAGCAGCGCACCGCCTTCGCCGAGGGCACGCCGCTCACCGCCTCGCGCATTCCCCTGAACGGCCTGTCGCACGAGGAAGCCGCGCGCCCGAAGACCAGCAGCGAGAGCCTGGCGTCGCTGCCGCCCGCCTTCGCCGCCCTGGCCGCGCCCTACGCCGAGGCGCTGGAGGGACGGGTGATCGACCACCGCCACACCGTGTCGCACGCCCCGCCGATGAGCGACGGCGCCGGACTGGCCTTGATCTCCAGCCAGGCCGAAGGCGCCCGTGCCCGCATCCTCGCCTGGGCCGAGGCCGGGGGCGATCCCGCCGCCTCCCTGACGGCCGGCTTCACGGCGATGGATCGGGTGCTGGACCAGGCCGGGCTGACCCTGGCCGACATGGACCGGATCGAGTTCATGGAGGCCTTCGCCGTCACCATCGCCAAGTTCACGCGGGAACATCCGACGCTGAGCGACAAGGTCAATGTCGGCGGCGGCCACCTGGCCAAGGGGCACCCGATGGGCGCCACCGGGGCCATCCTGCTGTCGTCCCTGCTCGACGCGCTGGACGCCTGCGAAGGCCGCTACGGTCTGGTCGTGGCCGCGGGCGCGCAAGGCGTCGGCTCGGCCATGATCGTCGAGCGGATGAGCTGAGCATGAACGCGCCCTTCCCGCCCGCCGAGGCCCGCCGCGCCCTCATCGAACGCCACGCCGACCTGATAGAGGCCGCGATCAAGGCCGTGTCCGCCCGCGCCGCCTGGTCGCCGTTCAAGGACTCGCCCTCGACCAAGATCCACGGCCCGGACAAGCCCGTCGCGGGCAAGGCCGCCTTCGAGGCCCAGCTCAATCGTCCCTTCGACCTGGACCTGCCCGGCGTGATCGACCGCGTCGGCGCCGAGGTCTCGCCCTTCACCGGCGAGGCTCTGGGGATCACCTATCCGCGCTGCGATCCCAAGGCCCTGATCGAGGCGGCGCAGACCGCCTGGCCCGACTGGCGCACGGCCGATGCCGAGCTACGTCTGGCCCTGTGCGCCGAGATGGCGATGCGCCTCTACGACGCGAACTTCGAAATGGCCCAGGCCGTCATGCACGTCGCGGGTCAGAGCTATACGCAAGCCTTCAGCGGCTCCGGCCCCAACGCCCTGGACCGGGGCCTCGAGGCCCTGGCCTACGCCGCCAAGGCCATGCGCGACGTGACCCGCAGCGCCCGCTACGAACGCGATTTCGCCGGCGAAGCGGTCAGTCTGGACAAGACCTATGTCCTGGTCCCGCGCGGGATCGGCCTGGTCATCTGCTGCGCCAGCTTCCCGACCTGGAACGCCTATCCGGCCCTGTTCGCCAGTCTGGCGACGGGCAATCCGGTCATCCTCAAGCCCCACCCCATCGCCGTCCTGCCCATGGCCATTGTCGCGCGCGAATGCCGTCGGGTGCTGGCCGACTTCGGCTTTGATCCCAACCTGATCACCCTGGCCGTCGACACCCTGGCCGAGCCGGTGGCCCAGGTTCTGGTCGATCATCCCGCCGTCCAGATCGTCGATTTCACCGGCAGCCCCCGCTACGGCGGCCATCTGGAACGGACGGTGACGGGTAAGCTGCTGTTCACCGAGACGGCGGGCGTCAACACCGTGGTGGTCGAATCCGTCGCCGATCTGGACGCCGCCGCCCGCGCCGTGGCCCGCGCCGCCAGCCTGTTCTCGGCCCAGATGTGCACCAGCCCGCAGGTGGTCTATGTCGCCCCCGCTCTGGCCGAAGCCTTCGCCGCCGCCCTGGTCGCCCAGATCGACGCCATCGCCGAAGACCCGGCCCTGGCCGCCGGGATCATGGGCGCCGTCCAGGGCGAGGTCAGCCTGAAGGCTGTAGCCGACGTGCGCGGGGCCGTGGAGCGGCGTCCCGGCGTCCGCGTCCTGCGCGAAGCCGCGCCCTATGCCCACCCGCAATTCCCCCAGGCGCGCACCCTGACGCCGCTGGTGCTGGGCGTCGATGGCTCTGCGCCCGACTTCTACGCCGAGGAGCATTTCGGCCCGGTCCTGTTCGTGGTGACGATGGAGGCCGACGCCGCCGTGGCCGAGGCGACCCATCTGGCCCGCACCAAGGGTTCGATCTCGTCCTATCTCTATTCGACGGATGAGGCCTTCATCGCCCGCTCGACGCCGCTCTATGAGCAGGCGGGGGCCAATCTGACGATCAACCTGACCGGGGCGATGTGGATCAACTTCGCCGCCGCCTACAGCGACTATCACGTCAGCGGACTGAACCCTGCGGGCAACGCCTGTCTGGCCGATCTGGCCTTCGTCGCCGCGCGCTTCCGCATCGTCCAGCGCCGTCGGCCGTCTGCATGACGGCGCCGGTCTTCATCGCCGGCGTGTCCATGACCGCCCTGGGCAAACGCCCCGCCGACACGGTGAAGAGCCTGACCGCCGAGGCCGTGCGCGACGCCCTGGCCGACGCGGGCGCGCAGGTCGGCGACATCGAGGCCGCCTGGTTCTCCAACACCCGCCAGCCCATGCTGGAGGGCCAGAACACGGTGCGGGGCCAGATCGCCCTGCGCCCGCTGGGCCTGACCGGCATCCCCGTGATCAATGTCGAGAACGCCTGCGCCTCGGGCTCGACGGCCCTGCATCAGGCGATCCAGTGGCTGCGCGCGGGTGCGGGCGACGTCGCCCTGATCGTCGGGGCCGAGAAGATGGTCTGGCCCGACCGGCCCGACCGCGTCGCCGCCGCCTTCATGGGCGGGACCGACATCCACGACCGCGAGGGCGTGCTGGCCTATATCGCCGCCATGGGCGGTGAAGCGCCGGGTGAAGGCCGCAGCCTGTTCATGGATCTCTACGCCGCCCAGGCCCGCGCCCACATGGCCCGCTTCGGCACGACCCAGGAAGACTTCGCCCGCCTCGCGGCCAAGAACCACACCGCCGCCGCCTTCAACCCCAAGTCGCAATACCGCACGCCGATGACGGTGGATCAGGTGATGGCCGACAAGCCCATCGTCTTCCCCTTCACCCGCGCCATGTGCGCGCCCGTCAGCGACGGCGCGGCGGCCATGGTGGTCTGTTCGGCCAAGGGGCTGGAGCGGCTGGGCGCCGCCGCCCGCGCCGTGCGGGTGCGCGGCTGCGCCCTGGTCAGCGCCACCGACCGCGCGCCCGACGACTACGCCAACCATATCGGCCGCCGCGCCGCCCGCGCCGCCTATGAGCAGGCCGGTCTGGGGCCGGAGGCCGTGGACCTGGTCGAGGTTCACGACGCCACCAGCTACGCCGAACTGCAGCAGATCGAGAACCTGGGTCTGGCCGCGCCCGGCGAGGTCGGGGCGCGGCTGAGGGCGGGCGATTTCGCCCTGGGCGGCCGCACACCGGTCAACCCGTCCGGCGGTCTGGTGGCCAAGGGACACCCGGTCGGCGCCACCGGCATCGGCCAGCTGTATGAACTGATCCAGCACCTGCGCGGCGAGGCCGGCGACCGTCAGGTCGCGGGCGCCCGCATCGCAGCCGCCGAGAACGGCGGCGGTTTCCTCGGCGTCGAGGAGGCGGCGACCGTCGTCACTATCCTGGAGCGCCCGGCGGCATGATCCGGCACCCGATCCGCGCCCTCTACGACAACCTGAGCGACAAGCGCGACCGTTCCGCCCTGTTCGACGGCGACCGCGTCCTCAGCCACGGCCAGTTGGTCGCCCGGGTCGAGGCCGCCGCCGCCGACCTGATCGCGCGCAATGTCAGACCCGGCGACCGCGTCGGCCTGTGCGCCGCCAACAGCGCCGACCATGTCGTCGCCTACCTGGCCATCCTGCGTGCCGGAGCGGTCTGGACGCCGCTGAACCCGCGCAACGGTCCGCGCCTGAACAGCCTGTTCCAGCAGCGCGCCGGTCTGCGCCTGACCCTCCACGACGTCGAATCCGCCCAGGCCATGGGCGAGACGGCCCGTCCGCTTGCGCTCGACGACTGGCGCGCGGCCCCGGTCGATGCGGCGACCCTGCCCCCGATTTCCGACGATCCCGAAAGCCCCTTCGCCCTGAAATTCACCGGCGGCTCGACCGGCGTGCCCAAGGGGGTGCTGCAAAGCCTCCGCAGCGGGGCGGCGGCGCTGCGCTCGCTACATAGTTTCTATGGCTTCGACCCCGACGATGTGAACCTGGCCGTCGCGCCGCTGACGCACGGGGCCTCGCACTACATCCTGCCGGTGCTGGCGGCGGGCGGGGCTCATGTCCTGCTGGACAAGCCGGAGCGCGAGGCCATTCTGCGCGAACTGAAGAGCCGGATCACCACCGTCTTCATGCCGCCGACCCTGATCTATCTGCTGATGGAGGAAGGCCGCTTTGTTCCGGGCGACTTCGCCCGACTGCGCCACCTGACCTATTCCGCCGCCCCCATGCCGCCCGCGCGGATCGCCGAGGCCGTGGCCCGCTTCGGGCCGGTGCTCTCGACCCTCTACGGCCAGACCGAAGCCCCCATGACCATCGCCGGCCTGTCGCCCGCCGAGATGGCCCGGCCCGAACTGCGGACCTCGGTCGGGCGACTGTTCCCGGACACGCCGGTCGCCTTGCTGGACGCCGACGGCGCGGTTCGCACGGGCGAGACGGAGGGCGAGATCCTGGTGCGCGGCGACCTGGCCGCCACCGTCTATCTGGACGACCCGGAGCAGACTGACGCCGCCCGCCACGACGGCTGGCTGAAGACGGGCGACATCGGACGGCTGGACGCCGACGGCTACCTGTTCCTGCTGGGCCGCTCGAAAGAGCTGATCATCAGCGGCGGCTACAACATCTATCCCGGCGAGGTCGAGGCCGCGCTGAACGCCCACCCCGCCGTGCGCGAGGCCTGCGCCTTCGGCGTCGCCGACCCTGTCTGGGGCGAGCGGCTGGAGGCCGTCGCGGCCCTGGACGACCCTTCGGTGACGCCCGAGGCCCTGACCGCCTTCGTGCGCGAGGCCGTCGGCCCGGTGCGCACCCCCAAGACCCTTCATATCGTCGCCGCCCTGCCCCGCAATCCGGTGGGCAAGGTGGTGCGCGGCGAGGTGAAGTCACTGATCTATCCGGCGCCTCAATGACCGGAAGACGTAAAAGAGAACCAGGGAGAAGACCGACATGATCGTCGTGCCGGAGGAGCGCATCCGCGATTTCAAGGCCAGGGGCTGGTGGGGCGAGGAGACGCTGGACGATCTGTTCCGCCGCCACGTCGCCGCCATGCCCGACGCCGAATCCGTCGTCGATCCCATCAACCGCGAGGCCATCATGGGCGGCGCCCCGGCCCGCCTGACCTGGGCCCAGGTCGAGGACAGGGTGGCGCGCTATGTCGCTGTCCTGCACGCAACCGGGGTCGGCCGTGACGACGTGGTGGCGGTGCAGTTGCCTAACGTCATCGAACTGGGCCTGATCTATCTGGCCTGCATCCGCCTCGGCGCCATCATCACCCCCGCTCCGGTCCAGTACCGCGAGCACGAACTGGCCTATATCCTCCGCAAGACCGACGCCAAGGCCGTCGTCACCGCCGCCCGCATCGGCAAGCACGCCCACGCCGAGATGATGCTGGCGGTCCAGACGGGCGCCGCCGCCCTGAACACCGTCCTGGTCGTCGGCGGCCATGCGCCCGATGGAAGCATCGACCTCGACGCCCGCGCCGCCGGGCTGGATGAGGCCGAGATCGAGGCCGGTCGCGCCGCCGCCCGCGCGACGAACATCTGCGCCGACGACATCGTCACCATCTGCTGGACCTCGGGCACCGAGGCCGAGCCCAAGGGCGTGCCGCGCAGCCACAACGAGTGGATCATCATGGGCGCCGGCGTCACAGACGCCGCCGATCTGAAGCCCGGCGCGGTCCTGCTGAACCCCTTCCCCATGGTGAACATGGCGGGCATCTCGACCAGTTTCGTCTCCTGGCTGCTGCTGGGCGGGGTGCTGGTCCAGCATCAGCCGTTCGACCTGCAGATCTTCCTGCAACAGGTCCGCGACGAGAAGATCGACTACACCGTCGCCCCGCCCGCCATCCTGAACCTGCTGCTGCAGAACGAGGCCCTGCTGGAGGGCGTGGACTTCGGTCGGCTGCGCGCCATCGGCTCGGGCTCGGCGCCCCTGTCGGAATGGATGGTCCGCACCTTCCACGAGAAATACGGCGTCCAGATCGTCAACTATTTCGGCTCCAACGAAGGCGCCTCCTTCCCCAGCGCCCAGAAGGACGTGCCCGACGCCGCCGAACGCGCCGTCCTGTTCCCGCGCCTGGGCGACGGCTTTGAATGGAAGGCCCTGCTGCACGACCGCATCTTCACCCGCCTAGTCGATCCCGAGACCGAGCAGGAGATCACCGAGCCGGGCCTTCCCGGCGAGCTGCGGGTCAAGGGCGCGACGGTCTTTTCCGGCTATTGGCGCGCGCCCGAGATCAACGCCCGCGCCTTTGACGGCGAGGGCTGGTTCCGCACCGGCGACCTGTTCGAACTGGCCGGCGACCGGCTGCAGTTCTATCGCTTCGTCGGGCGTCTGAAGGACGTCATCATCCGCGGCGGGATGAACATCTCGTCCGAGGAGATCGAGGGCCATCTGATCGGCCACCCGGCCGTGGCCGACGCCGCCGTGGTCGGCGCGCCCGACCCGAACCTGGGCGAACGCCTGTGCGCCTTCGTCGTCTTCAAGCCCGGCCAGAGCGCCGACCTGGGCGACATCAACCGCTTCCTGACCGGCGACAAGCACGTGGCCGTCTACAAGCAGATCGAACGGCTGGAGGTCATCGCCGTCCTGCCGCGCAACCCTGTCGGCAAGGTGCTGAAGCGCGAACTGCGCCAGTCCCTGGGCGACCAATCCGGACACCTGAAATCCGCATGACCACCGCCTTCCCCCACCCGATGCGCCTGCCCGTGATCGCGGCGCCCATGTTCCTGGTCAGCGGGCCGGAACTGGTCATCGCCGCCTGCAAGGCCGGGATCGGCGGCGCCTTTCCGACCCCCAACTGCCGCACGGTCGCCGACCTCGACGCCTGGATGGGCCAGATCACCGACGCCCTGTCGCCCGGCGACGGTCCCTGGGTCGCCAACCTGATCACCCATTCGACCAACGCCCGTCTGGCCGAGGATCTGGCCCTGGTGGCCCAGTACAAGCCGCCCATCGTCATCACCGCCCTGGGCTCGCCCAAGCCGGTGATGGAGACGGTCAAGGCCTATGGCGGCCTGGTCTTCGCCGACGTGGTCAACATGGCGCTGGCGAAAAAGGCGGCGGACGCGGGCGTGGACGGCCTGGCCTGCATCAGCGCCGGCGCGGGCGGCCACACCGGCCATCTGTCGCCCTTCGCCTTTGTCTCGGCGGTGCGCGAGTTCTTCGACGGCTGGCTGACCATCGGCGGCGGCATCGCCGACGGCGCGGGCGTGGCGGGCGCGATCGCCGCCGGGGCCGACATGGTCTATATGGGCACCCGCTTCCTGGCCGCCGCCGAGAGCCGGGCGCAAGACCCCTACAAGCAGATGATCGTGGACTGCGGGCCGGATGACCTTATCGTCTCCTCGGCCATCACAGGCACGCCCGCATCGTGGTTGAAGCCCAGCCTGCGCGCGGCGGGCATGGACCCGGACGCGCTGGGCGGTCCCATCACCCGCGACTATTCCGGCGACGCCGCGCACAAGCGCTGGCGTGACATCTGGGCCGCCGGTCAGGGCCTGCAAAAGGTCGGCGCCGTCGAGCCGACCGCCGTCGTGGTGGATCGGCTGGAGGCTGAATACCGCGCCGCCGCCGCCCGCTTCGCCGGCCTGACCGCGCCCCGGAGCGCCGCGGCATGACTGCGTCGCCCCAGATGATCCAGCCGCCCGCCTTCGCCCTCGACCCGGCGCAGAGCGGGCTGGAGCTGGCGCGCCGCTGGGTCGAGACGGTCTGGCCGGGCGGTTTCGTCAACCGCCTGGCCGCCCGTCCGGTCGAGGCGGCTGAAGGCTTCATGCGGGTCGAGTGCGACATCGACCCCGGCCACTCCAACTTCGTCGGGCTGGTCCATGGCGGGGTGACGGCGGCCCTGGTCGACATCGTCGGCGGCGGGGCGGCCATGACCCTGCTGAAGCCGGGCGAGTTCCTGCTGTCCACCGACCTGTCGATGCGCTTCCTCAACGCCGCCCCCATCGGCTGCGGACGGCTGATCGCCGAGGGCCGCGCGGTTTATGCCGACCCGCGCAAGGTTGTGGCCGAGGTCACGGTCTCGACGCCCGAGGGCCTGACCATCGCCCACGGCTCCGCCGCCATCGCCATCCGCGTCCGGCGTCAGGACGGCTGAGCCGTCCCGAGGCCTGAGGCCTTAGTCGCGACCGATCACCAGGCTGACGGTCGTGGTGGTCGAGCCGCCGATGTTCAGAGTCTGGACGTTACGCGCCCCCTCGACCTGACCGCCGCCCGCCGTCCCCGTCGTCTGGCGGAAGGCGTCCAGCGCCATCCGCACCCCGGTTGCTCCGACCGGATGGCCGCAGCCGATCAGCCCGCCCGACGGGTTGATCGGCAGGCGTCCGCCGATCTCGATATCCCCTGCCTCGACCGCCTTCCAGCTCTCGCCCGGCGCGGTCAGGCCCAGATGGTCGATGGCCATGTATTCGGTCATGGCGAAGCAGTCGTGCGTCTCCACGGCGTCGATAGCCTCCAACGACAGCCCCGCCCGCGCCCGCGCCTCATCGATGGCGCGCTTGACCTGCGGGAAGACGTAAGGCGCCCCGGCGCTGGCCTCGACCTTGCGCTGATAGCTGATCGGTCCCGACCGATGGCCCCAACCCTTGATGCGCGGCAGGAATTCCAGCGGCACGCCGCGCCGCCGGGCATAGTCCGTAGCCCGCTCGGCCGAGGCCAGGACCACCATGGCCGCCCCGTCCGTCACCTGGCCGCAGTCGCTCTTGCGCACCCGGCCCTCGATGACCGGATTAGCCTCGTCATCGGCCGCAAAGCTGGCTTCGTTGAAGACATAGTCGCGCGTCTGGGCGTTGGGGTTCAGCTTGGCGTTGGCGAAATTGATCTGGGAGATGCGACGCAGGTGCGCCTCGTCGATGCCGTAGCGACGGTCGTATTCGTCGGTCAGTTCCGAAAAGGCGCGCGGCCAGACGTAGCGTGCGCCCTGATACTCATGCCCGACCCAGGCGGCGGCCCCCAGATAGGCCGCGCCCGTTTCGCCCGGCACGTTGCGCATCATCTCCAGCCCCAGGACGGCGGCGGTTCCATAGCGACCGGACTCGATGTCCGCCATCGCCGCCAGCAGGGCGATGCTGCCCGAGGCGCAGGCCGCCTCGTGCCGCGAGGTCGGCAGACCGTCGAAGGCCGGGTCGGCCATGGCGAAGAAGCCGCCCAGTTGCCCCTGCCCCGAGAACAGGTCGCCGACGAAGTTGCCGACATGGCCGACCTCGATCTCGCCCGGCGCCATGCCTACGGCGTCGAGGCCGCCGTGCAGGGCCTCGGCGAAACCATCGCCGATCTCCAGCCCCTCGCGGGCCCAGTTGCGTTTGAAGTCGGACTGCCAGCCGCCCAGGATATAGACCATCGGATATTCTCTCTGTTTCAGGCGACGACCACGCCCGGCCCCGGCGGCTCGGCGTAGAGGGCGTCGACCTGGGGCTTGCGGTTGTCGATGACGGCGCGGCGATTGATGGTGGCCTTGTCCGACACCTCGTGAGCGTTCGGATCGGGCGGCGTGGTCAGGAAGGCCAGCCGGGCGATGCGGCCGCTGGCGCCGTGGGCCGAGGCGTTGTGCGCGGCCAGGCGTTCCCGCGCCGCCTGCGCCAGAGCGCCCGAGGTCATGGCCTCGACGACCTCCATGTCCAGCGCCGCCTTGATCCCGGCGGCCGAGGGCCAGGCCAGAACGCCCAGCCACGGTCGGTTGTCGTCGCACAGCACCACCTCGGCGGCCAAAGGCGCCAGGGCCTGCAAGGCGGCTTCGCGCATCTGCGCCCCGAACACCCAGGAGCCGGTCGACAGCTTGAACTGGTCCGCCAGCCGCCCGGCGAAGAAGACGCCCTGGGCCGGATCGTCCCGGTCGGCGAGGGTCGCCAGGTCGCCCATGCGGTAATAGCCGTCGGCGTCGAACGCCTCGGCGGTCCGCGCCGCGTCGTCGTGATAGCCGGCCATGACGTTGGGGCCGCGCACCCGCACCTCGAACTTGTCGGCGTCATGCGGGACCAGCTTCACCTCGACGCCCGGCACCGGCAGGCCCAGACCCAGACGGTCGGTGTACTGATGCACCACCATGAAGCCCGCCGTGGTTTCGGTCGCGCCATAGGCCGAGGTCAGCATGATGCGATGGCCGGTTTCCTGCACCGCCATGGCCTGAATCCGATCGCTGACCGACTGGCTCAGGGCCGCGCCGCCGAAGACCATGACCCGCAGGTCCGAGAAGAAGGTCCGGCGCAGCTCGGCGTCCGCCTCCAGCGCGTCGGCCAGCATGGCGTAGCCGGTGGGGACGTTGACATAGTAGCGCACCGGCAGCTCGCGCAGGTTGCGGATCGACTCCTCAAACAGGCCCGGCATGGGCTTGCCGTCGTCGATGTAGAAGGCGCCGCCCGCCAGCAGAACGGCGCGCAGCACCGCCGCCCCCGCCACATGGTTCCACGGCATCCAGCCCAGCATCTGCCCCGACCAGGCATAGCCTTCGCCGATCACCTGGGCGGCCTGGGCCGTGTTGGCGGCGACCGATTTCAGGCTCAGCGGCACGACCTTGGGCAGGCCGGTCGAGCCCGAGGTCATCATGAACTGGGCGACCTGATCGGGCTGCAACCCTTCGATGCTCGCGGCGACATCCGGGCCTGGCTGCGTCGCCATGACCTCGGACAGAGGCCGGCTGGGACGGGTCAACGCCTCGGGCGTCGCGGTGATGACGATGGCGTCGCCCAGGTCCAGGGCGTCGATCGCGCCCGCGACCATGCGCGCATCCTCGATCAGAAGGATGGACGGCTTCAGTGAGCGGATGACATGGTTCAACCGCCCCAGATCGCCGCCCAGCAGGGCGTAGTGGGCGCTGACCGGCGCGGTCGGCACGCCCGCCGCCATGGCCCCGAACAGGAAGGCGGCCATGGCCGGACTGTTGGCGCCCATCAGCATCAGCGGCCCGCCCCTATGCTGCGGATGATCCAGCAGCCACTGGGTCACGGCGTCCATGCGGTGCTTCAGACCGGCGTAGTCCAGCTTGGACCACGCCCCGCCCTGGGCCGGATCACGCCGCGCCAGGGCCGTCTCCGCCACCCGGCGCGCCGCCACCCCGGCAAAGGCGCGCGGCAGGTTCCAGTCATGCGCGGCCAGAGCCACGCGCGAGCGCATCACCATCGCCCCGTCCGGCTCGCGCCGCACGTCCAGGTCGACGGGCATCAGCCCGGCGTCGCGGAAGCCTGCGGTGCGCCACTGCTCCGACATCTGATCCGATGCGTCCATGAAACCCTCCCGGTCGCCGCCTCAAGACGGTCTGCTAATAAAAGCAAGATGAGACGCAGAACGACGCTGGGTCAAGCCGCGTCGGCGGCGTCCGCCTCGGCGGTGAGGAAGCGGCGGTCGGCCCAGCAGGCGTGGGTGCCGGAACTGATCTTGTGCGGCAGGGCGATGCGGCAGACGGGGCCGTCCTCGAACCGCTTGCAGTCGATCAGGATGCACTCCGACCGGCCCGTGTTCTCGTCGATGATGAAACTGACCAGATAGCCGTCATCCTCGGCCGTCGCCCCGATGCGCGGCGCGAACGGCGCCTCGCTGGCGTAGCGCCCGTCCGGCAGGGTCACGGTCCAGGATTCGCCGGTCTTCAGGTCGTGCTTGATGAAGCCGTTGAACAGGAACCAGCCCGGCTTGGTCGTGGTGCTGTAAGCATAGCGATAGGGCTGGCCGGCGTACTGCTGATTGATGGTGCCGAACTCGACCAGCCGGTCGTCCAGCCGCTCTTCCTTGGTCGTCCCGTCGGCCAGATTGAAGCGCCAGCGGTGCAGTTTCGGGCGGAAGCTGTTCTCGTCGACGAAGGCCATCATGTGGGCGTGCTCGGCGTAGATCTCTGGCAGGTCGCCCAGGGGGTCCGGCATCGGCTTTTCCTGGAAATAGCCGTCCATGACGATCTCGTCGCCCTCCTCATAGGCGTTGAGGAAGTGCAGCACATAGGTCGGCGCCGCCTCGAACCAGCGGATGTCCTTGGCCTCGCCATAGCGGGGGATGACGGCGAAGCGCGACGGCATGTCGGGGCGATAGCGCACGGCGTGATAGCCCGCCTTCAGCGCCTTCTCGTCCCAGAACAGCGGGAAGTCGTTCAGAATGGTGTAGTTTTCGCTGAAGATCATGTCGTGCGGCAGACGCGCGCCCGGCAAAGGAACGGGCGTGTAATGGGTGCGCCGCCCGTCCGGGCCGACCACGCCGTAATACATATAGGGCGCGTGCTTCGAGTAGTTAAAGAACAGCAGCTCTCCCGTCCGCTCGTCCACCCGCGCATGGGCCGAGACCCCGTCCAGCGGCGCCCAGGGCGCCACGCCCTGATCCTCCAATGAGGTCGGGTCCAGCTGATAGGCCTCGCCGCACTGATAGAAGGTCGCCAGCGCCTTGCCCGCATGGACCACCACGTCTGTGCTGGCCGAATCCTTGATGCCGCCGTGGGCGCCGAAGCCGGGGCGTTTCGACACTTCCGGCCCGTCCATCATCCCGCCCCACAGGCTCTCGCCCGCCTGCTGCTCCGCCTGGAAACAGCGGCTGCGCACGAAGCGGTTGCGATAATCGGCCTTGCCGTTGCGGAAGCTGATCTGGTGCAGCATCCCGTCGCCGTCGAAGGGATGGTGACGGCCCAGGGGCGTGTGAATCTGGTTCTCGGTGTTGCGGATATAGACGCCGTCGATGTCCACCGGGATCGCCCCCTCGATCACCTCCAGATCAACCGCGTTGACCTCCTCATGCTGAGGCGTCCACGGCCCGCTGAGGTAGGGGTGATTGCTGGGTTTCAGGGTCGCGACGATGGGCGACAACCGCTCGATCTGCATGGCTCATCTCCTGGCTCTGGACGAACCCTCGCCTTTTTGGTCTATTTACGCAAGTCATAGATCGGCGCGGCTGAGCCGGGCGTGTGATCACCCGTTCGGCGAGGTTTCCACCATGTCCCAGACCATCACCTTCGAGGGGTCCGGCCCCGTGCGGGCGGGGCATGAGCTGCCGGTCGAGCGCCTGACGGCCTGGCTGCGCCAGCACGCGCCGGAGGTGCGCGGCCCCCTCGACATTCGCCAATTCAACGGCGGCCAGTCCAACCCGACCTATCGTCTGGACACACCCGGAAAATCCTACGTCCTGCGCCGCAAGCCGGGCGGCCCCGTCCTGAAAGGCGCTCATGCGGTAGAGCGCGAGCATCGCGTGATCTCGGCCCTGCACGCCGCCGGCTTCCCCGTCCCCGCCCCCCTGATCCTGTGCGAGGACGAGGCCGTCATCAGCTCGACCTTCATGGTGATGGAGATGGTCGAGGGCCGCATCTTCTGGACCCCCACCCTGCCCGATCTGACGCCGGATCAGCGGGCCGCGCATTTCGACGCCCTGAACGCCACCATCGCCCGTCTGCACAGCCTCGACATCCGAGCCCTCGACCTGGAAGACTATGGCCGCCCCGGGGCATTCTTCGCGCGCCAGATCCAGCGCTGGTCCCGGCAGTATCAGGAAGACGACCTGGCGGGGCGCGATCCCAACATGGACCGGCTGGTCGCCTGGCTGCCCGAGAACATGCCCGAGGACGACGGCGCCGCATGCGTGGTTCACGGCGATTTCCGCGCCGACAACCTCATCTTCGCCCCCGACAGCGCCGAGGTGCGGGCCGTGCTGGACTGGGAGTTGTCGACCCTGGGCCATCCCATGGGCGACTTCACCTATCACCTGATGATGTACCGCCTGCCGCCATCCATGATCGGCGGCTTTGCCGGCGCCGACCTGAAGGCCCTGGGGATTCCCAGCGAAGCCGACTACCTGGCCGCCTATTGCGAGCGAGTGGGTCGCGTGCCGCCCAGATCGGACGAACTGCGCTTCTACATGGCGTTCAACATGTTCCGGCTGGCGGCCATCTTCCACGGCATCAAGGGGCGGATCGCGCGCGGCACCGCCGCCTCCGCCCACGCCCAGACCATGGCCGACAACCTGCCCGCCCTCGCCGCCCTGGCCTGGGCCCAGACGGAGACGACATCATGAACCGCAACGACCTCGACCAGGGCCAGGCCATCGCCGCGCGCGTCGAACGCTTCGTGCGCGACGTCGTCATTCCCTATGAGAAGGACCCGCGCGCCACGTCGCACGGCCCGACCGACGATCTGGTCGTCGAACTGCGGGCCAGGGCGCGCGCCGCCGGATTGATGACGCCGCACATCGGGGCCGATGGATCGCACCTGTCGCAGCGCGCGACAGCCCTGGTGCTTCAGGCGTCGGGCCTGTCGCCGCTAGGCCCCGTCGCCCTCAACGTCATGGCCCCGGACGAGGGCAATATGTACCTGCTCGACCAGGTCGCCAGCGAGGCTCAGAAGCGCCGCTTCCTCGACCCCCTGGTCAGCGGTCAGGCGCGCTCCGCCTTCTTCATGACCGAACCCGCCGAGGACGACGGCGCCGGCGCCGACCCCTCCATGCTGAAGACCACCGCCGTCCCGGCCGGCGACGGCTGGCGCATCAACGGCCGCAAGGCCTTCATCACCGGCGCGGTCGGCGCCTCGGTCGGCATCGTCATGGCTCGCACGGACTCGGGCGACGGCAAGGTCGCGGCCACCATGTTCCTGGTCGACCTGCCCGACCCCGCCGTGCGGGTCGAGCGGGTGATGGAGACGATCGATTCCTCCATGCCCGGCGGCCATTCGATCATCGCCCTCGAAGACCTGCGCGTGCCCGGCGACCAGATCCTCGGCGCCCCGCATCAGGGCTTCAAATACGCTCAGGTCCGTCTCAGCCCGGCCCGTCTCAGCCACTGCATGCGCTGGCTCGGCGCCTGCCGCCGCGCGCACGAGATCGCCGCCGCCTACGCCGTCAAACGCCACGCCTTCGGCAAGCCCCTGATAGACCACGAGGGCGTCGGCTTCATGCTGGCCGACAACCTGATCGCGCTGAAACAGGCCGAGCTGATGATCGACTGGTGCGCCGGCGTGCTGGACACCGGCGCCCTGGGCACGACCGAAAGCTCGATGACCAAGGTCGCCGTGTCCGAGGCCCTGTTCGGCGTCGCCGACCGCTGCGTCCAGATCATGGGCGGGACCGGCGTCTCGGGCGACACCGTGGTCGAACAGATCTTCCGCGAGGTCCGCGCCTTCCGCATCTACGACGGCCCGACGGAGGTCCACAAATGGAGCCTGGCCAAGACCGTCAAACGACAGGCGACGATCTAAAATCCGCCCACCGCACCCGCTCTCCAAATCGGGGCGCAAGGCCTCAGGAGAAAGCGGGCGTCCGGTCGTCGCGACGGATCAGTCGACGGGGTCCGTCTCCCGGTCCGCCGGGGGACGTCCTCCGCTCAAGCCTGGTTCGTACAAGCCTGTGGCAAAACCCGCCAATATCCCTTCGACCCGCACGCGGGGGCCGAACCGTCCACAAGGGTCAGGACTGGGGATGGGCCGTACTTCGCGATCATCCGGCGCAAGAGCGTCCCCCACCATGTCGCCCAGGGGCTCGGCCAACTGGTGGGCGTCGCCGATGCGTGACAGCGACGGCTTATCCGTTCCCACCACCATGGCGTCTCGCCGCCACACGATGGCGGCGGCCTGGCGGCCGTCCGGCGTCAGGAGTTCCGCTTCCGCACCCAGGCCGCCCGTGCCGCCGGGCGCCCGTACCTTGATCGGGCCGGGGATGAAGAAGTTGGCGACGGCCGCCGCCGCGGAACCCGCCTGGTGCGTGGGACGGATATAGGTCACGCCCACCCGGACCGTGCCGGCCTGGGGCTCAGGCTGTTCGGCGATCTCGAAACGCTCGCTCAGTTCGTAGCAGACCTGTCGGTCCACCTCGCTCAGCACCGCTCGCCGGTCGTCGTCCGACAAGATCGGGTCCGTCACGCCGAACACCTCGGTCGGCGCGACCCACAAGCGGGTGATGGTCGAGGCCAGGGCCTCGTCGCGCCGCTGCTGGACAGAGGCTCGCACCACGTCCGTTCGCGGCGTCAGCCCCTCGTAAGTGGTCAGGAAGCCCGAGTTCGACGGCGCGCTTCCACTGGCGCAGGCGCCCGCGGCCATCGCCAAAGCCGCCGCGCCCAGACCGCGGATTATCCTGCCAGCCATAGTCGTCTCTCCCTCTTCAATACGAACTTACGCGCCGCCAGGCCGATCAGATCTAGGGGCGGTGCTGGGTTTCCCGCACCAGGCTGAGGTCGTAGCCGAGGGCCGCCGTCCGGTTCATGATGGTGGCGCGGACCGCGTCGGACGGTTTCGCCGTCCGGCTCATGAGCCAGAGATACCGGCCCGAAGGTTCGCCGACGATCGACCAGGCATAGTCGTCGGCATGGTCGAGAACCCAGTAATCGCCCACGTAGAAAGGCCCGAAGAAGGAAACTTTCAGCCGGGCGTCGCCGCTGTCGGCGACCACCTTGGCCTTGCCCTCGACCGTCTTGACCGGCCCGTCGACGCCGCCCTGGCGACAGGTGTTCAGCACGCCGACGAGGCCGTCGTCGCGCCGCGAGTATTCCGCCGTCACGGCCTCGCATCCCCGCTCGAAGCCGTTCTCGTAGCGGCCGATCTCGTACCAGAGGCCTGCATAGCGGTTCAGATCGACCGCCTTCGACGGCTGGGGCACAGCCGGATTGCCGACGGGACCGCGTTGCAGGGTGGCGCAGGCGGACAGGGCCACGGCGCAGATCGCCCCAGCCACAAGCATCAAGGAAGTACGTCTCAGGTTCATGCGCGCATCCAAAAGAAAGACCTCGTGGTCATTGCAAAGGCATGAGACCTAGGGGCGTTCCAGCGCCATCTGAATCACATCGGTCCGACCCGAGCGGAAACCGGCCTCGCAATAGGCCAGGTAGAAACGCCAGAGGCGGCGGAACCGATCATCGAACCCCGCGCCATTGCGAACAATGTCGCCCCAGGCCGCCTCGAAGCGCCGCGCCCATTCCGCCAGGGTGTCGGCGTAGTCGACGCCGAACCGTTCGACGCCCGCCACGCTCAGGCCCGCGCGATCCAGCACGGGCGCCATCCTGGCCTCGGACGGCAGGCTGCCGCCGGGGAAGACATACTTCTGGATGAAGTCGGTTCGGG
Source organism: Brevundimonas bullata (assembly GCF_003350205.1). Lineage (GTDB taxonomy): Bacteria > Pseudomonadota > Alphaproteobacteria > Caulobacterales > Caulobacteraceae > Brevundimonas > Brevundimonas bullata. Next base: position 55,604 of record NZ_QLLC01000002.1, on the reverse strand, counting down.
CGTCATATTCGTCGAACAAGTCGTCCTGGATGGTGATGATCTGCAGGCCCGCGCGCCCTCCCGGCGCAAGCACCTCATGCACCTTGTCGAAGTAGGTCGGCCAGTATTCACGCCCGACCGCCTCGAACATCTCGATGGACGCCACGCGGTCGAAGCGGCCCTCCACGTCGCGATAGTCGATCAGGCGAATGTCAGCCCGTTCGGCCAGACCCGCCTCGAACAGGCGGCGACGCGCATAGTCGTGCTGCTCTCGCGAGATGGTGACGCCGGTCACGACGGCCCCGACTTCGCGCGCGGCGAACTCGGCGAAGCCGCCCCAGCCGCAGCCGATCTCCAGCACGCTGTGGCCCGGCTGCAGGTCCATCATCCGCGCCAGAGAAGCGTACTTGGCGCGCTGCGCCTCTTGCAACGACAGCCCCGGTCGCTCGAAACGGGCGGACGAATAGGTCATCGAGGGGTCCAGCCACGACGCATAGAAGGCGTTGCCCAGGTCGTAGTGGGCGTGGATGTTGCGGCGAGACCCCCGACGGCTGTTCCGGTTCAGCCGATGTCCCAGCCAGTTGATCGCGTTCACCACCCGATTGCCGTCGAACAAGCGGCGAATGTGGTCGTAGTTGTTGACCAGGGTCTCCAGCAGAACCGCCAGCTGGGGCGAGTCCCACTCGCCAGCCATATAGGCCTCGGCGAAACCGATATCGCCGCCCTTCAGCACGCGCGCGGCGAAGTTGTAGCTGCGGATGTTCATGACCGCCGCGTGGCCGGGCTCCTTGCCGCTCAGTTGGCGGCTGGAGCCGTCGGGCAGCACCAGCGTCAGCCGCCCCCAGGTCCAGTTGGAGGACAGCAGGCGCAGCAACAGCCCGAATACAGCCGACGACGGTCCTGCTTCTCGGGCTCCGTAGAAGGTCGTGGTCATGGCTTGCAGAGGTCTCTGTTGGGGAAAAGGTTCATTGCGGCCCTTCATCCTGCGAGCGGCCGGCCAGGGTTTTCAAGGCGTCCAGAGCCCGCTGCCGCGCCTCGGCGTGATCGACGATGGGCCGAGGATAGGTCCTGCCCAACCGAACGCGGGCCTCGGCCAGCACCGCGACCGGCGCGGTCCAGGGGGCGTGAATCCAACGGTCCGAGAGCGCCCGAAGCTCGGGAACCCAGCGCCGGACATAGCGACCGTCGGCGTCGAACTTCTGCCCCTGGATGACGGGATTGAAGATGCGGAAATAGGGCGCGGCGTCGGCCCCGGAGCCCGCGACCCACTGCCAATTCTGCGCATTGCTGGCCAGATCCGCATCCACCAGCGTGTCCCAGAACCAGGCCTCGCCCTCGCGCCAGTCGATCAACAGATGCTTGACCAGGAAGGAGGCGACCACCATCCGCACGCGGTTGTGCATCCAGCCGGTGGCCCACAGCTCGCGCATGCCGGCGTCCACCAGGGGATAGCCCGTCCGCCCCTGCTTCCAGGCCGCCAAGGCGGCGGGATCGGCGCGCCAGGGCATGGCGTCGAACTCGGGCCGGAAGGCGCGGTCGGTGATGTAGGGAAACTGGTGCAGCAGATGAGCCGAGAACTCGCGCCAGCCGATCTCGGCGACGAACTTGTCCGCCTGAGCGGGGGCGACGCGTCCCTGCGCCGCCGCCTGACGCGCGGCCTGCACCGCGCGCCGGGGGCTGATCTCGCCCCAATGCAGATGCGGCGACAGACGCGACGTGCCCTGTCGCCCCGGAACGTCACGACCGGCGGCATAGTCTTTCAGGCCGTTTTCCAAAAAGGCGGCCAGCGCGGAGGCCGCCCCCGCCTCGCCCGGCGACCAGTCGAAGCCCCCGGACCAGTCAGGGGCGGTCGGATGCAGACCCCAGTCGTCGATGTCGTCGCTGGCCGGGTCTGAAGGCGTGAACACGGCTTGGGGCGCGGGCGCGGGGGCCCGGTCCGGCATCGCCTGCAACAGCGCCTTCATGAAGGGCGTAAACACCTTGTAGGGCTTTTCCGCGCCGGTCACGACCGAGCCCGGACGCGTCAGCAGGGCGGCGTTGAAGCCATGACACTCGACCCCGACGTGGCGCAGGGCATGGGCGATATCGACGTCGCGCGTGAAGGCCTCAGGCTCGAACCGACGGTTCATGAAGACCTGATCGGCGCCGGTCTGATCAATCAGACGGCGCAGTTCGGCCTCGGAGTCGCCCCGGCGCAGAACGAGCCGCCCGCCGCGTGTGCGCAGGGCGGCGTCCAACGCCCGCAGCGACTTGTCCAGCCACCACGCGGACGCGGCGCCGAGCGCACGCCCCTCCCCCATCTCGTCCAGGATGAAGAGCGGCAAAATGGGCCGCCCCGTCGCTACGGCGGCGTTCAGGGCGGGGTTGTCTTCCAGTCTCAGGTCGCGGCGGAACCACAGGATGACCGGACGCGCGCTGTCATCGACCAAGGCGGCTCTCCCGCGCGCGATGCTGGATCGTGAAGGGCTTCGACGCTGGAAGCGGCTGGCGCGTCAGACGCACGCCCTTGACCCACAGCTTCAGCGCCTCCCAGTGAATTGCGGCCACGACCTTCAAGGTCATGAGGGGCAAGGCGACGGCGGCGGCCAGAAGGTCGCCATCCTCCAGCGGGCGACGCTCGGCGGACAGGGCAGCCGTGATCAGCAAGCCTTCGGCATCGATGCCGTCGATGGTCAGATCCAGACGTTGACCCGGCGCATGGCCGCGGAACGCATAGTCCATCTCCATCCCCATGAAGGGCGAGACATAGAGCGCCTTGGCCGCGCCCTGGCGGATCACACCCGCCGTCTGATCCTCGATCGGCACGGGAATGACGTAGGCATGGCGCACGCCGAAGGTGCTGGTCACTTCATAGACCATGGCCGCCAGCCGTCCGTCGGCGTGATGGCAATAATAGAGACTGATCGGGTTGAAGACATAGCCCAGAACCCTCGGCATGGTCAGCAGACGGATCGGCCCGTCACCGATATCGATGTCGGCGCGCGCCAGCAGGGCCTCTATCTGCGAACGCAGCGCCAGGCACGAGCCGTCGCCATGGTCCCGGTCGTGAAAGGACAGAAGGTTGAAGCGGTTGCGCGAGAACAGACGCAGCCGACGATCCAGCCCCTCGATCTCGTCCAGATCCAAAAGCAGCCAGAAGACCCGATAGTTCAAGCGATGCGCCTTGGGCCGCAGCCGCCGGTGCATGACCTCGCCGCGATAGAGGGCCGAGGCCTGGGTCACGCGGCCTTCTCCATGGCGTCGGCGGTCGGGGCGGACAGATGGATGCGGCCGCTCTCGTTCTCCACCGTCCAGGGACGGCGCACCCCGCCCAGTTGTTCGGCCACGGCGAGGCCGGATTGCAGACCGTCCTCGTGGAAGCCTGCACCGAAATGGGCGCCGCAGAACCAGACCCCGCCGTGGCCTTGCAGGCTCCACAACTGCTTCTGCGCCTGAATGGCGGCGGGATTGAAGATGGGATGCTCGTATAGTTCGCTGCGCAGGATGGTGTCGGGCTTTGGCGGACGCGGCGGGTTCAGGGTGACGAACAGATCCTGGCCCGGCAGGCCCTGAAGCTTGTTCATCCAGTAGGTGACACACAGGCCGTCATCGGCGCCGATATAGTTCCAGCTGGCCCAGGCGCGACGGCGTTGCGGCATCAGGCCGGCGTCGGTGTGCAGGACCGTCAGGTTGCGGCTGTAATGGAAGGCGCCCAGCACCTCCTGCTCTCGCGCGGTCGGTTCGGCTAGCATGGCCAGGGCCTGATCGGCATGGGCGCCGATGACGACATGGTCAAAGCGCTCGATCCCGCCCTCGCTGTCATGAACCATGACGCCCTGATCCGTACGACGCACCGCCGTCACCCCATGGTTCAGACGCACGTCGCCGATCTCTCTGGCCAGACGCTCGACATAGACGCGGCTGCCGCCCTCGACGGTGCGCCACAAGGGGCGCCCGATCAGTTTCAACAGGCCGTGGTTGCCGCAGAAGCGGATGAAGGCCTCGGCGGGATAGTCCATCAGCGTATGCGCCGGCGAGGACCAGATCGCCGCCGCCATCGGCAACAGGTGGTCGTCGCGGAAGGCCTCGCTGAAGCCCTCGCGCTTCAGATAGTCGCCCAGCGTCAGGTTGGGGTCCGTCAGCCCGCCCAGGTCGATCGGCGCGGTTCGATAGAAACGCATGATCTCACTCAGCATCGACCAGAAACGCGGACGAAGCAGGTTGCGGCGCTGGGCGAACAGGCCGGGCGCGGCGTACTCGAACCGGCCGTCGTCCAGCGACACGGCGAAGGACATGTCGGTCGCGCGGGTCTGGACCCCCAGATGCGCGAACAGGGCGATCAGATTGGGATAGGTGGCGTCGTTGAAGCAGATGAAGCCCGTATCCACCGCGACATCGCCCGACGCCACGCCCGCCGTCACCGTATTGGAGTGGCCGCCCAGACGCTCGGCCTTCTCATAGATCGTCACCCGATGGCGCTGCGCCAACAGCCAGGCCGACGACAGGGCGGCGATGCCCGAACCGATCACGGCGATCTTGAGATTGTCGGCGGGCGAATAGGACATTACGACTCCAGAACACGCCCGTCTGCACAAGGATAGGCATGGAAGGACTACGCTCCCGAGCGGGTTTCGGATTGCGAATGATCCAGACATTTGCGCGCAGCGTACTAGGGTTCATGCATGTCGAGGCTTCCTCTTTCACATCCCCTGCAAGGCGGTCGGCCGGCATGAGCCTGGACGTGGTTCAACCCGACCCCTTTGCCCATGATCGCCTGATCGAGGCCGTGGCCCTGCACCGCGACCGCGAGGCCTTCGCCGAGCTGTTCAGCTATTTCGCGCCCCGGCTGAAGGCCTGGCTGATCAAGTCGGGCGCGACGCCCGGCGCGGCCGAGGACTTCGCCCAGGACGCCATGCTGACGGTCTGGCGCAAGGCCGACCTGTTCGACGCGCGCAAGGCGCGAGCCGCCACCTGGATTTTCACCATCGCCCGCAACCGTCGCCTCGACATGCTGCGTCGCGACGCCCGGCCCCTGCCCGTTCCTGAAATCGAACTGGCGGAACAGACTGTCGAGCGGCCCGACGAGATTGTGGCCCTGTCCCAGGACGCCGCACGGGTTCGCGACGCTCTGTCACAACTCAAGCCGGATCAGGTCGAGGTGCTGCGCCTCGCCTTCTTCATGGACAGCCCTCACTCCGAAATCGCCCGTCAGCTCGACCTGCCTCTAGGCACCGTCAAATCCCGCATCCGTAACGCCATGATCAAATTGCGCCTGATCCTCGAACCTTCCGAGGAGGCCGCCCGATGAACGCGCGTCTCCATTCCTCCGGGGGCAATCCCTCCGAAGAGCGCCTGCTCGCCTATGCCGCAGGTAGCCTCAGCCCGCCCGAGGCTGTTGTCGTCGCCGCTCACCTGGCCCTGCGTCCCGCCAACGACGCCTGGGTGCGCCAGTTGCAAACCGTGGGCGGCGAGTTCCTCGACGAAGCCGCGCCCGCCCCGATGGCGGACGACGCCCTGATGCGGGCGATGGCGCGGATCGAGACCGACGCCGGCGAGGTGAAGTCCCAGCCGCCGCTGAACGACATGCCCGAGCTGCCGGAACCGCTGCGGCGCTACGCGCTCGGTCCGTGGCGCTGGATCGGACCAGGGATGCGGGTGCGCGACGTCCACGCGCCGCGCGACGGCGACTGCCGGGTCATCCTGCTGGAAATCGGCCCCGGGCGCGAAACGCCTCGCCACACCCATGGCGGCGTCGAACTGACCTGCGTCCTGTCGGGCGCCTACGCCACCGAGACCGAGCGGTTCGATGTGGGCGATCTGGAAGAGGCCGATCCCGAGGTGCTGCACCAGCCGCGCGTAGTGTCGGATGATCCCTGCCTCTGCGTCGTCGCCCTGGATGGGCAGATCGAGCTCGACGGATGGCTGGGCCGCCTGATGCAGCCGTTCGTGCGGCTGTAACCCCCGCTGCCGCCGCTCTGGGGCGCTACAATCCAGAAGCGCGCCTAGCCCGGACGATCGGCGCGCGAAGGCGGAAAGCCGAAATGCTCGCTATAGGCGCGGCTAAAGGCTGAGGCCGAAGTATAGCCGACCTTTTCCGCCACCTGCGCCACGCCTATGGCTCCGCCTTGAAGAAGACGGTGGGCCCAGTCCATGCGGACGTCTTTGGAGTATTTGTGCGGCGAGCATTTGAAGACGTCCTGGAAGCCCGACGTCAGCTTGTTGCGGTTCAGCCCCACCCGCATCGCCAGCTCGGCGACGGAAGGGGGCGCGCCGAGTTCCTTCATGTAGATAGCGGCCGCAGCCTCGATCTGCTTCAGCTCCCTGTAGGTAAAAAGGGAGCCTTCGGGTCGCAACGCCGGTTCGGTCGGGCGGTTCAGGGCGCTGACCACCTCGCAGACCATTTCAATCATCTTGGCCTGTAGATAGGTCTTGCGCAGCACGCCCGTATGCGGGGAGCCGAAGATGTCGTCCAGCGTCGTCCATAGCCGAGACGGAAGGGCCATGCTGACAGAGGCCGGGGCGTCGGCTTCGCCCCGGAAAAAACTCCTCAGCGGTTCGCCCAGGCCGTCGACCTGAACGCCAAAGCCGTCGATCAGCAACTGCGGGTCCGCCCAGGCGCCGATGTACTGGACATGCGTGCCGGCGTCGTAGCCTCGGACCTGACGGACTTCCTTCGGATAGGTGGTTAGGGTTATGCGGGCGCCGGAATGACGATAGCGGGCATGGCCCGGCAGATTCAGATGGACGCTCGCCGTCTTGACGATCTGGATCGCCACGCAGTTGCGCAGAACCATCCGGTCGCCCCCCGGCCCGCGGGTCCTGAAATCGTTGACCGAGCAGAACAGACCCGTCTGAACCGGCACGAACTCCAGCTGTCCGTCGATCAGGTGCGAGACCTGGGGAAACATGGCCTTGAGGGTGTCGTCGGAAGACAGGCCGGCGGCTGTCTGGATGAGCTCCGCCTGATCCGTCCAACCCTGCATTCATCACTCTCTAGAGATCGATCTCCGCGTCGATCGCAGGGCCGAGGCTCCCAATTATATCAAGTCGCGCCCAACGGCTACGCTTAGACGACCGGCCCGCGATCGAACCGCCAGGTCCCTCATGCGCCATGCGTTCTCGCCCCCCCTGAGGGGCCGCCCCTCACAGAAGAGGAAACGCACGCAAGAAAACGCCCCAGTGACGCATTGCTACGTCTTAGTGACGAAAAGCAATCATTCGGAAACGTCGGAGCAAAACAGAGTTCATCACCGTTGCGCGACGACCGAGAATACCTCACCAGCCGCTCAGGTTCCGCCTGAACCAAGCAACAAGGCCCAACATCCTTATTGTTTTCGGTGGATAGACAATATTCTCAGGACCAAAATGCGCACCTTCACGCACTCATCGGTAACTATTTCTCAACCTATCGGCAAGTCCCTGCCGCTGCGCTCGCGCCTTAAGATCGGTTCGGCCCTGGTCGGCGCCGCCGTGGCCCTGACCTCCCCCGCCCTGGCCTTCGCCCCCGACGAGTGCGGCGCCGTGGTCAACGGCGCAGTCACCTGCACGGCCGCCGGCGCCCCCTATGCAAACGGCATCGCCTACGGCGCGATGGCGGCGAATGATCTGACGATCAATCTTGAAGCGGCCGCCCAGGTGAACTCGGCAGGCGTCAATGTCGGCGGCATCACCGGCTCGACCTTCGACGGCGATCTGACGATCAACCAAGCCGGCGCCATCCTTCTGACGGGCACAAACAGCACCGGCATTCTCGCCGTCACGGACAGGGGGCTGCTGACCGTCAACTCGTCCTCGATCACCAGCACCAGGGACGGCATTTCGGCCTCCAACGGCGCGGGCGACACCGTCATCAACGCAGGATCGATCACCACGACGGAGTCAAACGCCAACGGGATCGCAACGTCGACCTACGACGGCGCCCTCGACATCCACGTCGAGAACATCTCGACCCAGGGCCACGACGCCAACGGCATCCGGGTCAACGCCGTCACCGGCGCCGTGAGCATCACAAGCGACGGCACGATCCAGACCCAGGGCCAGTTCAGCAGCGGCGTCAATGTCATGGCCGGCGGCGATGTCGTGATCGAAGTCGCCGACGTGACGACGCTCAGCAACAACAGCCACGGCGTCATCGCCCAGATGACTGGGGGCGCGCTCGACATCACGGCAGGTTCCGTTACGACCGGCGGCAACAACGGCAGCCACGCTGTCCGCGCCACCTCATCCGGCGCAACCGCCGGGTCCGGCGCGATCACGATTGATATCGCTTCAGGCGCCACCCAGGGCGCCAACAGCGCAGCCATCTTCGCCACCAACGACCACAGCGACATCACCGTCACAGCGGACAGTTTGGCGACCGCAGGATTCTTCAGTTCCGGCATCCTGACGCAGAACATCGACGGCAGGACCACGATCACCACCACCGGCGCCGTCACGACCACCAGCGCGCTAAGCGCAGCGATCAAGGCCGAGTCAGGCAATGGCGCCGTCACAGTCGCCAACCACGGCGTGATCTCCACAGCGGGCCAGGACAGCCACGGCATTGAAGCCCGCTCGAACACCGGCGCCGTGTCTGTTGAAAATACCAACCAGTTGACGACCGTGGGCAACGCAGCGCGCGGCATTCTGGCCTATTCGTCCAGCGGCGCCGTGAACGTGCTGAACACTGGCAATGTCGCAACGTATAGCGACAACGCCCACGCCCTCGTGGCGCAAAGCGTCAGCGGCGCAGTCACCCTTACCAATGAGGCGACCGGGACCGTCGCCACCACCGGGAATGGGGCGACCGGCATTGTCGTCACCAGCCAGACGGGCGACATTCTGGTCAAAAACCACGGCGAGGTCTCAACCTCGGGCTTCGCCGCCAACGGCATCGGCATCGGCAACCTTGAAGGCGATGTGACCCTGGTCAGCACCGGCGCGGTCTCGACCATCGGCGACAACAGCCTCGGGGTTTCCCTGTCCAACGAGCAGGGCGACATCACGGCCACGATCGCTTCCGTCACGACGGCTGGCGCCAACAGCCACGCGATCACCGCCAACAACTTCGGCTCCGGGAATGTGGATCTCGCCACCTCGGGGACGATCACGACCACGGGCGCCGGCAGCCTCGGCGTCTACGCCACGAGCATTGACGGTTCGGTCAGCGTCGCCAACGCGGGCGACATCAGGTCGTCCAGCACGGGCATCAGCAGCCTCACGGGGGCTGGCGCGCTGAAGATCAACAACTCGGGCTCCGTGACGACCACCGAGGACTTCGCCCATGCGATCAAGGCGCAAACCACCTCGGGCGCCGTGACCATCGAAAACTCCGGCGATCTCACGACCGCAGGTATGGGCAGCGCCGGCGTCCATGCGGAAAGCATGAGCGGCGCGATCTCCATCACCAACCAGGGCGCCGTCTCCGCGACCGGCGACAGCGCCTATGGGATCAGCGCCGAAACCGCCGACGCGGGCGGCGACATCTCCCTGATCAGCCACGGCGCCGTCTCGACCACGGGCGACTTCGCCACGGCCATCCGGCTGCAGGCTCTGCAGTCCGACATCCGGGCCGAGGTCAGTTCAGTCTCGACCACGGGCAGCGACAGCGACGCCGTCAATCTCTGGACGCTCACGGGCGATGTCACGCTTGACGCCTCGGGCACGCTGGCCACGAGCGGTGCAGACAGCGACGCCATCCTGGCCTCCACCCAATCCGGCACGGTTCAAGTCAACAGCGCCGCCGCCATCACGACGACCGGCGACAGCAGCAGCGGCATCTCTGCCCAGGCGTCCAGCGGAACCGTCAGCGTCGTCAGCACCGGCTCGATCACCACGACCGGAAACGACAGCTATGGCGTCGCCGCCCAGAGCGAAAACGACGTCACGGTTTCCGCCGCCGCCGTCACGACCGGCGGGAGCGGCGCCGCCCTCTACGCGCACAGCCTCAGCGGTATCGCCAAGATCGTCGCCAATGGCCTGATCACGACCACGGGCGACTACGGCGACGGCGTCCGCGCCATTGGCAACAGCGGGTCGGTGGACATCCTCACCCTGGCCGCGATCTCGACCTCCGGCGAAAACGGCAACGGGGTCGGCGCCGGCAGCGACAGCGCCGACATCGCCATCACCACGGCGGAGGCCGTCACGACCACCGGCGACTTCGCAGACGCCATTCTGGCCGAAAGCGACAGCGGCAAGATCATCATCGTCGCCAAGGCCCCGGTCTCGACCTCCGGTGAAAACGCCGATGCCATCGACGCCTCCAGCACGGGCGACATCAGCGTCACCACGGCGACGGTCACGACCAGCGGATACAGTTCCGACGCCATCAATGTGAACGGCGGCGGGGACCTCGTCACGATCATCGCGCAAGGCCTGATCTCGACGAGCGGCGACTACAGCGAGGGCGTCGACGCCCGGAACGACACGGGCGACCTGAACGTCACCGTCAGCTCGGTCACGACCACGGGCGCGGACAGCAGCGGCCTTGACCTCTATGCCGACGGCGTCGCCCGCGTCGTCAGCACCGGCGCGATCTCCACCGAAGGCAGCGAGGCCCATGGCGTCGACGTGAACGGCGGGGGCGGAATTTTCGTCGACGTCAATTCGGTCTCGACCCTAGGCCAGGATTCCGATGGCGTCCTGGCCAGCTCGACCAGCAATACGGCGACGATCAAGGTCAATAGCATCTCGGCCACGGGCTACGGCAGCCGCGGCGTCAACGTCAGCAGCGAGGTCGGCGACATGTTGGTGACGGCCGGCGCCGTCAGCGCTCACGACCAGGCCATCCGGGCCAGCAGCGGCGAAGGCGACATCACCGTCTCCACGACGGGCGCCATCACCTCGACCAACGCCGACGCCATACTGGCCACCTCCCAGGACGGCGACGTCGTCCTCAACATCGGCGCCGCCAGCGTCCTGACGAGCGGCGTGCGGAGCATCAACCCCGCCTCCGTCACCACGAAATCCATGCGCGGCGTCAGCACCATCTACGCCGAAGGCGAGACCGTGCTGATCAACAACGCCGGCACGATCAACCGGGGCGAGCAGAGCACGATCTTCGCCCAGGGCGAGGTGACGTTGAACAACAGCGGCCTGATCACCGGCAACGTCGAGTTCGGCGCCGGCGACGACGTCGTCAACAACACGGGACGCTTCGTCCTGTCGGGCTTCAGCGACTTCGGCGGCGGAAGCGACCGCTTCGTCAACACCGGCCTGGTGACGATGCAGGGCCATGCGACCCTGGCGCGTCTCGAGCGCTTCGTGAACGCTGGAACCATCAACCTGGCCGACGGCCGCGTGGGCGACGTTCTGACGATCTCGGGCGACTATGTGGGCATGGACGGACGTCTGGTGCTGGACATGGACGCGGGCGCGACCGGCGGACCGACTTACGATCAACTGGTCGTCGGCGGCAGCGCCACAGGCACGACCACCATCACCCTGAACTACAAGACCGCCGCTCAGCTGAAGCCGGGCGCCGTTCTGAAACTGGTCGATGCCGCCGGCGGTTCGGCGGCCGGCGCCTTCACCATGGCGGATGAGACCACCAACATCGGCTTCGCCCGTTACGGCGTGCGTCATGATGTGGCCGCGGACGACTTCTTCATCGCCGTGACGGAAGGCGACGCCGTCTTCCGCACGCTCAAGCTGAACGAAGGCGCCCAGACCCTGTGGCGTCAGTCGGCCGACGCCTGGTCGGCCCACACCGCCGCCCTGCGCGATCCGAGCCAGGCGGCCTCCGACCGCCGCGTCTGGGGCCAGGTCTATGGCGCCGCCGACAAGCGTGACGAGACCCTGATCCGCGCCGGCAACGGCGTCGATCAGACCGTCGACCTGTCCTATACTCAGGACCACGTGGGCGGTCAGATGGGCGTCGATCTGGGCGTGATCGGCGCTACGGGCGTGACCTATGGTCTGACCGGCGGCTATGTCGACTCGACGCTGGAGTTCAAGGACAAGGCCGACAGCGCCGACTACAAGGGCCTCAACCTGGGCGCCTACGCCGGCGTTCAGCGGGGTCGCTACTTCGTCAACGCCCTGGCCAAGTACGACCTGATCGACATCCAGGCCCGCAGCACCACTGCCGGCTATGATGAAGACCTCGACGGTCGCGGCTACGGTCTCCAGGTCGAGACCGGCGCCCGCTTCAACGGAAAGATCGAGACCCAAGCCTTCTTCTTCGAGCCCGTGGTCAGCCTGGCCTACAGCCGCACCGACCTCGACGCCCTGGCCTCGCAGGGCGCGGTGATCGACTTCGAAGCCCTGGACGGCCTGCGCGCCAAGGCCGGCGCCCGCCTCGGCGGCGCCGGGTCCATCGCCCAGGGCCAGATCGGCTACTACCTGGGGGCCCATCTGGTGCAGGAACTGGCCGGCGAAGACGGCGTCCGCTTCACCTCGGGCGCGGCCGACAGCACTTTCGCCAACACCGCGGTCGACGCCTACGGCCAGTACCAACTGGGCGTGACCTTCACCTCGAAGACCGGCCTGACGGGCTTCGTCGAAGCCAAGGCCGACGCTGGCGAAGACTACAGGAACTACACCGGCCGCATCGGCGTCCGCGTTTCGTTCTAAGTCCCTGCGGAGCCCCCTGCACCCCGCAGGGGGCTCTGTCTCCTTCATGCCGGCGGTTAAACCGCATCCCGCCTTTTCACCGTCCGCGCCGCAAGGCTCGGCAGGACCAGCAGCGTCAGGGCTGTGGCGGTCAGCAGGCCGCCGATCACCACGGTCGCCAGCGGCTTTTGCACCTCGGCCCCCGCCCCGTGCGCCAGAGCCATAGGCAGGAAGCCGACGATGGCCACGGTCGCCGTGGTCAGCACCGCGCGCAACCGGCTGCACGCCCCCTGAACCGCCGCCTCTAGCGGGGCCAGCCCGGCCTCCAGCCGTTCGCGGATCGCCTGCATCAGCACCAGCCCGTTCAGGGTCGCCACCCCTGACACAGCGATGAAGCCGACCGCCGCCGAGACCGAGAAGGGCATCCCTCGCAGCAACAGGGCCAAGGCCCCGCCGACCAGGGCCAGAGGCACGCAGGCGAAGACCAGCCCCGCCTCCGTGAACGACCCTAGGGCCATGAACAGCAGGACGCCGATCAGGACGAAGACCACCGGCACGACCAGCGACAATCGCTGCTCGGCCCGTTTCAGGTTCTCGAACTGCCCGCCCCACTCCAGCCGATAGCCGGTCGGCAGCGGAACATCAGCCACCGACCTTTGAGCCTCGGCGACAAAGCCGCCCAGGTCGCGACCGCGCACATTGGCCTGGACCACCATGCGGCGGCTGCCGTTGTGGCGACTGATCTGGTTCGGCCCCTCCCCCGTCTGAATGACGGCGACCGAGGACAGGGGCGCGATCACCCCGCTGGCGGCGACGACAGGCAGGGCGGCCAGGCTGGCCGGGTCATTGCGCGCCTCGTCGGCCAGACGCACCACCACGTCAAAGCGGCGGTCGCCCTCGAAGATGCGGCCCGCCTGCGCGCCGCCCACCGCCGCAGACACCGTCTCGCTGACGTCCGCCGCCGACAGGCCGTAGCTGGCGGCGTTGAAGCGATCCACGCTGACCGTCAGGGTGGGCAGGCCCGACACCTGTTCGACCTTGACGTCCGCCGCGCCCGGCGTCTGGCGCAGGCGATCGGCCACCTGGTCGGCGACCACCTTCATCTGCTCGAAATCCTCGCCATAGATCATGACCGCCAGGTCGCTGCGCACGCCCGAGATCAGCTCATTGAACCGCAGTTCGATCGGCTGGCTGAACTCGAAGGCATTGCCGATCTGCTGGCCGACCGTCTGCTCGATCCGCTCGATCAGTTCCTCTTTCGTCAGCTTAGGGTCCGGCCAGGCCTTGCGGTCCTTCAGGATGATGACGCTGTCCGAGACATTGACCGGCATGGGATCGACCGCCGCCTCGGCGGTGCCGGTGCGTGAAAAGACGGTCTCGACCTCGGGCATGGCCTTGATGGCCCGTTCCAGCCCCCTCTGCATCTGAAGCGACTGCTCCAGCGAGACCGACGGCACGCGCGACGCCTGCATGGCGATGTCGCCCTCGTCCAGCGTCGGGACGAACTCGCGCCCCAGGGTCGCAAACGACACGGCCCCGAGCGCCAGCGCAGCCAGAGCCGCCGCCAACACCGCTTTGGGTCGTGCCGCCGCCGCTCGGATCGCCGGTTCGATGCCCCGCCGGGCGACGCGCAACAGGCGCGTCTCATGCTCTTCGATCTGACCCTTGGCGCCGAGACGGACGTCCCTGGGCTCGCGCACCAGCAGGGCCGTCATCGCCGGAACAAAGGTGAAGGAAAAGACGAAGGCCCCGACCAGGGCCAGCATGACGGTCGCGCCCATCGGCACGAAGGTCTTGCCCTCCACCCCTTCCAGCAGCAGCAAGGGCGTGAAAACCAGGAGGATGATCAGTTGTCCGAACGCCGCCGGCTTGACCATCTGGCGTGCCGCGCGGGCGGCGATGTCCAGACGCTCGCGCACGACCAGCGGCCGCCCCAGCTCGCCCCGCCGTTGGCTGAGCATCAGCAGGGTGTTCTCGATCACCACCACCCCGCCGTCGACCATCAGGCCGAAGTCGAGCGCGCCCAGGCTCATCAGGTTTCCGCTGATGCCGAAACGGTTCATGCCGATGACGGCGAACAGGAAGCTCAACGGGATCATCAGGGCCGTGATCGCCGCCGCCCGGAAATTGCCCAGCAGCAGGAACAGGACGACGATGACCAGCATGGCCCCCTCGGCCAAGTTGCGGGCCACGGTGGCGATGGTGGAATCGACCAGTTGGCTGCGATCCAGCACCGACACGGCCGCCACATCGGGCGGCAGGCTGTCGCCGACGCGCGCCAGTTGCCGGGCCGCCGCCTGCGCCACGGTGCGGCTGTTCTCTCCGGCCAGCATCAGGGCCGTGCCCAGCACCGCCTCATGCCCGTCGCGGCTGGCGCCGCCCAGACGCGGCGCCTGGCCGATCTCGACCCTGGCCACATCTGCGACCCGCACCGTCAGCCCGGCCCGGTTGACGACCGGCGCCTGAGCCAGATCGTCGACTGTGGCGGCCCGCGCGTCGACCCGCACCACCAGGGCCTCGCCCGCGCGCTGCACATGGCCGGCGCCGGCCTGAACATTGGCCCGCTCCAGCGCCGTCGCCAGATCGGTGACGGACAGGCCGTAGCGGGTCAGGGCGGCCACGTCGGGCCGCACCGCATACTCCTTCACAAAGCCGCCGTTGACGTCGATCCCCGCCAGCCCCGGCGTAGTCCGCATCTGCGGCGCGATGATCCAGTCCTGCACCGTCCGCAGATAGGTCGCGCGCTGCGCCGGCGTGGTCAGCCGCTCGCCCTCCGGCGTCAGATAGACGCCGTCAGCCTGCCAGCCGGGCTTGCCTGCCTTGACCTTGCGGGCGTCGAACGGCGCATAGTCCACCGTCCACATCAGCACCTCGCCCAGGCCCGTGGTGATTGGCGCCAGCGCCGGTTCGACACCCTCGGGCAGGGAGGCGCCGCGCATCCGCTCGGCCACCTGCTGGCGTGCGAAATAGATGTCGGTGCGGTCGGTGAAGACGACAGTGATCTGGCTGAAGCCGTTGCGCGACAGCGAGCGGGTGCTCTCCAGTCCCGGCAGCCCGGCCATCGCCGTCTCCAGCGGATAGGTGACTTGTCGCTCGACCTGTTCGGGCGCCAGAGCCGGCGCCAGGGTGGTGATCCGCACCTGACGATTGGTGATGTCGGGCACGGCGTCGATGGGCAGACGCGTCAGATTATAGAGGCCGAGCGTCGCGATCAGGGCCGCCGCCAGAACCACGAACCAGCGATGGCGGACCGAGGCCTCAATGATGAGTTTGAACATCAGACCTTCCCCTAGTGGCCGTGGTCGGCGTCGCCGAAACCCAGTTGGGCCTTCAGCAGAAAGGCCCCGGCAGCGGCGATCCGTTCGTCGCCGTCCAGCCCGCGCAGGATTTCAGTCCACCCCCCGGCTTGACGCCCGGTCAGCACCGGCGCGGCCCGAAAGCCGCCCTCGACCTGGACGAAGACCACGGCGGTCCCCTCCATGGTCTGCACCGCCTCGGTCGGCACGGTCAGCCCGTCCGACGCCCCCGCCATCGTCAGCACGCCCGCAACAGACGCCCCCGCCGGCGGCGCCTGACCCTCGACCGGACGCGCGCGAATGACCGTGGCGCCGCTTTCGCCGCCCGCCCCTGCCGCCACGCCGATGACCACAGCGTCGAACTCTCCGGCCGGTCCCTGGGCTCGCAAGCTCTGGCCGAGCCGCACCTGGGCCGCGGCCAGAGGCGGGGCGTGAAAGACCAGTTCGACCCGGGCCGGATCGGCCACCTCGGCCACGACTCCGCCCTGGGCTGCAAAGCCGCCGGGGCCGACCAGAACCGAGGTCACCACGCCCGAAATCGGCGTCGTCACGCTCAGGCGACCAGATGCATTCGGCGCCCCGCTGGCGGCGGCCCGCGCCCGCGCGGCGCGCTCGGCGGCTTCCGCCCCGACGTAGCGGGCGTGGGCCGTCTCGACGTCCTGACGCGCCACCACGCCCTGCTCGGCCAGTCGGCGGTCGCGCTGATAGGCGCTGCGGGCCGCGTCAGCCGAGGCGGAGGCCGCGTCGGCGTCAGCGCGGATGACGGCTGCGTCGCCGCTAACCACGACGGCCAGAACCTGACCGGCGCGCACCGCCTGTCCCGGCGCAACCAGAACCCGCTCGACGCGCCCGCCGACCGGGGCCGCGACCGCCGCGCGGGCGTCGATCATCGGCTCGACCCGACCGGACAGACGCACTTCGCCGCCGCCGCCCTGTCCGACCGCCACGACGGAAATGCCCGAAGCCTGGATCTGTTGGGCGGTCAGCAGGACGACGCCTTCGGGCGCCTCGGGCGCTACCTCCGCCTCGGCGGCTTCGGCGACCGCCGGCTCCGTCCCCTCGCGGGTCAGCAGGAAGACGGCCCCGCCCAGGGCGAGAACGGCGACAGCGGCGCCGGCCAGCAGCCGGGCGCGATAAGTCTGGAACGGACGCATCAGCGACCTCCTTCAAAGGGGGCGCGGCCTTGCAGGCGCGCCAGTTCGATTTCGGCGCGCACCCGCGCCAGACGGGCTTCGACCGCGGCGTCGCGCGCCGAGATCAGGGCCACGCGGGTCGAGCGCAGCTCCAACTGGGATATCCGCCCCGCCTCGAACCCCAGCCGCGACAGGCGGTAGGCCTCCTCGGCCGAGGCCACGCCCATGTCGCCCGCCGCGACCCGACTGGCCGAGGCGCGAAGCCGCGCCAGGGCCGCGCTGCGGTCGGCGGCGTCGGCCAGCCGCGCCCCCGCCACCCGCGCCTCGGCGGCGCGATGCTCGGCCCGCGCCGCGTCGATATTGCCCCGGTTCCGGTCGAACAGAGGCAGTGGCATGGACAGGCCCACGGTCAGGGCTGTGGCGTCCTCAGCCTGATAGCGGGTCACGCCCAGCGAGGCGCTGACATTGGGT
Source organism: Brevundimonas bullata (assembly GCF_003350205.1). Lineage (GTDB taxonomy): Bacteria > Pseudomonadota > Alphaproteobacteria > Caulobacterales > Caulobacteraceae > Brevundimonas > Brevundimonas bullata. Next base: position 38,212 of record NZ_QLLC01000002.1, on the reverse strand, counting down.
CGGGCCTCGGCCCGTTCGCGTCCGATGCGACGCTCAGCCGCCTCGGCTTCAGCCTCGGCCACCCGCACCGCCAGCGAAGCCGCGGCGTCGGGCGCCGCCGGCGAGGTCCGGTCCAGCACCCCGGCCTCTACCGACGTCACTGGCGTCGGCAGCATGGCCTCGGCGGTCAGTCGGGCGAAGGCCACGTCACGTTCGGCGCGGGCATCCTCAACCGCCGCCCGCGCCATGGCCGCCTCGGTTTCGGCTTGGATGCCGCGCAGCAGCGGTTCGCGCCCCTCCTCCACCAGCACCAGGGCGGCGCGGGCGTCAGCCACGGCCAGGGTCAGGGCGTCCTCGGCCAGAGTGAAACGGCGCTCGGCCGCCTCCGCCTCGGCATAGGTCAGGGCCAGACGGGCGACCGTGTCGATCCCCGCCTGTTCGCGGCGCAGGGCGCTGACCCCGACCTCGGCGCGGGCCACATCGACGCGGGCGCCGCGACGCCCGCCCAGTTCCAGGTTCTGGGTGAGGTCGAGACTGATCTCGGCTTCGCCCCATCCGGCATAGGGCTTGCCGCCCAGAACGCCGTCGGCGCGCAGGGCCAGCTCTGGATTGGCGCGGACGCCGGCTTGGCGGAGGCGCGCCTCGGCGGCCTCCAGCAGGGCGTCGGCCTCGACCTGGGCAGGGGCGTTCCGCCCTATCCGCTCCAGCAGGATTTCATAGGCAGGCGCGGGGTCGGCCCGGACGGGACCGACGTCCCAGACCGCGCAGGCGGCCAGGGCGCAGCCGACGACCGCAAGCGGCCCCCGGCGTTTCAGGGAAGACATGGTTCATATCCCGAATGACTGACAAGAAGACGCGCCCATCGGCGCGGCGTCCGCTCAGCTTCGGGGAGGGCGTTCCAGTCCGCCGGGCACGCGCGACGTCAGCAGGTCGCTCGGCAGGGGAGACAGTCGCGCAACGCCTGAAAAGGCCGCAGCAGGCGTTTCCAGGAAGGGAATCAGGGCGTTGGCCGCATGGTGGCAATGGCCGTGGGCGCAAGCCGCACCCCCATCCGGACCCGTGTGGTCGTCCGTATCCGCATCGTGGACTTCGACGACAGCCCATCAGCCGTCGCCACATCATGCGGCAGCTCAGGGCCACAGACCGCAGCGTCGGCGACGGGCACGAGACCGAACATGGTGATGACGAGCGCCAGAAGCGCCCCCAACACCATTGTCCTGAATCCACCCTTGGCCATGGGCATCAGATAGCACAACGCGAACGGTTCGCACGACCTTGATCGCCGTACGCGCCCATCCGCCGCACCGCCTGGTTCGTCATCAGAACCAGGCCTTGATCCCGACCACGAAGCGCGTCGCCTCCACGTCGTCGCCGCGCGCCTTAGCGTAGTCGGCGGTGTCGCCGAACGACCGGCTCCACTCCACGCCGACGTAGGGGGCGAATTCCTTGCGGATTTCATAGCGCAGGCGCAGCCCCGCCGTGACCGAGGTCAGGCCCGACCCCATCTCCAGCTGAGGAATATCGCTGGCCGACAGGGCGACTTCGACCGCCGGCTGCAGAATCCACTTCTGGGTCAGGCGCTGGTCGTATTCGGCCTCGGCGCGCGCGGTCAGGTCGCCATCGGTCGATAGAAACGCAGCGGCGCTCACCTCGAACCAGTAGGGCGCGACGCCCTGGACGCCGAGCGTCAAATGGGTCGTGTCGTCGCCGTCGGGCCGGAAGTCCTGGCGCACACCGGCCTGCACGTCCCAGAAGGGGGCGACGGCGCGGCTATAGAGGGCCTGGACCTCGGCGTCGTGCAGCTTGCCGTCGAAGGCGCCCTCGCCTTCAGTCTTCCACCAGAAGCGGTTGATGTCGCCGCCGGTCCAGCCCTGGGCGTTCCAGCTGTAGCCTTCCTCGTCGTCGCCGAAGCTGGCTTCGAGCGTGTCGATCAGGACCCCCGTGGTGCGCACGTCGCCGTTCTCGGCCAGCAACTGCTTGCGCGCCGCCGCCATGACGGCGGGATCGAACAGCAGGTCCGCCGCATGGGCCGGCGTAGCGCGGGCGGCGGCGGGCGGCGGCGTCTCGACCATGCGGCCGCCGACCGCGTCCGCACTGGTCGGGATGTTGGGCGCACCGCCTGCCATGGCCGACATGTCATGACCTGCGTGGGGGTCCGCCGCCGGGGTCTGGCCCATATCGTGACCCGCGTGAGGATCAGCCGCCGGGGCCATGTTGTGACCGGCATGAGGGTCGGCGGCGGGGGCCGTCTGCATCCCGCTCATGTCATGCCCGGCGTGCGGGTCGGTCGCAGCCGCCGGAGCGGCGCTCGTCGCGTGACTCGCATGAGGATCGACCGGAGCCGGTTGGGCGCCGTGTCCGGCATGACCGCTCATGTCATGACCCGCGTGCGGGTCCGCCGCCATCGGTGCCGCAGGCGCAGCAGGCCGAGGCGCGGCGGCGGGTGGTTTGGGTTTGGGCGCGAGTCTCGGGCGTGCCTGCGGCGGACGGGCGGGCGCCGCATGGGCGCCGTGGCCTGCATGCCCGCCGTGCGTCTGGGCCAGGGCGGAACCGGCGGCCAGCATCAGGGGAAGAACCGCGACGGCGGCGAACAGGGCGCGGCTCATCGGGCGGCTCCTTCCAGCGGACGAACCGTGACGACGTTGAACATCCCCGCATGCATGTGCATCAGCAGATGGCAGTGGAAGGCCCAGTCGCCCGGCGCGTCGGCGGTCAGGTCGAACGTCACCTTGGAGCCCGGCGCCACATTCACCGTGTGCTTCAGCGGCTGATGCCCGTCGTGGCCGTTGACCAGCTCGAAGAAGTGGCCGTGCAGGTGGATCGGGTGCGCCATCATGGTGTCGTTGACCAGCGTCACACGCACCCGCTCGTTCAGCTCAAAGCGGATCGGCTCGACCAGCTCCGAGAACTTGCGCCCGTCAAAGCCCCACATGAAGCGTTCCATGTTTCCGGTCAGGTGGATTTCCATCGAACGCGACGGCGGACGCGTGTCCCTGTTCGGCTCCAGCGCGCGCAGGTCGGTATAGACCAGCACCCGGTGATCGACGTCCTGAAGCCCCTGCGGCCGTTCGCCCAGTCGGTTGGCCGGGGCGGGCGAGACCATGTCCACACCGACGCCGACCGCCATGTCGGCGGGGGCGTTGTTGGGGTCACGCATGCTCATGGCGCCGTGGTCCATCGGCGCGGCGGCGGCGCCGCCGTGGCCTGAGTGATCCATCGCTCCATGATCCATCCCGCCCATCCCCATATCGGCCATGGTCAGGTTCGGAACCTTGCGCAGCGGCGGGACCTCCGCCGTCATCCCCAGACGCGGCGCCAGGGTGGCGCGGCCCATGCCCGAACGGTCGATAGCTTCCGACACGATGGTGTAGGCGCGGTCCTCGGTCGGACGCACGATGACGTCATAGGTCTCGGCCACCGAGATCTGGAACTCGTCCACCTCGACCGGACGCACATGCTCGCCGTCGGCTTGGACCACGGTCATGGCCAGTCCCGGAATGCGGACGTTGAAGATCGACATGGCCGAGGCGTTGATGAGGCGCAGCCGCACCCGCTCGCCGGGCCGGAACAGGCCGGTCCAGTTCTCCTCCGGCCCATGGCCGTTGATCAGATAGGTATAGGTCGTGCCGTTGACGTCGAGGATGTCGCGCGGGTCCATTCGCATCCCCGCCCACATTCGACGCTCGACCAGATCCATGCCGTCCGATCCGTCCAGCAGGCCCGCCAGCGTCGTTTTCTGCATGTTGAAGTAGCCGGGGCTCTTCTTCAGCTTGGCCAGGATTTCGTGCGGATGCAGGAAGCTCCAGTCCGACAGGACCAGCACGTGCTCGCGGTCATAACCGACGGGATCGACGCCCGCCGGGTCGATGACGATGGGGCCATAGTGGCCCATAGCCTCCTGCATCCCCGAATGGCTGTGATACCAGTATGTGCCCGACTGCCTGATCGGGAACTCATAGACAAAGGTCTCGCGCGGCTTGATGCCGGGGAAGCTGATCCCGGGCACCCCGTCCATCTGGAACGGCAGCAACAGGCCGTGCCAGTGGATCGAGGTGTCCTCGTCCAGAGTATTGGTCACCGACAGGCGAACGTTCTGGCTCTCGCGCATCCGCAGCAGGGGCGCGGGCAGCAGGCCGTTGACGGTGAAGGCGTGGCCAGTGCGCCCGCCGACGGTGAAGTTGGAATGGCCCACCGTCAGGTCGATATTCGGCCCCGTCAGCGTCGGCAGATCGGCCCGCAGACCCGGCGACCCCGTCTGCGCCCAGGCCGGCATCAGGCCCGAAAGGCCGAGCAGCCCGCCGCCCGCAGCCGCGCCGCGCAACAGGGACCTGCGATCGAGAGCCATGCTCGACATAGGGGGGATCATCCTTCTTGTACCGTACCGCGCCTGACGATTTCGACGCGGGCTTCACTGCTATTACGCGGCTCGGCGCGACGCCCCTTGCGACAGGACGGCACAGACGCGCCTAGACTATTACGCCGAGCACGAGCGGGATCGTCGCCTCGCTTTTTGAGGCATTGACCTTCCCATGACGGGAAGGTTTAGAAGGATCAGGCTGTAAACGACGAAAGGCTCCGCCGATGTCCGCCGCCTCCCTGAAAATCCTCGACCTGCCGGTCCTCGGCATGACCTGCGCCAGCTGTGTCGGCCGGGTCGAGAAGGCCATTCGCGCCGTGCCCGGCGTGACCGAAGCCAACGTCAACCTGGCCGCCGAGCGGGCTACCGTCCGCTTCCTCTCCGGCGCTGTGTCCTTCCGCGATCTGGCCGCCGCCGTGCAGCAGGCGGGCTATGGGCTGGAACACCCGGAACAAGGCGACGCCGACGCGGGCGACCGCGAACAGGCCGCCCGCGCCGCCGAGATCCGCAACCTGGGCCGCGCCGTCCTGATCGCGGGCGTGGCGACCCTGCCCCTGTTCGTGCTGGAGATGGGCTCGCACTTTCTCCCCGGCATGCATCACTGGCTCGCCGAAACCATAGACGTGCAGACCTGGCGCCTGGTCAGCTTCGTCCTGACCAGCTTCGTCCTCTTCGTCCCCGGCCTGCTGCCGTCCGCGCGGCGCGGTCAGCGCCATCGGCCTGTCGCGCGCCACCATGAGCAATATCCGCCAGAACCTGGCCTGGGCCTTCGGCTACAACGTCCTGCTCATCCCGGTCGCGGCGGGCGTCCTCTACCCGGCCTTCGGCTACATGCTGTCGCCCATGCTGGCGGCCGGCGCCATGGCCCTGTCCAGCGTCAGCGTCGTGTTGAACGCCCTGCGCCTGCGCGCCTTTAAGCCGCGCTTCGAAGGAGCCGCCCAATGAACATCGGCAAGGCCTCCCTCGCCACCGGCGTCTCGGCCAAGATGATCCGCTACTACGAATCCGTCGGCCTGATCCGACCGTCCGAGCGGACCGAGAGCAACTATCGCGACTTCAGCGAGCGCGACCTGAACGACCTGCGCTTCATCCGCCGCGCCCGCAGTCTGGGCTTCTCGGTCGAGGAGATCAGCCGCCTGCTGTCCCTGTGGCGCGACCGCAACCGGCCCAGCCGCGAGGTCAAGGCCATGGCCGAAAAGCACGTCGCCGACCTCGACGCCCGCATCAAGGAGATGCAGGCCATGGCCGACGCCCTGCGCGACCTGTCGCGCTGCTGCGCCGGCGACGACCGCCCCGACTGCCCCATCCTGTCCGACCTGGCGGGTTCGCCCGCCGCCGCTTCCCAAGGAGTCACCCCATGATCGCCCTGACCATTCCCAAGATCCGCTGCGGCGGCTGCGTCGCCAGCGTCGAGAAGGCCATTCACGCCGTCGACGCCTCGGCCCAAATCACCGCCGACATCGAGGCCCGCCGCGTCGAGGTGACGACCAGCGCTGACCGTCAAACCCTGCTGACCGCGCTCGACGCCGCCGGCTATCCGGCTGAGGCCGCCTGAGCATGAAGAAGATGAAGATCGCCACCCTCGCCTTCGGCGCCGCCATCCTGGGCGGCGCGGGCTTCCTGCTGAACGGCCTGCCGACTGTGGCCCAGGCCTCGGACATGACCGTCTACAAGAGCGATTCCTGCGGCTGCTGCGGCGGCTGGGTCGAGCATATGCGCAAGGCCGGCTACGCCATCACAATTGTCCCGACCGATGATCTGGCCCCGGTGAAGGTCCGTCTGGGCGTGCCGCAATCCCTGTGGTCCTGCCACACCGCCGTCGTCGACGGCAAGGTGATCGAGGGCCACGTCCCGGCCGCCGCCGTCAACGCCTTCCTGAAGACGCCGGGCGCCTCTCGCGGCATCGGCGTGGGCGGCATGCCGACCGGTTCGCCCGGCATGGAGGCCCCCGGCTACGCCCCCGAACGCTACGACGTCATGCGTTTCGGCAGCGGCGCTCCCGCCCCTTTCATGACCTTCGAGGGCGCGAACCCGGTTCGCCACTAAACAGAAAGGCCCCGCCAGCGAACTGGCGGGGCCTTTTCATATTCAGTCCCGAACCAGTCCGCCGTCGACCACCAGGTTCTGCCCCGTCACCGCTCGGCTCCACGGCGAGGCGAAGAACAGCACCGCGTCGGCGAACTCCTGCGGCGTCGTCACCGAACGCAGAGGCGTCATGCCCGCGATCAGGTCGAACACCGCGTCCGGCGTCGCCGCACTGGCGTCCGTCGTCCGCAGCAGACCGCCCGAGACCATGTTGACCGTGATGCCCGACGGCCCCAGATCGCCCGCCGCCGTCCGCGTCAGGCTGAGCAAAGCCGCCTTGGCGGCGGTGTAGTCGTGATAGGGCACCACCGGATTCTGGAACAGGTTGGTGCCGATGTTGACCACCCGGCCGAACTTCTGCGCACTCATGCCCGGCGCCGTCGCCTGAATGACGTTCAGCGCCCCCCGGATCACGGTCGAGAACTGGCGCGCCATGTCCTCCCACGGAATGTCGGCCATCTGCGCGCGGGCGTCGCCGTTGAAGCTGTAGTCCAGGGCGTTGTTGACCACGGTGCTGATCGGCGCGCCGAAATGGGCCTGCGCCTTCGCCACCATGACCTCGACCGCCGCCCGGTCGGTCACATCGGCCTGAACGGCGATCACGCGCTCGCCCAGCTCGGTCGCCAAGGCTTGCGCCTGCTCGCCGCTGGCCCGCCAGTTGATCACGACCCGCGCCCCCTGCCCCGCAAAGGCCCGCGCCGCCGCCGCGCCGACGCCACGCGCGCCGCCAGTGATGAGAACGATCTGATCGCGGATATCCATGAGAGTACTCGCTGACACGGTGAAGAATACCGCCCAGCCTTAAGCTCTGCCCTGCCGAAAAACCACGCTGATTGCCGAAAGATCAGCATGCGTCTTGGGGCGGACTTTCATCCGCCCCAAGCGCTTCTCCAGCCTCATGAAGCCTAGCGCAGTTGCGCCGAGACCCCTTCCAGTCCGGCTCTCAGAGCAGCGATACGGCGCGTCGCAGCCGCAGCCGCATCCGCCCCAGCCGTGCTCAAGCCCTTCGCCAGCGCGTCCAGATTAGCCGCCAGAGCCGCATCCTTCGTCCCCGCTTCGACAAGCGACGCGGCCTGCCCCAGAGCCGTGGTCAGATCTGCAATGAACGCGGCCGCCAGGACGTTCTGACGCGCCAACTGATCCACATAGGCCTGAGCCACCACCGGATGGTTCGGCCAGGTCACGGGGAACTGCTGTTGCGGATTGAACACGCCGCCCTGGTTCGCCAGCTTCGCTGCCGCAATCTCGGCCGCGCTCAGATGATCGCTGGGCTGCAGGGCCAGCACGTCCAGGCCGCGCGCGATCTCGCTGCCGTAGATGTTCCCGCCAAACCAATAGGTCGACCAGTAGCCGCCGAGAATCTCGTGATCAGCGTCAATCGGCCCACGGTCGAAATAGGCGATTTCAACCGGATTGGAGGAATCGGTGAAGTCCATGACAGACACACCGCCCTGATACCAAGCCTGCACGAAGATATCGCGGCCGGGAACTGGAATAATCGAGCCGTTATGGGCGACGCAGTTTTCTTTGTCCGTCTGGGCCGCCGGCAGCTTATAATGGCTACGGTATTCCAGCTTACCATCGACGATGTCGTAGATCGCGTTGGCGCCCCAGTTCGTCGGATCCTGCACCCGACAACGCGGGCGCGAGCCACCGCCCCACTCATCAGTGAACAGAACCTTGGTGCCGTCATTGTTGAACGTCGCCGAGTGCCAGTAGGCGAAGCCCTTGTCCGTGACGGCGTCAATGCGTTTCGGCTTCCGAGGGTCCGAGATATCGAAGATGATGCCGTTCCCGGAGCAGGCGCCGGCCGCCAGTTGTCCGGTCGGGAAAACGGTGATGTCGTGACAGTGGTCTGTCCGGCTGGTTTCCTGCGTCCCCTCGCCGTGGTCTCCTCCCTGCCACAAACCGGCGAGTTGCCCGGTCTGGCTGTCGGCAAAGACGCCAGGACTGTCGATGATCCGGGCCAGCGCAGGCTGCTCTATAGGGATCTCAATGACATCAACACGGAACAGGGCGGTGCGGGCGTCGCCCGCGACCGGACCAACACAGCCCGCCAGCTCGCGCTCGTCACGGATCGAGGACGTGCCTGAGTTGTAGACGATGATGCTCTTGTCGTTGACGGACACTACCGAGTGAGTGTGCGAACCACGGCAAGTCTGGACCTGCCCCACCTGCATCGGTTGAAGCGGGTTGCTGATGTCGAAGATGCGCAGGCCACGGAATCGATCAGCGCTCACATCCTCGGTAATTCCATCGCGCCCGCAGTCCACACGCCCGCTGGTTTGCTCCACCGACATGAGCAGCAAGTCCCCGACGATGGAGACGTCGCCCTGGCCGCCTGGGCATACCACCGAACTGATCAGTTGCGGCATTTCACCTTGGCCGAGACGGTAGAGGTTGAAGCCATGATAATTGCCGACCGCCAGCAGATCGCCGGCAAAGGCCATGTCGGTGTTGGCGAAGCTGAGGAAGGGTCCCCGCTTGCCGAATCGATCTTCAGTATCCTCTGCGCGCCCAGCGGTCTTGTCACTGTCGGCTTCAGCCGGGAGGGGAGGCGGCAGGCCCACAGGATTGCTGGGGTCGTAGAATCCGGCCGGCTTGGGCAGGTTGCCGATCAGGTTCAGGTTGCGGATCGCCTGTCCAGCATCACGGTATCCAGCGGCGAGAGTCGAGCGCGGATCCTCCGAGAGCTCGCGCGACAGCGCCGTCATCCGCCGCATCTCGCCCTGCTGCTCATTCGTGACGTCATTCGCGAATTCGAACAGGATCGGATCATAGGCCGAGCCTGAACGACCCAGCAAATGCTCGACCATCTTCACCGCGCCATCATGGTGGGCGATCATCAATTCCAGGAACAGGCGATCAAACGCGGGGCCGCGAGCCCCCGCCAAGGCGTTCATCTGTTCCGGCGTCGCCATGCCGACCATCATATGGTGCTGGCCATGCCCCTGCTGAGCATTGTGCATGGCGTGCGGATCGCCTGCGGGATTAGGCGCATCCTGACCACGCTCCTTCAGCCAACGCTGCATGAAGGCGATCTCGTCAGCCTGGGCCACATTGATGCGGCCCGCCACATCAATCAGCGCTTGTCGATTCGTGCGTTCCTGAACCAGGGCGGCCATTTGCACGGCCTGATAGTGGTGCACGATCATGTCCTGCATGAATCGTACGTCGTCGGTCGAGAAGCGGTTGTCTGCGATCCGCACCGCGTCTTCAGCCGTCAGGGCGCGGGTCGCCTGACCGGGGGCTCCAGGCTGAACAATGGGCGCATCCTGCGCCATCGCGCCGCCCGCAGCCAAAAGGCCGACAAGCGAGCAACTGACGAGCAGATGCAAGGACCGTGTGGATCGAAACGACATAGTAAGCTCCCCCTGAACAAGGCGGCGATTGAACTTGGCCTTTTATCTAGGCGCAAGAACAAATAACCGTGATCGCCAACTCTCGCCTCCCGTGGCACCTCTGCCCTACCCGTCCAGCTCCGCCCTCGCCTGCTCCGCCAGATCAAAGAACCGCCGCCGCACCTCGGCGGCATAAGGGTTGTCGTGTTCGATGGCGCGGAACACCGCTGCGCTGTCGTGGCGGACCATGTCGACGCCCTGCATGACGCGCTCGAAGCTGGTCGTGGTCATCCGTGTCGGCAGCGGCTCCATGGCCAGCAGAACCTTGGCGATCAGGTGGGTCAGGCCCTGGACCGTGGCCGCCTCGCGGTCGTGATCCTCGGGCGTGACGACGAAGACCTTGAGCCCCAGCGCCTTGCGACAGAAGGCGGCCACGCGCCAAGCCGCCTTGTCGCCGCGCACCGGACAGACAGCGATGCGCAGGCCCGCGATGCCGTCCTTGCCGCTCTGGGGACCGAACAGGGGGTGGGTTCCGACGATCTGGACGCCCTCGGGCAGGCCCTCCAGCATGACCTCGGCCGGCTTCACCTTCACCGAGCCGACATCGAGGATCAGGGCGCCCGGCGTCACGGACGGAGCGATGGCCGCGACCGTCTCGGCCAGAACCCCGACCGGCACAGCCAGCACCACCACCGGACAGGCCGCCGCCTCTTCCAGCGTCGTCAGCCGCACCAGCCCCTCGCCGTCGCTGGCCGCCGGGTCATAGGCGACAATGTCGAACCAGGGCGACAGATGCCACGCCGTCAGCCGCCCAAAGGCGCCGAAACCGATCAGGCCCAGGCGAGAGCGAAAGACCGGAGCAACCGCGTCGGGCTTCAATGCAGCGCCTCTCATCGAGCCCCCTCCCTGCATTGTGCCGCCCACGCATCAAGCGACGCTATTGCCGACTTAACAACAGCGCCTGGGTTCGCTTTGACATCACCCCAGGACACAACCACGGCGTAGCCTCGCCACGACATGACGGCGCGGCACATTTCAGAGCAGGCGTACAGCACGCCGGGAGTCGCGCTGTCCGCGACAGGCCTAGATGGAAGCAGACTGATCAAATACTCATCATAGCCCGTGGCCGTTTCGATGCCCTCAAGCTCGGCGTCGCCGATACTTCGAAGAGGCTGGTACGGAATAGATACGTTTACACCGTCCACCGTTACGCCAGCCAAGCAAGGCGCAGATGTTCGACTCACGCTGACGAACCGCTCGTTGCTCTCGACATCGCACACCCGCGCAATCTCTCGGATCTCACACGGCGCAAGAACAGAGGCTTCCTCGGTAGAACACCCCGCCAGAGCGGCCGACACCATAGCCAACCATGCGGAACCGATCAGGCCTTTCACCCCGCCAGCGTCTCCTGGAACCGCACCGGCTGGCCGTGCGCCTGGCCGATCAGTTCGCCGTCCTTCATCACCACGCGGCCGCGCACGATGGTCGCCACCGGCCAGCCCGTGGTCTCGAAGCCGTCGAAGGGGGTCCAACCGCAGCGGCTGGCCTGCTGGTCGTGGCTGATGGTCTTCTTCGCCTTCAGGTCAACGATGGTCAGATCGGCGTCATAGCTGACAGCCATCCGCCCTTTGTTGGCCGTGCCGAACACCCGCTGCGCTCCGCCCGAGGTCAGGTCGATGAAGCGTTCCAGCGACAGACGGCCCTCAGCCACGTGCGTCAGCATCAGCGGCACCAGGGTCTGCACCCCCGGCATCCCCGACGGCGACGCCGGATAGGGCTTGGACTTTTCTTCCCTCGTGTGCGGAGCGTGGTCCGAGCCCAGGACGTCAGCGACGCCCTGCTGCATGCCCCATAGCCACAGGGCGTCAACATGCTCCTGCGAGCGGATCGGCGGGTTCATCTGGGCGTAGGCGCCCAGCCGCTCATAGGCCTCGGGCGCGACCAGGGTCAGGTGCTGCGGCGTGATCTCGACGGTGGCGACATCCTTGTGGAAGCGCAGGAACTCCATCTCGTCGCGCGTCGTGACGTGCAGGACGTGGATGCGGGCGCCGGTCTCCTTGGCCAGCCCGACCAGACGGCGGGTGGACATGATGGCGCTTTCGGCGTCGCGGACCTCGGGGTGGCTGGTCCAGTCGCCGGTGCGCGCCAGGCTGCGGCGCTCGACCAGCCGGTATTCGTCCTCGGAGTGGAAGGTGGCGCGACGGCGTACGTTCGACAGCACCTTCCTCACCCCCTCGTCGTCAGCGATCAGCAGGTCGCCGGTCGAGGCGCCCATGAAGACCTTGACCCCGCAGCAGCCCGGCAGGCGCTCCAGATCGGCCAGATGCTCGGCGTTCTCATGCGTGCCGCCGACGTAGAAGGCGTGGTCGGTCCACATCCGGTTGTTCGCCCGGACCAGCTTGTCGGCCATGGTGTCCGGGTCGGTGGTGTTGGGATTGGTGTTCGGCATCTCGAACACGGCGACGACGCCGCCCAGGGCCGCCGCGCGGCTGCCCGTCTCAAGGTCTTCCTTCCATTCCAGACCCGGCTCGCGGAAGTGGACCTGGGTGTCGATGACGCCCGGCAGGACGGTCAGGCCCGTGGCGTCGAACACCTCGCCCGCCGAGGCCTGGGACAGGTCGCCGATGAAGGCGATGCGCCCGTCGATGACGCCGACGTCGGCCATGCCGCGTCCGGCGTGGTTGGCGACTTCGCCGCCCCGCACGATCAGGTCATAGGTCTGTGTCATTGGCGCATCTCCTGAGGTCGAGGCGCTTATGCGCGCCTGACGCCTCATGGGACAACCCCTCGCCCACTCAGGAAGTGGTCAGTCCGCCAGTTGCGCCAGCAGCTTCTTCGACGCCTTCAACACCCGCTCATAGGGCAGGTCCATCATGTGCTGGATGTGCTGGTTCAGGCGCGGGTCCATGTCGATGAACTCTTGCAGGCTGCGCGGACCGCGCACCGCCACCCCGGTCCAGGGACGACGCAGGGCCTCGTCCGAGGGGCCGAACACGGCCACCGTCGGCACGCCCGCCGCCACCGCCAGCTGGGTCCACAGCGAGTCCCCGCCGATATAGAAGTCAGCGCGCGACAGGGCCGCGACCGTCTGCAGCCGCGTCAGCCGGCCTTGCAGTTCGATCACCCGCTCGCGCTTGACGGCGAAGCGGATGGAGTGGGCCGCGTCGCGGTCGGCCTCTTCGCCGACGATCATCAGCCGCCCCCCGGCCAAGGGTCCCCCTTCGCCGAGCAGGGACAGGGCAACCTTGGCGTAGCGGTCGGCGGGCCAGCGCTTGCCGATCCAGTCCACGCCCGGCCCAATAGCCAGGATCGGCTCCTCGCCCGGCGGGATCAGGGCGTCGGCGGCTTCCTGCGTGTCGCGCCCGACGAACAGTTTCGGCGCCGGAATCTCGTCCAGTTGCAGCACCCGCGCCGCCTGCTCGACCAGATGGACGTCGGGCAAGACCTTGCCCTTCACCGCCCGCTTCTGGCGTCGCAGCTTGCCCGACAGGGTCGAGCCGCGCATGTCGACCACCAGGCCCCAGTGGGTCTCGCGCACCTGGTTCCACAGGGCGATCCAGTCCCAGCGCCCGTCGCGGTCCAGAACGATCAGCCGCTCCAGCCTTGGCGTGTCCGCAAACAGGGGCGCGCTGGCCGCCGAACCGACGACAGTGAAGGTGGCGTGCGGGATGGCCTCGACCAGATGGGCGAGCGTGCCCGACGAGAGGACCGCCTCTTCAGCGTCCGCCTCGGCGATATAGAGGATCGGGAAACGCCCATGCATGAGACGACCCTAGAGGGATTCTCTACGGAATTCAGCGTAGATAAGACGTGACGCGGGTTCCGTGAGCGAAGTTCGCCCTGACCGCTGCGCAAGCGGGCGCCCTCTGCTAGCATTCGCGTCGCTGAGGGAGCCGGACCATGAACGTGCTGACCATCCTACGGTCAGTGGAGGAACTGCTCTACGAGGTGATGTCGTGGCTGCTCTTCTATCCGCGCACCCTGTGGACCACCCTCACGCGCCCGCTGGCCACGATGCGCTATTCCGATCAGGAACAGCGCGACAAGCCCGAAAAACAGTACCTGGAGACCTTGAGCCCGCCGCTGTTCCTGGTGCTCAGCCTCCTGCTCGCCCATGGCCTGGAGCTGGCCATGGGCATGCCGGACGCGGCGCCACGCTCGCGCCTGGCCCAGGCCATCATGCATAGCGAACAGACGGTGCTCGCCTTTCGCGCCCTGCTGTTCAGCCTTCACGCCCTGGCCTTCGCCTGGATCTCGCTGAAGCTGGAGAAGAAGCGGATCGACCGCGAAACCCTGCGCACGCCGTTTTTCGCCCAATGCTATCTCTCCGGCGCCACCGCCATCCTGGTCAGCCTGGGCGCCGCGGGCATCCGCTATCCCAGCGAGACGGCCACCTTGGCCGGGCTGGCCGTGATCGCGGCCACCACCCTCTGGTACCTGGTCATACAGCACCGTTGGCTGATGCGGCTGGACGGCGTGGGCGCTGTCCGAGCCGGGCTCTGGGCTCTGGGCGGCTTCACCCTCTCGACCAGCCTGGTTTTCGCCTTCGGCTGGCTGCTGTCCTGACCCCAGCCCCGCCCTGCGCTCAGGCGGGCGAGCGCAGGCGCGCAATCCCCCTCTCAATGCACCAGAACCCGCCCATGAGCCTTCCCCTCCTTCCCGACCGGACCTGCGGCGGCTGCGTCGAGTGCTGCCGCGTCATTCCGCTGAACCTACCCGAACTGGCCAAGCCCACGGGCGAGCTGTGCGGCTACTGCGTCGACGGGGCCGGCTGTTCGGTCCATGAAATCCGGCCCCAGACCTGCCGCGTCTGGTTCTGCCTGTGGCGCGCCGTCGAGCTATCCGACGACTGGCGCCCCGACCGCAGCGGCGTCATCATCCGCCCCGACGGCGTCGAGCGCGGCGAGATCACCCTCTATGTCGTGCGCCGCTCCGACTTCCTTGCGAGCATGGAGGTCTTCGCCACGGTCGCCGGCTGGATCGCCGAAGGCATCGAGGTCGCCCTCAGCGTCCCCGGCCCGGTCGGCACCTACCCGGCCCGCGCCGTCGTCACCGACTGGCTGCGCCCCGCCGTCGAGGAAGGCGACCCTCAGGACTTCGTCGCCCGCATGATCGCCTCGCTGGACCGGCTGGACCAGCACGACTTCCAGCCGGACGGGGTCACGGCCAGATACGCCGTCGCCTGATCCCCTTCGTTCCTCCCCATTCCATGGGGAGGTGGCGCGACGCGCAGCGGCGTGACGGAGGGGGCGGCGGATCGGTCAGCCTTGAAAGGCTCAAAATGCCAAAGGGCGCCGCCGCGCGTGGGGAGGAAAGAGCCCCTGTCGCTTGCCCCTCCCCATCCCTATCTTGGCCGGATGTCCATCGCCCGCCTCGACAGCCGCGCCCTGATCCGCGTCACCGGCCCTGACGCCCGCCTCTTCCTGCACAACCTGCTGACGCAGGACGTGGAGACCCTGATGCCCGGAGAGCTTCGCTTCGGCGCGCTTCTGTCCCCGCCGGGACGCCTGCTGTTCGACCTCTTCATCTGGGGCGAGGAGAACGGCGTGGTGCTGGATGTCGCCGCCGAGCGGCGCGACGCCCTGGTCCAGCGCCTGTCCATGTACAAACTGCGCTCCAACGTCGAGGTCATGCCCATCCCCGACGCCGTCTTCGTCGCCTGGGGCGGCGATACACCCGAGGGCTTCATCCCCGACCCGCGCCTGCCCGCGCTCGGCGGACGCCGCTGGGGCGACCAGTGCGAGACCGACGCGACCGAGGCCGACTGGCAGGCGCATCGGCTGAGCCTCGGCCTGCCCGACCCCACCGCAGACACCCTCCTCGACAAGACCTATCCGATCGAGGCGAACTTCGACCTGCTGAACGGCATCGACTTCCACAAGGGCTGCTTCATCGGTCAGGAAACGACCTCGCGGATGAAGCGACGCGGCACCATCAAGAACCGCATGATGGCCATCGCCTTCGAAGGACCAGCCCCCGAGCGCGGCGCCGAGGTGCTGAACGGCGAGCTTCGCGCCGGCGAGGTCATGACCGGAAGCGACGGCCGCGCCATCGCCCTGATGCGTCTGGACCGTCTGGAGGGCGATCTGAGCGTCGATGGTCGTCCCGTGCGCGTCGAGAAACCCGACTGGGTTCCTGATTTCAAAGGCTAGGGCTCCAAGGCCATCGCCGCCGTCAGCCCTTGCTTAGCAAGAACATTCCGGCAACATCGGCCCATGACCGAATCCGAGAAAGCTGAAGGCCGCTGCGGCTGGTGCGGAACCACCGACCCGCTCTACATCGCCTACCACGACACCGAATGGGGCGTGCCCGAGTACGATCCCCGCGCCCTGTGGGAGAAGCTGGTGCTGGACGGGTTTCAGGCCGGCCTCGCCTGGATCACCATCCTGAGAAAACGCGAGGGGATGCGGGACGCCTTCGACGGCTTCGATCCCGAAATCGTCGCCCGCTATGACGACGCCGACCGCGCCCGGCTGCTGGCCGACCCGCGCATCATCCGCTCCGGCGCCAAGATCGACGCCGCCATCAACGGCGCCCGCCTCTGGCTGGAGATGCGAGACAATGGCGAGGACTTCTCCGCCTGGCTCTGGTCCTTCGTCGATGGAAAGCCGCTGGTGAACCAGTGGACCGACTTCCGCGAAGCCCCGACCCAGACGCCGGAAAGCGTCGCCATGGCCAAGGCTCTAAAGGCCCGCGGCTTCAAATTCTGCGGCCCGGTCATCACCTACGCCTTCATGCAAGCGGTCGGCATGGTCAACGACCACCAGACGACCTGCTTCCGCCATGGGCAGGTGGGCGGAGCGGGCGCGGTCACCAAGGTCTGATCGTCTGGCGTTGAGTAGCGCTCCGCCTCTGCCACCGTCATTCCGGGGCGCGCAGCGAACCCGGAACCCAGGCGGTTACAGTATCTCCTCCCCCGCCATTGAGTTGAACGCCTGGGCCCCGGATCGCCCCTTCGGGCCGTCCGGGGTGACGGCAGAGGGGCCTGCAATCCGCTTTCGCGGCTTAGCGGACAAAACGCTGCCAGAGCCACAGCGCCAGCAGGACGACAGGAACCACAAGTAGCAACTGGTTCACTCGGATGTCCCAGCGCACGGTCGGCACCTGATGGCGAGGATATTTGAGCGGCCACCGCTTTGTGTCGATGGCCTCAACCAGAATGTTTGGGGTGATCGGTATGCGCTGCATACGTCTATATGGCGGCGCGAAGAACAGTCCGCCGAAGTTCGTGCCCTCCTCACGATGGTGGAAATACCAACGATAATTTTCGCCATCGATCCCAAATTGAGCCCCGAAACCGTCCATGAAATCGGATGCGTCGTCTCCCTCGATGCCGAACCGCTCAAACAGATCTGTGTCGCCGCTAACAGGAAGCTTCTCGCCCCAAAACTCCTCGAACCATTCTGCAAGACGTAAAGGCGCATCGCTCATGCACCATCGATACGCGAATGCTGCGCGATCTGAAAGCGAGCGTCCACACCAGTACCACCACCTTCCACCCTGCGTCCGTTCGTGGCACTGACGCGCGATGAAGCCGCCCAAAGCCGCCACCAAGATCGACCGCCCCTTCCCCACCCTGATGCTGGAGCTGGAAGCCCGCGCGACCTGGAACGGTCCCGTCTGCGGCGTGGACGAGGCGGGGCGGGGTCCCTGGGCCGGGCCGGTGTCGGCGGCGGCGGTGATCCTCAACCCCGACGATTTGCCGCCCGGCATCGATGATTCCAAGGCCCTGACCGAGAAACGCCGCGCTGCGCTGGAACCCGAGATCAAGGCCCGCGCCCTGGCCTGGGGCGTCGGTTTCGCCTCGGTCGAGGAAATCGAGGAGCTGAACATCCTGCACGCCACGGGCCTGGCCATGTGCCGCGCCATCGAGGCCCTGAGCATCCAGCCCGCCATCGCCCTGGTGGACGGCAACTACCGCTTCAAACTGCCCTGCGACGTGACCACCGTGGTCAAGGGCGACAGCCTGTCCCTGTCTATTGCGGCGGCCTCCATCCTGGCCAAGACGGCGCGCGACCGGCTGATGATCGAACTGGACGGACAATATCCCGGCTACGGCTTCGCCAGCCACAAGGGCTACAACGCCCCCCTTCACCAGCAGGCGCTGAAAGCCCTCGGCCCCTGCCCGGCGCACCGCCCCAGCTGGGCGCCGATCAAGGCGTTGCTGGAAAGCGCCTAAAGCCCCAGAGCGCCGCCTACCAGCAGGGCGATCACCACCGCGACCGCGAGCCCGGCCAGCAGGATCGCCCAGCTGGGCAGCCCCTTGGAGGCGAGGCGCCGGGTCGAGGATGGGCGTTGCGACGGCATGGTCATGCCGAAAACAATCCCGACATTGCGAGATTGGTTCCGCCTCAGGCCGCGACCGGCAGGCTCAATGGCTGTTGCGTCACGACGAACAGATGCTCGACATTGCGCAGCCGTCCGACAGCCCCGACCTTCTCGCCCTTGCGGTTATGGATGCCGATGCGGGCGCCGACGTAGCGGGGGCGCGGGATCTCGACCACCTGCACATGACCGCGCGCCGACAGCATGGCCGTCAGGTCGTCGCGGCTCAGATAGCCTTCGTCGTTGAAGCTGACGATCAGGTTCGGCGTCTTCAGCCGCTCGACCACGGATTGCAGGGCCGGGCCGATGCCGGGGCGGCTGTTGAACGGGCTCTTGCGGGTCCGCACGTCCACCCGCTTGTTGGCGATGCCGTAGGTCTCCGGCTTGTCCCAGAGGACCAGGCTTTCCCAGCAGTGGTAGTTGGCCAGATAGGAGTGCTGGTTGTAGGGCGGGTCCAGATAGACGAGGTCGGCCTCGACCTGATCCGCGATCTCCACCGCATCCCCTTGCGTCGCCCGGCAAGGCCCCGCCGCCACGCCCGGCAACAGGTCCGGCAGCCGCAGCTCCAGCGGCTTCAACGCCCGCGGCGCCCACTGCTTCATATAGGCCATCTGCAGCCCGGCCGTGGAATCCACCCGGTCCGCCGCCTCCATCAGGGCGACCAGAACCACGGCCTTCAGTTCCGGCTCCAGCCCCATGGCCTCGATGCGGGCGCGCATGGCGTCGATGCGGGCGCCGTTATCGGGATGGAAGAAGCGGGCGTCCTCGCAGAAGGCCTTGGTGAACCAGCCGGCCTCGGGCGTCACCGTCCGCAACTCGGTCAGAACGACCTCTGCCTGCGCCGCCCAGCGTTCACGATCGGCCTGGACATAGGCCGTCGCCAGCGTGTGGGCATAGGCGTTGTGGTCGTTGGACCAGACGCGGAAGCCCTGACCCTTCAAGGCATGACCGACACGGGCCGAGCCGGAAAACAGGTCGCAGACCGTGCCCCCGTCCGGCAGGGCGGCGCGCACAGCACCCGTGACATGGCCCAGAAGCGCACGCTTTGAGCCGATGTATTTGATCATTCGTTCTCCGATCCTCCCCCGTCCCTTTGCGGGGGAGGGGGACCATCCGAAGGATGGTGGAGGGGGCGGAAGCCGGGCTCTGCGTTTCAGGGTCGCCCCCTCCACCGCTGCGCGGTCCCCCTCCCCCGTTTCGCTGACGCTGCACAGGGGAGGATCCATACCTCAGTCCTGGCCGCGCTTCACCTTTCCCGGAACATGGGCCGGAGCATGGGCCAGACGCAACAGATTCGCGGCCCCCGGCGCGCCGAAAGGCGTTCCGGCCAGGATCAGGATGCGCTGACCCGGCTCGGCCAGGCCATAGATCATGGCGCTTTCGACCGCATCCTCGGTCAGGCCTTCCAGCGAGGTCGGCTGCTCGCCCAGACGCGGCTCAAGCCCCCAGACCAGGGCCAGACGCCGCGCCGTCTCGGGCTTGGGCGTCAGGGCCAGCACCGGCTGCAAGGGCCGCTCGCGCGACATCCGCCGCGCCGTGCCGCCCAGCGTCGTGAACACCACCATGCATGCGGTCGAGGCCGCCTCCGCCGCCTTCCGCGCCGCCGCCACCAGGGCGTCGACGTCGTGGATGTCCATGCCCGCGTGCTCGGCGTCCATCAGGCCGGGCCACAGGGGGTCGCGCTCCACCCGCTCCATGATGCGGTTCATGATCTGCACCGCCTCCATCGGATAGTCGCCCGACGCCGTCTCCGCCGACAGCATCAGGGCGTCCGCCCCCTCATAGACAGCGTTGGCCACGTCGGACGCCTCGGCCCGCGTCGGGGCCGGCGAACTGGTCATGGACTCCAGCATCTGCGTCGCCACGATGGCGGGCACGCCACGCTGGCGGGCGGCGCGCAGGATCTTCTTCTGCGCCACCGGCACTTCCTCCGGCTCCATCTCGACGCCCAGGTCGCCGCGCGCGACCATGACCCCGTCGCAGTAGTCGAGGATGCTCTCCAGATCATTCAGGGCCTGGGGCTTCTCGATCTTGGCCATGCAGGCGGCGCGCCCGTTCACGATCCGCTTCAGCTCGGCCATGTCCTCGGCCTGCTGTACGAAGCTGAGGGCCACCCAGTCGACGCCGAGGCGCAGGGCGAAGGCCAGGTCCTCGCGGTCCTTGGGCGTCAGGGCCGACACTGGAATGACCGCTTCCGGCACCGCCACGCCCTTGCGGTCCGACAGCTTGGAGCCGCTCTCGACCGTGACATCGGCCCATTCGTCAGAGCGTTCCCCGACCCGCAGGCGGACGCGCCCGTCGTCGATCAGCAGCAACATGCCGGTGCGCAGGGCCTTGAAGATTTCCGGGTGCGGCATCTGCACCCGCGTCTCGTCGCCCGGCTCCGGGTTCAGATCGAAGCGCATCCTGTGCCCGGGCTTGATGGCGATCTCGACATCGGCGAACCGGCCCAGCCGCAGCTTCGGCCCCTGCAGGTCGGCCAGGATGCCCAGCGGGCGCTTCAACGCCATCTCGGCCCCGCGCACAGCCTTGAAGGCGGCGGCGTGGTCTTCGTGCGAACCGTGGCTGAAGTTCAGGCGGAAGACATCCACACCAGCCTGAGCCAGCGCCTTGACGGTCGCGGGTGAACGGCTCGCGGGTCCAAGGGTCGCAACGATGCGCGCGCGGCGGGCTCTGTTCATGGTGTTTCCTCAGGCGGCTCTGACGGCCATGGCCTCCCCTCAGAGGCCTTGATCCCTTGTGCCAACGAAACGCCGGGGGCGTAAGACCACGCCCCCGGCCCGAAACACGAGTTTATGAGCCCTGAAACACGACTTTACGGCTTTTGGGCCTCGCAACGCCCCGTGGCGAACTGCGGCAGGTCCATGCAGCGACCGTCCACAGCGTCCGTCGGCTTGACCCCGATCAGGTGGGCCAAGGTCGGGGCGATGTCGATGGTCCGCATCGGCAGGAAGCGCTCTTGACCCTGGGCGCCCGGCCACCAGAAGATGATCGGCACGCGACGGTCATAGTCCCAGGGCGAGCCGTGGCTGGAAATGGCGCCGCCGACCCGGCCCGCGCCGGTCAGGCCCGGCTGATAGGACCGCATGATGTCCGGCGAGCGCCCGGCCACCGCCGACAGGCGTAGGCGCTGACGCAGGCTCAGTTCCTCGGGATTGTTCGAGGCGGGCGCCGGCTCGGCCAGCAGCTCGTCGCGCGACACCGCCAAGGCCACCTGCGGCTCCTGGTTCAGCAGTTCGACGGCGGCGGCCAGGACCTGACTGCGCAGCGGCTCGGCCAGCGACTTCTTGTCCTTGTCGACGACGATCAGCCCGCCCGCCGAGGAAACCAGCGGATTGGCGTCCAGCTTGAACCGGGCCTTCAGCACATCATTGACGCGCGGCATCAGGGCGCGGTCCACGCGGCCCGCCGCCGGATAGCCCTCGACCGAGGACCGCTCGGGGAAATCCGAACCGCCATGGTCGGCGGTCAGCACCACGACCACCCCGCCCGGCACGGTCGCCAGCTTGTCGAGGAAGACGCCCAGCGCCGCATCGAGACGCAGCATCTGCTCGCACATTTCCGGCCCCTGCGTGCCGTATCCGTGACCGATCTTGTCGGTGGCCGACAGGCTGACGCCCAGCATGTCGGTGACGCCGCGACGGCCCAGTTGCTGGCTGTCCAGCAGCTCGGCGGCGCCCTCCAGCGTCAGCTCATCCAGCAGGGGCGATCCCTCGATGCTGTCGTTCGCGGGCGGCAGGGTCGAGTTGAAGGTCTGCCCGCCGATGACCCACTGGCCTTCCAGACGACGGCAGGCGTCATTCGTATAGGTCCAGGTCGGCGCCTGACGCGAGAAGCGGTCGATCATCCGCGCGTTGATCGCCGCGACCGGCGCCAGCCTGGCCTCGGCCGACTGGCCCGGCGCGACATAGGTCGTGAAGCCGAAGCCCTCGGTCAGCCAGAAGGCGCCGTCGCCCTTGTGCCCGGCCAGGTTGATGGCCCCGCGATCCTTGCCGGAAATGCCGAAGACGCGGCTCTGCGGGCTGACCGACTTCAGCCAGTCGCCGAGCGTCGAGGCCTTCAGCATATCCGGCCCGACCGGGCCGTTGTCGGTGTTCCTGCCGTGCGCCAGCGTGTTCTGCGGCGCGGCCAGGCAATAGGTCTCCTGACCCGTCGTGGTGTCGATCCAGTCGTTGGCGGGGATGCCGCTGTGCGTCGGATGGACGCCGGTCAGGACGGTGGAATGCCCGGCGCAGGTCACGGTGACGCCGTGCGTCTGATAGCCGTTGATCGACACCAGGCCCTGATCGGCCAGGGTCTTCAGCCCGCCGGTAAACTGGCTGCGATACTGGTTGAAGAGGTTGGCGCTCAACTGATCGACCACCAGGGTCACGACGAGGGCCGGCGCGGCGCGCTCAGCCGATGTCGCCGCCGCCATGGGCTGAGCCGCCTGCTGCGCCATGGCCGGAAGGGCCGCACCGGCCAAAAGGGCGAGCGCCAGGGTCGGAGCCAGAACGCGGCTGAAAATCATCTTGAACACCGGAAACACTACAGGTGCAGCTTGCCTACCCCCCCAGCGTTACGGCGCCAAGACAGGGGATCGGATCAACCCAATAGAGCCGCGTAGAGGCTGACGCCGAGAGCCGCGAATATGGCTAGGGCCGAGAGCGCGGCCCCGATCGCCCCGATGACCAGAATGATGCAGAGAAGGACTTCGCTCAGGGGCATCTTCTTCATCGCCCAAGCCTAGCTATACACCCCGAAGGCACCGAGCCCTCGGGTCCCCGCGAAAAAACCAAGCCTGCGAAATGGAAGTGGTGCGAGCGGCGGGGGTCGAACCCGCAAGACCGAAGTCGGCAGATTTTAAGTCTGCTGCGTCTACCAGTTTCGCCACGCTCGCGGCTTCAGCCCCCTAGGGCTTGGCCCTAAGGCTTCGCTTGTGTAGCCGCCGAACGCAGGGCGCGGAAGTCCACATCGGAATCGGCGATCAGGCGCACCAGGGCGGCCCAGGCGGCGACGTTCTGGGTCATCTGCGCCGGGTCGATCTTGTCCAGGGTGTCGTCGGCGGTGTGGTGCAGGTCGAAGTAGCGCGTGCCGTCCTGCGCCAGGCCGAAGACGGGCACGCCCGCCCCCGCCAGCGGGCCGATGTCCACGCCCCCGAACAACTCCGGCTCCGGCGACGACAGGACTCCCAACGGACGCAGCACGCGCTCCGCGATCTTGGCGAAATCGGACCCTTGCGCGCCGGGCGGCAGGCCCAGGGCATAGACCCGGTCGGCGCCGAAATCGCTCTCGCCCGCGATGACGTGCTTCTCCACGCCCGCCGCGCCGATGTTGCGGACATAGGCGCCGCCGCCGTTGCCGGTGTCGGTCGGCTGGGCCACTTCTTCCGAGCCATAGAGCACGACACGCACGGTGCGCGCCGGACGCCCCTGCTCGGCGAGCAGCTTGGCCGCGGCCAGGGTGATGGCCCCGCCCGCCGCGTCGTCGATGGCCCCAGTCCCTAAGTCCCAGCTGTCCATGTGCGAGCCCAGGACGATGATCTCGTCCGGCCGGGTCGCGCCGACGATGTCGCCGATCACGTTCTGGCTATGGGTCTGATAGGTGTGTGCTGTGGACTTCAGGCGCAGTCGCACCGGCTCGCCCATCTTCACCAACCGGGCCACCTGGTCGGCGTCGGGCGCGCTCAGGGCAAAGGCCGGCAGCGGCACCTTGCCCTCGACATAGCGGGTGGTGCCCGTGTGCGGCATGCGGTGCTCGTCCGACCCGGCCGAGCGCATGACGAAGGCCACGGCGCCGCGCTTGGCGGCTTCGGTCGGGCCCAGGCCGCGAATGCGCGACAGGGAGCCATAGCCCGAACCGTCCTGCATCCGCACCATCTGGCCGCCGTCGACGACCGCGATCTTGCCGGTCAGCGAACCGGCGGGCGCGGCCAGCAGGGCGTCCAGACCGTCAAAGAAGACCACGTCGGCCTCGATGCCGTTGGCGGGCGTGGCGATGGAATGGCCCAGAGCGGCGGCGACCAGACGCTGCGGGCGGGCGCCCAGCAGTTCGGCGCTCTCCTCGCCCCGCTCCCAGCCGACCAGCGGAAACTGTTCGATGCGGACGTTCTGGAAGCCGTGGGCGCGCATATAGTCGGCGGCCCAGTCGGCGGCGGCCTGTTCCGAGCGCGACCCCGCCGGGCGGGCGCCGAAGCGGGTCGTGACCTGGGTGACGTAGTCGAGGGCGATGTTGGCTTGCAGCGCCTGATCGCGCACCTGTTCGGCGGCGCGGATGGTCTTGGCGTCCTGCGCCATAACCGGCGCGGCGATCAGGCCGAGCGCCAATGCGCTGGCGGCCATCAGACGGACGTTGAATGACATTGAGCGCCTCCCAGACTCACGGAATGAGGCGCGACCCTAGCGGGCGAAGCCTGCGACCGAAAGCCTCAGCTTCACCGTTCCATCCTGCCTGCGTCATTCTCGGCCTTGTGCCGAGAATCCAGAAACGCTGAGTCTGAAATAATCGGCGCAGCGCCAGCCTCTGGATGCCGAGGCGTGTCTGGATCCCCGGGACAAGCCCGGGGATGACGGAGAGAGGGAGCCGAAGAACAGCGCCCCTGCCGCAGTCCAAAATCACTCGCCCTTGAGGAAGGGCTCGACCGGGCCTTGCAGCTTGACGGTCAGGGCCTTGCCGCGACGGTCGACGCGGTTGCCGACGGCCAGACGGACCCAGCCTTCCGAGACGCAGTATTCCTCGACATTGGTCTTTTCCTCGCCCTTGAACAGGATGCCGATGCCGCGCGCCAGCAGGTCGGCGTCGTGGAAGGGGCTGTCGGGATCGACCGAAAGGCGGTCAGGCAGGGCGTCGGACATGGAATGGTCTCGCGAAAATCGAAGCGCGCTGAATAGCGGCGCGCGGTCGCTATGCCAACCTACTGAACCGATTGACGGGCGGCGGCGGGCTGGCCGGCCTCGGCGGCGGGCGGCGTATAGGGGCGCGGACCGGCCTCCGCCGGCGCGGCGGCGGGAGCGGCGGGCCTGGGCGCGGGGCGCGGGGCCGGACGTGGAGCCGGACGCGGAGCCGGACGACGTGCGGGCTGGGCCGCGGGTTTAGCGGCCGGCGTCGTCGGCGTCGCAGCAGCGGGGGTCGCAGCCGCCGGCGCCGCCGTGCGGGCCGGAGCGGGCGCCGCAGCAGCCGCAGCCGGGGCGGCCGTCGGAACCACAACCGGGGCCGCAGCGGGGGCACCCGCCGTCGCGGCGGCGGCGCGGGCGGCGAACTGTTGCGACTGGAAGCGCTTGGCCAGTTTCTCGGTCAGCTCACGCGCACCGGCGGGCGGCATCTGGGCCATGATGGCGGCGAGCGTCCGAGGCCGCATGGCGGCGGCGACCGGCAGGCGAACGCTGTCGTCCAGGGTGTTGAAGACCGCCGCCGCCTCCTTGGGCCGCATGGCGGAATAGACGGCGACCAGACGGTCGTTCTCGGCCTTTTCCTTCTCGTCCACCTGACCGACCAGGGCCGCGATCTCGCCCTTCAGCGCTTCCAGCGCCTGCAGCTTGGCGTCCAGTTTCTGCTCGGCGGCGACCATCAGCGGCAGGGTGGTGGCGAAGTCGGCGTCGCGCGCATCCAAGGCGTCGCGGCGCTTGGACAGCGACTGGATGATGCGCAGTTCAGCCGGCGAAATCCCCGCCTGCTGGGCCAGCTGTTCCGGCGTCAGGGCGCAGACAGCGGGCGCGGGTTTGGCGGCGGCGGCCCCGCCCTCGCCCGGCGTCTCGGCGGTCACGGCTTCCTGAGCCCAGGCGGTCGCGCCCTGGAACAGCTCCGGCGCCACGCCCGCCGCGCGCACGGCCACGACCCCGCCGATGGCGATGGCGATCAGGGGCAGAAGGCGGGGCAGCTTGCTCATCGGTCAACTCGGGTCGTCGGCGCCCTCAAGTCGTCCGGGGCCGCGCCCCGGACATAGGGCCAAAAAGATACTTCCCCCTCAAGTCGCTTGACGCCGCGCGTCAGGCATAGGGGTCTAAAAATGCATCATGCAGCGAAAAGATCTTCGTCCAGGCTACGACGGGCGCGGTTTAGGCTCTGTTGCGCAGCATGGTTAGCGGCCATGGCCTGACGCACCGGGGCGAAGCTTTCAGCGGCGACAGGAGCGGCGGCGGCAGGACGCGCCGCCGGCGCCTTCATCACGGCGCGGGCGCCCTCGATCCGCTCCATCAGCGAGGCCATGCGGCGGGCGCGCGACTCGTCGTCCAGCAGCGGCGAGACCTGCGACGTCGGCGTGTTCAGCTCAAGCACCGGCTCCTCGCGCGCCTCGACCTGAGACTGCGATGGCGCCGAACGCGGCGGCAGACCGGCGGGGGCGCGGGCGATCAGCACCTCCAGCTCCTGCTTCACGGCGCGAGCCTTGATGATCCGGTCGTGCAGCAGGTCGGTCTCGTGGCCCGAGGCGCGCAGCGTCGCCAACGCCTGTTCGGCGCGCCCGGCGGCCGAGTTCAGCTCGCTCACCGCCCCGGCGAAGGCCAGTTGCCCCTCGCGCAGGGCCTTGAGTTTCTTCTCCAGCTTGATGCCGTAGCCGATGGCCGCGACCAGCAGCAGCATGAGGATGGAATCGAGAATGATGCCGGTCATGTCAGCGTTTCCCTCGGCTCAGAGTGGCGGCGATGTCGGGGTTGATCGGGCCTTCGACCCGCACGGCGATATGCTGGCCTCTGCGACCCATCTTGCCGGTCGTCAGCGGGATGGTTCCGGCGCGCACCGAGACTTCGGAATCCGGCGAGACGTTCAGCATCAGGGTGTCGCCGACCTTGAAGTTCAGCGCCTGCGACAGCGGGATCTGCTGCTCGTCCAGCACGCAGCGGACCTCGGTTTCCGTGGTCCACAACTCGGTGGCCAGGTGGCCTTCCCAGATGTTGTCGCGACCGAACTTCTCGCCCATGAACTGCTGCAGCAGCATCTTGCGGATGGGCTCCAGCGTCGAATAGGGCAGCAGCAGTTCGACCCGACCGCCACGATCTTCCATGTCGATGCGCAGCTTGACCAGGATGGCGGCGTTGGCCGGGCGGGCGATGGCGGCGAAACGCGGATTGGTCTCCAGCCGGTCCAGGGTGAAATGCACCGGCGTCAGCGGCTCGAAGGCGGCGCGCGCGTCGTTCAGGATGACCTCGACCATCCGCTGCACCAGCACCCGCTCAATGGTGGTGTAGGGCCGACCCTCGATGCGCAGCGCCGCCGTGCCACGACGCCCGCCCAGCAGCACGTCCACGATCGAGTAGATCAGGTTGGAATCGACCGTCAGCAGGCCGTAGTTGTCCAGCTCCTCGGCCCGGAACACCGCCAGGATGGCCGGCAGCGGGATCGAGTTCAGATAGTCGCCGAACCGGATCGACGAGATGGTGTCGAGGCTGACCTCGACGTTGTCCGAGGTGAAGTTGCGCAAGGACGTCGTCATCAACCGCACCAGGCGGTCGAAGACGATCTCGAGCATCGGCAGACGCTCGTAGGACACCAGGGCCGAGTTGATGATCGCGCGAATGCCGCTCCTTTCGGAGTCGTCGCCGTCGCCCATGTCGAAGCCCAGCAGGCTGTCGATCTCGTCCTGGTTCAGCACGCGTTCCGACAGGGCCGCGCCCATGTCGGCTTCGCCGCCGAAGGGGTCCAGTTCGTTTTCGGCGGCCAGGGTGTCGGTCATGCCTAGGACACCAGCATTTCTTCGATCAGCACGGCGTCCACCTTGCCCGGCGCCGCGATCAGATTGACCCGGCGCAGGATCTCGACCTTCAGCTGATAGACGCCGGCCGAACCGGCCATGTCCTCGGGACGCAGCTCGCGCAGGAAGCTCTGGAACATGTCCTGCATCCGCGGTGTCTCTTCCTGCAGATGGGTCGCCAGTTCGGCGTCCTTCATCTCCAGCGTCAGCTTCAGCTTCAGATAGGTCGGGCGCCCGTCCGGCGTCTGAATGTTCACGATCAGGTCAGGCAGGGTGTAGAAGGTCACGCCGTCAGGCCCGGACGAGATCTTGCCCAGGGCCGGATCGGCCTCGCCCTCCTTGCCGCCGCCGTGATCGCCGCCCTTCTTGGCCTTTTCTTCCTTCTTGGCCGGCGCCGCGTGCTCGGCGCCCGCTTCGGCCTCGGCCGGCTTGGGCTTCATCAGCAGGAAGGCCGCCGCCCCGCCGCCGCCCAGTACGACCAGGGCCGCCGGGATGATGATGAACAGCAAGGGCAGCTTCTTCTTGGCGGGCGCGCCCTCGCCGCCTTCGCCGTCCGACACGGCGGGCAGGTTGGCGTCGTCGCCGCTCGGCGCCGCGTCTTTCTTCTTGCCCAGCTTCAGCTTCAGCATCCGCACGTCGCCCCGATCTTCACAACCATCCTGATGAGACGATTTTGGTTAACGAGGCGTTTACAATCGGCAAATCCTGCCGGGCGCCGCAGGGGTCAATCTGGCCCAAACGCCCGCTGTGACTGGATTAACCCTGTTGGCACGGTCGTTGCGACGAGATCGGCGAAGGAGCCGCACTCGTGGAAAACGCCGCCTATATCGGATTGTCACGCCAGATGACGCTGCGCCGCGAGCTCGACATCGTGGCCAACAACGTCGCCAACGCCGACACCACCGGATTCAAGGTCGAACAGCTGATGGTCGGGACCGAGGTCGGTCAGCGCGCCCGTAACGACAACATCCGCCCCTCGGCCAGCTTCGTGCTGGACAAGGGCGTCGGCCGCGACTTCGGCCAGGGCTCGATGAAGCAGACCGGCCGGTCGCTGGACTTCGCCATCGAGGGCGAAGGCGCCTTCTTCGCGGTCCAGAGCGGCGCCGGCCAAGCCTATACCCGCGACGGCGGCTTCACCACCAACGCCGAGGGCGTGCTGACCACCAAGCAGGGCCTGCCGGTCTTGGGCGACGGCGCCCAGATCACCTTCGACCCCGAACTCGGCCCGGTCAGCGTCGGCGCCGACGGCACGATCAGCCAGCAGGGCCAGCCCGTCGGCCGCCTGAACGCCGTCCGCTTCGACGCCCTCGGCGCCTTGCAGAAAAGCGGCGACGGCCTCTACCGCAACACCTCCAACGCCCAGCCCGTCGACGCCCCGGACGTCCAGATCCGCCAGGGCATGCTGGAAGGCTCGAACGTCAACACCCTGCAAGAGATCACCAATCTGATCGAGATCAGCCGCGCCTACGAGCGCGTGACCAAGATGATCGAAAACGCCAACGACCTATCACGCCGCTCAGTCGAGCGGCTGGGCCGGGTCAGCTAGTAAGGACGCCTGAACGATGCGCGCTCTCAGAACCGCCACCTCCGGCATGCTGGCTCAACAGCTGAACGTCGAGGTCATCTCCAACAACATCGCCAACATGAACACGGTCGGCTTCAAGCGTCAGCGGGCCGAGTTCCAGGACCTGCTGTACCAGAACGTCGAGCGCATGGGCTCGCAGTCCTCGACCCAGGGCACCGTCGTCCCGACCGGCATCCAGATCGGCGCCGGCGTCAAGGCGGGCAGCGTCTATCGGATCACCGAACAGGGCAGCCCCACCCGCTCGGGCAACCCCTATGACATCGCCATCGACGGCAAGGGCTACTTCCAGATCACCATGCCCTCGGGCGAGATTGCCTACACCCGCGCCGGCAACTTCGCGGTGAACGGCGAGGGCCAGCTGGTCACCGAAGACGGCTATGCGGTCGAACCCGCCATCACCATCCCCCAGGACGCCATCGACGTCACCATCTCCAAGTCGGGCCAGGTCCAGGTCACAACCCAGGGCCAGACCGCGCCGCAGACCGTCGGCCAGCTGGAGCTGGCCACCTTCTTCAACGAGGCGGGCCTGGAAGCCATCGGCGACAACCTGCTGCTGGAAACCGCCGCCTCGGGCGCGGCCACCATCGGCGCCCCCAACGAGCCGGGCTACGGCCACCTGTTGCAGGGCTATACCGAGGCCTCCAACGTCGACGCGGTCAGCGAGATCACCAACCTGATCGTGGCCCAGCGCGCCTATGAGATGAACTCCAAGGTCATCACCACCGCCGACGAAATGCTGTCCGTCTCGGCCCAGGTGAAGAGCTAGGTCATGGCCATGATCCGCAGTCTTTCTCTGGCCTTGGCCTTCGCAGCCCTCGCCGCTCCGGCCCTGGCCGGTCCCGTCAGTCTCCTGCCCGATCCGACCGACGACGACGGCCGCGTCACCCTGGGCGAGTTGTTCGACGACGCGGGCGCGGCTTCCGGCGTCGTGGTCGGCCAGCGCCTCGGCGCCACCGCCGTCTTCGAGGCCAGCCAGATCCAGTCCGCCGCCCGCCGCGCCGGTCTCGACTGGGCCAACCCGCAAGGCCTGCGCCGCATCGTCGTCCGCGAAGGCGGAGCCCTTCCTGCCGACGCTTCCGCCCGTCCCACCGCCGCCACCGTGGCCTCGCGCCCCGGCGCCACGGTCGAGGTCCTAACCTACGCCCGCAGCCTGGCCGCCGGCGACATCGTCCAGCCCGCCGACGTGGTCTGGTCCACGGTTCAAGCCCACCAGGCTCCCGCCGGCGGTCCCCAGGACGCTGATCAGGTCGTCGGTCTGTCGGCCAAGCGCGCGCTTCGCGCCGGCGCCGCCGTGACCAGCCGCGATCTGGCCTCGCCCCAAGTCATCGCCCGCAACGACATGGTCGAGGTCGCCTATATCTCCGGCGGCGTCGAGCTGACCGTCACCGGCAAGGCGACCCGCGACGCCTCGGCGGGCGAGGCCGTGCCGGTGCTGAACACCCAATCGGGCCGCACCATCGACGCCGTCGCCGTCGGTCCGGGCCGAGCCGTCGCCGGTCCCGCCGCCCAGATGGCCCGCGCCAATCCGCAACAATTCGCCGCCCGCTGAGAGATCCCGTCATGCGTAAAGTCCTGATCCTCGCCGCCGCCGCTTCCGCCCTGTCCCTGGGCGCCTGCTCCACGGTCACAGAGACGCTGAAAGGCCCGGACCTGGCCCCCATCGGCTATCCGGCCGCCCTGGTCCCGGTCGAGCAGGCCTATCTGCCGACGCCCACGCCCGCCTCGGCCAACAGCCTGTGGCGCACCGGCGCGCGCAGCTTCTTCGGCGATCAGCGCGCCCGGCGCGTCGGCGACATCCTGACCGTCAACATCGACATCAACGACCGCGCCCAGACCCAGAACTCGACCCAGCGCGCCCGCAACAACAGCATTTCCGGCGGCGTCACCAACTTCTTCGGCCTGGAGAACAGCCTGGGCCGCGCCTTCCCCGGCGGCTTCGACCCCGCCAAGATGGTCGGCACCGAGGGCGAGTCCAACGCCTCGGGCTCGGGCAGCGTCAACCGCTCGGAGCGGGTCAACCTGACCGTGGCCGCCGTCGTCACCGCCGTCATGCCCAACGGCAACATGGTCATCCAGGGTCGGCAAGAAGTGCGCACCAACCGCGAGGTCCGCGAACTGACCGTGGCCGGCATCGTGCGCCCCGAGGACATCTCCTCGGCCAACACCATCGCCCACACCCAGATCGCCGAGGCACGCATCAGCTACGGCGGTCGCGGCGACATCAGCCGGATGCAGGCCAGCCCCGCCGCCCAGTCCCTGGTGGAGCGCTTCAGCCCCTTCTGACCCGCGTTCGGCGAGCGTGTTTTTCCAGTGACTCGCCATCACGGAATCGCGCGCGTTCAAGCGGAGCCGTGAACCCTTAACGAGTGACCCGCGTTTGCTCTGTCGAACGCGAGTGATTTGTAATGTTGAAGTCCCTGCTTCCCGCCGCCGCCGCCCTCAGCCTGGCCTTTCTTGCCGGCCAGGCCATGACCACCGCGCCCGCCGCCCCCGGCGAAGGCGCGGCCGGCTGGCATCTGCTGCACGAAGGGCCGATGGCCAAGCTGGCCTATGGGCTGGCGGATTCCGATCAGGTGGCCCTGATGCTGACCTGCTCGCCCGGCGACCGCACGGCTGCCGTCTATGGCGACGCCCAGCCCCGAAGCCCCGCCTTGGTCCCCGCCGCTCTGGGGCCGCAGCCGATCGACCCCCTGTCAGACGGCGAAGCCTTCGAGACCCGCCTGCCCCTGACCGACGCTGCCCTGACCGGCCTGGCGCGCGGAGGCCGGATGGCGGTGCAGACCGAGGCCGGCGCCACGCAACTGCGGGCCAGCCGCGCCGAACGTCGCCTAGTTCAGAACTTCCTCGGCTATTGCGCTTCCAGCCACGCCTGATCAAAGTCGCCTTCGAACCCATCAGCGGGGGCTGAACCATGACCGCCTTGCTCGGCCTCGCCTTGGCCCTGACGCTTCAGACTGCGCCACCGGCCCAAGTCTGGGCCTGGACCCTCTATGCCGACAACGGCCCTCTCGTTCTGGCCAACGAGATCCCCGATACGCCGCGCCTGCGCACCACCCTGGAGTGCGCGCCCGGCTCCAGCATCGTACGCCTGACCCTCTATGACGCCGCGCCCGCCGAGGGCATAGCCGTCGTCACCTCGGGTGCGGCCTCCTCCAATGCCGAGGTTCGCCCCCGGCGCGGCCAGTTGCAGACCATGCTGCGCGCCGACCACCCCGTCTTCGCCGCCTTCCAGGCCAATGGACGGTTGCAGGTCACGGTCGGCCAACAATCCTCTGCGATAGAGATTGATCGGGCGAATCTGTCCAAGCTGCGCCGGTTCGCCGAACTCTGCACCGGCTGAGGATTTCCATGCGCCCCATCATCTGGCTTGCCCCCGCCGCGGCGGCGCTCGCCCTGTCCGCCTGCGCGCCGACAGCGTCCAACCTGACAGCTGCGACCAACGGCGCGCCGATCCCCGTCGCCGGCTACGACTGGCATCTGAACGAGGATGCGGATGAAGCCAGCCTGTCCTACGGCATGGCCGAGACCGACGACGTGCCGCTGGACCTGTCGTGCCGTCCAGGCTCGGGCGCCCTGCAAATCCTGCAGACCGTCGCGGAGGACCACCCCCGCGTCATCGCCCTGGAATCCGGCGGGGACACGGAAACCTATCCCGCCAAGGCCGAGCCCTCGGCCATGCACGACGGCCTCGATCTGACCGCCGTCGCCCGCACCACCGACCCGGTCTTCCTGCGCTTCCGCAAGCTGGGCTGGCTGGCGACCTACGGCCCCGACTACCGCACCCCGCTGGTCGCCCAGCAAGGCTCGGCCTCGCAGATCGACCGCTTCTTCACCCTGTGCGGCTGACCTCGCGACGCGCGCTTGACCATCCACCGCTACGCCTGTCTCTTCCCCCTCACTTGAGGGAGGACAGCAATGCACAAGCCACTTCTGATCGGGGCCGCTCTGGCGGCCTTCATGGTCACGCCAGCTCTGGCCGTTGGGCAGCCGCAATCGGCGCCCGGCGCTCAAGCCAGCGCTCAAAGCACCGCCCTCGCCGGCGCCCTGGCCGACTACGAGGCCTACCTGCGCCGCGTCGATCCGATCACCGCCGGCATGGAGGGCGACCGTGAGGCACTGTCGCGCCTGCCTGACCCGACCCGCACGGGCGAACTGGCGCGCGTCGCGCCCCTGACCGCCCTGCTGACCCGGCTGGAGGCCATCGACCCGTCGTCTCTCAATCCAGACGAGCAGTTGAACCGGACCTTCGCCGCCTACCTGATCCGCCGCAACCTTGAGGCCATCCCGCTGGACGGCGGCCGCTTGGCCTTCAGTTCCGAAGGCGGCCCCGGCCAGACCTTCGCCTATCTGGCCAGTTCGACCCGCATCACCTCGACCGCCGACGCCGAGGCCTGGCTGTCGCGGATCAGCGCCGTTCCCTCCTTCTATGACGCCGCCATCGCCGACGCCCGGCGCGGCCTCGACACCGACCTGGTCCAGGCCCGCTCGGTCGTCGACAGCGCCCTGGCCCTGGCCGAAACCGACGTGAAGCCGCGCGAGGGCGGCGACATCCTGATGCAGCCGTTCAACGCCCTGCCCGCGACCATTCCCGCCGCCGAACAGTCGCGCCTGCGCGCTGGCGCCCAGGCCCTGATCGACGGCCCCGTCGCCCAGCGCCGCCTCGCCTGGCGCGACCTGCTGAAGAACGACTACCAACCGCGCGCTCCGGTCGAGCCCGGCATGACCCACCGCCCCGGCGGTCGCGACCTCTATGCCTATGCCGTGCGCAGCTACACCACCACCGACCTGACCCCGGATCAGGTGCATCAGATCGGCCTGGAAGAGGTCGCCCGCATCCGCGCCCGGATGCAGGACGAAATGCGCGCCGCCGGATGGACCGGAGACTTCGCCGGCTTCCTCCATTTCCTGCGCACCGATCCGCAATTCTATGCGACCAGCCGCGAACAACTGCTGGAAAAGGCCTCCGAGATCGCCAAGCGCGCCGACGACGGCCTGCCCGCCCTGTTCGGAACCCTGCCCCGCCTGCCCTATGGCGTGCGGCCTGTCCCGCGCGAGATCGAGGACAGCTACACCACTGGCCGCTACAATCCCGGCTCGATACAGAACGGCGTGGCCGGCGGCTATATCGTCAACACGTCCAAGCTGGATCAGCGCCCCCTCTATGAGCTTCCGGCCCTGACCGTCCACGAGGCCGTCCCCGGCCACCACCTGCAGATCGCCTTGCAGCAGGAGGCGGCGGATCAGCCCTATTACCGGCGCGGGGCCGACGTGACCGCCTTCACCGAGGGCTGGGGCCTCTATTCCGAGTTCTTGGGTGAAGAGATGGGCATCTATCGCACTCCCTACGAACGCTTCGGCCGCCTCAGCTACGAGATGTGGCGCGCCTGCCGCCTGGTGGCCGACACCGGCCTGCACTGGATGGGCTGGACCACGGAACAGGCCCGCGCCTGCTTCCGCGACAACTCGGCCCTGGCCCCGCACAATATCGAGACCGAACTCCAGCGCTACATCGGCTGGCCGGGTCAGGCCACGGCCTACAAGATCGGCGAGATCCGCCTGCGCCAGATCCGTCAGAAGGCCGAACGCGAACTGGGCGACCGCTTCGACGTCCGCACCTTCCACGACGCCCTGCTGGTCGACGGCCCCCTGCCGCTGGACCTGCTCGACGCCCGCATGGACCGCTGGATCGCCGAGCAGAAGGCCCGGTAGGCCGCCCTTCCTTCCTCCCCATTTCATGGGGAGGGGGACCGCGTAGCGGTGGAGGGAGCGGCACAGAGATCAGACGCGGCGTCACCCCCTCCGCCTCATCCCCTATCAGCGACGATCCCCCTCCCCACCGCTCCGCGACAGTCAGGAAAGAACCAGTGGCTCCCTAAAGCCCCAGCTCCGCCCGCGCCTTCTTCGTCAGCTTGCCGACAATGATGGCGTGGGCGGACTGGATATGGTCCGCCAGCTCCTCGTCCGCCCAGTCGTCGATGCGCGGCAGGTTCACCCACTTGGCGCGCGCCATATAGGGCGCCGGCCGCGCATGGCCGCTCTCAGTCAACACCTCATAGGCGATGTCCGAGACCTTGAACGACACCCCCCCGGTCGCCCCCACCATGACGAACATCTTGCCGCCGACCTTGTAGGCGTCGTGGTCGTCGCCGAACGGATGGTCCAGCGTCGCCCCCGGCAGCGCCAGGCAAACCTGGCCGACCCCCGCCCGGTCCATCAGGCCCCAGCGCCCATGGTGACGCCGACGCCGATGGGGCAGACCACCCCGGTCCCGCCGATGCCGCAGTACCCCGCCGGGTTCTTGGCCAGATAGCCCTGGTGATAATCCTCAGCGAAGTAATAGGGACCCGCCGGCTGGATCTCCGTCGTGATCGTCCCCTTGCCCGCCGCGCTCAGCGCCGCCTGATAGGCGTCGCGCGAGGCTTCGGCTTCCGCCTGCTGGGCGTCGTTCAGGGTGTAGATGGCCGAGCGATACTGCGTCCCCTGGTCATTGCCCTGGCGCATGCCCTGGGTCGGGTCATGGTTCTCCCAGAAGGCCTTCAACAGATCGCCGTAGGAAATGACCTTGGGGTCAAACACCACCTGCACCACCTCGGTATGACCCGTCCGCCCCGAGCAGACCTCTTCGTAGGTCGGATTCGGCGTAATCCCGCCCGCATAACCCGCCGACGTGACCCAGACGCCCGGCAACTGCCAGAACACCCGCTCCACGCCCCAGAAGCAGCCCATGCCGAACACGGCGGTCTCGAAGCCTTCGGGATGCGGCCCCTTCAGCGCATGACCCAGCACAAAGTGAGTCGCATCCGTCGTCAGCGCCGCCTCGCGCCCCGGCAAAGCCGTCTCGGCGTTAGGCAGGTCGGCGGTCTTTTGGAACAGCATCGGAAAAATCTCGCAGAAATCAGCGGCAAAATCGACTTCCCCCCATATGGGGCCTCAAAGGGCGCTTGCCGAGGGGTTCATGCTGTTCTATCAGCCTCGCTCCGCTGGATCGACCGTCCAGCGGCTACACGGCGACGTCGTGGAAACGGACAGGTGGCGGAGTGGTCGATCGCGCACGCTTGGAAAGCGTGTGTAGGTGAAAGCCTACCGAGGGTTCGAATCCCTCTCTGTCCGCCACCACCATCGCAATTTCCTTTATTTTCAGTTAGTTAGCGCTCGATTTGGCTAACTTCCCTGCCGGGTTAGCCAAAGTTTGTTCGCGTTGCGTGCCGCCGATCATGGCGAAAGCGTCCTGCGCCAACAGCCGCTGATCCCGCGCCTTCGTGTACCGTTCGACCTCCTTTGAGGTCTGGTGGCCCGTCACGGCCTTAATCTGCGCCTCGGTGCAGCCCGCGTCCGCCAAGCGCGTCGCAGCCGACTTCCGTAAGCCATGCGCGGAACGATCCGGTACCCCGGCTTGCCTGCACGCCCCTCTGAACCAGTTGCCGAAGCCGCCCGCCGTAAAGCCGACGCGCGATTGCGTGACCAGAAAGAGCATCTGACCAGCCGGAACGGTTTCGAGCGACGCCTTGAGGCGTGGATGGATCGGAATCTCTAGGCAGGCCTCGGTTTTCTCCTGCTGCACGAGAATGGCGTGACCTTGGACGTGCTGGCGGCCCATCTGACGCACGTCGCCTGACCGCTGAGCGGTGTAGAGCAGGAGATCAAATGCCAAGCGCTCACGGGAACCCACAGGCCAGTGCGCCTCAAATTTCGCGATGTCCGCCTCATTCCACACGGGGAAGCCGCCAGAAGGGATCTTTAACGGGCTGATGCCGGTGGCTGGGTTGTCGACCCGCCATTGTCGGGCAACTGCGAAGGCCAGCATCCAACGCACGATCTTGACCAAGTTATTGGCCGCCGTTGGATAGCCGGCCTTGCGGTCCCGCATTTTGAGGATGTGCTGCGTCTGCAGTCCCCGCACAGGCTGCCCGCCATACTCTGTCCGCAACCGCTCGATGATGCCGCGATATGTAGCTTGAGTAGGCTTTCTAAGTTGCCTCCACTCTGCCGAACCGTAGATCGCTACCGCCAAGGCATTGATGGTGCCTGGAACCGTGCGGTCGGAACCTGGAATGATCGCACTTGTCTGGCCTGCGCAGGCAGCATCGTAAGCCGCACGGAATTCTGGAGAGCCAAACGCGCCATGTAGGTAAACAGACGCTCGACCTTTCTGTCGATATCGGTAGCGAAGCTTGCCGTGTCGATCTTTAAAGACATTCAGGTAGGGATAACCGAGGGCCTTAAAGTCCCTCGCGCTCAGTTTTCTACCTTGGGGGCGCTTGATGACAGGCATTCATCGTCACCTCTAGAAATTGGTGCGGAAGCTGAGAAACATTCAACTCAGCGCCTTGTCCCAGGATCTAACTTCATCAGAATATTCTCCCGACGTCGGCTGCCCTGGCAACGCCAGAGTTAAGCGGACCTCGCCCGATGGGAGAATGTCTAGAGAACGAAAGGATACGCCTCGCTCTTGGAATGTATCGAGAACGCGACGGAGATCCGCCTTTCGTACCATATTCTGCCGACGAGTCATCCTGAACACCATACAGATCAAAAACCTGCGCTCATAGTTAGTCACCAGATTCTGAATCAGCAACTATTAAACTCAAATTTTACAGAGTGCTATAAGTATATAGGTATAGCAACCCAAACTACGACACCCTCATAACGGGCACCGGGAAACAACACGATCTATTAGTATTCAAAACGGACCCTCCACGGTGAAGGCACCTCCGTCAGTTCGCTCGAGCGAACTCCAGTCCCATGAGGCCTCCGTCACAGTGCAGCGCCAGTTCGCTTGAGCGAACTCCGGCGCAAGACTTTCCGAGAAGCGTGCGCGCTTTGACGTGCCCCTGAGAATTTCCTCCACGCGGAGCTAGAGTCCGGCCCTTGAAAGG